>JAJCZX010000012.1 GCA_029262195.1 Gemmatimonadota bacterium | reverse complement strand
ACCCGGCTTGATTGCCTCCGTTTTGGGTATACGTCGGTTCGCCAGTGGCGTCCGTGCCTCCGGAAAAGGTAAACGCCAGTTCACGACCCGCTCCGTCCGTCAAATAAAAATATTTAAAGGGCGTGCAGGTTGTGCAGTTTTAGGGCTGCCGCGTATCCGACCGGTCGCTCCCTTCATCGAACTTTGGCATCAACGATCAAGAAAAATTCGATGATAGAGGACACCACTCGGCGCTCCTAGCCCAACTCCTGTAATTGTCGCTGCGGTCCAAAAGTGTTCCATGTCATCGGCTGCCTCAGCCATCAACAGCCCCATCACTACAACGAGGGAAACCCCAGCTAACGACCCGACGAGCGCAGCACCCACCGGTGTGCGAGCAAATGGCAGCAGCAGTCCAACAACTCCCCCTACCGCTAATCCACCGACCATGTATGCCGCCACGAGCGCGCCCAACGTCATTCGAGCCTCCGCGAACGCCTCCGCCCCCTGAACCAACCAGAGCACCAAAGCGATCGTGGAAAACACTGCTCCGCCAAACAACCCTCCTTTAACTCCAGTCGCTATGTCGTCCATTCTACTCATCATTCCACCTATCAACATGCACCGAGTGCATCGTTTACGAGACTAAGGGTTCCCCACACAGGAACCATGCTCTTAAACACCGCCGTGTCACCACTGGCCACGGTTACCACAGCAAGCACAAGTGGCCGTGGTTTAAGGCGCACGCCTGGAAATCCTCTCGGCGAACCGCCCTTTGGGAACCTTATTTTACACTTCAATAACTAGCATTCACTACCCTGCCCCCGACTGGTTTTTTCGGTTCCACTTGTTTCCAGTTTTGCAGCACCAAGTGAGGTAGACTGGAAATACCGCCGCTTCGATGGGCAGTAATCGGGGGCGAGTGCAGCCGATAATCCTGCATCGCTATTGGCGCAGGATTTAGGATCCTGTAACAGGAACATCCCGAACGCGAGAAAGCCCCGCATTTGCGGGGCTTTCTGTTTCGCCAAACTTTCGGTGGACCCCAGTTCGGACCCGTTCAGACATCGGTATCGCGTTCCAACACCTCCAATTCCGCCATGAACGAAGAACCGACGCTTATTTACGCATTCATGGCGGACTACAGTTGCTTGTTTTCCTTGGTCTTGCCCAAGGTGCGGTTTTCTTCGTTAGCGAGACACCCCAGAGAACCTGCCCCTGTGACGCCATAACCAAACCCCCGAGATCGGTCCGATCACTATCGCAGTTACAATCGTTATCTCAACGGATGACGACCCCCATGGATTGTCGGCAGCCAGAAATACGATATAGGAAATGGGGATCGCTGCAACAAACCCAACGAATGCCGCGCCAACAACGCCGCGAACAATACCGGACATCGCCCCCGCCATCATTCCTGACATGAGAGACCCAACTAGGTAGGCTGGAATCAGCCGGAGCAAGGACGTGCCTAAGCCCTGCATTTCAGCAGGCCCATTGAGAACCCGGAGCGAAACCACCCAACCAGCCAACAGGGCCCCAGCTACGACACCAACCTAAGCCCCGACAGACATTCGTCCCAACGACCCACGCGCCGCAATATCAGCCATTCGGCCCTGGATCTTCTCGACCACCTGCGAATGGGTAGCGTTTTACCGCAGAAAACACTGCAACAATTACCGCAATGAATTCAAACACCAAGAGTACAATTGCTAAACTGCCAGTTCCTTTTGACGCCTCGTTCCACAACCACATCAATTGGGCCACAAACGCTAGAGTCCCTAGCAAAACCCAACCCCATGCGCGGCGGAGGACCGAAAGGTCAGCGGCGCGGAGGGTCGCCTTTTTCCCAGAGTTATCCATCGAACCGACTGGGTCGAGTCCCTCGGCCCTCCGCCCAAAGATGCATTCGCTACAAAAGCCCTTTGGACTTTTGATCCTTCACGAAGAAAAACGTGTAAATACCTACAACCGGCCCCATAAGGCTAAACGCCAAAAACAAGAAACCAGTGGTTCCAAACGACATATCTGGACCACGAATCCCAACCGCTAGCATCGCTGAAAAAGGCAATAGCGAGAGGTATCCGAGTACAACATACCTCCAAAGGGACAGAGTCTGAGGCCACAACGCTCCGGCTATGGCTCCCCCACTTACTGCCCCCGCGACATAGATCACACCAACCTCCAGTAACGACACATTCAGGGCCTGTAGAATCTGCCGGGCACCAAACAACAACCCCACGACTGGAACCGCAGCGAGGGCTAGACCGACCACAAGCCCGTACTGAACTCCTTGAACCAAATTACCCAGACGCATGATAACCATCGCCGAAAAACATCGTAGACACCGCATTCCTTTTCTTCGCCAACACGTTTCAGTTAGCCTTCATCGGCAAGGCATTCAATCAGTGTCAGTCCGGCAAAACCGATGCTTGCCCCAGGAACAAAGACCTCCGCAAAAAACTGGCCCGCCCCAGCGAGGCCAGATAGCTGAGCAACCCAGCCCATCTCGCCGGGTAGAGTACTGCCTGCGGCGCTCACCCCGGTTTCGCCAACCAACCCTAGCGCAGAAGTCCCCAGGAACGTTTCGATGGCCCTCCGTTCGGCTGCGTGCCGAAGTTCATTCCTTTCCATGCCCGCGACAAAGCCCTTGATAATGTCTCGAGTAGCTTCGGCTGCCTTTCCCGCTTGACGAGAACGGTACGCCAGCACCGCGGCGGAACCAAACCCGAACAACTTCCCAGCGTCTAGGATGACTGCCAACCCGAGATTTGCCCAAGCCCCCCGGCAGGATTGACCAGTTCCAGCACCACCCCCGTCCAGCCCTCCAACACCACTTCCGAAACCCCCAAACTTACCACCACCACCGCCACCCAATACGCCAGTGGATTGCCAAATTATGTTGAGCGGAGCATTCTCGGCCGCCCAGTTGTGGATCTGAACATCCCACGGAATGCCCGGGGTGCCAGTAATGTTTATCGGATCCAAAAGAACTCCGTCCCCAGCTGACAACCCCACAGGGTCGCTCAAGTTGACTGGATTCGCAAGCGCGAATCCGTAGACGTTCAATCCACCTGCTACCCCAATCGGGTCTTCGGACAAAAACCTCCCAGTCTCCGAATCGTACCAGCGATTACGCATGTAGTGCAAGCCGGAGTATTCGTCCTCCAGGGTACCCTTGAACCTCACTCGGTCGTAATTGCCGAAGCTTCCGTTATCTACTCCTCCAGTCAACTCTCCCCACGAGTCGTACTCATAGGTGCGTTTAATAGCCCCAGCATCATCGCTCAGTGCGATCACATTTCCCAACCGATCGCGATGGGCCCAGTACGGAGTGTTGCCTTTAATAACTGCATGAATATTGTCGAGTCCGGGGTAATGCGAATATTCAGACAACTTGGTCTCAGCATCCCAATTGAGAACGGCCACGACGTTTTGGTCACTCCAAAGATAATATCGGTTACCACCCCCATTACGCCGGACCAAACGCCCAAAGGCATCGTAACGATAGTAACGGGTCACCCCACCGGTCGTCACAGTTGCCAACGTATTGTTCGCGTACCAACCGTAACTTGTTACCGTTCCACCACAATTCTTGCTCGTGACGTTGCCGTCAGCATCGTGCGTGTAGGTGCACCCATTGAAGTTCTGAATTCGGTTGCCCACACCGTACGATCCGCCCGCGTCGGTGCGGTTACCTAACGCATCATAAGCGAAACTGGTGGTCGACGAAGCGTTGAATTCGGCTGATTCACAAACGATCCCCAGTTCATAATCCTCAACGCAGGGCTCCAGCATCTGCCCCTCCTCAACCGACTGGACGCGGCCCGACGAATCGTAGGTGTATCGGTTTCCGGCAGTACCTACGTTATCCAACTGTAAACCGATCCTTCCGTGATCATCAAGCGACACAGTCCGTCCGACCGTTCCGTCCAAAGCACCCGAACCGGCGATGTCATACTTCCGCCTACCACCGGTGTATCCGAGAGTGACCTGGGATCCGCCGGGGAAAGTGGTTTGACCCAGCAGACTCAATGAGTCGTACCCGAAGGTCGTTGTCGCACCGTTTAGTTTGATGCCAGATAGCCTGCCGGATACATATGTATAATCCCGCGAGACAAAAGTAACCGCGGCGGAAGAAGAAATATCGTGGGAAGTTACCTGACCCAACGTATTGTATTGATACCGTTGCCAAAAACTTTCACCATGCATTCGAGTTCTGCTGGAATCGAGCTGCCCGGTTACCGAGTAGTGTAGAGTGTCCGAGACATGAGGGCTAATGGCGAACATCTTTCTACCATTGTTCACATACCCGAGTGTTAGCGCCTCAATATTGGAACCAGTGCGGGTGAGCATACGGTGCATCGAATCAAACGTAAAATTCACTGCCTGATTTCGTCGGTTAGTGTTTCTCACGGCCAATCCATCTCGGTCGTAACCGAACGTTTCAGTCTTGTTCGTT
>JAJCZX010000011.1 GCA_029262195.1 Gemmatimonadota bacterium | reverse complement strand
AACGAACAAGACTGAAACGTTCGGTTACGACCGAGATGGATTGGCCGTGAGAAACACTAACCGACGAAATCAGGCAGTGAATTTTACGTTTGATTCGATGCACCGTATGCTCACCCGCACTGGTTCCAATATTGAGGCGCTGACACTCGGGTATGTGAACAATGGTAGAAAAATGTACGGAATTAGTCCTGAGGTTGGGGACACGCTATTTTTCTCTGCGACCGGTCAGGTCGATTCGAGTAGAACCCTGATGCACGGTGTAAGTAACTGGCAGCGTTATCAGTACAACACCCAGGGGCAGGTAACTTCCCACGATATTTCTTCTTCTGCCGCGGTTGCTTTTGTCTCGCGGGATTATACATATGTATCCGGCAGGCTATCTGGCATCAAACTAAACGGTGCGACAACGACCTTCGGGTACGACTCATTGAGTCTGCTGGGTCAAACTACTTTCCCCGGCGGATCCCAGGTCACTCTCGGATACACCGGTGGTAGGCGGAAGTATGACATCGCCGGTTCTGGCGCTTTGGACGGAACGGTCGGACGGACTGTGTCGCTGGACGATCACGGAAGGATCGGTTTGCAATTGGACAACGTAGGTACTGCGGGCAACCGATACAATTACGATTCGTCGGGCCGCGTCCAGTCGGTTGAGGAGGGGCAGATGCTGGAGCCCTGCGTTGAGGATTATGAACTGGGGATCGTTTGTGAATCAGCCGAGTTCAACACCTCGTCGTCGACCAGCTTCGTGTATGATCCACTAAGCAATCGCACAGACAACGGCGGATCGTATACGACGGGCAACCGAATCCAAAACTTTGGCGGTTGCACCTACGTCCACGATGCTGACGGCAACGTTACGAGCAAGAACTGTGGCGGTACGGTAACGACGTTTGCCTGGTACGCCAACAATACTCTGAAGTCAGTGACCGTCGGCGGGATTACGAGAACGTACTGGTACGACGCGTTCGGTCGCATGGGACGGCGGACCCGTCCCTCCAGCGGCGAGTCGCGGTACTATTTGTGGAGTGGGCAGACGATGGTTGCGGCCCTTGGTTGGGACGCAGAGTCAAAGGTCTCCGAGTACTCGTACTATCCCGGACTCGACAATGTCCACGCTGTGATAATCGGATCGACCCCATATTGGGCCCATACAGATCGGATCGGGAATGTTGTGGCGCTTAGTGACAATGCTTCTGCTATTAAACGCACCTATGAATATGACGCCTGGGGAGAGTTGACGGGCGGCAGCGACAATGGTGGTTTTAGCAACAAAGATCGGGTGCGGTTCAAAGGGTCACTTGAGGACGAGGTGTCCGGCTTGCACTACATGCGTAATCGCTGGTACGATTCGGAGACTGGTAGGTTTTTGTCCGAAGACCCGATTGGGGTGGCTGGTGGGTTGAACGTGTATGGGTTCGCGCTTTCGAATCCGATTAATTTGAGTGACCCGATGGGGCTGTCGGCCGGGGACTGCAACTGGGCTATGGATCCGGATTGCCCAGTTGTATACCCCGCGGTCGAGGCTGAGGATTGGCTCGGCGGTGGAATTGGGGCATGGATGAGGTGGAATGAACCGGACCCGTTTGCTTGGGTTGGAACCAATGGCGGTGGTGGTGGTGTCATGGGATCTGGATTGAAAAGCGGTGGTGGAGGGGGCGGAGCCGGGAACGGTTCTCCAATCGAATGTCCGCCTGACTGCCCGTCCCAAGGAGGAATGGCGAGGGATGCTCTGGATGTTCTGACAGATGCCATCGTCGGGTTCGGCGACGGTGCGTCGTTGGGTCTCTCTCGTCTCATCCGCGAACGATTCGTGTGTGGCGATTGCGTTAATCTTGAGAGTGGATCCTATGGATATGGTCGAATAGGTGGTTGGGTGGCCGCTGCGGCGTTGGCGAGCGCTAGTGTAGCGCGGGGGTTTGGATGGACGTCTCGAGTCATGTCGCACCCACCCCATCATTCATTTCCGGTAATAGGTAGGGCGCGGCACATTCAAGTGAATATTTGGCGGATTGGCCACTCGGGGTCAGGGCGCACGTTGATTAGAATCCCTTGGAGGAGATGAAGAAATGTCTAAAGTTATTGCCGTAACGAATTTCGAAGATCTCGGGAATATTGACGCGATTTTACATGACTTTTGGCTTTCGGTTGACGCGGTGGAGTTCAATCGAGAAAAAAAAATCCTCTCGATTCCTTTTGCCAAAAACAGCAGGAGTTTTGAAAAGACCGGCGAAAAATCCGAAGTTGGGGCGGAGTTGGTCCTTGTCATCAGAGCTGTCACTGATGTTTCGATTGAGGATACGCAGGGTATCACTTTTTACGACTACAACGTCATGAAATTTGAAAAGGGGCGGCTAGTTGTGATGACCGGAATTCCTTGCGAGTTGTCGGTCGCTGTTGAGGCAGCAGATGTTACTGTGGAAAAAGTGGGCCACTTTGACGGAAAATATTGACAGCAGGGTTTCCATCCGGTCTCCTCGACATCGATCTGAAACCAAATCGGGTCAAGACCCGGGTCCACCGAAAGTTTAATGAATAGAAAGCCCCGCAAACGCGGGGCTTTCTTGTGCTAAGGGTTCTCCTGTTGCAGGATCCTAAATCCTGGGTGTTTTTCGGTTTTCGGTCGGGCGCCAACAACAGCCCCTACCTTCCCCCAAACTTCACCTTAAGATTTGATAAATGCCGGAAACTGAAGGAGAGTAGGAGGTGCCCCACCCATGCAATGTGGCATTAAACGGCTGATCTTTACCGGGCGCTGATTCCGTGACTTATCAAGCTTTATCACGCTTTCGCAGTACGTTGTCGGCCTCAAAATCCGTTGGGGGCGACCCCGTGTGAGT
>JAJCZX010000010.1 GCA_029262195.1 Gemmatimonadota bacterium | reverse complement strand
CTGCCCGCCCCCCTACTATCTCTACCGCCGGTCGATCTCCGACCCCCGCCCCCCCCCCCCGGTATGGGCACAGCATGCTGTGCCCCGACGATCTCTAACGCCGGTCGATCTCCGACTCACGCCTCCAACCCCCAGTAAGGGCACAGCATGCTGTGCCCCGACAATCTCCACCGCCGGTCGATCTCCGACCCACTCCTCCAACCCCCAGTAAGGGCACAGCATGCTGTGCCCCCGACGATCTCTATCCTCGAACCAGTCTCCGCAACACAAGCCCGGCCTCAAGGATTAGCCACAGCTCCAGAACGAAGATCGCGCCGCCAACTCCCAACAATAATCCGGATCGATCACCCCAATAGCGACTGAGGTTGTCGACCATAGCCCAGGTGGTCATCAGGAGCAAAAACACCATCGGGACGGCAGTGGCCCAGACCTTTCGTTTCAGTGTCATCAGGTAAATCGTGATCACCAGCAGGCTGAGACCGGCCGTAAGTTGATTAGTGGTGCCAAACAACGGCCACAATCTCATCCCCCCTGCCCCGCGATCCAGCCCGATTGCGAGGATGGCGCAACTCCCGGCAGCGACAAGCGTCGCGAGCCACTTGTTGCCCAGTTGTTTGAAGCCGTACTGGTTGGCCAACTCCGTGACGATGTAGCGTTGGAGTCGGATTCCGGTATCCATCGTCGTAGCCGCAAAACTGATTACGACAACGGCTGCGAACACCGTCGCAACCTGATGAGGTATACCGACACCCTGGGCGAGCACAGCGACTCCGTTGACGAACGCAGACGTTGCCCCACGTGAAGCCCCCTGCCAGGTCGCGTAATGCTCATACCATCCATCAATCCCGGCGAACACCGCGAAGCCAGCGGTGGTGGCAAGGATAGAAGTGAGCGCTACCAGACCTTCACCCAGCGCACCGCCATACCCGACATACCTTGCCTCAACCTCGTTGCTTAGCTGCTTGGCTGTGGTACCGGAAGCAACCAACCCGTGAAAACCGCTTATGGCACCGCAGGCAATCGTCACAAATAGCAGAGGAAAAAAACTGGGTGTGTCGCTCGGAAGGTTGGAATTAATCGCCGGCGCGATGACCGGCGGATTCGTGATGAGCACCCCCAGAAAAATAATGCCCAGCGCGACGAACAATTGATGGCTGTTTATGTAATCACGCGGTTGCAGGAGCACCCACACCGGCAGAACACTGGCAACGAATCCATAGACAAACAGGAGTACGACCCAACCGATCCGGACCCCATCGGCAGTCGCCGCTTGAAGAGCATCCTGTTGAGTACCGACAGCAAGCTGGCTGGCAGTCGGGTCAAATCCGAAAAAATCTGGAAGTGAAAACGGAAGATACTGACCGGTCCAGATCAAAACATACAGAACCGCCAGCGCTCCCAGGGATGGCAGCAGCACTCCGACGCCCATGCGGTAGATCAAGAAGCCGACTATTACGGCGACAACTAAAGTGCCCCAGACAGGAGCCACAGCCCCCGGGTTGGCCATCAAGAGATTGGCAATGACCACGGCAAACACTGCATTGACCAGCAGCAATAGAAAGAAAATGATCAACAGAAACAGCACCCGCGCCCGCCCACCAACTATCGACTCGGCGAGAGTACCGATTGACTGCCCTTTGTGTCGCACCGAGATCCACAGCGTGCCAAAGTCGTGGACTGCGCCCGCCGCAACGGTCCCGACCACAACCCATATAAGAGCCGGCAACCATCCCCAGATAACTGCTATCGCCGGTCCAACGATCGGTGCAGCTCCTGCGACCGACGTAAAGTGATGCCCGAAAAGGATGTGCTTATTGGTCGGGAGGTAGTCAACTCCGTCTTCGAACTGTTTGGCTGGGGTCTGGAAATCTGGATCGAGTTTGTAGATGTGATTCGCCAGGTACTTCGAATAAACTTGGTAACCAACAGCGAAAGCAGCCAGGCCGCCAATTAGCAGGACGATTGAGCTCATATGAGAAAGAAGTTAGAAGTTAGAAGTGAGGGTATTGGCCAGGGTTCGTAAAGACGCGACACCGATTACGTCGGTTGAAAAGAGGGGCACCTTCCAAATAGGCTGCGCTGAGAACGATCCCTCTACTCGAGCCACCATCAAGGCTTCGAGCTCCCGGCGTTTTTCTAGAAACTCTCCGGATTCGGCGGGCAATAATCGGTTCAGCACGATACCTCCGACCGGGATACGGTACTTCACCAGAGCTGAGACGGCACGTTCCGTCTCCAGGACCGGCAAGCGTTCAGGGGTGACGACGAAATAAAAGGCCGAGCGCTTTTCGTCCGTCAAAACATCCCTGGCGAAGACGAACCGGTCATGACGTTCGTGGAGCGTTTCGACCACGGGATCCTTATCCGAGGCCTCCCCTGCGGCCGACCCGGCGACGTTTCGCCACATCCTGCTGAGCGCGTTCACCTTGCCCCGTTGATCGATCAGTCCTGCGATCCAGGAAGTCATCAACTCGGGGAGTGACAACAAGCGTAGCGTATGCCCGGTGGGAGCCGTATCGAAAATCATGGTCTCGTATTGCGACCCGAGGTCTTTCATGATCCGGGTGAACCTGTCAAAGAGGGCAGACTCTTCTGCTCCCGGCGAGAACCTCGCCACATCAACCTGCCGCTCCACTTCGGCCACCAGTCGTGGCGCTGTGCTTTCGGCTATCCGGGCTTTGACATCTTCGATATACCTGTCCGTTTCCTGTGCCGGATCAATTTCCAGGGCATCCAAATTGGCGACGACGGCCGTCGGCTCTGATCCCACTTCGCAACCCAGAGCGTCGGCGACAGAATGAGCGGGATCCGTAGACACGAGCAAAGTTTTCTTACCGCGGTCGGCACGGGCTATCGCGACCGCTGCGGCGAGAGTCGTCTTTCCAACACCACCCTTCCCTCCAAAAAAGAGGACGTTTCTGTCAAAGGCCGCTTCAACCATGGCTACTCAACAACATCGGAATCCGCCCTCAGGAGCGTCTCTGAGGCCCATCCGAAGGTGCCATTGATGAAACTGCTCAACTACTTCCGGATAAAGTTCGAGCGTGTAAAAGGAAACGGGGTTCGGCACCCCAAGAAGATCGGAAAACGTCATCAGAAAAAACAAATCGCGCTGGCGTAAATATTCCCCGTGGATGAGCGACTGGTAAGGCGCAACGTACATTCCCTCATAAATTTCTTTCGCTGCCCTCAGCCGGTCGACCAGAGGGTGGCTTTGCTCATCAGTTTCGATCTTCATCTGTACATCTCTTCGTAGATGGCTCGTGCCACCTCTGCGATCAATCGGTCCGCTTCGTCTCCGTCAGCAAGACCTCGGGTCAGAACGACCAGGACAAAGGACTGTCCCGTATCCAACTCAACCACTCCTGCGTCGTGTCTTATCTCGGTAATACTCCCGGTTTTGTGTGCCACGACAGAGCGGGCAGGAAGGCCCGTTGGAATTCCCTCTCCGAAATATTGCTGCCGCAAGATATCCAGCATCGTTGCAGTCGATGAATCTGACGCGGCTGCTCCAGTTGCGAGAGCCGCGAAGATGGCACCCAGATCTCGGGCGGTTGTCGTGTTACTGAGACCAGCCCGGTAGGCCTTGATGTCCTCAACACCCCTTAGCACTGCAATGGAATCGGCACCCAGTTCGCGCATCGACGCTTGAGCCCGATCAGCTCCGACGATTTCTACCAAAATATTGGTTGCAAGATTGCTCGAAGAGTGAATCATTGGTTCGATAAGTTCTTCTACCGACAGGCTGTCACCGAGCATTTTATAAAGACTGTTATAGCTGTCGTCTTCGGGGCTCAGGAAATAGGTAGACTCGTCGACGATGGATTGGAACTCGTTCCTGATCTCAACGCGGTGGGACAGATCCAGGATCCCATGATCAGCATCCCTGAAAGCCTGAATCATTATCGGGACCTTCATGGTACTGGCAGCGTGCATCCGCAGGTCGCCATCGATAACGAGAGAATCGCCGCTATCGAGGTCCCTGTAATAGACTCCTACCTCGGCATCACTAGATTCGATTGTGGCCTCAAGCTGAGCCCGTAGCGACTCGAGCGACCGCGACTGGCAACCGGACAACACCGAGACACCGGACAGTGCGACGACAAGAAAATTGTAGCTGGACATCTGTCTCAATAATTCCATTCTCACTCGTTGTGCAACTTCGTTTGCATTACCAACCTGGCAACGCAAACAAACAGCAGAGTTTTTTAGAACCGACTCGTTTCAACGGTAACGGTACGACAAATATTCCAGTTTTGCCAAATCACCCCTTGCCGTGGGACAAATTCCCGGGCAACCTTTCAGGTAACCTTCCAACCCACCGGCATGACTAAAGACAAACCCCGGCTCCGAAAAGGCCTCAAACTTTTCGACGTTTACGTGATAAGTACGGGCGCGATGTTCTCGTCTGGCTTTTTTTTGCTACCCGGATTGGCGGCAGCCAAGACCGGGCCGTCGGTAGTGTTGGCATATTTCCTTTCAGGCCTTCTGATTCTCCCGGCAATGCTCAGCAAGGCGGAGCTGACGACCGCCATGCCAAAGGCGGGTGGGGCATACTATTTTCTCGACCGCACCCTGGGGCCGATGGTTGGCACGATCGGCGGCCTGGGAACCTGGCTTGCTCTGACGCTCAAAAGCGCCTTCGCGCTGATTGGGATGGGCGCATACCTCTCGATTTTCTTTCACATTGATATCAAGATGGTGGCGCTTGGTTTCACGGCGTTCTTCGCTCTGCTGAACATCGTAGGAGCAAGGGAGACCACCGGACTGCTGCGAATTTTGGTAATAATGCTCGTCGCTATCCTGAGTATTTTCATCCTTCACGGCCTATCCGTCGTGTTACCCATGGGTATGGACGAAATTCGGGAGACTCGGTTCACCCCGTTTTTTAGTGACGGTTTCGACGGCTTGCTCGGCACAGTGGGGCTAGTCTTCGTTTCATACGTTGGACTGACGAAAGTCGCCAGCGTCGCTGAGGAAGTCGAAAACCCTGATCGAAACATCCCGCTCGGCATGATGCTTTCGTTGCTATCGGTGGTGACGATTTACGTACTTGGCGTGTTTATCATGGTTGCTGTTCTCGGTGTCGACAGTTTGAGCCAAAGCCTTACGCCTGCGGCCGATGCAGCAATCGCATTCTTTACTTGGATCCCGCCGCGTTGGGGACAGATACTTGTAGTAGTTGCCGCCTGCGCCGCCTTCGCCTCTATGTCCAATGCCGGGGTCCTGGCTGCGTCCAGGTATCCGTTGGCAATGGCTCGCGACCGGCTGGTACCGCAAGGTTTGGCGAAAATTGGGCGTTTCCACACACCGACCAATTCGGTGTTGTTGACCACGCTGTTAATCGCCGTCGCGATACTGACGCTCGATGTGGTATCAGTCGCCAAGATGGCCAGCGCACTCCAGCTCGTCCTTTTTGCATTAATGAACGTCGCCGTAATCGTTATGAGGGAGAGCCGCATCGACTCCTACGATCCCGGTTTCCGTGCGCCGCTGTATCCCTGGGTTCAGCTGATCGGTGTAATAGCTCCGTTCGTATTGATCGCCGAAATGGGCTGGCTGCCAGTATTGTTCGCGATAGGTGTGGCCGTCTCAGGGTTCACCTGGTACACCTACTACGCGAGAGAGAGAATCGTGAGGGATGGAGCCATTTTCCATGTTTTCGAACGACTTGGAAAACGGAGATTTGCGGGGTTGGATCAAGAGTTACGCGACATCATCAAAGAAAAAGGCATGCGTGCCGAGGATCCGTTTGACGAGGCCGTTGCCCGGGCATTTGTCCTTGACGAACAGAACCCCGCCCCGATTGAGCGGATCATCCTCCAGGCGTCTCATCTACTGGAACAACGCCTGGATATTTCAGGAGAGGAATTGGAGGAAAGATTCACCAGAGCGCTGGAGTTTGGCGGAGTACCGGTTGGACACGGGTTGGCTCTGTTTCACACGCGGGTTCCGGGATTGGAGACAAACGAGCTTGCGTTTTGCCGTTGCTCGAAAGGCATTGACGCCACGGACGCACGATTGCCCGGTGGGGAGGACATTCACGCGGTGTTTTTCCTCGTCAGTGGAAGCGCCGATCCCGGGCGCCACCTTCGGATACTTGCCCATCTTGCGGGACGCGTCGAAGACGATGGTTTTCTGGAGGAGTGGCTCAGTGATGAAGACGAACAGGACCTCAAAGAGACTCTTCTCAGGGATGATCGTTTCCTCAACATTCAACTCCGCGACGGCCATCAGAGCGCCACTCTAATTGGGACCGCTCTCCGAGACCTGCGAATGCCCGAGGGGTGTCTCGTGGCGTTGATTCGGCGCCAGGGAGTGATAATTGTACCGCGCGGCGCAACCACCTTGAGAACCGGGGACCGACTGACGATTATCGGCGAGCCAGTAGGACTTTCCCGGGTCGTCAACCAATATGGAGATTCTGGTTGATGCACCCCACCGACCCCGGTTGCAGGAGTAAAAAAAGCAGGAACGCCGTCGCCACGGCGAGAGTCAACCATTCATTTTTTCGTCTGAGCACCCGATAGTTATCTAGCTAAATCCGGGCGCCACCTGTTGGGGAGTTGCGTGTTTAACGAAAACGGAATTAACGAAAACGGAATTGAGGAATCTGGAGACGCGCCGAAAGTAGACCCGCTGGTAGCGGACTCCTCGGGAACGTCGAAAACAATTGGCTCCAAACAACTCGACCTGTTATTCGGGGGGCTCCCGGCGTCAATGGTCGCCACTCTGTTGGCCGCAGGGGCCACCCGTTTCGTCCTCACGGGCTCCGTATCCGCTCTGAGGCTCAACACATGGTTCATTTTCGTAACCATCATTGCAGTTGCCCGCCTAGCAACCGGGATTGTCTATAAGCGAGGGGGGTTTGCGAAGCTCAACCTTGTTGCACAGCACATGGTGTTCTGGGTCGGCACCACGTTCGCCGGGTTCGGTTGGGGGTTAGCCGGGCTTCTACTATTCTCTGACGACCAGAGATACCAGTTGTTCCTCGCCTTCGTCATCGCCGGAATCACTGCCGGCGCTGTCTCGACCCTTGCGGCGGGCTGGAGGGCTCTTGCGACTTTCCTCCCTTTTGCGGTGTTGCCCCTTGCCCTGCAGTTCATCACCGAGGGCGACGAGATTGCTACGGCCGCCGGTTTCCTCATTCTACTCTATCTTGCCGCCAGCCTCCTGAGTGGGAAACGGGCGAACGACACGATAGTAAACGCGCTGACTGCCCGGCATGCGCAAAGCGAAACGCAGCGGGAACTAGAAAGGATCGCCCGCACCACCGACGACGGCTTTTGGACCTGGTCAGATTTTTCTTCAAACGTCCAATGGTGGTCTGACCACATGTATGAAATGCTAGGATTCAAACCTGGTGAGGTCGTACCGGGCCTGGAGCGGTGGCAAGAGTTGGTTCACCGGGGCGATCAAGAGACTTTCTTCTCGCAATTGGAGGCCGGCAAAACCCGCCGCGAGCCATTCGTCATAGAGTTTCGCGCACAGTCCGAAGAGGGCTACTACACCTGGTTCCGTGTGCGCGCAGCTACGGAATTCGACCAGTACGATGAACCGACCGGGATGTCCGGCACAATGACCGACATCGACGAATTGGTGAAGGAAAAAACTGCCCTTGCCCAGTCATTGCAGGACCTCGAGTCATACAAAACGGCCCTCGACGAACATGCCATCATCTCCATGACCGATAAAGATGGCAAAATCACACACGTCAACGACGCATTGGTGGAATTGAGCCAGTTTTCCCGCGAGGAGCTGATTGGCGGCACCCACAAAAAAATCAACAGCGGCTACCACCCCACATTGTATTGGGAGACTATGTGGAAAACGATCACTCAGGGTGACGTTTGGCAGGGACAGGTTTGTGATCGGGCCAAAGACGGTACCACGTTCTGGACCCAGACTACGATCGTTCCGTTGCGCAGTGATGATGGCAACATCGACCGGTTCATGGCGATCCGCAATGACATTACCGCGATCAAAGAGCACGAAAAAACGCTAACCGCTCTCATGCACGATGCGCAGGCCGGTCGCACCGCACAGGCTAATTTCCTGTCGACAATGAGCCATGAGATCCGAACTCCTCTCAACGGAGTTCTCGGGATGGCAACATTACTCTCGGAAAGTCGCCTCGACGAGGAACAAACAGACTACGTGCGAACAATCCTAAATTCAGGAGAAGGCCTGCTTACGATTATCAATGAAATCTTAGATTTCTCAAAAATCGAAGCGGGGCACCTTGATCTGGAATTGGTTCCGTTTGACCTGGAGACCGCAACCGCGGAGGCAGTCGACCTTCTTGCGTTGAAGGCCCGAGACAAGGGATTGGATTTTCATTTCAGGTATGCGCCCGGAACGGCGACACAACTGATCGGCGACCCTCACCGAATCAAACAGGTCCTCCTGAATCTCCTCAGCAACGGTTTGAAATTCACCTCGGCCGGATCGGTCTCGGTTGACGTTCAGGAGATCGAAACCAAACCCCTTGATTCCCTGATAAAATTCAGCGTCCGGGACTCTGGAATTGGAGTCACGGCAGAACAAACCAAAGGCCTTTTCGTACCCTTCCGACAAGCCGACCAGTCAACTTCGCGAAAATTCGGCGGCACCGGGCTCGGGCTGGCGATTTGCAAACAGCTCGCCGAATTGATGGGAGGAGAAATCGGCGTCGAAAGTGTTCCAGGCCAGGGTTCTACTTTTTGGTTTACCACTCGACTCGGAAAGGCTCCCAACGCAGAACGTGCCGACGTGCCAATTGGAAGCCCGCACGTACTGGTGGTTGATGAATCCGACACAGGCAGAGCGTTGACCGAGGAATTGCTACGAAGTTGGGGCGCCGCGGTGGAGTCAACGGATTCATCAGCGGATGCACCAACAAAGTTGATCGACGGCGCAGAAGACCAACGTCCGTTCGATTTCGCTATCCTGATTCACAGTGGCACCGAAATGGAAGCCCGGGCAATGGCCCAAAGTGTTAAAAACAACCCGCAAACGGAATCAACCTGCTTGGTCATGTTGACGGCATCGAGAGAAAAAGGTGATGCCCAAAAATTTTTCAACGCAGGTTTTTCAGCCTACCTGCCCAAACCGATAGCTCCTTCAATTCTCAAACGAGCGATAGTCGCCCTTCTTGATCCAGACAGAGACCCGAATGTTTTGGTCACGCGATACACTGTCGCCGAAGCGATGAACTCCGACAGCACACCCCAACACGAGGGAAGCGCGACGAGTGCAAGAGTCCTGGTTGTCGATGACAACAAAGTGAACCAAAAAGTCGCCAAAAAAATGCTCGAGAGAATCGGCTGCACTGTCAGCGTAGCGCAAAACGGACAGGAGGCAGTGGAAATGGTAGGGGCCGAGGGTTTTGACCAGATTTACATGGACTGCCAGATGCCCGTCATGGACGGATTTGAAGCGACTCGGACCATTCGGAACAGCGAGAAGGGGACTGGAAAACACGTACCTATCATTGCCATGACCGCCAATGCCATGGAAGGCGACCGACGGCGCTGTATCGAATCGGGCATGGACGATTTTCTTACCAAACCGGTGAAGGCTGCTCTGCTTGGCGAAATGGTAAAGAAATATGCCAACGGCGTGAACGTCGGCGACCAATCTTAGTTCAGGCGGACTTTACTCCTGCCGAAGAACGCCAACCGGATCAGTTCGCGCTGCTCGTAACGCGGGGAACAAGCCAGCCACCAGTCCGCATCCCAGAATCACCGCGGCCGTCCCAGCAAAAACACCCGGATCGCTGCTGCTCGTAGCAAAGAGCATCCCCTCAATAAAGCGACCCGCACCGAGAGCCCCGGCCAACCCTACGACTGTACCTAACGAAACCAGAGCCATTCCTTTTCCGACCACCGATCCGACGACGGAGTTTCTGGTGGCGCCCAGCGCGATTCGAATTCCAATTTCCTTGCTCCGTTGCCTCACCAGAAACGACAGAACCCCGTACGTCCCGATGAGTGCCAAAACAAGCGCGGAAAACGAAAAGACAAGTCCCATGTTTCGGGCGAAGCGTTCCCGCACCACCGAGTCCGTGGCAAAGGACCGGACGGAGCGTATTTCGTTTACCGGGACGCGGGGGTCGACAGAACGCACTGCCTCCGAGACCTGATCGAAGGTGCTCGCGGCGCCAGGACGAACACGCATCAGCAACTGTACGTTAGGCCATACCTGGTGCTTTTGAGGTACATAGATCACCGGCTCGGGAAGATTCTCGCGAACGGTACGGAGCGCGTCGCCGACCACTGCAACAATCGGCTCGGTGATCGGTTCACCATAGTCGGGATCGCGGGAGACCTGTTTGAAAACCGTCACCACCTCCCCAACAGCTGGGGAATCCGGAAAAAAAGTCTCAGCGAACGCCTCACTCACCACCAACCCGGACCCTCGCCCAAAATCATCTATCGCGCCCGCTATCAGCGATAATCCGGACACATCGAAGAAACCAGCATCGGCAGTCTTGAGCCACACCGAGACGTCAACATCCTCGAAGTTAGGATGTCGGATCGGCGAAACCACTCCCCTACCTCCAAGAGGCATGTGGTTGATGAGCGCTGCATCCATAACCAAAGGGGTATTCCGCACCGCATCTCGTATTCCCAGATAAAGTTCGCGACGGGCGTCGGGTTGGCCTTCGAAATCGGCCGGCGGGTCGATTCGAAAGGTATAAAGGTCCTGCGTGTCAAAACCAGGGTCAACTGACTGTAGATTCTGGAAACTCTTCAAAAGCAAAGCCCCGCCGGCCACCAATACCACCGCCAGCGCCACCTGAAAAACGACCATGCCAGAGCGGTAAAGCTCGAAACGTTTCTCACCCGTCTCGCCCTTCATGATCCCTGAAAGGTTGAAGCGAGACCCGTACAACGCAGGCATCAATCCAAACAGCATCGTCGCTATTATCCCCATTCCGGCCGAGAAGAGGAACACCCGCCGACTCATCTCGACCTCTCCCGCACGAGGCAATCCAGGAATACCGACTCCCAGAAACACTGCTAGTGCTGCCGCAGCAAACGCGACTCCAATCACGGTCCCAACGAAAGCTATCACGCCGCTTTCAACCAGAAGCTGACGTGCGATTCGCGCCCGTGCCGCACCGAGCGAAATCCTCACGCCGATTTCGCGACCGCGAGCAAGGGTTCGCGCCACGGAAAGGTTTGCCACGTTCCCGCAACCAATCAAAAGAAAGACACCGGCAGCACCCAGTATCGCAAACAGCGAGGTGCGGGCGGAAGAAACCGTGAAATCGGTAAGCGATATGACCCGCACTCCCCAATCCCGGTTCGAAGCTGAGTACTCCATCTCCAGGCGTTGAGCAACCGTGGCCAGATCGGCTTGTGCCGTTTCGATCGTTTCCGAAAGCTTGAGTCTCCCCAGAATCCGATGATCAACGCGGAAGTCTCTCACGTCGATACCTTCGGAACGTACCAGGTCTTCGGAGAGCAACGCATAGGCGTCAGCCCAAACTGGATATTCGACGCGGGAGTCATAAACACCGCCCACAACAAATGTCTTTCCGGAAAGGACAACGGTTGTTCCAATGATATTGGGGTCGCCGCCGAACCTGGTTTGCCAGAACGAATTTTTCAGAATGACGGTTGATGCCGCCGAGGAAGGCGAAGAAATGCCCGCTGTCGTTCCAAGCGCGGTTCGGGCTCCCAACACTCGAGGAAAATCCTCAGTGACGAGAGCCACCGTTAGCGGACGAAAGCCGTCCTCAGCTTCGAGTGTCATCCCGACGCCTCGCAACAGCGCCAGAGCCTCAAACGTCTGGCTTTGCGCCCTAAAATCCTGAAAGTCGGGATAACTCGGCGGGAAATTAGCACTGGACTGTGGCTGCGTAGAAAAAACTGTCGCGATCCGGTCCGGGTCCCGATATTTGAGTGGCTGAAGAACCACAGCGTCAACCACCGTGAACACAGCCGTCACCGACCCAATAGACAGTCCCAACGTAATTACGGCGGCCCCGGAGAAAACCGGGTTTTTCACCAGGGTCCTCAAACCGAAGCGAAGATCCTGAAGAATAGATTCAGCCAATCGTTCGAATTGCAAACGCCGCCAACCCCTTCGGCTCTCCCGCACCGTTTCACTGGTCACAGAAGCGACATGACCAAATTCCTCTGCAGCTTGCCGTTTTGCTTCTTCGGGAGAGTAGCCCGCTGCTATCAATTCAGATTGTCGGCTATAGATGTGGAATTGAATTTCCCGCTGCGCATCAGATTCCGGTTCCCGTCGCAAACGGAACAGCCGGCGATAAGGGCGGCGCGTCACTGCTCCGTTTCCGTCGACAAAATTCGCAGGACCGCGCGGGAGCGGCTGGTCCATTGCGCAGCCATCGTCGTAAGCTCCTTTTTTCCCTTCTTAGTCACGCGATAAAACTTGGCCTCCCTGCCCGTCGGAGTAAGACCCCATTGGGCCGCGAGAAATTTCTTCCGCTCAAGACGATGAAGCGCGGGATAAAGCACTCCCTCTCCAACAGAAAGTACATCCGAACTACTCTGCTTAATCGCTCGTCCGATGGCGTAGCCGTGGAGGGGTCCATCGGCCAACGTACAAAGAATGACTACATCCAAAGTTCCAGTCACCAGGTCGCTGCCACTCATGTTACCTCGGTCAAAAAGGGGTGAAGTCGATACACTTTGGTGAACAAGGGGTTCCGGCGATTGGTGGGTAGAAGAGAAAAGATTCACTCCGTCCCCCAGCTAAACCTCGCAACCAACGAAGCCTCTCAACGGTCTTTGTATCGATTGATTTCCCGCAAGCGATAGCAGGAAATTTTGTTCGGCCATTGCAAAATCTCCCATCGCCCCCCTTGACGGAGGGTATCGGAGGTCACGTGCCTGGAAAACAGCGGTTCTGAGCTACCGGTAGGCTTCGATTGACGCCAGATCAGAAGGGGAATGCGAGACTAGATCGCGCATCCAATTGTTGGTGAAGACAAGTTTGGGAACGGTCGCCACAGTTCTGAACTTCCCTTAAGCCGAATTCGTCACACATCTCAGGAAGGTCAACCGCTGAGAGCCGTGCGGCGTGTTACGCAGCTTAGGCGAGGTATTCGTCAGCCCACACATTGATCGCTTCGAAAATGGGCATCAACCGGCTGCCTTTGGCCGTCAGCTCATACTCCACGCGCGGGGGCACCTCAGCGTATGCCGTGCGCGTGAGCACATGTTGAGTTTCCAGGTCACGCAAGTTTCGCGTCAGAGTTTTTTGGCTAACGCTCACAAGTGCTCGCCGAAGCTCGCCGAAGCGGAGCGGGCCGCCTTCCCGCAGCAAAGCGCGGAGGATGTGGAGTTTGTAGCGGCCTCCCAGTAGATCGATAGTCTCTGCTATCCCGCATCGTCCACTATTAGTGTCGTCAATGTCTCTAGGTGACATGAATTACCCTACTTTACGTTCGTTTCGTTACTAGACATTATGCTCATTCCATTAGGAACTCGCAACTCAAATTAGAGACGGAGACCATCGACATGACAACGGAGCAGTACACCGAAACAGAGAAGAAGAACATGGAAACCGTTCGGAGGTTGTTACACGGATTCGCTGATGGGAACGTAGAACAAATCGACGAGCTGGTGCATAAGAATTTCACAAACCACAACGCTCCGGAAGGGCTCCAGGACCGTGATGGCTTCCGGACAATCGTCGAGCGCGCGCACGGAGCGTTCTCGACATTCGACACCTTCAAGCTGAACCCCGTACAGTTGTTCGCCAAGGACGATCACGTTGCAATGATGGACGTGGGCGAAGGGTCGAAGGACGGGCGTCCATATTGCCACGCCGACATTCACCTTTTCGTGATGAAAGACGGGAAGATGTTCGAACACTGGAATTCGTTCGGGCTGCCCTCCCAGCACGACCAGCTCATGACCTTCTTGGGAGCCGGTAAATGAAAACGGTCAAGGTTCAATACACGGTAAAGCCCGAGTTTGTCGAGGAAAACGAAGCGAACATCCTCCGAGTGATGGAGGCGCTTCGGAGCAACCCGATTGAGGGGATGCGCTATGCCTCGTTCACGCTCGACGATGGACAAACTTTCGTGCACATCAACATGACCGCCGATCAGGAGACCCTTTCAAAGCTGAATGATCTCAATGAATTCCAGTACTTTCAGGCCGCTCTCAAGGCAAGCGGGCCGGTTTCTCCCCCAAAGTCGGAGAACCTAAACCTGGTAGCTGCCTGCTTCGAACTGTAGTCGGCGAGGCTGGGACCTTCCCTGGCCAAGGGTTCCGGCGACCGATCATCCATGCGCTCGCGGGAATAAAGCGAACGCCTTTGGCCGGGGTTCGCCATGTCGAGAGCAGGGAGGAATCGTGAGCGAACAGAGACTAGATATTGATGTCCTAGAATGGTACGGATACAGGGGACCAGGATTTGACGAAGCGTTGAAAGAACTGGCGGCTACCCTAAATCGGCTGGCAAAAAAATGGCTGGGTGGTTAACAAATCGTGGCCCACTGCGATGCGTACTCCGCTTCGTGCTCTCGAACCATCCGTACCGCACGGGCACGGACCTCTGGTGAATACCTGCTTGATTTAACCATGACTCCAATCCTCTCATGAATTAGAGCCTCCGACAATCCCGGGGTGGTTCACAACAGCCGCTCCCTGGCAGTATCAGGTAGAGCTTCCTCCAGGGAGGCTGAAATTTCCCGAAGTTTGACCCTTTCGTTGATACCCCCTGGTTAGGCTGTTCCCCAAGAATCTTAACCAAGAGGTAGGTATGGGACAGTACTTTGATCTCGGGTACGAGCTGCCTGATTGTGATCGACCACGCGGCGAGGGCTACGAAGAGGCGCGGATAAGTTGTTGCACCTCTTGGAGTCGTTTAACAGTAGCCCCCAACGGCTTGCCTCGGCCAGCTAAGCGACGGAGGGATGGGCCCTATTTGGGGGCCCAGCCAGTCGTCCCGGAGCCGCTTTCCTTTATGTACATTGAAGTCCCCACACTTCCGTCGCTTCTCATGAAAAGGGAGCCCACTTTTGCTGCAACGGCGCCTTCCGGAGTTCCGGTACCGCTGTAAACCCTCGGTCCCTGAGTGCCTGGCGCGATCGATCCGTTAGCAACGTCAACTGAAGCCCTAGTGGCTACGCCCCCGTCCAAAAATCTCAATTGGTCTGAAATAAGTGCTAGCTCACATCGGTCGCCAGCGGTTCGATCCCTGTATTGGAGAGTTGGCGCATCACCATCGCCTCGCCCTACAATTTCAAAATACCCGTCGTTCGTGCCGTGGCTTTGTACGAACCCTGACTCCGGCGGCGTACCAACCGACGTTCCTTGGTTTCCACCATTGCCAACCCAAAAAACCCGAGTGGTTCGAGTACCGTTGCACTCAAGTCCCGCAGTGTCGTGGTTTTCGACCCAACAACCCGTCACAGAAAGGCCTTCGCACCGATCGGCCTTTACAGCATACACGGCACCGTTTCCACCACCGCCGTTTAAGACGCAGCCAGTGAGAGTGACCCCGTCCACTTGTGCTGTAGCTCCGATTGTCACGCAGGCGACTTCGGCCCTCTCCATGTAGGTCCCAATAAACGCGGCTTGCCTCCAGCCATCGATGACCACGTTGGAACCCTCGGGGCTTGATAAAACGGGATCCTTTTCCTTCGATCCCATACCCCCTTGAACCCAACCGCCATTCATTGTGAAATTAATACCGATACCGCCAGTACCAACCAACTGGACACCGTACTTAACACCGAAGATCAAGCTCCCCGTGACCTGAATCTCCCCCTGGTTGGCACAGCGAAGCCCAGCATTCATCGCGTGCCTGAGGTAACATCTAACGACTTGACCCTGCCAAGTTCTCTCACCGAAATTGAAACAGTTTTCAAATGCCCAATTGGCCTTGTCTTCACCGTCATCGCCCGTCACCTCTACATTCTCAATCCACACTCGATGTGCGCGTAAAACATCAACCGCAGAATGTGAAGGTGTTGCAGATCGTTCTTCTCCCCGGATTTTTATATCACGAACTACGATGCCGTTTATGTCATCTGGGGGCGTCACCGATGGTCCATGGATTTCGATGGCGTTGAATGCGCCAGCCCCAATATTAATGTTGGTATCCGCCGACCCGTCACCAACTATTCCGCCCCCGCTTTCCGTCAAACGTAGAGGCTCGTCAATTAGGTAATTGCCGTGGGGAAGATAGACGAACCCACCCCCTGCTGCTTCGGACGCGTCGATCGCCGCCTGGATCTTAGCAGTATCGTTGGCAACTTTGTCTCCCTTGGCTCCGAACCACCGAACGTCTAAGGCACCGGAAAACTGCCTAACCCACCAGCCCTTAGCGGACGCTCCGTTCGGCGCGAAGGTCGTCCCCTTGTCGCCGAAATTGATCAGTGTTGCCGTTACGGTTTCTGCGGTAAGCGAAACTCCTCCTACGGTTAGACTTGTCGTTGTGACACCCGTAACGCGAAACGTGCCGTTGTTGTTGATCGTGCCGCTGATTGTAACCTCGACCCCTTTCTTCCAGCCATCAGTGACAAACGACCCAACCGTGCGGGTGATGATGTCGTCACCGTGAATATTCTGGAGGAAAGTAAAAGAGGGGCCTGAAGAGTAAGCGCCCCCGGAACTCTCCCAAACAAACGTCCCTCCACCGCCGTCGCCCGCGCTCGCATATCCTTCAACTACCTGAACCACGTCCGTCGGTGGTGCAGTCAACGCTTTTAGCGCTGTTATCGTAGCTACGTTTCCTACACTCATCATCACACCTCTTTCCAAAAAATTATTCTAAACTCTCAACCTTTAGTTAAACCCGATGGGCATAGAGCCCGTTCCAAGCGGTGGGACAGAGGTGGAACTTCGGAGACTACCGAGGGCCTTTGGATCAGTTGAGGGGAATCCAGCACTTACCCGTTTCCGGTTCCCCTCTGTGGACCGCCAGGGAATGCGCTAGGACTCGCACCTAAGCCTCAAGTGAAACGAGCGGCGTGGTCTGAGTCCGGCCGAGGAATGAAAAAGGGGAAACCGCGCAAGTGCGATTTCCCCTTTTTACAGGCCCGGCAGGACTCGAACCTGCAACCCCCGGTTTTGGAGACCGGTGCTCTGCCAATTGAGCTACGGGCCTATGGAATGCAGAGGGTAAAATGGGCGAATTGAGAGTAGAGAATGCAATCTCCGTCCCTCACCAATTCTGCATTTTACACTCGCCGTTCTGCATTCGGCATTCGGCAGGGGTGGCTGAGGGGATTTGAACCCCCGACCCCCGGAACCACAATCCGGTGCTCTAACCAACTGAGCTACAACCACCATGTCCGCATACATGCGGGCTTGCAAGCTAGTTTAGCCCAATTTGCTGGTCAAGTTAAGGCCAGAACATTTGAGACAATCTCTGTACCGATTCGTGGGTCGGCACGGGAATCCCGTCCAATGTTATGATGGGGACAACGCCCCGCACTGAAGTGGTAGCCAGCGAGGCGTTTCCTACCATTTCTCTCAGAGAAAACCTCCCTTCACGGACCGTTATTCCTAGCGCGGTCGCGCATTCCACAACCCTGGCCCTGCCGATGCTGGGAAGAATTTCGAGGTCGAGCGCAGGCAGGCACAAAACGTCGTTTGCGAACCAACCGATGGCGAAGATCGTCCCTTCGGCGACAAAACCTTCGGATGTGAGCAGAAGAGATTCGTCCGCACCTCGGGAAGCCGCTTCTTCTCGGGCCTGATCAAAGTGGGCGCGATCTGTGGTTTTGATTGAATAGCCCGGGTGCACGACCGACGAGACGATGACGTCCATGCCATCGAGATGCGGAAGGTCGCGCGTGGTTATCTCGAGTGAACTTCCGTCCCATTGCACGCGAACCACGTGCTCCGCCGGGCCAGCTGAAGCCAACGCCAACAGTCTGTCGGCACATTCAGTCGGGAGTTCGGCAAGAGCCAGGGCCTTCTGGTTTTTCATAAACCGTAACATGTGCCGATCGAGAAACGGGATCGCCCCTCCACGCACCCGCATCGTCTCGAAGATCGCCATCAGTCCTCCAGACCCAGCGCCAGTCGAATAGCCCGGGCCTTGCGCAGGCTTTCGAACCATTCGCGCTCAGGGATGGAATCCCACACGACCCCCGCACCAGCCTGAACGGCGACCTCGTTATCACTGAACAGAGCCGAACGAATGAGAATATTGAACTGCAGACCCTCCGGACCCATCCACCCGAGCGCGCCCGTGTAGCCCCCTCTGGCCACGGGCTCCAGTTCTGCGATGACTTCCATGGCCCTGATTTTCGGCACTCCGGTAATGGTACCACATGGAAAAATTGCCTGGAAAACCCTCGGGTTGGAAACCTCGGGAGCCAGCAGCGCTCTTACTTCGCTTACGAGGTGATAAACGTGCGAATACTCTTCTACCACCGCCAGCTCGCTCACATCAAGGGTGCCGTACTCTGCAACTCGGCCAATATCGTTGCGGGCGAGGTCAACCAGCATCAGATGTTCTGCTTGCTCCTTTTCATCCAGTTTCAATTCGGCCTTCATGGCGGCATCCGCGCTTTTTTCGCCTGTCTTTTTTCGCGTTCCGGCAATCGGCCTACTTCTGATCTCCCTGCCCTGTGCGTTCTCGGAAACCTCGACGAGCAATTCGGGAGAACCGCTCACAATTTGCCAGTCGCCAAAATCGGCAAAACCCATCCACGGCGAGGGGTTTATCTCGCGCAGGCGCAAATAGACGGTCCACGGATCAACGTCGGTCTCAAGAATCTGAGCGACAGAGAGGTTAACCTGGTAAACGTCACCGGCGGCGATGTAATCCTGCACTTTTCGAACGGCCTGCTCAAAATCGCCCTGCGAAAAACTGGTCGAAACGAGGCTGGGGGCAACGACCGGCTCCCTTCGGGACCGGGTGTCGGACGGGGGAGTTGAAGCCTCCAACACCTCCACCGCTCCGCTGGACTGCCGTACCACAGCCCCGGTCTTAGCATCAAACTGAACCTCGTACTCGGGTTCAAAGAAATCGCAAATGGGTTGCCTCGTTGGGGGCCGATTGCGAATAGCACCGGGCGGAATACCAAGTTCATAAGCCACGAACCCGACAAGCCTCCTGTCACCTGGCAAACTATCCAACCAGTCAACGTCACCCATCGAGGCGGTGGTCCAATCCAACCTGAAGCGCTGACTGACCCCCCAGGCTAACGTCATCACCCCCTCTGAGCCCTCCCCTCCCTCAAACCAAACCAGTGGTCTCGGGAGGTCTGGTATACGATCCAAGATTGTCGACAGTTTGATCATCAGTGGACTTTGCCGTTGCGAGTGAAGACCAATGCTAATTCTAATGGGGCCGTCCCAAGACCGGGGGAAACGTGCGAAAATGAAGTCAGGCTTCCCGAAATCGCGAGAACGCGCACGAGAGCACACAAACGCAAACACCTTTAAGTCATTGTTCCGCAACTGCTTATGGCACTTTCCGAACGTGGCATAATCGTTGCTACTGTTAACAACAGGAACCGTGCGCGGGGTTGTTTTGGATTCGACATCCAAACGTATGCAACCTTTTTAAATCCCGCGCCGTCCAAAGATTAACAGCGCTCGTCCTGGTGGGTACGGCGTCGAAATTCCAGGGAGCCAAACGAAGATGAAAACACCAACACCGCGAAATTCATTCGCGATCGCAACCACGGCGGTCGGTCTACTAATCGCACCTCAGACAGCTCTATCTCAACAATCTACCTCAAACATTTCTGTACCACGGCCTGCCATTGCCACGGCAATAAGGGCACAGCCGCTTGCACCGCGCATTGATGGAGTTCTAGACGATGGCGCGTGGCAGGACGCACCGGTCCATTCCGATTTTATGCAAAGAGATCCCGACGAGGGTCTACCGGCGACCGAGAGGACCGAGTTCCGCGTAGTGTACACCGATGCGACACTGTACATAGCGGTACGAGCTTTTGACAGGCAGCCCGGAGAGATTGCAGCACACCTTACGCGCCGAGATGAATTTTCACCATCGGACTGGATCTCGGTACAGATCGATTCCTACCGTGACCGCCGGACTGCTTTTGAGTTCGCAGTGAATCCAGCCGGAGTGAAGCTGGATCGCTATATGTACGACGATAACAACAGCGACCGCTCATGGAACGCTATCTGGGACGTTGCGACTACTATCGACGCCCAGGGTTGGACAGCGGAGTTCGCGATTCCGCTCAGCCAACTTCGTTTCACCAAGGCTGATGAAACTACCTTTGGCTTCAACATCGTCCGGGACATCAACCGACGTAACGAGTCTCAGTACTGGAAGCTCCGCCCGAAAGACGCACGTGGAGTCGTATCTCTTTTCGGAGACCTCGTGGGCCTCAGTAACATCGTACCACCAAGACGGGTGGAAGTGTTGCCTTACACAGTCCTCAGCAACACCGCTTCGCCATCCGAAGCGAACAACCCGTTCCAAACCGGGAACGACCGCTCCGCAACGATGGGGGCAGACTTCAATATCGGAGTCACACCGGCTCTGACGCTCTCTGCAACCATTAGACCCGATTTCGGCCAGGTTGAAGCCGACCCGGCGGTTGTAAACCTGAGCGCGTTTGAAACCTTCTTCCCCGAACAACGCCCCTTCTTTAACGAAGGGCTCGACATTTTCCAATTTGGAATAGCAGGCAACGGACGGGAGCAACTCTTCTACACGCGAAGGGTCGGACGATCTCCACAAGGGAGCCCCGACAGCCGCGGAGGGTTTGCCGAACGAGTAAACCACACAGACATTCATTCAGCCGCTAAGCTTTCTGGAAAGACGCAGTCGGGCTGGACCATCGGTCTGCTCGGCGCCAGGACGGCTGCCGAACGGGCAGATGTTTTGGGTGGCGACGGAAACCCCTATAGTGACCTGGTTGAACCGGGAACAACCTACCTGGTAGGGCGCTTGGCCAAAGACCTCAGAGAAGGCCAGACGGTTCTGGGTACGTTCGGGACCCTTATGGACCGTGGAGATCTTGAAAATTTGAGTTTCCTTAGAACGTCGGCCTTCACCGGCGGCGCCGACCTGACACACAGGTTCAAGAACGATACCTGGAGTTTGGACGGTAGAATCATGGGAAGCCGCATCAATGGAAGCTCCGAGTCAATCCGGTTGGCGCAATTGTCGTCGGCCCGCTATTTCCAGCGTCCCGACAACGACCACACCGTGTTTGACTCCACCCGCACCAGCCTGAGCGGTTTTGCCGGAGCCATGAACTTCGGGAAAAACGCTGGCAACGTGCGGTTCACCATTGGAGTGGACACGCGGTCACCAGGTTTCGAAGTCAACGACCTGGGCTTCCAAAACCAGACCGACAACACCGGCGGTTTTGTCTGGGTTCAACGCCGTTGGCTGACTCCGGGCAAGGTTTTCCGGAGAGCAAGCGTGAATTTCAACGCATGGACCAACTACACGCACGGGTGGGAAAGAAAAAATTCCGGCGGAAACATTAACGCCAACGCCACATTCTTGAACTATTGGAATGCCAACGTGGGAATGAACATCAACGTTGGCGGCCTCGGCGTAACCGACCTGCGCGGTGGACCGGGATTCCAGCGACCCAACAACCTCAACGGGTGGTTCTTCGTCGGCAGCGATTTCCGCAAGCCGTTACGCGCCAACCTCAACGGTTTCTTCTGGAATCAGGCAGCGAGCGGGAGCCACGGCTACGGGATAACACCCAGCGTGTCGTGGAGAGCAGCCACGAACATGGATTTCTCCTTCGGTCCCAATTTCAACGGGCAACGCGATACCTGGCAGTTTTTGCGACAGGAAGACGTGGGTTCAGAACGCGAATTTATTTTTGGCGAGCTAGAACAAACCACTGTCTCCATGCAATTCCGGGGCAACATGACTTTCTCGCCAGATCTTTCGCTCCAGATCTACGCTGAACCGTTCGTCTCTTCCGGCGACTATGTCGACTATCGGCGCGTGGCTGACCCGCGGGGCGAGACATTTGACGACAGAATCCAGAGCTTCGCCGACGACCGCGTTTTCATTGACAACGGCGATGTGAGCCTCGACGTCACCGGAGATGGAACCGCCGACATCGACCTCGGTAACCCCGACTTCACTTTCTTGTCCTTCCGTTCCAACGTCGTGTTGCGATGGGAATACAACCTGGGATCGACCCTGTTTCTGGTATGGCAGCACGGCCGAAGCGGCTTCAACCAGACGGGACAGTTCGATTTTAGGAGTTCGGTATCTGATATCTTCGACGACACCGAGGCAACAAATACCTTCCTGGTGAAATTCAACTACTGGTTGAGCCTTTAAGGCCAAATCCGTGCGGGGGCACATTAGCGGCCCCCGCGCAACCCAATCGCACCCGAGGTGTAACCAGAAACACACTGATGACCCACTGGCCATCAGTGTGTTCTACGCTTAAGATTGCAGTTCACAGAGAAATCGACCGAGAGCCGCCCAACACGATGATCAAACTCAGCAATATCGAAAAATTCTTCGACACCGGAATCACAAAAACATTCGTCCTGCGACAGATCAACCTTGATATTAAAGAGGGCGATTTCGTCACGATTATGGGGCCTTCGGGTGCCGGCAAATCGACTCTTTTGAGCATTCTGGGAATGCTGGACGCCGCGTGGACCGGGGAGTACTACATGTACGACCACGCCGTTCATAACATGAAACCTCGCCACCGGGTCGAACTCAACAAAGAGTACATCGGGTTCGTATTCCAACAGTACCATCTGTTGGACAACCTTACGGTCTATGAAAACCTCGACATCCCCCTGTCCTACCGAAATATCAAGAAGTCGGAACGGGCCAGTATTGTTGCAGATACTTTGGATCGCTTTCAAATGGTCGGAAAAAAAGACCTCTTTCCATCACAGCTGTCCGGTGGACAACAGCAGATGGTTGGTGTCGCAAGAGCAGTGATTTCCAATCCGAAACTCATCCTCGCAGATGAGCCTACCGGGAACCTCCATTCCTCTCAAGCAAAAGAGATCATGGAGATGTTCACGCGGTTAAACAAAGAGGGGACCACGATCGTGCAGGTTACACATTCGGAGACCAATGCCGCATACGGCAACCGAATCGTCGATCTGTTTGATGGCTGGATCGATGGTGACCGCAAGACCTCGGAAGAAAGCGCCTAGTTAGCGGGCTCTCGAGCCTAGATAAATCCCGCAAAGCGCGAGTACAGCTCCTGCGCCGTCCGCCACACCGGTCGCCCGCGCAAAAAACAGCACGTCCCACAGGAACGCTAACGTCGGCTGCAGTAGCAGAATCAGACCCGCTTTGCTTGCCTGCACGTGCGGCAATCCCCACGCGATTGCCAGCCAGCCAATGACCTGCGCAGTTACGGCCAGCGACACGATCATCCCCGCGTCAAACATTGAGGGAATGGCGAAGGTCTCTTCGGTGGCAACCACAGTGATAGCCAAAAACAGCGCAGTAGACAGCGATACCGTGGCAAGAGTTGCCATGGGCAACGTTTCAGTAGAATCCCTGTGGAGACGTCTTATCGCCAGCAGATAAGACGTATAGGCCACGGCCGTGAGTGCACCAAACAAAACCCCCAGACGGTAGCCCGACGAAAACTCCGACCAATTCCGACCAAGCAAAAGAAACAGCCCCGCGAAGGCCATCACCGCCCCGAGAAGAAAACGCCAGGAAAACTTCTCTCGGAGTACCAGGATGCCGTATGCGGCTATCAGAAAGACCTGGAAATTGGCGAGAATCGTGGCGACTCCCGGGCCCACCAATTCGATGCTCTTGTGCCAGAGAGCCAGATCGAACGCAAAGGCCAATCCCGCGGCCATCGTCAGCAAAAGAAGTGGGCGTGGCGGAGCCACTCGCTCTTTCCGAAACAGCGCTATGGCAAGAAGAATCACACCGCCGATTGCCGCTCTATGAAAGCCCATGGCCATCGGCCCAACCGACGCTAGCCGCACGAACACCGGAGCAAAGCTGATCAACACAGCACCCGTCAATAGCAGCAGGGTCCCCTTTAGTCGTTTGTCCATCTCGGTAGGCATAGCACCATCCTGTTGAAAAAAACCTTGCCGCAATCTAACCGCCTCTTTTTCCACCCTTTTCAACCGCCCTCTTCAACCGCCCCCCCCTCGTTCGACGGCCAAAAATGTTGTACCCTTCACTATGCAAGCTAAACTGGTCTTCCTTTCCGGCGCCCGTGCCGGACAGCAACTAGAAATCGGCGACACACCCATCAGCTTCGGGCGGTCCCCCGAATGCTCCGTCGCCTACCCCTCAGGACAGGTCCTGGTGTCTGCCGAGCACGCCACTGTCACTCGGGAAGGTGACGATTATGAATTAATCGACAGCGAAAGTAGAAACGGAACGTTCGTCAACAAGAAAAAAATTACGCGAGCGTTGCTGAAGAATGGAGACATCATTGAGTTCGGGCCCGGTGGACCCACTGTTCAGTTTTCGTCTCACAGCCCGGTAGAACTTCACCAGACCCTCGACGCGTCGAGCCAGTCCTTATCGGACATTTATCGGATCGCGAGATCCCGCACCGAACGAGCCGATACCGGCACCTTTGAAAAGCCCCTTCATTTAAGTAGAGAGTTCGTTTCACTGGCCTATCAAAAATCCTCGCGCAGGGCCAGGGCTATTTCCCTGTTGATCGGCGCAGTAAGCCTCATGTCCATGGCCGGATTGGTGTACTGGAATCTCCAAACCAGATCCGCATTTGAAGCAGCGCTCAATGGACTTTCCATGGCGCTTGAGGCAGAGCGCGATTCGAGAACCGGACTCGCGTCAGAGTTAGCTGCGATCGAAAGCAGCAACGACTCCCTTCAAAGACTGTTCCTGACGGCGGCAGCCACGGAACCCACGGAACCCCTTGGACGCGCCGTGACCCGCAACTTCAGTGCTGGCGTCCCGTTGCTGCTCTACGCGTATGGTTTCAGAGAACAAAGCACCGGGCAAATGCTCCGTTACTCGCTGGACGCAAACGGACGGGTTCGTGAAACTACAATTCCCGATGGAACCAGCGTTCCCCAGCTCATATTTGGAGGGAACGGTCCGATAGTCGAGAAGACGGGATCGGCGTCAGGATTCCTGATCGACTCCGCAGGTTGGATCGTTACCAACAAACACGTAGCGGTGCCTTGGACCGACGATGCAGATCTGGCCGACATGAGGAGCAACGGGATTGAAGTAAACCCCGTCCTTACCCTGTTGCGGGCACATTTTCCACCGGGTAGCCGACCCTACCCATTGGTTGTTGACCGCGTATCGGAGGATCACGACCTGGCCCTTCTCAGGAGCCTCGTCCCCGGAATCGAAGCAACACCACTGAAACTGAGTATGCGAGACACCGACCTCGGCCCCGGCGACCCCATCGTGCTGATCGGTTACCCGACCGGAGTGCATAACCTGATGTTCAGAGTGGCCACCGCCGAGCGTGAGGAGATTAGCAATACGGTAGGCGAGGCAGCATCACCGATCACCCTGGCCGGGGAGTTGGCCAATCGAGGGTTGATACAGCCGCTGGTTACCTCCGGGAGCATTACCGACACCACATTGGACGAGGTGATTCACAGCGCCGAATCAACAGGAGGTTCCAGCGGGGGTCCGATCGTCGGACAATCCCAGGAAGTCGTGGCAGTCCACTACGCCTTTGTGACTTCGCCTGTGGAGGGCGATCCGTTCCGCACCCAACGCGGTGTGCAAATCCAGTTCGTTTGGGATTTGTTACCGAATGCCCTGGCGCGCCGGCTGAGCGAGCAACAGTAACGTTACAGGTAGGGGGTAAAGAGCCGCGCGACACCGTCTCTTAGCCTCACCGGCAGGCTACGCGCATCCAGTCGCGCCTTCGAAACCCGCTGGCTCGTATCGATCTTACGCTGGATAATCGCGTCAACCTTCTCAGCGAATTCGTGGCCGTAGCACTCGACGTTGAACTCGAAGTTGAGTCTGAGGCTGCGTGGATCCCAATTTGCCGACCCGACCAACACCCAGGTTCCGTCCACAATCATGAGCTTCGAATGGTCGAATGGCGGCGGAGAATAGTAAATCTTGCATCCCTTCGACAAAAGCCGCCAGAGGCGCGCATTGGTCGCCCATTGAACCAGCAGTTGGTTGTTCTTTCCCGGTATTACTATCTCTACGTCGACGCCCCGCATGGACGCAACATTCAACGCCGAGATCAGAGAACTGTCTGGCAAAAAATACGGAGTAACAACCCTGATGTGTTCGCGGGCCGCGCTAATCGCCCCTTGAATAGCCCAGCTGAGTTTCTCAAAGTCTTCGTCCGGGCCATCCGTGAGTCCGCGGGCAGCAACATCTCCTGCCGGTCCGATATCGGGATACCATTTTTCGCCCGTGAGGGTTTCCCGCGTACTAAACAGCCAGTCCTCCGCGAAGGTTTGCATGAGATGCGACACCACGGGGCCCGTTATCCTGAAATGAAGATCCTGGATCGGGCTGGCAGGATTGTCTTCAAGCACGTTTCCGTGGCGAATGTTCATCCCACCCGTAAACCCCACGCTGCCGTCCACGACCAAAAGTTTGCGGTGATTGCGCAGGTTCATGTAGGGAATCCGCCATGGAATAAAGGTCTTGGCAAAACGGGCAACCCGTACTCCATCCTGACGAAGCCCTTTGACAATCGAGGGCCAGGAATACCTCGCCCCCACGTCATCAATCAGGACCCGCACCTCAACCCCTCGGCGGACCGCTTCAGCGAGAGCCTTTCCAAACTTCTTGCCGATCGCATCGTTGTCAAAGATGTAACTGCTAAGAACGATCGTAACGGCAGCACCGTCAATCGCTTTGAGCATTACCGGGTAAGCCGCATCACCGTTACACAATACCTCTAATTCATTGTCACACAACAGGTTACGGCGCGCAATCGTATCTACGAGGCGCGGCAAGGCCACGAGATGTTGGGCTTCCTCACGAAGAATAGCGATGAGCCGTTCCTCATCCCTTTTCACCGGATACTCCCCCGTCTTGAAATGGGATATTTCAGAGCGCAACAAAACAGCTTTACGACGGATTCGATTAATGCCGAACATCACATAGAGCAGCGATCCCACGACGGGAACCAGCCAGATCAGGCCCACCCATCCCACCGCAGCTCGGTCATCCCTTTTGTAAATTATCGCGTGCCCGGACGCAAGAAGAGCGGCCAGCAGCGTCAATGACGCGGCGAGCACCGCCCACAGCCCCGAAAGGATCTCAAGTAGCTTCAAATTTCCACCGCCTGTATCGGTCCCGACGAATCGGAACCGAAAACGTCAAGGTACAGTTTCAATAATAGCCGCCCGCGACCCCTTTTGGAGGAAGATGAGTTGCGCACTAACCCCGGCCTCCTGATATTGGTCGCTCACACACCGCGACCACCCCACGGGAGTATCGATGACTGAGATCCGCCTGGAAAAAACTCAACCGTCCGCAAAGATTCCCGAACGGGCCACGGCCGGTTCATTCGGGTACGACCTCGCGACCATTGAGGAACACACGATAGCTCCAGGGGAAACCACGATCTTAAAGACCGGAATGAAACTAGCCGCCGATTTGCCCTGCAGGGATGAAGAAGGGATTGCCATGCTCATTCTGCCCAGGTCTAGCCTACCGCTGAAATACGGCTTGATTCTCCCGAACTCGCCAGGATTAATCGATGCCGACTACGGAGGTGATATTGGGGTCATCGTTCACAATCTCCGAGAAGAACCCGTTACCCTCGAAGCCGGAACCCGGGTGGCGCAGGCGATTTTCGCCCGTGTTTGGTTACCGCCGGTAACTGAAGCCGTTGCCGAGACGAATCGGCTCAGGGGCGGCTTTGGATCGACAGGGACTTAATGGAAACCACCGCGGCAACCGGGACGGGCAAACCTGGCATTGGCGACCTGGCCCCTGATTTTAGTGTGCCTGATTCTAACGGACATCTAACCTCTCTCCAGGAACTCGTCGACCAAAAACCGATTGTGCTGCTGTTTTATCGGGGAGACTGGTGACCTTATTGTCGCAGTCAGTTGGCTGCCTATCAGGAACATCTGGATGACATTGAATCAAACGGAGTGCGTTTTCTGGCCCTTTCGGTGGACAAGCCCGAATACTCCGAAAGTTTGAAAGCGGAATTGGGACTTACCTTTACTCACCTCTGCGATGTGGACAAGCAGGTTGTCCAGTCGTGGGACCGTTTTAACAAGTTCGAAATGGGTGGTATTGCCAAACCAGCCCTCTTCATTATCGATTCCGAACGTAGAGTTCGATTTCGATCCGACGGGGAGATGAGGTCCCGCTATGGGGTAGAGGACCTGCTGCAATTCCTGCGGTCCGGCGCAACCATCTCAAATTTGGAAATCCCGGTGCGGCGCCCGGTGATACCGAGATTGTCACAGACTTTAGGCACCGTAAAGAAATACATTGTTCGCCACATCACCGGCTAACCACACCTGTAACCCAGGAACCCGCTAGTGGGACGTTTCACAGATTGGCTCGGCAAGTTACTTTTGGGTCCAGATATGGCCACCGAATCTTTCATCAATCCCGTCACCGACGACGAGTCGTGGCAGGCAGCGCTTGCAGAAGAACGAGCTTTCGTCTACAAACACAGCCCCATTTGCCACCTCTCGGCAATGGCGTTTCGAGAATTGCAGAAGTTCGTGCAAACCGACAACGAAACACCAATTTACATGGTTGATGTTCTGAGTAACCGCGCAATATCGAACCAGATCGAAAACGAACTGGGTGTCCGCCACGAATCTCCCCAGATTTTCCTCCTCTCAGAGGGAAAAACGTCATGGTACGATTCCCACTGGGGCATAAAAGCCGACACCATGTTGGCCCAGGTTTCCAAGCTGCGCTAACCTCTCGGCAACTACCCCTGCGATGGTGGAATCATGACCAAACGTCCCTGAGGAGCGGCGGCGGGAACAGAGTCATCGATACAGGTTCCTTCGAATGTGCTATCAGCTTTTTTCTCTAACCGGCACACGATCGTCCTCATCGGAGCGCCTTCAGTCCTCCCTGGACCTCGCATTTGAAAACTGATCGCGTCTCCATCAAAAACGGCCTTTTGTGTGGGGATGATTCCCCCCGGCTGGTGGATCTTGATATCGAGGGTACCATCAACCATTTCTACGTCAAAGGTGGCATCCTGAGGCGTCAGTGGAGCCGGTGGGTACATACCTCCGGTCCATGTCCCTAATTCCATTTCCTGGGCATTTACTACGTTCGCCGCGCCAACAGCGAAGAGAAATGCCGTGATAAAGTGCGGTGGTTTTCATTTTCGAATCCCTTTCCTCAATGTAATTTCTGCTGTGTCATTCGTCGTCCCACACCCAAAAACACCACCCCCGCCATCATTTCGAGCCGCTCGACAAGGGGGATGACACCATCGAGCGCCGCGTTGATGAGCAGAGCGCCCCCCAATGTTGCGAACGCTGCAAGGCTCCAGTATCTCATACAACCTCATTTGTTAAACTGGTTAACTATATTAGTTAACCAGTATACGTTTGTCCATGGGGTTATGTTTCACATCAAACGAACGGATTTCAAAGCGCATGCACGAAACACTTGGTAAACTGGTGGTTTGGAGGCGATTCTCCGGGGTGGCCTCGTTTTTCCAGGGGGCGATAGACGACTTTCTGCAGGAACAAGTCGGCCTTTCACTGTCCGAACTGGAGTTGATGATCCATGTTCGCTCAGCGAAAGAAGGGCGCAAGATGGTAGATCTTTCTGCCAAACTGAGGATCACAAAAGCTGGCGTAACCAAAATGGTTGACCGCCTGGAGACCCAGGGCTTCGTTAGACGGGAGCTACTTCCGCAGGATCGCAGAGTCCGCTTTATAGTGCTCACACCCATGGGCGCAAGCGCCTTGAAAAACACCAGACCCAGACTTCAGGCTTGGCTCGAAACCCGCTTTCTGGATCCACTGTCGGACAACGACCTTAGAGCGGTTAACAGAGCGATGCTAAAGATCGTAGACGCAAACGGACTCGCCGACCCCGCCGATCGACCCTAGTTTGCAGCGTCGGGCTCTTCGCCGATTCGGTCTTTCAGCAGGTATACTCCGGCGTAGAAAAAGGGAGTATCGGCAAGCGCGAACGTGAACTTAAAGAGGTAGGATCCCCACATCAAACCAATCAGCGCCCCAACGCTGTCCACCGACTCTCCCAACCCGCCGGATACATAAAGGATTGAAAGGATGGTAACGGTATCAATCACCTGACTGGCTGTGGTTGATCCAATATTCCTCAACCAGAGATGCTTGCCTTTGGTGAGGTTCTTCCAAAAATGAAATGCTTTTACGTCGAAACTTTGAGCGATGAGATAAGCAATCATGGACGCCACGACGTTGGGCTTCATGAAGTCGAAGACGCTTTCAAAGGTAGAAGCTGCCCCCGAAACTCCGCTAGCATCGGGAAAGCTATGCCCGGCCCACATCAAGGCCAGCATAAAGAAGTTCATTACGAACCCCGTCCAAACTACGGCCTGCGCCCTGGCCTTCCCGTAAAGTTCGCTAATGAGGTCTGTCGCTAAAAACGTGACCGGATAAGCCAGGAGACCTGCGGGCACCACCACGAAACCAAGGTCAACGAACTTAGTGACACCCACGATATTGCCGAGTGTAAGGGCGGTAATGAAAATGCCCGCCAGAAACAGGTATAGCTTTTCTCTAGCGGGCATTTTTCATACTTTTCAATATTGTCGTTCTATTTATTTCTTGATCACTTTGGTACCGGGCAAGCGCCTGAAGTAGCGCGGCGAGCCCTTTTCTACAGTGTACCCGCTCACGGGTTGCTTAATCTTTCCAGCGTTGGGCGACTTCCCTTGCAGATCATCAAGAACCTGCATGATGTCCGCTCCAATCACCTCTAAATAGGTTGGACACTCGGTTTCGTCTCCCTCGTGGATGGTGGTGCAATTTGAGCACCAATGCCAAACTCCGAGGGCATCAGCTTCCTCACGAGACCTTTTCACACTTCGATTCGCCAACGCTACTTTGATGGAAACCCGAATTGTCATTCCAACCGCCACCCATTGGACCAGCTGAAAAGAAGCCCACGCGGTCCAAAATAAGGTCAAGTCATGCTCGATTGACGCATCCATCGTTACCATGGCGATCGTTCCGCCGAGGCAATAAACCATAACCGCGTTTCGCAAATCTGACGTAGGGAAATAGCTGGATGCCATGACGACCAAAGAAAGCACCGACCACCCAATAATTTGATTCGCGCTACTCGGCGTCAAATAGTCTACAGCCCCCAGGAATCGCCCAACCGTATGGAATAATATGATAGCGCCGACGATCCCAAATGCTATTTTCCGCCCCCACCGAGGGAATACCACAAATGCAAAAAGAACGGTTTGAACCGGCGCATAAACAAACGTAATCCACCAATTGTTCCCGCGTTGTCCTTCCCACAACCAGCCAGCAAAATTGGCGAGGAAGGACACCGCAAACGCCGCGGACACTAGCCACACCGATGTCGCTACAGTGCGACCCCGGTAAACACGCAGCCAAAGATTGACGGCGAGCGGCGCCACCGGGAAAACTATCCCAATCCATGTGTAGCGCTCAAACAACTCTGTCACTAGGGCTTACGCACCTGAGTCTGGATCGTGGGGGCAATATGGAGGACACGGAACAGCAACATTGAAAACCCCCACGGCCTCGGTTCCTTTATCAATTATCTTCTCCAGCTTCTTCTGACTGGTGCCTTCCGGTACGATCACGCTCCAATAATCTGGGGCGCCGTCCGGACGCATCCCTTCGATTGTGATTTCGATGCACGGAGCATTGGCTGTCATGTAGGCGGCGATCTTAGCGGTTTGTTCAGCACTGCGCCAACTGAATGATTTTTCTTTTCTAGCCATCGACTCGCGAATGGTGCCGTGGGCGGTTTCTTTGTTCTTCTTCTTCGAGACCTTCTTTTCTGCTTTGACTCTCTTGGACCACTTGCGTTCGGTTTTTTTCTTGGCGCCCATCGCACAGCATCTCCGGTTAAGAATGTTAATCGTTTAGAAAAGGACGCAGAAAATAGCATTCCATCGGCCTGCCGTCAATGATTTTTTCAAACTGCAACACAAAAATGAATCGACAGGGTGTTTTTGGGATGAATGGTCGAAAAGTTGTTGGTAGCACACGGGTGGGTTAGGGACGGTTAGCGCCCTGCAGGACTCGACCATAAGACGCGAGTGCCAGCGAGCGTCGTTGACTGAGTCGTGCAGGTTAGACTGAACAGATTTGGCCTTTCGTTGATACCTCGTGATACGCTGTTCCCGCACCTTAGACCAAGATGTAAGTATGGGACAGATGTGGAACCCGATTCCGTGTTTTGACAGGCCGAAGGGGGAAGACTACGAAGAAGCGCTGGCAAGATTGCTACGATTCCTAGAGTCAGGGGGCCGGACCTAACGACCCAACCCCGTCCACGTCACGCAATGCTCGACCACGCGCCAGAGGCTTTGAACCACAACGCAGAACCTGGAGAACCATCAGTGCGCAAAAAGAAATCCCCGTTAGTTCCGAGACTCCCGGCAGGCACTCCAGTCCCTGAGTGAATCCGAGACGAAGCGTTCACCCTAAAAGCGTCATCCGTTGCCAGGACGTTAGGGGAATCTCGATACAGGTTGGTGTCGACACTATTGGTGCCGTCCCCCCAGGCCATTACTCCGTTTGCCCGCACGTGCCACCGGTCATTAACGTCACCCAAAACACGGCTAAGAAACGCTCGCTTCGTACCTCCGTCGAGCTCGTTGAACACGACTAAACCGGTCATCGGCGCAAATTCCTCCGTAGCTCCGGTTTGTGCGCTCAGATATGCGAGTGGATAGGATCCCTGCAGAGGAAAACGCCACGACTGCCAGTTACCTCCGAGAATTGAAGACAGACCTTCTTGACGTACATTCACCAGCGTGACAATGGCCGGCGCAAAATCGCCAGTTGCGTCGTGAAATAACAGAACGTCGTTGGGCATCACGTTCCCAACGTCCTGGTAGGCAACGTTTTCAAACTCGACTGCACACCACCGCTTATTGGGAGCCGAGGCGGCAGATTTCAACACGACAACTCCGGGCGTCACGCCGTCCCACGCCTCGTTTACCTCCAATCGGGCGTCAGCGAATCGGATGACCCCCGCGTTGGATGCGTTGGCCGCGCTGTTGTCAAAGAGGAACATTCCGGGAGCTTTTATCGGTGGCCCCACACCAGGGGTCCGATTGTCTATGGTAAAATCCTGTATGGAAAATGAACTTAGGTTTTGCTCTTTCCGTGGCTTATTAGGGGGCACCTCAAACCACACTTTGGCGTTGATGCAAAAACCGCCAATGATTTCGAACCGGACATGATCCATGAAAAAGTTGAACCAACCATCTTCGAATACGATACAATCTCCCGAGCAACCTTCGAAGCGGAGTCTTTGCATTGTCATAGCCGCGTCCAGTTTACCGGGGAATTTGATAAACGTCGAAGGCATGTTGGCTCCATTCACCAAAGCGATGTCCCTTAAGATGCCGTTCGAAGCACTTCCAACGGATAGGGCGTCCTTTTCGAGCATGGTGCCGACGACGGACCCGGCCCAAATTAGCTGTGTTCCCACCTTGGTCTGCTCGCCAACTAGACCAGCAGATTTCCATGTAATAGTTTCATCGATCCCGTATCGACCAGAGGGGAAGAAAACGTTCGGCACACTGGTATCACCCACTTCAAACCCTTGCGCCGAATCAATTGCGGACTGGATCTCTTCGGTAGCCATGCTGCCGTCTCCTTTGGCTCCGAACCATCGCACGTTTAGTGCGCCTTCCCACTGGCGAATCCAACGCCCGCTTCCAGAGGTGGGTTGGATGACCAGACCTCCGTCATCAGCCGCTGAAGAGCTCGCGTCATAGTTGAAAATCCCGCCGCCTCCGTCATTGGAAGCATGGTACCCCTCCACTATGATTGTATCGTTCGTTGGCTCGTTCGTTCCTGAGACGGGCTCGTCCTTCAGCGCCTGAATCGTGGGCAAATTTCCTACACTCATCATCACACCCCTTTTCCAAAGACTTGGTCTAAACTCCCAACCTTTGGTTAAACCCGATGGGCTGGGGGTGAGTTCCAGGCGGTTGGACAGATGTGGGACTTTCGGGAGAGTATAGGCCCTGCCTAGCCAGAGGTTATTCGGGCAATAGAAAAGATGCTTGGCGGCAGCGACCCTCTGGCAAGTGAGTTACCCGAGGCGCCCTGGGTCATATTGAGCCGTCAACGCCGATGTCGGCGTGAATTTCGCGATTCCGGCGGGCGACAATTCAATGTTAATACTCGAAGGGGGAGCCGACGTTGTCGCGCTGATCGGATTCTCCGGGGGATTCGAGGCCGCGGGATATGTGGGCATCAGTTTCGCATCGATTACCAAGCGTTCCGGGTTGGAACGTTTCACCGTACGGATTCATGGAATCGGTTTAACCGAGGACATCCAGCTTGTGAGCTTCGGCTTCGGCATCGCGCATCAACTTTGAGCCGTGGCTAACGGGCCTCCCCTATTTCACGTACAGCCAGGTTTTTCAATTGCAGCATTTGTTCCTCGCGCCCGAAACCAGTCCAACTGTAAACCACCCGGGCGTTCCTATCTAACAACACCGTGTGCGGCAACCCCACATACCCGTAGCGACGCTTGAGGCTGCCCCGACCCATAGCAACAAATTCGAAGCTCAGATTCATTTCGGTCAAAAACGCCCCGGCCGCACGGGTCTGAATATCTTCGTTGAAGGTCACCACCTGAAACGACTCCTCCGGAAGAGCTAAATCCAGGGCTGCCAGTTGAGGCATCTCCTCTCGGCAGGGACCGCACCAACTGGCCCAAAAATTCACCACCGTGACCTTTCCTCTGATATCCTCCGTCTTCAGAGTCCCTCCCCCCAGCAACGGGAGATCAAATTCGCGAAACGCAGGCCTGGCGTCGGCCGATCGCCCAGTAAGGACCCGCCATTCATCCAGAAGGTACGAGCGGCCCTCTTCATCAACAGCCAGCGTGTTCCGATAACGGGAATCGAAGATTCCGGATCTGATCAGACGACCGTCCTGAGGATCGAAAACGGCTAAGACCTTCTGCTCCGTCTCGGACGCTGTACTCAACCATAGCGAGTAAACGAGGGAATCGAGACCAAGGGTCAAGACTACCATCGGCCCCGCGTCAATCCGCGACATCCATAGAGTGTCGCCCCTGGCGGCGCGAGCATGGATTTCACCCGGCACGTCCGAAATAAAATCAGACTGCACTGAGGCCTCCGGAAGGGAATCCGAAACAAAATTTGCGACCAGATTATCGCTAATATGAATCGTCCCCTGGGCGTTAGAAACGTAAGAAAGCCCCCGCCCTGCCGAGATCGCAGGCATTCCGTCGAAAAGAATTAACTGAACCGGAAGGTCGGGAAATACGGTATCGAAAATCAAAATCTCAGGCGCGGTTGAAAATTTCGATATCGGGAAACCATTCGACGAATCAACCGCGGGTGGCGCTGCCGACGGATTACTGTGGCTTATCGGGCCACGGGGAATCAGTTTGCCTTCCCCGATGGCGAACACGGCAATCACGGCCACCACCGATGCCACTACCGAAATCCGAAACGCAATATTGAAAGCCGTCTTGAATCCCGTCGTTAAATCGCGCCGACGATCCATCTATTTCCCGGGCGAGTCCCCCGGGAGAGACTTCAAATAATGGACATCGGGTTCGTCTGCCACTCCTGCAGCCGCCATGGCGTCTTTCAGGCGAGGGTCTTCAAAAAACGCCTTCGCACGTTCGAGGCTGTCCCATTCGAAAAGGCCAACAATAAGGAGCGGATTGTCACTCCCGCAGAAGACTTTAGAGGAAATTTCTCCGGCTTCTTTTCGCATGTCGACGGCGGCATCGAAGCCAGCGCGCCAGGTCTCGTAGTCGTTGACTCTGTGACGCACCAAAACGTGGGGCATTGGGACTCCTTGCGGGCTTAAATGTTCACGACCGGCTCAAACGAGCCGACACACCTATGCCACTTCTTCAACCATCAAATCAGGGTGCGATTGTGGGACCGCCACTCTGAACCAGATGAAAGGGAAAAGTGGATTAGGCAACCAATATAGCCAACCAAGGTTTTTTATTCTCTCCCCATTCGGCAGAAGAAGGTCCATCCAGACATACAGGAATTTGTAAATGCAGAGCCCGGGAACAAAGTTAGGCTTAAACCCCTCCGTTCGGAGATGCTTGCGGCCGATATAATAATTGCCCTCGAAGGGAGTAATCCCCCAGCCTACCGGGCCCTCTGCGAGAGTTGTTCCTGAAGGCCGGTGAAGGATACGAATTGTCTTACCGGGAATGGTCCATTCCTTCCATCGAGCCACTGGACTGGCCAACATCACTACCGTGATCCATCATCTCCATCGCAACTCCTCGTTCAAGTTCAGCAATGGTTACCGATCGAATTGATTGGATCTGCCCTTCGCCGGCAAACCCTATCCATCGTTGCACCACTTTTCCTTCTCGATCCACGAGAACCGTGAACGGCAGTCCCATGTAGTGATACGTGTTCTTCAGTCTGCCCCTGCCCAAGGCCACCGGAAACTCAAACCCGTACTCGTCAAGAAAGCCACGGGCATCGTCAACATTGACGTCTTCGTTGAACGTCATGAATTGGAATTCGGGATCAGTGATGCTGGCCCGTAACGAATCAAGTGCGGGCATTTCCACCCGGCACGGTTCGCACCAACTCGCCCAGAAATTGATCAGGGTGACCTGGCCGTGGAGATCCCTGTTTTCAAGGTGTTCGCCATTGAGCATTTCAAGTTCAAAATCGGCGAAGGCTATACGTTCGCGCGGCGGTACTCCCGTCATGAGGCGGAACTCGTCAATCAGGTACACGCGACCCTCGGCGTCGACACTCAATGTTGGAAGAGAATTGTCAATTATCGCTGACCGTAGCAATTGTCCGGTGGTCGGCTCGTAAACATCCAGCCTGCTCTTCGAGACCGTGAACCCGGGTACGCTCAGAGCGTAGAGTTTTCCATCCGGCCCAATGGCCAAGCCCTTGTTGACCGGCGAGTAATCCACCAGAGGCACACCGTCTTCGACGAGAAACCTGGGCTCCTCGGCCTCCTGCTCCAGCCCGCGCTCGGCTATCCACAGAGTGTCGCCCTGGTAGTTCATGGCGATTACCTGGTCTCGGACAAAAGGCCCGTAATAGACCACATCCTCTGTAAACGCCACATAGCCCGAACTTGCCAATTGGGACAGCATGAAGTCGGCCGGTACCACCACGGACCCGAGCGAACCATCCGTAGTTCCGTCAGCGGCGATCTTCACTATTGCTGGCGCCCCCGATCTCTCCCAGCGCATTGAGAACTGAATTGGCGACCGCACTGCCCACACGTTTCCGGCAGGATCGCTGGTAACATGGGCATAATCAAAAGGAGAGTGAGTAAGCACTTCAATAGCCCCTTCCGCGTCAGTCCTGATAAACTCACCGGTTGAAGCCACCAACCAATGACCGCCGTCCGGAAGTGGAGCAGCGCTGACTATCTCCCGGCCATCCACATCAAACTTGATCATTTTCGGACGGAGATTCCCTCCGAATTTGATCACCCCACCTGCACCGTCAACCGCGATCCGCCTCTCTCCGTAGGGGCCCGTGGCCCTGCCCTGAAACCACAAAATGCTTGACGAGTTCTCGGGAAAAATTTGGTCAGGCACCAGAGTTTCCGGTGCATTGGAAGCGAGAATAACCGGAAAACCAGCGTCAGTGGTGACGGTCGGTTCTGTAAATCCAGCATTTGCAACCGAAATAGGACCACGCTCAACGTGTCCAGAGCGCCGCATGGCCGTCAGTGAAACCAACGCGACAGCCAAAACTATCGCCGCAATAGTAACGGGCCGGCGCATCAAGCGCCGACCCTAACTATTGGTTCCAAACAATTCGTCACTTACGACCGACGAACCGACGCGATGGAAACAGCCTTCGCCCCACCTGCTTCGTAGACCGTACCACTGATTGTGACTTGCTGCTCAGCGAATTCCTTCAGGCGATCGTTCTGATCTTCGCCCGGCATTCCATCGGAAACGGGCATGTAGAGCACGCCGTCGTCACCAAGGATAGCCAGAGGAATACCGCGATCAGCGCAGACCTGGGCGCACATGCGGTGCATGTCTTCCCCGGTAAGACCGTGCCTGAACTTGCAGGACAGATCGATCACGGTTCCACGAACGGTAGCGGCATGGCCCTCCGGCCCTTCCATCCCTTGCGCAGAAGCGCTTGCCGGGACAGCTACCGCGAACAACAACGTCGCGGCGGCGCCCAACAGTACCTTTTTCAACATCTACTTCCTCCTAATTAAGTAAGACCTCACTACCACTGAAAGCGCTTTCAGCCGATTTGGGTTCCAAAGCCGGCGTCTTCAGCATACTTCAGAAGCGATTTTTGTAGAATTTTTCTACCCCTGTGCAACCTTGACCGAACCGTACCAACCGCTACTCCCAATACGTCAGCAGCCGTCGAATACGATTGATCTTCGATATCAACGATTACTACCGGCATCCTGTAAGCATCGGGAAGCGAATCAAGGGCCTTTTCAAGAACGTCGCCCAACTCAGGGATTTCCATAAGAGCCCGCAGGGCGGGCTCTCCAGCCCCGGTTTTGCCGGCCCATGCCGTAGCAAGAGCTTCGAGTTCCCCGTCGTCACAGTTAGAAATCCGTTTGGCCCGACCCAACTGTTGAAGCCAGTGGTGGCGGCAGATAGTAAACAACCAGGCCTTACAGTTGGTGCCGAGTTGGTATTGGCGCCGGCGTTGGAATGCGATGAGGTATGTATCCTGGACCAAATCTTCCGCCTCAACGGGGTCACCGGTGAGTCTCAGCGCAAATCGATACATACCGTCCAGAGCGCTCATTGCCTCGGCTGTGAATCGGTGGGTCGCTTCGGATTCTTGGGTCATGGCTAATAACCCCAACAACCCTCAGAAACTCGTTGTTCCCGCCCCGACCCTCCGGAAAGCTTAACTCAGTTTCTAATATCGGTTTCCGGCGCGAAAACAGCCCAGGCGAACCAGAAATGGTTGCCATGAGGAATCGTTTCGAGGCGTCTTCCGCGCAGAGGGCCCGAGACAGCCTGGCCGAGCGAATTCCACTCCGATCCGGTTCCATCATCGCGATAGCGCCCTGGTCCAATAGCCGCAAATTCCAGGACTGCCCCGTCTACAACCCGTGAGTAGACAGATCCGGACCCTACGTCGCGCCCGCGAGCAATGTCCCGAGAATCCAGAGCGCTCGCTGTGCCCGGCTTCCAAAACACAACGAAATCCTGTCCCTGGAGATCGTCGTTAACCACCGGGTTCGAGGCCAGAAATCCGAATGGGTAAGCAGCGGTAGACGAATCGATCGAAACCGTAACCACCCTCTCCATAGGCTGGAGACGACGGTCGACGATCCTGCGAAACAGTCTCTGCCAGGGGCGTCCGGTGTTGATGTTGTCATAGCCGCGGTAGGGATTCCTCCCGTAATTCATCCGGTACCCGGTCTCGCGAGACAGGACCTGCGCGTTGGGGAAATTTTCTTTCACGTCGCCCCAACTCACAACCGGAGCACCGATGAATTTAAGTTGTCCACCGGCAAGTTCCCCGACTATACCCTGCCCGGTCGCCTGTTGCCACCACGTTTCTGTCTGCCGGTCGTACATCACCAGATCAGAATGGCGAACCCTTCCGGTCGTCCCGAAATCGAGCAATCTGCCTTCGAAGCGCCTGTCGAAGGCCAGCGTCGTGTTACACAGCGGACAAAACGTCACCGAGACCGGGGTGTCGCCGATCCGGTCGTTCACGATCTCGTGCCAGATCAGAATCTGCAACGGGTAAACTCGCGCGATATCGTCAATTTCTACCAGAGCCACTGGCTCTCGGTCCGACAACCAATCGTCGGCACTCCCCACCGAAATAAAGAGCGGGTTGTCGATGGCGGGAATGCCATCTTTCGGAGGCCCCCCGGAAACAATTTCTTCGAGCGGAACGGTGTGATTATTGAAGTCAGTGCGCCACTGCTCTCGACGCCCCTGTGCATTTAGCTGGCTGGAACCGACTAGAAGAAAAACGGAGAGGGATAAGGATTGCTTTATCATGCTATTTCAACTGATACTACGCCCCTTTGGTTCCGACCTGAATACGTCGCCATATATTTCATGAATGCAAATAGAAAACACGGTGATAATCGGAGCGGGCCCCATCGGTATCGCCTGTGCCATTTCGGCGCGACGAGCAGGTAGAGATCCGTTATTGATCGACGCCGGAGCCGTCGTCAATTCGATAGTCAACTACCCGATCGGAATGAATTTTTTCACTACCCCTGAATTATTGGAAGTAGGTGGTCACCCGCTGGTCTGTTCCGGACAAAAGCCCACTCGAGAGGAAGCGATGATGTACTATCGTGGCGTGGTGCGTGCTGAGGGAATCCGCACCCGAACCTTCACGAAGTTGATCTCGTGCGAGGCAACCACCTCGGGGCTGGAATGTCTCATGAAGGCTGAGAGCGGTCAATTCAAGATGGTCTGCCAACACCTGACCCTCGCAACGGGGTATTACGACAACCCCAAAATGCTGGGAGTACCCGGAGAGGATCTACCTCATGTTTCCCATTACTTCGACGAGCCACATCTGGGATTCGACCGCGATGTCGTCGTTATTGGAGGAAAAAATTCGGCGGTGGAAGCAGCCCTGGAGTTATTCAGAGCTGGGGCCCGTGTAACACTGGTATACCGAGGCAAGGAGTTCCCACCCAGCGTGAAGTTCTGGGTAAAACCAGATATCATCAACCGTATCAAAGCGGGAGAAATTGCTGAGAAACTGGAGACGGAAGTTTTGCGAATTGATGCCTCGGGCGTAGCAGTCACCGGCCCCGACGGCGTTGAGGAGGTTCTGAAGGCTGATCGGGTATTTGCACTCACTGGTTTTCTACCCGACACAGAACTCTTCCGCCGGGTTGGTATCAACATCGAACCTGAGACCGGAAGACCCGAGCACGACGACGATACTTTAGAAACCAATGTCCCCGGCGTATACGTAGCAGGGAGCATCAAATCCGGTTATCGCACGTCGGACATTTTTATCGAGAACGGACGGTTTGACGGGGACACCATTTTCGGGGATGCATCCCGCTGAACACCTTCACTCCCGGTCAATATTTGATCGGGAATCACGGATGATAGAGATGCCTGAAACCAGAAAGGCACGGAGCGCAATGAAAAGGATATTCTTCGCAATACTAATAGCATCTTTCGGGCAACAAACCGAGGTACAAGCCCAGCAAGATATTCTGTCCGACATCCGTTTCCTCGCCGACGATGCCCGCCAGGGACGCGGGGTGGGCACCGATGGTCTGGACGCCGCAGCCGACTACATCGCCGAACGCTTCCAGGAAATAGGACTTGAACCGGTCGCCGGCAGTTACTTCCAGGAATTTCGCCTTGACCCGACAGCGCCCGCGTTAGCGCACTCGGGCATCGGCGCCGCAGATGTAAAAAACGTCGTCGGTTTCTTGCCAGGGACCGGGGCGATTGCGTTCGAACTCGTCGTCATGGGCGCACACTACGACCATCTGGGTCTGGGTGGTTCTGGAAGCCTCGATCCCGATAGCACGGGAGTCGTCCACAACGGTGCGGATGACAACGCGTCGGGGACAGCCGCTTTGATTGAGGCGGCGCGACTCCTGGCCGGGCGCGAAGAGAACAACCGCCGTTCGGTGCTGTTCATCGCTTTCACCGCAGAGGAGTTGGGATTACTCGGCTCAGACTACTATGTGAAGAACCCGTTACTCCCGCTCGCAGACACCTACGCCATGATCAACATGGACATGGTCGGGCGAATGAGAGACAACAAACTCATCACTATCGGTACCGGTTCTGCGACGCAGATGCTCCGGTTGTTAGCTGCGGCCAACGAAGAATTCGGGTTACAATTGAGCCCGGTGGCTGACCCATGGGGTCGCAGTGATCATTCGTCTTTTTATGCCGCGAACCTGCCTGTGGTTCACCTGTTTACCGACGTTCATGAAGAATACCACCGCACCACCGACGACTGGCAGACGATCAATATTGAAGGAATAGCGACTGTGGCCGGATTCGCGGCGGAAGTAGCCTGGACGATGGCCACCGCGGGAGAAGCACTTGATTTCCTTGTTGTATCCCAACCGCAACAGAGTGGCGGAGGCGGATACGGAGCATACCTGGGATCAATCCCGGACATGAGCAGTTCGCCCGGGGGAGTGAGGTTTACCGGTGTTCGGGAGGGGAGCCCGGCCGATATCGCAGGCCTTATGGCCGGAGACATCCTTGTGCAAATCGGTGAGGAGGTGGTCGCCGACCTTCAGGGAATGACCGACGCTCTACGAAAACACCGCCCGGGCCAGACTGTCATCGTGGCTGTGATGCGCGACGGTGGAAGAGTAGAACTTGAGGTCACCTTCGGGCGCAGGGGAGGCTGAGATGAATCGGACCCGTTCCCGCAAACGAATTCTTGTTTTGAGCGCAACCGTGTTCGCGGCGTCAAGCGTCGGATGCACAATCGAGCAGTGGGGCGACCCACGGGAACGGGTACCCGAAGTCGAATTCACCATAACAGCTGACCAGACGCACAACCGATTCAGCAGCACCATTGCACCGGTTGTAACGGTTCCATCGGGCGCCATCGTGGAAGCATTCACCTCCGAAGCAACTGACGGACAACTAAACCTCCAGTCGACTGCCGAGGATGTAGCGACACTTGATTTCGATCCCATTCATCCGCTAACCGGACCCATCTTCGTGGAAGGAGCGAAAGTCGGCGACGTTCTTGCCGTACAACTCCACGAAATCGAAGTCGGCTCGTGGGGCTGGGCTGCCATTATACCCCAATTCGGCTTTCTGGCGGACTCTTTCCCGGATGCATTCCTGAAGACGTTCGCCATCGACTCCGGCTCCTCGACAGTCGAATTCACCGATGGCGTTTCCCTGAACCTGGATCCTTTTCCAGGAGTCATGGGCGTCGCCCCGGCATCCGACTCCCTCCTCTCAACAATTCCCCCGCGCGCCAATGGCGGCAACATGGACAACCGCCACATGACCCAGGGGACGACCGTTTATTTCCCGGTGTTCGTCGACGGGGCATTGTTTTCCATCGGCGACACTCATGCCGTGCAGGGAGACGGAGAGGTTTCGGGGACCGCACTTGAGGCCCCAATGCGAATCGTGATGGAGTTAACTGTGCTGAAGGGCGGCCGTGCGATTCCCGAGCCACAGTACGAAACCGATTCCTACTACGCGGTCACCGCGTTTGCAACCGACCTCGACGCAGCAGCAAAAAAAGCAACATCGTACATGATCGATTATCTCGTCGAGGAACGAGGACTCGGGAGAGAAGAAGCGTACGTTTTGACATCCCTCGCAGGAGACCTGAAAATCTCCGAAGTCGTGGACGTACCGCACGTACTCGTCAGTCTTCACATGCCCAAAAATATTTTCGAGAACTAACCGCGATCAACCACCAATCCCGGGAAGGCGCGGAACGAACTGGCGCAAACGGTTCTCTAACTGTGTCTTCAAAACATCCAACTCAGCCTCGTAACCGGCGAGTCTGGCTCCGATCCCGCTTTCCATCTCACTCACCGAACCTCTAGCTTCGGTAATGGCACTGGCGGACAGCCGGTCAACCTCGGCGCGCACTCTGCCCTCAGCCTGTCTGATCTGATTCCCGATTTGTGCGCGGAGTGCACCTGCTGCCTGGGCGCCAATATTGGACCTGACAGTCATACTCGGGGAGGTAACGGTGCCCCCCAGTCCAAGCGATATCTCAACCGACGAAAGATCGGAAATCGTTTCCCACAAAAGGGTCGATCCGGCCCCCGCCCCCTGCGTGTCTCCGCGATGCCAGGCTGCCGTTTCGGTGTTCCACACTATTACACCAGAGATCGAATCGCCGGTACGTTCAAGCGCGACATTTGTGCTGCCAGAACCCAGATCAAGCCGCCCGCCCAGGGCCGCAAGATCAAAACTTGGCAACGGAAGAGCCACCAATCTGGCCCTGAACTGATCATGTACGACATCCGATGTGCGATCCACCTCCACTTCAGCTGTCGCCTCAGATTCGCCGTTTGATCCAGTCAATTGCAATATCGCTGGCCGTCCGGTAAGCCGAGGATTGGTGCTAACATCAAACGCTGCGGCGCTGAAACCTGCCATCCCCGCGAAAGCCACGGACCCCTTTAGCTTCTCCATGGAGAAGAACGGTTCGTCCTCTCCTGCCGGAAAGATTATGTCGCTCCCTGCACCCCGAGCCCGCAAAGGTCCCAACAGCCTGGTGGGCTCCCTCCGATTCGGGAGAAAAGCCTCGATCTGGTTTATCCAGTAAAGCATGGTCTCGACGCGTTTCATCAAGGGAGCTTGTAGTACCGATGCGCTCAGGTCGTCGGGATTGATGGAGGGGATGTTTAACGAACCCAGAGCACGCCGGTAATCTTCGACCTTCAACGTTTCGAGTGCGGCCACTGCGTCCCTGAGCGCGCCTATCTCCCCCGTAAAATCACCTCTAATCGAATTGACTTCAGCAAGGCTGCTTTCGACCGCACCTATGGTGGAGCGAAGGGAGTTCGCCGTGCGAGCAGCTCCAGCGACCCCGACGCTCCGAATGTTCTCCCCTTCCAACGCGGCAAGCACGGCCCTGGCAGAGTCAATCTCAGCTGCGGGGTTAGCCGAACCAATCCTGGTTTCGAACTGCCCCCGCACAGACGTTACATTCGCTGCTATCGCGCGGGCTCGGACGACGGTCTCGAAGGACTCCGGGTCAAGCGAAGACACATCGACCAGGCCCGACACATCAGGGCTTGGAGTTGACGGAACCACCGCCGATGCCTTCCAGGCGGCTATCTGATCGCGGAAAAAACTGCTTCGTTCGCGGAGGGTATCGACTTCCCCGGGCGTCTCCCGAGGCGTGTTGAACCGTACATCTTCGATAATTACCGAATCGATTGCGATCCTCGAAGAGAGTAATGCCGCCGTAGACATAGACGCGGTAAAGGATCCGACCTCGACCATATTGTTCTCAGGGGCCGCAGGGTCGGTGACCTGCAGGCCGGTCACGCCAATGGTTCCATCGGATAGGTCCAGGTCAGCAGTTTCAACATCGACCGTGGCCCCCACAACGAGCGTCCCACCCCGCTCAACGGCCACCCTGGCAGCCCTGTCGGCAAATAACCACCAACTTCCACCAACAACAACCAGTACAAGAACGAGCGGTATCAAAAAGCCTTTTCTAACCCAACCGGCCCCCGATTCAATCCCCAGGAGGCGACGAACAAGGGACGACTCCCCGAACTGGCCAACGACCGGCAGCTTCGAGATTGCGCTTTCAACAACAACTCCGTAGAGCGAAAACACCCGTTTCATTAGTACAAAAAGGGGCGCCGCGACGACTAACCAAAGGACAACGCTACCAAGTGTAATGGTGTTGTTGAACGACGTCAGGGGTACAACGGGCAGATTGGCCGCGAAAACCCAGAGCCCGCGCAACGGTTCGGCGGTGAGGAAGGCAAGGCCAATGGAATCAAACACCGGATCCAACAGGAAACCAATCGGGATCGCTACCGCCCAACCCAGAAGAAAAGAGCGGTAGGGCAACCGAACGACCAACAACACAGCCAACACGAAAAGGTTGTGCAAGTTCAACAATGGTGTCAGTCCCAGAACCGTTCCCAGAACGAAAGCGGCGCTCATTTGTCGACTTGTTTCACTCGCTGACATTTTTTCAATCATTCTACGTTCCCGTTGTGATCGTTGTGCAATCTAATGCGGTCTGGCGTCCAGCGGATGCACTCCCCATCTTACGTTTGTCATGCGCCAAACACCTAAAATCAGATCGAATCTGCAACACATCAAGGAAGCTCTCGGAGAGAGGTATTCCGTCCAGCACGAGCTCGGTGCCGGAGGCATGGCAACGGTGTACCTGGCAACCGACACGAGACACGGCCGTGACGTCGCGATCAAGGTGTTGCGCCCCGAGTTGGCAGCCGCCCTGGGACCGGACCGTTTCTTACGTGAGATAGAGATCGCCGCACGATTACAACACCCTCATATTTTGATGTTGATCGACTCCGGTGAGATAGATAGCTTGTTGTATTACGTCATGCCCTTTTTTGACGGAGAGTCTTTACGTGACCGCCTCGACCGCGAGCCACAGCTGCCAATCGACGACGCAATTCAGATTACCCGACAGGTTGCCTCCGCACTGGCCTACGCTCACAAGAAGGGAGTGATCCACCGGGACATCAAGCCCGGCAACATATTGCTGTCCGGAACTGACGCCATGGTTGCGGATTTCGGAATCGCGCGAGCCATCAGCGTCGCAGATGGGTCCGACGTGACCGAAACGGGAGTGGTTCTGGGCACGCCATCGTATATCAGCCCCGAACAAATTGCCGCGCAGGATACGGTGGACGGACGCACCGACGTGTACGCCCTGGGCTGCGTGTTGTACGAAATGCTGGCGGGAGAACCACCATTCAATGGCGCGACCGCCCAGACTATAATGGCCCGGCATGCTATTGACCCGGTGCCGCCACTTCGAACAGTCAGACCGAGCGTGCCACTTTCGCTTGAGCACGCAATAACCGTAGCGCTTGCCAAGTCTCCCGCTGATCGTTTCTCAGACGCTGCCCACTTTTCCCAGGTCCTTATGGAGTGCGGTCGTGAAATAAGCGGCCAGTACTTCCCGCCACCGCTTCCCGCTACCCCGAGCCCCTTACCGTTTGACACTCCGGGTTACACACCTGCGCCGACACCCACGAACAATTTCAAACGGTTGCGCGACCTCGGAATCGCTGCGGCATTTGTTGCGTTGATCCTGATCTTGATCGGGCAACCGTGGAGCGCCAGACCCGGTATCTCCCCCGGCTCTGAAGACACCCCTTTCGTTCAGTCTGTCGCCGTGATGCCTCTACAAAACCTCACCGGCAACAGTTCCATGGAACACCTCGGGGTTTTATTTGCGCTGGCAACAATCGAACACCTTTCCCGAATCGACACCCTCAGGGTCACTCCGGGAACATCGGTTTTCGGTATCCGGGACCAGAACCTTACGGTTCGGCAGATATCGGATACACTTGGCGTCGCCTACGTGCTCGATGGCTATTTCTGGGAATCTCCAAACGGAGCCGAGGTCAAGGCTGAGCTTATCAACGGAGCGACCGGCAATAGTGTCTGGACCGAGGAATTTTTGATCGACATTACGGATCCAGAAGAACTCGAAGCAGTTTCCCAACAGGTGAGCCAGTTGTTCGTCGCTTCGGTCGGTGGCCTGGAACTGGGTGCTGGTTCTTCTCACATTTTCCAGGGAGCCGGGGGGTTGGCCTACCAGCTGGGTATGTTGCAACTTCAACTCCGGACCAGGGACGGTATTGCAAACGCGGTAAACAGTTTCAGTGAAGCTATTCTCCTTGATTCGTTGAACGTCCCGGCGTTTGCCCAACTGGCTTCAACTTACGGCCTGGCCATAACTTACCGATACAACATCGGTATCGACGCCTATCAGGCCGCCGGTTTGGCACTTAACCTGTCCAATCGTGCAATCGAGCTCGATTCCGGCTACACCAATGCTTACGCGGCGCGGGCCTATGTGGGGAGTAGAGCGCACCGCCCCACCCAACCTGTTGTAGCCGACTTTCGTAAGGCGCAAGATCTGTCCCCTAACGCTCCCGCAGCGGCGAGTTGGTTTGCCCTGATGCTCGACAAACAGGGGAGCCCCGAACTCGCGCTTCGCGAGGCGGAGCGGGCAATAACACTTGACCCTCTTTCGCCGTCCCGTCGAATATCCCTGGCTCTCCAGGCGCTAAGGTTAAACCAGACTCAGATGGCACTCGAGGCGTCACAGGCAGCTTACGCTCTCCAGGAAGGGCTGATCATGGCAAGGGCAATCTCGGCACGGGCGTTGCTTCTTGCCGGGCGGGCGCAAGAGTGCCTCGACACATTCGTCGGCCCACACGCCGCGATTCACGCCGCCTGCCTCTATGAGTTGGGACGCACACGAGAAGCTACGACGGTGGTGGATTCGGTGGAAACAGCCCTTCAAGACGGTAATATCGACGAAGATTATTCTGAGGTTTTATACGCAGAAGACCTTGCGGCCTATTACGCCTGGATTGGTGACGTAGAAGCTACCATCCATTGGATGCGACGCAGTTTCGAACTCTCACCGGGGGGAATCGAAACCAGAATTTTGGAGTCCCCTTTGTTTGGCCGCGTTCGCAATGACCCACTGTTTGAGACCGCTCTGGACGAGATCCTGGAACTTGTTTGGCCACGAGTTCTTGAAGCTGCCGAGGAGACCAGACCCTGACGCCGAAAACGCCGAAGAACCGCCTGCAGTTCACATTTGACTCTGCGATCCGCGCCCTCGTCATGACGTCGGGGACCGTCGCGAACCGAATCGGAGAGTCATACAGTTCGCTTTACTCCGCTCGCACCGGTCGAAGAAAGTTAAAGGTCTCCACTGCCCGAAAGTTGGCGTCTTACATTCGTGGAAAAGCTGATCGGTTACGCAAAGTTGCGGACGCGTTGGAACGTGCCGCCGACGTAGAGGAATCTACCAACAGGTGAACATTCAGGTATTTGGAATAAAAAAGAACTCCGACACGAGAAAAGCTCTCAGGTTCTTTTCGGAACGTAGGATCAACGTTCACTTCTCGGATTTGAAAATTCGAGCGGCGTCAAAAGGAGAGTTACAACGCTTCGTGAACAAATTCGGAGTCGAGAAACTACTCAACAGAGACGCACCGGGATTTCGTGATCGCGGATTACATGTAGCGCATTTAAGCGCCGACCGGATCATGACCCTGTTCACCGAAGACCCCGCGCTACTCCAAATCCCCCTCGTTAGAAACGGAAACCAGCTTACGATCGGCCCCGCCGAATCAACCTGGTCAGAATGGGCAGGACGTTGACGTTAACGAGACCTGGCAATAACCTCGGCCACGAAATCAACATTCGACTCATGTCTTTTCATCTCATCTAACAAGACGTTCATCGCAGCTGCCGGGTCCTGACCGGTAAGCATTCTTCTCATTCCCTGAGAAACGAGCAATTCCTCACTGGAAAGCAGCAGCTCCTCTTTCCGTGTCGCCGAACCCGCGAGCTCAAACGCCGGAAAAACACGGCGGTCTGCCACCTCGCGGTTCAGAATCACTTCTGAATTACCGGTTCCCTTGAACTCTTCGAAAATCACCTGGTCCATCCTCGACCCCGTATCAATCAACGCGGTGGCGATAATGGTCAACGAACCGCCGTTTGGTATGTTGCGCGCACTTCCGAGAAACCGTTTCGGTTTCTCCATGCTGTTGGCGTCCAAACCACCGGTTAGAGTCCTACCGCTACCCTCTTCAGAGGCGTTGTAAGCACGCGCCAAACGGGTCACCGAATCAAGGATGATCACCACGTCCTGACCCATTTCCACCCTCCGTCGCGCCCGCTCCAATGTCATCTCAGCAACAGCTATGTGCCTTGCTGCCGTGTGATCAAAAGACGACGAAATTACTTCTCCGAAACCACACACCTCCATCTCGGTGACCTCTTCGGGGCGCTCATCGACGAGCAAAACGAAGAGTTTGCACTCGGGATAATTGGTCGCCACTCCCTCGGCAACAGATTGAAGCACCGTCGTTTTGCCTACCTTCGGAGGTGAGACAATCAAAGCTCTCTGGCCCTTGCCGAAAGGCGTCAACAAATCGATGATCCGGTTGGTAAAATCGGGACGGCCCATATAGACCCGACCGCACTCAAGTATCAATTTTTCGTTAGGATGCTGAGCCCCCAGATCCGTGAAGCGGGGCCGGTGCTTCAACTCCTCGGGCTTTACGTCGTTGATCTTTTCGACATGCAGGAGCGTTGCGTTCTTACCACCTTTGGATCGTCGCCCGGCTACTCCCACGATCTCGTCGCCCGTGCGGAGATTGAAACGCCGGATGAACTTCATTCCAACATGTACGTCCTGTCGACCCGGCGCGTATTTGTCTTCCGCACGCCGAATAAAGCCGGTGCCGCTCCCAAGAACCTCGAGAATTCCCAGTGGAACTGAGTCCTCGGGATTCACGTCTGGCGCTGGGCCTTCATCTACTCCGTTGGGATCTTTCTCGCGCCCGCCAGCGCCGGGTCGACGATTGCGGGATCCGCGCCTGCGCCGACTGTTGCCACCCCTACCACGTCCGCCGCCACCTGGCTTGCCTCCCCGGCCGCCGCGGTTTCCGCTTTCGCTCTTATTTCCGCCACCGCCCTCGCGTTGGCCTTCGGTTTGATCATCCATGTTGGGTCTCACAATACAGCCGGAACGCACGGCTCTCGCCGCGATCCGACCCGGTTATACGCTGCCGACTCCAAATCAGCAGCCAGAAAACACTCTTTCGGCGCCGCTACACTCGCTCAATCCGGGGAACGTGTCCCACTGAAAAAAGAACTCAGACAAACGGGATGAGTTCGCGGCGCACAGACGCACCATCTACCAAATTTTGTGGATCTTGGAACGGCCTCCAGGCCGTAGAAGTCGCCTACACGTTGAGAACGAATCGTGCGGCTGTATCGGGAAGGTGGAGCAGGGACACATCAACGTCAAGCCCCAATCTGTTAGTACCGCCGTCCTCTCTTTTTCTGTAGTACAATATCAACGCCAACCAGGAATGCGACGTTGTGCGTCCATCGGTGACTCGACGGTGCTATTGCGAGAGCATCCGCCGCGCCGTCAAGTGCCCGAACGCGATACAACTGGTCCCGCAACTCCATCCGAACGCCGTAGCCGGGAGAGACCGGGATTACCATTCCAAGACCGATCCCCGCAGTAGGTTGAAAACCTGCCCCGCGGTCCAAGATTAGAGGCCGGTCAATCGTCCCAAATCGGCCCACGACCTCCGTGCTCCCACCACCCACATCTGACGCCCCGGCAACCAACCGCAAATAGGGTTGAGTGAGCGCTCGCGGGAAAGGCCGGAAAAGCCCTGAGACGGTAATATTAACCGTACCCATCGAAACTTTGCGTTGGTTTATGTCCGCGCAGTATCCGCGATTGGGATTAAAGGCATTTGCAGGGCGGGAATCGAACGAAATTCTGCAATCGGTCGAAAGGCCGGGATCAAACAACGAGAGTTCGAAGGCATATCCGAGCATGGGGCTGGGGAAATAGGCACCGGCGATCCCAAGAGCAAGACCGGAACGTGCGCCCCTGGCGAGGGCAAACGTGTCGACTGACGTTTCCACCCCGCCCTGAGTCAAAATCCCCACCCTCTGGGCCGGAATGTCCCAGAGATCAGTGGTACTCTGCACAACTCCTCCGAAAAGTGTCAGAGACATTCGGCTCTCGTCGGTCTCCTGGCCGAAGGAGGGAGTCGACCCTACCAACATGGCTAGGGCTGAGGAAAAAAGAAAAATTCTAGTTATCGGGTTTTTCGCGGACGCCATTTTTTCGTTTTTTACTCCAAGGTTTGAAAGAACAGTACCCATATGGACCCAAAAAGATCGGCCCCGGAAAGGTAGATCACGTAAAAGCAACCTACCGTCCCGGGGCCAAAACCGGTGGGATTTTCAGGGCCAACCTTTTAGAAATCAACCTGCATTCTGGTCATAATCGCGCTGAGGCGTTCCCCACCCTCGATCTCCGAGGTGACGTAATCAAACATCATTCTGGTATTGGGATTGAGGTACCAGTTCAGGCCAACTGAAAAATTGGTCAATTCTCCGCCTAGAACGGCCTGATCAGTGAGATCGAGTGTGGAATACTGGGCAACCAGCTCCCAGGCACCCGCGCCCTTTTCCTCACCCTGGGTGAGAAAATTTGAAGATGGACGAGTCCGTCCGTACGCTGCAGCGTTCCTCTCGAATTTTCTGCGATCTTTGGTAAGGAAGACGCTGGCCCTCACGTAGGCTCCGGTAAAGGTCGGATCGGCGCCCGTGATCGTCGACGGCATCACCGCCACATACTCGCCTTGCACAGAGAAACGGTCCTGCTGAAACGCAAGTTCGCCGCCAATTTGATTGATCGAAGTCGCCATCAGCGTGCCCGTGTCAGCGAGTCGGGGCGCAAGATGCATCTCCGGGCGGGCCCGATAGCGGACCTCGTCGTCGACCGGGTTCCGACGGCTAAACGCAACTCCAAGATGAAGCAGCCCGCTGCCGTCGTCCGACGTCCAGGGAAGGCCTGTCACCCTTCCGGTGACGTTGTAACCACCATCGGCAACACCATCTCCGAAACCGTCAGTGTCCCTAAAAACTCCGACGGCCCAGGTGAGTCGCCCGTTCAAAGGTGCGTTGCGCGCTGAAACACCGGTATTCCTCGACGGCGAGAACACCGAAGGCAAGGACCTTTCGAGGAACGAGAGGTATTTACTACTGGTTTGTTCTTCAAGGCTGAAGGGTTCTTTGTGATGCCCGAACTTCAGCGATTGAATTCCAGGAATACCACGAAGGCCGATCCAAACGTCTTTGAAATCGGCATCGCCCCCGGCAAAATCGTACTGCACTTTAAAATCAACGTCATTGTAAATCGTCCCCGACGCATAGATGCGGGCCCGCCGAAACTCTGTGCCATCCAACACGTCGCCGATAGCGGTTTCCGAAGCATCGTTTTGAATGAACCAGGCCCAATCGTTCTGGACCCTGCCACCAAAGCGAGTTTGTACGTCCTGCGCTGCCGAAATATCCGGTCGCCCGGCTGAAACGGCGGCAGAAATCACCCCGGTCACCAAAATTCTTCTTAACACGTCTGACTCCTCGAGAAATAAAGACAATTGATCGCATTTGAATCGACGATAATCTTAAGCTCTCCCGCTACTTTTGAGTCAAAGATTGGTAACAGAAAAGTAACAGTGTCGGGAGGCGATTTTTTTCCGTAACACTTCACTTTCAAAAATGGGGTCAAGACGTTTGAAACCTGCCACAAGGTGCTTCATTTATGGCCACGACAAGAAATGGGACAGAGGATTCCTGACTCCCACGTGGATATGCGTGAGATGTGCCCAGGAGGGTGACTTGCACGACCATACCAAAATGTCCCTCGTCGAATGGATCCCGATCATCATCCCTACCGTGATCCTGGGCGGGGCTATCCTATGGATTCTGTTGTAGTTACAGAACCTGCGAAACCTCGGAGGGGGACTGGACGTATAACTCCAAAGACACAGAGCTTGTTGGAGCCCTAATGAACCCATTTGAAGCAATGGCCGTCCTAGGCACAATTTCAGTCATCGGTTTCACCGCATATGGAGTTGTCCGCGTAATCGCTACGTCCTGGGCACACAAAGCGGCCCTGAAGACCTCGCCAAACGAAGAGCAGCTAATGGACATGGTGGACCGGCTCCAAAGCGAAGTCGACACTCTCCGCGACGAACTATCCTATCGGATGGACGATCTGGAGGAACGCGCTGATTTTTCGATGAAATTGCTCGAACGAAACCCCGGAGACGCAAAACCCCAACGCCGATCCAGGGTTATTGGCCTAACGCCGATTTAGAGGGTTCCGGCGATTAATCGTCGGAGATATTCCCCTTCAAGAAGTCAGTCCTCTGCATCACCCCAAGACCGTTGAACCAATCGATCGAGTTCTCGGCCAGATTCGCCCTAAAAGCCACCCTTGGATCGGCGATAGACCTGAACGTTGCAACACTGGACCGTACCGACGCCGGAATCCCCATCGCCAGAAATTTGGGGCGATACTGCATCAACGAAAGCTGCTCTACGGCCAGACCACGCCACGCAGGTAAGATCTCAACGTCGCGCACAATTTCAGTGGTCCTCTCGACATCTGCGCTCAACGCCAGAACCAGGGGCCGGTAATCAGGAGCCGATGCGGCCCAGTTTTCGAGTATTTGATAAGTCTCAAAAGCTGCTGTATCCTGAGCAGCAATGGCATAACGTCGCAGCTGGCCCGCACCGTCGAGAAGGATCGCCCCGCCCAAAAGAGTTTCCGAAAGGACCGCAGATTTCCTGTAAATCATATCGCCAAGCCGCAATACGGCGGCAACATCGGCCAGAGCATCCGGGTTTTCGGCCGCCCTTAAGTGCATTTCAGAACGCACCAACAGGGCCCGCACAGCTTGCCGCAACGGCCAGACCTCAGGCCTCACTACCCATTTGGCCTGGTTCCCTCCGCTTAGCGAACTAATATGCCCGATACTGTTGAAATCGTTTTTTCGGGAGGCATCAACAAGAAGACGCAGCGTGGCATCGTCGGTGGCTGCGGCCAGTGCTGCAGAATCGGCTAGAAACAGAGAATCGTTGACGCCTATAGAATCGAACAAAAGCGCAAATTGAGCCAGTAGACCGGCGGCTGGAAGAGAATACAGATCAACCGCAGCGTTGCCTTCCAATACTGAATCTGCTCCAAAGCGCTGCAACCCGGGAGGACCGGAAGAAATTCCTCGGATCTGCGCGCTCCAATCCAACGGTACCGCCGACGCCGGTGGGGTTAACTCAGCAGAAACGTCGCGCTCCCAGAGCATCACTACAACCGTGACAAAAACAGCCAGAAAAGCGACAATCGTTGCGACCGACCCCAGGATTTTTTTCAGCATTCCGCCAATATGGGGTTCGGCTGCTTTTACCGCAATAAAACTTCCGGCGGTATGCTAGTTTTCGATTGGGATTTCCGTCATGAATTTAGCAATGCCGTCAGCTGTTCCGCCCGGGGCCCAGATCACAAGAGCCTTAACCGGAACATCGGAAAGCACCCGATGGATTACCGTGTCACCCGGTCGTACAATTCCCACCATGCCCGGTTGGAGAACGCTGTGCACTCCATTGACAATGTGGTCGAATTCACCTTCAAGGATGTAGAAGATCTCGATAGATTCATGGAGGTGTCCGGTCCCGCCCTGACTCCCAACGGGAAAGATGATCTCGCCGATCTCTACTTCGGCACCGCCGAGGTTAGCCTGCTCAACCAGCATTTTGATCGAGAAGCCGTTTCCTCCCTGCAACAACCTCGTACCCGAGGTGCCTGGTTCGTAACCGCTTACCTGGGCCTGAGCAGCGAGGGGCATCAGGAAGCACGATAGCGCAAACGCCAATATCTTTCGTTTCATCCCGGTGTTTACACCAGCATCGCGATTTGGATTCCGAGCCTATCGACGCTCGATCCAGGACCGCCCCTGTTCGTTGATATGGACCCTCACACCATCAGGGCCCCGGCGCGTGATCTGGAAATGATCTCCGGTGACTTCGATTGTCGGCGGGGTCTGAAAGCCCGGAAGCGTTTTGTCGAGCGCCCCCAGCTCGGATAAAGTCCTGGCCCATCGCCCTCGCCGACGGCGCCAATCACGTTGCTGGTAGTAAAGTTCGTAGAGGTCGTGCCGAACTATCTCTTCGGCAGAAATCTCGACCTGCCCGATCGCGGACCCCACAGAACGCGTGGAAAATTCTACGACTCCCCACATTTCGGGATAATGCATATTGATCAATCCCTGAGGGGACCACACCCAGTTGTCTTCGGCCACACTCTGGCCGGTGACCGGATCCGACAACTTGACGTATCCATCGTTTTCCACGGTGGTCTGCCACTGCACCCGTGAAAAATTAAGACGCCATTGGTCGCCATCCTCGGGAGGGGTGGTCCGATTGGCGGCCTCGGCCAAAACATTCCACGGTATTGCGATCTCGACCGTCCAACCCCGGTCCATGTCGGTGGGATCATTAAGCGTTCCGTCAACCGCAATCGCCGTCGCCAATCCTTGTATATCCCACGAGTCGATGGCAGGTGCGCCATCACGATATGGCTTCAAAAGCATCAGGTCCCACTCGGTCCCGAAGGCGTTCACTTCCAGCTCGTAATAGTTGTGAGTATCTCCGTCCGGGTCGATAAAGATCTCGAAATCATTGTCGTGGTAAATGACCGCATCCCGTTCTGTGAGACTCGCCCAGACATGAGGCTCTTCCATCTCGGCCGCGAAATACACGTTGAGTGAATCCCATAAAATCTTGGCACGGGTCCGATATCGGGGTGTCGGCATCTGATCACCCTGAATGTCGACAAAATCCGATGTCCACGGAGCAAGTGACCACTGAGGGTCATCTAACATGCCATCCACAACGACAGAGGTATCAATGCGAAAGGCCACATAGGCTTCGGGAGACCAGGCAAGGGCCGGACGCGGAATCCGGGATTCCGCATCGCCCCCGAAGCAACCCATCAGAACCACAGGGAGCACCAATGGTCTCTTCACCCGTATCGAAAGACCCTCACTACCGGAACCGTTTTTCATCTCGGAATCTTAACAGTCGGTACCGGCTATCAACAGACACACTTTAGCGCTATCCTTCCGCTCAAGCCCCTGATGCGACAGACTGCTCGTGGGTGTTTTCTTGTTCATTTTAGTATTTAATTTGTGGCATGTCGCGCCAACAGGGCGTCACGTTACGACAATTTTGAATGACACGGGGTTTACACATGATCAACTTGCGGCCAGCTGCGATTTCCCTCCTGATGGCATTTTCTTTTTCATCCTGCGCCGTAAATTCTGCGACCGGCGAAAGACAGCTCATTCTCATCAGTGAAAGTCGCGAGATCGAAATGGGTCGTGAAGCGGATGTCTCCATTACATCGCAAATGGGACTTTATGATGACGCCGACCTGGCGGCTTACGTCGAAGAGATAGGGTTCCGGCTCCAGGGTGTGGCCGAGCGGCCCAACCTGCCGTGGACGTTTCGCCTGATAGACGATCCGATAATCAATGCTTTTGCTCTCCCCGGTGGATTCATATACATAACGCGCGGTATCATGGCTCACCTGAACAACGAGGCTCAGCTGGCAGCTGTGGTTGGCCATGAAATCGGACACGTCACCGGGCGTCACGGAGCCGAACAGATGAGCCGCGCGCAATTCGCCCAGGTCGGACTTGGACTCGGGTCTTTGATTTCACCGACTGCAGCTCAGATTTCCGGCGTGGCGGGAGCTGGACTGGGGCTCCTTTTCCTCCGATACGGACGCGACGATGAACGCCAGGCAGACGCCCTCGGGTTTCGTTACATGGATAACGCCAGCTACGATGCGCGGGAGATGCCCGACGTTTTCACGTTGCTTGGGCGCGTGACTGCGGTCGCCGGAGGCAGCGGGACCCCGTCATGGTTGTCCACTCATCCGGAACCGGCCGATAGATACGAAAGAATCGCCCAGGCGATTGCCGCCTCCGGCAGCAATTTCGACGGCCGGGATGTGGGGCGGGAATCATATCTCGATCGAATAACGGGAATGGTTTTCGGACCCAATCCGCGCCACGGTTTTTTCGAAGACAACCTCTTCATGCATCCTGATATGGAGTTTCAGATCACCATGCCCCCAGACTGGGCATCCCAGAACCTACCTCAGGCGGTGGTTTCGGTGAACGCAGATGAAAACACCGTGCTTCAACTCACGATTTCACAGGCAACAGCATCGAGAGCGACCGTGATGGAATTCCTCGCGGGTAACGGCCTCACAGGGCGGCCCGAGGAAACAACGATCAATGGGCTGTCCGCGGTGCAAGCGGATTTTGCCGCATCTGCACAGGACGGCTCTACGATAGCCGGGCGGATTGTAGTTGTTCAGTACGGCAGCAACACCTTTCAACTCCTGGGTTATGGAACCGGCGTCGGCTGGGCTGCGAACGGTTCTCTGGTTGTGACCGCCCAACAAAGTTTCGGTCGACTAACTGACGCGGAAGCTTTGGCCATTGAACCACTGAGGTTGACTACGGCGCTGACCCGGCGGACGGGGACACTGGGAGATTTTTACGACGCCAATCCGGCTGAAGTACCGGTGGAGACAATCGCGTTGATCAACCAGATGGACGTGGGCACAGTGCTAAGGTCCCGCACGCGGATTAAGACAGTGGTTCGTGGCACCCCTTGATGCTTTTTAGCGGTGACTCGCCAAAGTTGCAATGTCGTGTATCTTACGCCGGATACCGCTTTTCATGCCTTGGGTTTAAGTTGGACGCTACGTTTTGACCACGGATTCTCTGATAGCCACACACTCTGTGACGATTATCATTCTGTCGGCAACTCTGGTCGCAGTTGCCTCAGGATTTGTGGTGTATTTCAAACGGCAACGAGCGAGCAATGAATCCGTACTCGCCAGAGAATTGTATTTCCGGTCGTTAATCGAGAACGCGACGGATCTGATCACGGTTCTGTCACAGGACGGAACGATTATCTACGAAAGCCCGTCCAGCAAACGGGTCCTTGGGTCCCCCGAGGATGGACTCAGGGGAAAAAACGCCCTGGACTTCATCCACTCCGACGATCGGGAACGAGTAGAGAACAAGCTCGCCATCGCCTTCGCCCAACCAGGCACAACACACACCATCGAATTCAGATTCCGTCACCATGATGGCGGTTGGATTTACATTGAGTCCACTGGACGAGTTAACTCTGAACACATCTCGCCACCGAGGGTTATTCTCAACTCCCGCGACATCACCGAGCGCAAGAAGAACGAACAGGAACTCGGCAAACTTGAAGATCAGCTACGCCACGCTCACAAGATGGATGCCCTGGGTACTATGGCAGGTGGAATCGCTCACGACTTTAACAACGTGCTCGCTGCCATCCTGGGATACTCTGAGATGCTGCGCGATGGGCTCGAAGCCGGTAATCCCGAAATGAGCGACCTCGATCAGATTCTATCGGCGACCCGCCGAGCCAAAGATCTGGTCGACAAGATATTGGCGTTCAGCAGAAGGTCCACATCCGAAAAACGACCTGTCAAACTCGATGCCATCGTTAAAGAAGCCGCGGGCCTTTTGCGGGCGTCGATTCCAGCCACCGTGGAGATTCAAACCACGATCGGAGAAGGATCCGCCGCTGTCAACGCCGACCCGGGACAGATACACCAGGTGTTGATGAACCTGGGAACAAACGCGGGCCACGCCATGAAGGAAACCGGTGGAATACTGCACATAGAGCTTGATACGGTTGATTTCGAACCGGGGAGCCGCGAAAGTCCGGCCGGACTGGAGCACGGGCATTATTGCACGTTGCGGGTCACCGACTCGGGAACCGGCATCTTCGAGACCGACATCGAAAGGATCTACGACCCGTTCTTTACAACTAAACCGGTAGGGTCGGGTACCGGGCTGGGACTTTCAGTCGTCCACGGTATCATTGCGGGACACGACGGTCGGATTTTCGTTAACAGCGAAATCGGTAAGGGTACCTCCTTCACTATTTACCTCAGGAGGGTAGATGGTGCGGTTTCCGAACCCGCGAGGAACATCGAAAGGATGGCCAGCGGAACGGAACGCATTATGGTTATCGACGATGAAGAACCAATTGTCAGAATCTGTGAGAAAACGCTCGTTGGCCTCGGGTACCATGTGACTTCATTTTCTTCCAGCGTGGAGGCAGTCGATCATTTCGGGGCAAACAAGGAGGGGTTCGACCTGGTCTTAACCGACCTCACCATGCCAGGAATGGCCGGAACCGACGTCGCCAGAGCGGCGACAGATCTCAACAGTGACCTCCCCGTTGTGTTGATGACGGGGTTCGGCCAGACAATTGATTCCGCCGTTCGTGACGACGTCGGTATAGTGTCTGTCCTGCAAAAGCCCTTCGTGAAGCAAGAACTTGCAGCCGCCGTCCGTGCTGCCCTCGACCGCGAGGACTAACTCCGCGCCGGCTTCGTGCCCCTGACAAAGGCACCGGCGAGATGCCCTCCGATTTCTCTCGCCAGAATCTCAGCTTGATCGTCTTCGCCTAGCATCTCCAAAGCATCGCGGAACTCATAAACTCGAGTCGCCTCGACCGAGGGGTTTTCAAAACCCGTTTCCAGCAATATCTCCTTGAAGACATCCTCGTCCAGCGCCCCGGCGATGCAACCGGTCCACAACTCCATGTTGGCACGCACGTTGTCCGACACCTCACCGCGCGTGACGATGTCAGAAATAGCCAGCCGACCTCCAGGTTTCAAAACTCTGAACGCCTCGGCCAATGCTCTTCCTTTATCTGCGGTCAAATTGATCACACAGTTAGAGATGATTACGTCTACCGAGTTATCTGGAAGCGGAATGTCTTCGATTTCTCCCTTCAAGAACTCGACGTTGTCGACACGGGCCTCACTTACGTTGCGCCGCGCCAGTTCCAGCATTTCGTCGGTCATGTCCAATCCGTATGCCTTTCCCCCGGGACCCACTTTCTTGGCCGACAGGAGGACATCGATTCCACCCCCCGAACCAAGATCCAACACCACCTCACCCTCTCGAATCTCTGCGAGCGCCGTGGGGTTGCCGCAACCCAGCGAGGCGACCACCGCTTTTTCGGGCAATCCGTCGGTTTCGTCGCGGCTGTAGAGGTTTCCGCTAATCGGATCACATGACGACTCGCCGCCGCAGCATCCTGGTTGCGATCCGGCGTTTGCGACCCTACGAGCCGCTCTTGCATAGTTGTCGCGCACACGTTCTTTGATATCGGTTTTCATTTCCTCTCCTTAAATCAATAAATTTTGATATGTAAAGACAAAAAAACACACTCGCCCGCTAACAGCAAAACACAACCTTCGCACTCATGGCGGACATGGCTAATTCTCTACCAAAACTCTCCAGGACATCGCCCGCCTCGGGGTGAATCGAATAATGAATCCACTTCCCGACCCGAGCCGAGCGCAACAAACCGGCTTCGCGGAGAACCTTGAGATGAAACGAAAGAAGTGACTGCTTCATCCCGATCGGACCAGCAATGTCGCATACGCAACGCTCCCCGGCTCGCAAGAGGTCAAGTATGGCCAGCCTCTTTTCGTCCGACAACGCATGAAAAATTTGAGCGTAGTTCGCAGCAGTTTTTTGTATCGCCATGGAGATATCATATCAATAAAATTTGATTTGTCAATCCTTCCCGGGAATCCACTTGCGAAAACCGAATGAGGAAACTCTCATTTGGGCTTCACCCTCTCCGAACACTCAGCCGACCAATCTCAATGGAGTTTCCACTACTCCCAAAAAGGAGAGTCGCGAGTGAACCCGGGCAGACTCCGAATCCTTTTCGCCGCACACGACGACAAATCAGCCCTCCGCACAAAACATGTTCTGGACGCCCTTGGCTACGAGGTGATCGTCCGAACTAGCAGCGGTGGCGTCCTGACAACCTTCCGCGAGCACCCTGACATCTGGGACCTCGCAATTTTCGACCACTCTGTTTCGAATATGTCAGGGTTCGACCTTGAAGACGTCGTTCATATGATTAGACCCGAGTTGAAAACGCTTGTTTTACCACCCTACGGTGAAACGAGAACCAATGCCCGTTTCCGGGTAAAGCCGACTAAAGCCCAGGCCTCCAAACCGGACCCAACGCGGGGCGCAGCGCCAGAGAAAAAAAATTAACCTATCGAAGCTCAATGAAACGAGCGGAGAAATGCCTGAGGTAAGGAGGTTCGAACACTATCTTCAGCCCCTTGATCCGGTCGCGTCGTTCGTAGAGTTCGCCGCAGGCTTCAACGACGTAGTCGATGTGGCTCTGCGTATACACTCGTCGTGGAATTGCAAATCTCACCAACTCAAGGGGTGGGGGATTCCCGCCACCTCCAAACATCACACTTCCAATTTCGACAGTACGAATGCCAGCCTGTCGGTAGAGTTCGCAAACCAACGCCTGCCCGGGGAACTCCCAGCTAGGTATACCGGGGCATAACTTACCCGCATCGACGTAAATGGCGTGACCTCCTGGCGGCTCAATAATCTGGAACCCAAGAGCCAGGAGGCGTTCACCCAGATACTCTGTGGAGCGGATACGATAGGAGAGGTAGTCCTCCCGCACGACTTCCTCAAAGCCCTGCGCCATGGCTTCCAGATCCCGCCCGGAGAGTCCCCCGTAAGTTACGAAACCCTCCGTCAAGATCAGCAGCGCGTCGGCTCGCTGCGCCAACTCCGGGTCGCGAATCAACAACACACCCCCGATGTTTACCATGCCATCTTTTTTCGCACTGATGGTGGCCCCATCGGCAAGATCAAAAGTATCTCGCACTATCTCTCTGATGGTCCGCTCGCCTTGCCCCTCCTCCCGCTGCTTGATGAAATAGGCGTTTTCGGCAAACCGGCAAGCGTCGAGGAAGAGGGGTATACCAAACTCGTCGCAAACTGCTCGCACCTCACGGAGATTGGCAAGACTGACCGGTTGCCCACCTCCTGAATTATTGGTGACGGTAACCATCACGATCGGAATTTTTTCAACCCCTTCGGCCACAATCAAATCCCGAAGGCGTTGCACATCCATGTTACCCTTGAATGGGTGCCGGAGCGAAGGGGTTTTCGCTTCATGGATCACGAGGTCCACCGCCCGGGCCCCCGAGTGCTCCACGTTCGCGCGGGTCGTATCAAAGTGATTGTTGTTGGGAATGACCTTGCCCGGACCTCCAACTAACTCAAACAAGATCCGCTCGCTCGCCCTGCCCTGGTGGGTCGGAAGAATGTGGTCGAACCCAGTCAGCTCATTCATCTTGTCCGAGAATCGGTAGAAGCTTTCGGCACCTGCATACGATTCGTCTCCTCGCATCATCCCCGACCACTGCAGGCTACTCATCGCTCCGGTGCCGGAGTCCGTCAGAAGGTCGACTAATACATCTCGAGCTTTGATGCCAAACACGTTGAAATGCGCGTCACGAAGAATCTGTTCTCTTTCTTCGCGACTGGTCATCCGGATCGGTTCAACCGACTTAATCCGAAAGGGTTCTATTATCGTTTTCATGTTTCGCCGTCTACCAGTATCTGACAACTACCGAAACGGGTCTGCATTAGACCCCGGGTTTGGCCGCCACGTTTTCGTTCCTGGGAACACATTGAACAAACCCACCGAAATGCATGCATTCTTCCAGCCTGCAAGACCAGGCCAGACCACCTTTCCAAACCGTCATATCAGGACATCCGTCACACATATTCTGGCGACCGTCTTCGAGCATGTCGACCGGTTGAATAATCATTATCGATTGGAGGTGGAGTCTGCTTGCCAGAAGTTTCAGACCCATCAACGACCGGACCAAAACCTTCCGAAGACCGCTATCAAACGGCCAGAGTAGCAATACCATCAGCCTCCCCCGCCTATGAACCTGCGGATGAGAATAGGCCAGATACCGTCCGTGTTGAAGATGGTGAAAGGTTTGGGCCATTTCCATGAATTTTGAGCCCACGTACCCGTAGATTCTTTTCCGCGTGCCCAATCGGCCGGTCAACAACCATTTGAAGGAATCTGCTTTCTCCGTGCCGTTCAGGTAGGCACTCGGGCTGAACTCTGGATAGAATTCCCTTATCTTCCTTACCGCTTCCGGCGCAGAGATGTCAGACCGGCGGGCATCGGAAGCATCGTCGTATTTTAGAGGCGACATATCAACCTTCTGTCCAGCCACATAGTAGTCGAATTCAGGCGTGTCCGATGTGCGGTACAATATGAACACCATCACGTGAACTATGTCTATGTGCTCTCGGGCCCACTCCATTAAACCCGGGATATCATTGAGCGTATCGTCGTAGATAGTAGCATTGAAGGCACAAGACAATCCGCCGACATCTGCAACCATTCTGGCGAAGTTGAGCCGCAACTGGTTGTGTTCTTGCTCTGACTTATCCTTCCAACCAGGGCGATGCTGCTTGCTATCAACATGAAAGGTCAGTCCTTCCAGACCTGCCTGTTTCAATTTGACCAGCAGCTCTCTGGTGAGCGCCAACCCGTTCGTGTTGATAATCGGCTTCCAGCCACGCGTCTTAACCATTCGAACGATGTCCAGTATTTGCGGATGGGTTAAAGGTTCTCCCCCGGCAATCGAAACACCATCGATTTTCCTGTTAGCGTGGAAGACGTCAAGATCTGCGGCCACTTCGTCCAGCGATTTATGCTGGTTTATGTTTGCCCGGTAGCATCCCTCGCAGGCAAGATTGCATTTTGCGGTAGGCTCCAGCCAGGCGATTGCGTTGTCCGCCAGGTTCCAAGGCAAACGATAGAGCTCTCGGTGGTCCAGTTCGGCAGTCATCTCTTCCTCCTCAGGCTTAGGACCACACTCGCAGTCCTATAAGCTGCCAAGCCTGGCAAGGCGAGGGTGAAGCAGGGGTGAAAGGATCGTGAAACATCCTTCCGACGATTTGTTTGCTACCGTCAGTTTACGGCGTTACCACCCACCTGACACCGACACCGTTGCGAAGATTGTCCAGACCATCATTGATATCGTCCAGGGCAACGGTTCCGCTAATTACCGGATCCAGATCTATCCGACCCGCCTCAACCAATCTTATTATCTCGGCGTAGTCCCCTCCCCCGCACCCCAGGCTCCCAATAACTTCAAGCTCGAAATACATGAGCTTTGCAGCCGAGATCGTCAGCTGGTCTGCCGAATAGCCGATGACACACAACCTTCCACCTCTGCGAAGTAGCCCGTATGCCATCTTCATGGTGTTCGGATTGCCAATGGCCTCAAACGCAATGTCGACACCGCCCCCGGTAAGTTTCCGCACGTACTTGTCCATGCGTTCGATCTGGCCCGGATTAATTGTTTCGACCGCGCCGAGCGTGCGGGCAATCGCAAGTCGTTCTTCGTTGAGATCGATGGCAATCACCGTAGCCCCTGCCACCGTAGCACACTGGACGACATTCAATCCGACGCCCCCACACCCCACAACGGCTACAACGTCACCCGGCTGTACCCGCGCCCGGTTCTTGACTGCGTGATACGGTGTCGAGATGGCGTCCGCAATTACGCAAGCCCGTTCAAGAGGGAGACCGTCAGGCACACGAATCAGGTCTTTCGCCGGGGCCACAACGTATTCGGCATAGGCGCCGTCAATATTGTTACCAAGCATGACCATGTGATCGCATATATTCTCACGTCCCTTGCGGCAGTAATGACAATGGCCGCACGTCAAAACAGCCGGAATCATCACGCGATCGCCCTCTCCCCATCCATCAACTCCGGTACCAATGGCCGAGACCGTGCCCGCAGCTTCATGCCCAAGGATCAAAGGCGGGTCCTTGAACGTCTTCACCCCGTGGTCGAGATAGTGCAGATCGGTGTGGCAAAGCCCGCAACCGACAACTTTTACGACTACCTCTCCGGCGCCAGGTGAAGGAGTTGGTATCTCTTCGATCGTGAGAGGTTGGTTCGGTCCCCTAAAGACTGCTGCCTTCATGGCTTTTGTCCCTGGCTCGGACTTGAGCCGGTTTTGCGAGTGTATACTGTTTTGAATTGGAGTTGCATCAGGAGTCGGCAGTCGCCACACTGGTCCCCTACTTCTTCTTCCGTTACCGGAACGGTCAGGACTTCATAGCCCATAGCCTCATATATCTCCACCGCCTCCAAAACCTTCTCCGGACCGCTCATGAACCTCCGTTCCCAACCGTCGGCAAGGAGTTGAAGGTCAGGCACGAATTCACCCGGATTGCCCGCCCGTTTTGCCTCTGCCTCAACCAGCCGAGAAAGTCGCTCAACCAGTCGACCTGTGTCGTCTTCCGAGTCGCTCCTTCCGATCTTCCGGTTCAGACAACAGCTCCTTGTTGGGCTCCAGCCGCAGCAAGCTTAGCGAGGCGACGATGGCCCAGCAGGGCAGCGCCGAAGGCCGAGGCAAATTGGACCATATCTCCCTCCGGCACGTTCACCTCACAACCCAGTTGTTCCTGTACAACTTCTTTCATCGCTTCGAATCGGAGAATACCACCGATCAGAGTGTACTGAGGTTCCATTTTCACTCGCTTCATCAACTGCAACGACCGACCAACCAGAGATTCAATAGCCCCGTACATGATGTCTGCGGGAGGAGTACCTTCAGACAATTGGTTGATGACTTCAGATTCCGCAAAAACTGCGCACACGCCCGAGATTGCAGCCGAGTCTTTGGACGTCGAAACCAACGGACCGATCTCCTCGGTACTGTAACCCATGTACCGCGCAGTCTTCTCCAGGAAGGCGCCGGTACCGGCAGCACATTTGTCATTAAGCCTGAACGATTTGACCTTCGCCTCGTTGGTCAGACGGGTGGCTTTCATCGTCTGCCCACCCACGTCGAGAACGGTCCGCGTTTTGGGAAAGAGATGTGCGGTGCCCCTCGCTGCTGCGGTCAGATCCGTCACCTGAACATCGCTCACCGTCGCCTGATGACGACCAAACCCGGTGGCAACCGTGTATGCCACATCTGTAGAAATCATGTCCCCATCCCTAAGCGCTCCATTCAAAGCCTTCTCGGCAACCTGCGTCAGCTTAAAACCCGTAGGTTCCATACTCTTACCCACAACATTGTAGTTCGCGTCCAGAATGATCGCTTTGGTGTAGGTTGATCCGATGTCGATTCCAGCGGTATAAGTCATGAAGCCACCTTCGCTTTCCCGGGAAACCGACTGGCCAGTATGTGGTCCAGACCGAATAGTGCGGCACCCAACGCACCCATAAAGTGAGAATCATCACTCACGTTGACCTCTACTCCCAATCGTTCGTTCAAGGTGTCGATCATCGCTTCGTTCTTCGCCACCCCTCCCGTAAAGGTGACCTGCTCTTCGACTCCTACCCTCCGCGCAAGACCTGTTGACCTGGCGGCAATCGATTTGTGAACGCCGAGCAAAATGTCTTCGATCTTTTTGCCCTTGCCCAACCAGGACAGCACCTCCGACTCGGCAAAGACTGTACAAGTAGTTGAAATTTTTACCGGACGCTCACCTCTCAGGGCGGTAGAACCCAACTCACCGAGTGGAATGTCCAACGCGCTGGACGCGGCACCCAGGAACCTCCCCGTGCCCGCAGCGCATTTGTCGTTCATGCAAAAGTCAACGATCTCTCCATCTTCCGACACACGAATTGCTTTTGTATCCTGCCCCCCCATGTCTATCACGGTTCGGGTTTCGGGAAACATGTGGACGGCCCCGCGGGCATGGCAGCTGATTTCGGTAACCTGGGTGTTTCCAAACGAAACCTTGTACCGTCCGTATCCGGTCCCGATGACATACTCCACTTCTTCTTCACGCAGGTCGCCGTCCTTCAACGCAATCCCGAACGCTTTCTCCGCGGCCTGGACAACGTTCGCCCCGGTATCCGTGAGAGCCCTGGCGACGATGTGACCGTCTTCGTCAACGACAACCGCTTTGGTCTGGGTGGAGCCGACGTCAACTCCGCTCGCATACGCCATATTTTATCTCCTCAAATTTCCGTCGCAAAGAATAGATCTAGCGTCAGACATCATACCGCCACCTTACTTTTTCGGGACGCCAACCCTTCGAAAAAGGCATCCACACGGTTCTTCATTTGCGCCTCTGAAACGACCCTTTTGTCCATCATATCAGATTCGATAAACAGGCTGGGCACGTCGCGTTTTTCCATCAGGGCCCTGCGATTGTCCGCCATTCCTGTGGACGTCGTCCGACAACTCTTTATGGGGTGATAGACCACACCGTCGACCTGGAAATCGTCGATCATATTTGACAACATCTCAGTGGGGAAAAACATCGAATCCATCGCATCTCGGACATTGATCAGCAGGCCCTCGGCGAGACTTTCGATCGGATTGTCCAGGTCGTATTCGTACCCGATGTTCGAGCCACCCGAGGCGAACCACAGGTATGTCGAGTTAACGAACGTTCCGCCCCAGTCGGTAAACAATTCAGTGAAGCGTCGGAAAATCGGATAACAAGGAACACCGACGAAAACCAGCCGATATTGTTCGTCCGTGAGCGTGCCGATCCCGTTCGCCGCTTTGTACTCCATCTCTTCGACCAGATCCTCGAAATACTGCGCACCCGCTTCCGTACCCCGTAGACCGTTAGCGACACCGAGGAAAATGGTCCCGTCGGACAACGCGTTGAACAACGAAGGGGTAGCCTGGTTCAATTCGATAATTCGCTTCCATGCCCGACTCATCGTGTTGGCGTGCCTCATAGTTTCCCTGAGCCGATCGATGTCGAATTTTTTTCCGCTCGCCTTCTCACATACCGGGATCAACTCCCTCAGTTGAGCTTCAACAAATTTTCGATCGTTCTCAAAAACCGGGTCGCCATGCCATGTCGCTCCACCCTCATACCTCGTACCCGGAACGTCCAGGCAAAACGAATCGATCCCATGCATCCGTTCCCATATCTCCGCCCATTTGATGTAGGTATTGCAGGCATTAGTGTAGACGGCGACTCCCGGTTTGGGGATCCGACCCATCGGCAACTTACCTTTGCGCAGCTGGGTGGTTACGTCCGCTTTGACATATCCACAGATATCGGGCGAGTAGCCGTAGTCCTCCGCTTCATTGAGGTAATCGTCCGCAGCGCGCCTGACCGCTGTTTGAAGCGAGTTTATTTCTGGAAACACGATCGGGAAATCAAATGTGCGTAGCAGTTCGGTAAGACTGCCCATCACGAATACGTACGCGCCTGGAGTCCCGGCTTCGGCGAAATCGGTCAGCTCTTGAAACCACTTCCGAAACAACATGGCGCCGTCCTTGTTCCCTCTGCCCACAATGCTTTCAGTTTGATTGGTCATGAAGCGGCCTTTCGTTATTCAAAAAGGAGATTCTCAACAAACGTCTCAAGTTGAATCTCCATATGGTCGAAGCTCGTCATATTCTCTTCGAACTCGCTCACGAAGTAGGGAAGTCCTTCTCGGTCCAACCAGCGTACATAGGCGACCTGTTCCTCCAACCCGGGTTCGCACATCTTCGCAGCTGTCACGATCACAGCCTCCGCCCCGGCGCTCTCAACGCGCTCCTTCAACATCTCTTCCTTCGGTTTGCGGAGGTCGTGCTGAACAGGACTATGAGCAGAACGTTCGACGTAGGATTCGGCGAGATTGAAAAGGATATCTCCCTCGGTGGGGACGTCCTCAACAATCCAACGCAACCCGATAAGTAGGTCGTCATCAACGACGTAACACGAGCGGCCGATGGTTCGGATCAAATCGAGCGGTGGTTGTTCGCAAAAGCCACCTTCAAATACGACCCGCACCTTGTCCTGTCTCTTAATATCACGCCCTCGAATCAAGGGCAGCGCATGACGCAATAGTCCGTTGTGCTCTTCGCGTGGTATCATGCCGCCAACGGCCAGCAGCGCGTAGGCATCGTTGACTGTGATCGACCACGGAGTGTCTTTCCTGATTGCGTACAACTCCCGGATTAGGGCCCGATTTTCGTTGTAGACGGAGACGGAATTCAACAACTCGGCGTCGTCGACTACATGCCCGACCACACTTTCAATCCTCAGTTTGAGACGCTCGTATTCCCCTCGGAGGTACTCAACAGCATGAGACGAATTAGCATTCTGGGGTAGGTAGAGGATCTCACACGGATAGTCGAAATTTCGCCCGAAGACTCCGGCGAGATTCCTCGCAGCATCGCAGATCGGGTGCGTGACAAACATGTCCAGGTCAAGCTTGCCGCTAAGCGCAACTTCCAGATTGGTCTTCAGAATCGAGCAGAGATAGGACCCGAAGCGTGAGTCAGATTGCACCGCCTCTACCGGGAACCCCCGCATCTTGAAGGGCAACATACCCGCTGCATGAGCAATCTCCTCCGGGAAATAAACCTGGAAATGCCCCAGTATCTTACCGCCCGCCTCCCTCCACCTGTTCGCCGTTGGGAACTCAACATCCTCCAACAACTCACGACATTCGTACAGAACTTCGTCGATGCCTTTGTCCCGCCATTCCGGGAAAGTTTCTACCTTCACCTGGTTGTCTCCTCTCAGGAGTTACTCCAACTCGGTCTTCGCTTCTCGGTGAACGCGTTAAGACCCTCACTCGCGTCATCCGTATTCATCAGCTCGTCGACATAAATCGTGCCGGCAGCTTCAAGTGCCTCGCAGATATTTTTGTTCGCAGCAACCCTCATAGTCTTCTTAGCCAACCGCAACGACGCCGCGCTGTGGCGAGCGATCCGTGCCGCAAGCTCCAAAGCCGTTTCTTCCAGTTCGCCGTCCGGGACGACTCTGGCAACGAATCCAGCGTCCTTCGCATCCGCTGCGGAGTAGGGATCTCCCGTGAACAGAATTTCGGATGCATATCCGATGTTTCCTTTTCGGGGCAGGAGGACAGAAGCGATTGGGGCAGTAACGCCCAGCATGATTTCGGGTTGCCCGAAAGACGCAGACTCTGCGGCAACCACAATGTCGGCGGGTTGAACGAGCTCGAAACCTCCGCCAAGGCAACGTCCCTGAACCGCAGCGATGGTCGGAAGCGGAAAGTCATGCACCGCTGTGACGGTCTCGGTAAATTCGGGAATAAGTTGTTCGTGTTCCGGAGGCATATGCTCCGCCACGTCCGCTCCAGCGGAGAAATGCTTCCCCTCCGCCGATAACAGCAGGACCCGAACCGAAGAATCGGCTGCGGCGCTCTCAAGCCCCGACCTTATCTCCTCCATCATTTTTCTGGTGATGATGTTTAGCGGGGGGCTAGCGAGAACCATCCGCGCAACGCCTGCTTTTGCAGAAACATTTACGAGAGCCATTACGCCGATGCTCCCAAAAGTTGACCGCCATCAACCGGCAACGCTATGCCGGTAATGAACTCCGCCTGATCGTCGCATAGAAATTTGACTGCCGCCACGATGTCCTCGACTCGACCCAGGCGGCCTAATGGAGTTCGGGCTATGGCGGCCGCCCGCACATCTTCGGTCAACCCCTGCGTCATCGGTGTGTCGATGTATCCCGGAAGGATGCAGTTGACCGTTACACCGTCACGGGCCAATTCCCGTGCGAGGGTTTTCGACATCCCGATCATCCCGGCCTTAGCGGCGGCGTAGTTTGCCTGCCCAAAACTTCCGCGCACGCCGTTGATGGAACTGATCAAGATCAATCGCCCATGCCCGGAGCTCCGCAGCGATAGTGCAGCTGCCCGGGAGACATTGAAGGCCCCCGTCAAGTTGACAGCGATCACAGCATCCCACTCGCTATCAGTCATTTTCCACGACACCCGGTCTCGGACGATTCCAGCCCCGCACACTACCCAATCGAGCCCCCCTCGCTCTTCGGCAATAGATGAAACCGCCTCGTCGACCGCCGCACTGTCGGATACATCGACGACAAACTGTGCATCGCCTACCGGCCCATCATCGAATTGGACATCCATGGCGCCGACCCACACCTCTTCCCCGAGCGCCTCTACAATAGCTTTTCCGATGCCCCGACCGGCTCCCGTGACTAGAGCTGTGCGCCGCATGAACCACAGAATTTGTGCAAAGCCGGGAGGTTGTTCACACCACAGGTTCCGCATTCACCCAGAGGCGCACCCCACTGGGTTTCCGACGACCCGCCACACGCAGCCTGTCCTCGCAACAGGTCGTAACGGGGAGCTCGTTTTTCGACGAACGCCCGCATCCCTTCTACCGGCTCCCAACTCGTGTAGTGCAACGAGAGCCAATCCTGAGCATGCCTGACGGTCGAATGCCAGGCCTGGTCCTTCCAGTAGTTGACCTGTTGCTTGGTGTAACGAGTGCACTCGGGAAAGGAGGCCAAAAGTTTGCGCGCAGTTTCGTCGACAAACTCGTCCAATTTACTCAGATCAATCGAATAACCGTCCTGCCCCTTCTGGGCCTTCTTGATCTCCCCGGGGCTCGCCTCTTCGATCCACTCGGCGCCTTTCCTGACCGACGGCACCACCCAGTTCGCCAGACCCCAATCCACCGCTTTGTGAGCCGAGATGGGTTCGTTCAGCATTAGGATTTCCCGTGCCCGTTTATCGCCCACAACCAGCGGCAACCACTGAGTGGATCCTCCACACGCCACAGATCCCACATGCGTGCCGACCTGCTTGATGATGGCGTGCTGGGCTACAACGGTAAGGTCACAGGCCAACTGGCTTTCGTTTCCGCCGCCCACCGCCATTCCATTCAGCCTCGCCACTACTGGTTTCCCGGTATTCATAATGCTTTCGATATAAGCCCTGAAAAGAGCCATGTACTTCCAGTAGTCCCTCGGAGTGGCAATGTATTTTTCCTCGTATTCCTTTACATCGCCGCCGGTGCAAAACGAGCGATCACCTGCACCTGTGAAGACGATTACTCCCACCTGATCATCGAAACTGGCATCCTTGAACGCGGTGGCCAATTCTTCCAGGGCCGGAGTAGAATACGCGTTGTACGCCTCCGGTCGATTAATTGTGATCCGAGCGATCTGATCGCCCTTTTCATAGAGAACTTCCTTAAAGCCAAATGATTCGACCGGAGTCGGTTCGAAATATCTGCTCATCACCACTTCCGTTTTAAAAGACCGCCAACCAGATGGTCAGCGAATTGGTTGCCCATGTCCGCGGTGCCGACCGGACCACCCGGTCTATACCACCGAGAAATCCAGTTGATGGCTCCGAGTATCGCAAACACGGCGAGTTTCGGATCCACGGCCTCGAATTCCCCCTCACTGATCCCCTGCTGTACGATCTCCCGAATTCCCTTTTCATATTGATCCCGAGCGCCAATGATCTCAGCCTGCCGGGCACCGCTGAGGGAGGGTACTTCGAACGAGATTGGCGACCCGTCCAGCGTTTCTGTCATCACTCGGACGTGGTCGGTTATCACACTATGCAGACGGTCGGCGGCCCCTGTGTGACGACGCCGAGCGGCGCTAAGAAGTCCGCTGACTTCGGCCAGGGACTCGCGGTGGCATTCGTAAAGAATGGTCTCTTTGTCAGGGAAATAGTGGTAAAGCGCTGTTTTACGGACGCCAACGTACTCCGCGATGTCGCCCAGCGTGGTTTCGGCGTAGCCCTTTTCACGGAAGGCTCTAAGAGCCGCGCGAAGGATCTCGGCTCGCCTCCGAAGCCATTTTTCCTGCACATGGAGTGAAACATCCGGCGCTAAATCGGTTGTCGAGGACATGGATACACAAAATTGGACGATCAGTTAAATTTTGAACCACCGTTCAAATCTCATCGCCGAAATTAAATTTTTGGGGAAGTTTAGATGAAAGGCTGTTAACGCGATGTGGCGATATGAGGTAGGAACCCGTTAGTTTGTTGCCACCGGTTTACCAAGAGCACAAAGGTAAGAAATAGACAAAAATGGCCAAACACTACGTTTCGAATGACGATGTGTCCGTAAGGATGTTTAAGAGTGATTTCCTGGAAAAATTCACTCATGTCCACCCTGCGGTTCCCCACGTGATTTTTGTCCCGCTTACGCTTTACATGTTATTCCAAAGCATCGACGGGGAGATGGCTGCAACCAGAATAGGCAGCCTGTTCGTCGGCGGTTTGATCTTTTGGACATTCACGGAATACGTGATGCACCGGTGGGTTTTTCACGTCAAGAAGGAAGTTGAGGACGAGACCAGAGAACTTCTTTCCAAACAGGATATCGACTCACCCGCTCTACCGGTTTTGCACGGTTTTACCCAAACGCGGTATTTCATTGAACATGGAGTTCATCACGACTTCCCCAACGATTCCCGCCGCCTCGTCATGCCCCCGGGAGTTAGCATCCCACTGGCTGTGCTTTTTTACTATTTGTTCGTGTGGGTTCTCGGCTCGGTCGACACACCGGCCGCGTTTGCCGGCTTCATCGTGGGTTACCTTTTTTATGACACAACCCACTACGCGGTTCACCACTTCCGGCTGAAATCGAAAATCGGTCTGTATCTGAAGAAACACCATTTTCGACACCACTACGGCGACAACGGAAAAGACTTCGGCGTCAGCTCCCCATTCTGGGATATAGTCTTCGGCACCAAAGGCCGCAAAGAGCCCAAGCCAGGCGTCTAACCTACCCCAGGACGGGGATCAGATCGGCAGCCTCGATTATCCGTTTCATTTCCTCGAGCGTGCGTTCGTCTGAAATGGAAAACTGCCCTGTCTCGCTTTCCACCAAATGTGTATATCCGCCAGGGGAAGTTGAGACCTCAGCACTGACCTTCGTTATCCCGAGAGGCAAAAGATTGTCTCTAATACCCTGACCTTCCCTGGTCGTGAGCGTCAGATTGGCATCGGGAAAACGAAGTCGCAAAAAGAGCATGTATTTCATGAAATCGGCATCCGATATGGTGGAGTGAGGTGCATACTCGCACTCTTCATCGACTTTCTGAATCCTCGGCAGAGAAAACCCAATGTTCAGTGAAGGAAAATCTTCGCGCAGAACCTCAGCGTGCCCCACAAGGCGACCCAATTCCTCTTGAGGGTCACCCAGGCCGAGTAACAACCCGAGGCCAACCTTTCCAAAACCTGCTTCCACCGCACGGTGGACCCCCTCCAGCCGCGATGCCATATCCCGTTTTTTTCCGCTGGCGTGAACTTCAAAGTACGTTGCCGGATCGTATGTTTCCTGATACAGGTGGTAACCGACAGCGCCCGCTTCCCGAAGCCGTTGATACTGTTCCGACGAAAGAGACCCAATGTTGAGATTCAGTCCGCCAATCTCGGTCTTCTTCAGGATGGCTTCAATGACCCCACAGACATAATCCACAAAACGATCAGTAGGCACTTCGCCCGTCACTAGATCCAGCACCCTGAAACCACGATCTGCTAAGAATGCGGCTTCGCGCACGGCCTGCTCCGCGGTCAAGGTCGTACGCTTGAAGCGCGCGCTCTGACGAAAACCGCAATACAGGCAATTGTTGAGGCAGGCGTTTGACAGATAGAGAGGTGCAAAGAGGTTTACCCGGTCGTCGAAGTACATCGAAAACGCCTGCGCCGCAGAGTCGCGGTGCTGTTGAATCAGCTCTTCCCACGGTTGTGCGAGGAAAGACCCGATAGAAGGAGCCACCCTGTCGGCCCTGAGACCAATTCGCTTCAACAGATCGTTGGCGGCGGCGGAGCTTTTCAAACGCTCATCGCCTACCATTTCGCTGGCACGATTAGCAAGCTGAAACGCGCTCTGCGATATTTCGTCGATTTCCTCCTTCGCTATGCCATCGAAGTGGATTCCCGAAACGCAAACAACCCGTTGGCGGCTGGCCCCGCACAATCGATGAGCGGCATGGGTGGCAATTGTGTCTTCCCGGTGCCCCTCGGCGACCAGGCATTCGGTAAACGCCCGGCCTTCAACCCACTGGGCCAGGGCCACCGAACCCACATGTACTTCTCCTCCATGTATCCGACATAAAATGTCAGCACCAACCGTTTGGACAGAACAGGTGAGATTCCATGAATCGTTAGAAACGATTTCAAAATTTCCCTGAGAACCGATATGTGTCATATCTTCGAATTCACTAACTTGATTTCAAAGTCAAAATGCTAACCACAAAGGATGGAGAAACAAAACATGAAAATCACCGATGCCCTTTTGGGCGAACACGCCATCTTCTATTCCATGTTCGACCACCTCGAAAAAAACATGGGTTCCATTGACTCAATCTCCGAACTGAAATCCATGATATCGATGGTGGCAGCGCCGCTGGTGGGTCACGCAGGCCTCGAAAACAATGAACTTTTCGTCGCACTGGACCCTTTTCTTGCCGGCCAGGGGCCCCTCGAGGTGATGCGAGGAGAACACGACGAGATCGAAAACACGATCGGTGCCATGCCAGATATCGATGATCTAGACCAATTGAAAACCGAAGTAACGAAGATTGTGCGAGTAGCTCGGGACCACTTCAGGAAAGAAGAAAACGTACTGTTCCCGATGGCCAACTCCACCATCCCCGAGAAATTGGAATCACTCGGCCAGACATGGGCCGCCTCACGCGGAGTCTCCCTGGGGAGTTAATCGTTATTTGCAGGAAAGGAATCTGACCGTGGTCTCCATCTCCTCAAGAACCTGAGCCAAAGCCGTAACGGTCCTATCAATTTCTTCGCCCGTGGTACTGTTGGATAGGGAGAACCTTACCGCACAATGGGCCTCTTCGTTGGTGCGACCCATGGCCAGTAGAACATGCGTCGGCTCAGGCGACCCCGACTTGCAAGCCGACCCCGACGACATCGAGATTCCGTGTTGATCCATCGCTATAACGAGGGATTCACCTCGCAACTCAGGCAACGTGAGATTTAGAATGTTGGGGACACGGTTTTCCGGGTGTCCATTTAACATGGCACCCGGGATCAATTCGCGTACTTTCGCCTCCAGGTGGTTCCGGAGCACCGCAACCCGGTCCATGTCGTTCACCGAATAGCGCGCCAGCTCAGCGGCTTTGCCCAGCCCGACGATTCCGGGGACGTTTTCGGTCCCCGCTCGCACTCCATACTCCTGCGACCCACCGTGGACCAACGGTTGTAGATCGATTCCTCTCCCTACAAAAAGAGCTCCCACACCTTTAGGCCCGTGAAATTTGTGTCCCGAGATGGTCAACAAATCCACGCCGAGTTCTTCGACGTCGATTTTGATCTTGCCAGCGGCCTGTACCGCATCAGTGTGGAACAGAGCCCTTCGCGCATGTGCGATCTCGCTGAGCTGCCTGATAGGCTGAATGGTGCCCGATTCGTTGTTGGCCAGCATTACCGACACCAGGGTGGTTTCGTCGGTGAGAGCCTCTTCAAGGTCCCCCGGATTCACACTACCAGTTTCGTCAACCGCCAGATACGTGATCGTGTAGTCAAGCTCCTCCAGGAAACGGCAGGTCTTCAGGATCGCCGGGTGTTCGATACTGGTGGTGATTATGTGTTTGCCCCTGTCACGCATGCCGAATGCAACACCCTTGACGGCAAGGTTGTCCGCTTCAGAACCGCCACCGGTGAACACAATCCTGCGCGGTCTGCAGTTCAACAACGTCGCCACTCGCCTGCGGGCATCTTCGACCGCTTCCCTGGCGAGACGTCCCGCACCGTGAATGCTGGACGGGTTGCCGTGTGTGTCGGAAAGAAAGGGCGCCATCGCCACCTTAACTTCCGGTGCGACCATCGTGGTGGCACTGTTGTCGAGATAAATGCGAGTCTTAGTCTCCCCTCCCAATGCTCCGGTCAGAGTCACAGGGCCACAGACCACGGGTTCAACCCTCACGGTCGCCGAGTTTCTGGACTCTTCGGTAGCATCTCCCGTTTTCTTCACTTCACACAGGAGGGCTTTGTACACGGGAAAACCCGACACCTCGTCGTAGTTCGACAAATCGGTCAAAAGGTTCACATTCCACTCGCGCCAGGCTTTCGGCCCGACGGCCGTCCCGCCGCCCATGGCGCACTCCACAGCCCCGGCTACGATGTCATCTGTTACTACGGCTCTAAACGGAACTGCTCCCCGGGGCGTCTCTACTTCGACGAGGTCCCCGCTTGAGATTCCCCTTGCATCAGCATCTGCGGTGTTCAGTTGAACCGTTGGTTCGGGATGATCTTTGACAAGGTCCTTGATGCCGTGGTGCTGCGAACGGAAATCAGTGTGAGGACGGGCGCCCGAGTTGAAAACCAGCGGGAAGTTCTTAGCGATATCAGGACTGGCCATCGGACCTTCGGTGGGCTCGGTGTACTTCGGTAGAGGCTCATAACCGTAGTCATCCAGAATGGTCGAGTGAATTTCAAATTTGCCGGTGGGCGTATCAAAACCGGGTTTGCCATCAGGCCGCAACCCACCCTTTTCCCACTTACGGTACTCCATCATCGGAGTCGGAATCTTCACCCACCCCCCTGCTTCCTTCACATCCTCAAGACTAAAACCCGACCCATCCAAAGCCTGTCGAATGACTCCTTCTTCAGTTTGCGGATACAGGTCTCCATAGCCGAGACGCGCCGCAAGTTCCGCCATGATCAGATAGTCGTTGCGCGCTTCACCCACGGGCTCGACCATTTTTTCCCGAAGTCGGAAGATGGAGCCGTAGGTCATATAGGAGTCGATCTCGAACATCGTCGTGGCGGGAAGCACTATGTCAGCATAAGCAGAGTCGGCAGTGAGTTGCCGGTCGATCGTCACCAGAAAATCAAGCTTCTCCAGAGCCTCACGCCACAATGAAGTCTGAGGCCATGACGTCAGCAACGAAGCTCCGTGAACAATCAACGACCGGATTCTATACGGCTCACCCTTCAACACCGAATCGATCAACCCACTCGCGTGTGATTCGCCTCGGTAGTCTGAATAGATCGGGAATTTTTCCCGCGCGACCGCACGATCAACATCCGGGTTAGACACATTGCAGGAGCGGTTGATCGGAAAATGGCTGTCCAACATCGCCAGCCCGATGCCCCCCGGGACATCCAGGTGACCCGAAATGGCAAACAATGTGTGGACTGCGCGAATGGCCTGGATCCCACTGTTGGAATACTCAAGACCTGTGTACATGACCGGACAGGCACCGTTCGCGCTGGCGATCCGCCGCGCCAGAGTCCGTACCACCTCGGCTTCGACACCGGTGGTGGCTTCTACCACCTCCGGTGTGAAATGCTGAACGTAAGTTTCGAGATCCCCAAAACCGTTGCACCAATCCCGAGCGAAAGCCTCGTCGTAAAGCTCTTCCTCAATCATGACATTGATAAGTCCAAGTGCCAACGCCCCATCGGTTCCCGGACGAATCGGAACCCATTGACCTCCGGTTCGCTTGACCGTATCGGACCGACGCGGATCGATGACCACAACTTCCGCCCCCCTCTTTACAGCGGCTTCAAGTCTGAACATGTCCAGCGGCGGCGAATCAGTGGCCGGATTTGTGCCCCAGACAATGAGCAACTCAGCATTTTCCATGTCCGCAAACATGTTGATGAGCATCCGCCCCATCGTCACATGGGGCGCGATCATCGCATAGGACACGTAACACAACGCTCCAACACCCATCGTGTTGGGAGAACCGAACGGGAATAGAACACTCGACGCAGAAGAAACTGCCACATCTTTCGGCTGAAACATGTCGCACAGTGAAAGCTCGAAAGCCCCGCGACCGGTATAGACAGCGGTCGCCTCCGGCCCGGACTCTTCTTTAATCGTGTTTAGCCTCGAAACAATAGTATCGTAAGCCTCATCCCACGAAATTCGCTCGAACTCGTTGGAGCCCTTAGGCCCAACTCTGCGCATCGGATATTTTAGCCGGTTTTCGGAGTGCACCATTTCCGGAGCGTGCTGACCCCGGCGGCAGATCATCGCCAACGGATGGCCCTGGTCAGCTTCAATGCTGACCATTTTTCCGTCCTCGACACCGATCTGAACCCAGCAACCTGCGGGACAAATCCCACAAATTCCCTTCTTCGTTTCAACTCCTGAATTTTCCGTCAGAGAGTCCTGTTCTGCGTTTTCCAGCAGGATCTGGTTACTCATAGTTTGACCTTGGCGGGGTGCGGGTTTGGGAGGTTCGTTCCCAATGTTGGGGTGAAGTCATCTTAATAAAATTTTTGGGGTTTGTTAAGGAAAGTAACGGTTCGCCCGCCTAAATTATCACTTACGTATGAACTTTGAATCTTCCCCATTTGAAATACCCTGGCTACCGATCTTATCAATAACACCCAGAATCGGCCCGCGGTTTCAGTGGGAATTATGCAACGACCAACTTGGTTGGAGGAACCTGGAATGAAAGCCGTTTTCAACAAATCCTACAGGGTTGCCGCCATTGCGTTGGCCGCCACCTTCGCCTTTGCGGCCTGTAATCGAACCAACGGAAATCCTTCCCCGGAGATGGCTGGGAACGAGACCGGACCCGAGCCGATGGCCGACGCCATGGCGCAGGAACCTATGGCCCCTTCGACTGACGTGACTGTTGGTCAGGGCCTTTTCGAATTGAATTGCCTCGCGTGTCACTCGATCGGAGAGGGCGCCAGAGTCGGACCTGATCTGCGTGGAGTCACCGACCGCCGCGACCGGAATTGGCTGACCAACTGGATCGACGACCCCATCGGAATGGGGCAACGTGATTCCCTCGCCCGGGCAATCATAGCCGAAAACAACGGCATTCAGATGGCCCCGAACCAGTTAAACCTCGGCCAGATCAACCAGGTCCTTGAGTACATCAGTTGGGCCAGCGAACATGCCCCCACCGAAATGGCCGCGGCAGACGCAATCCCTATTGACATGACCGATGCCGAAATGGCACAGGCCAGCAGGATTTTCTTTGATCGTTGTGCAGGTTGCCACGGTACGCTCAGGGCTGGCGCAACCGGCCCCAACATCCAGCCAGCAAGGACCACTGAGATCGGCTCCGGCGCACTGAAGGTGATTCTCACAAACGGAACGCCCGGCGGTATGCCTGCCTGGGGACGGGCCGGCATCCTCACCGAAGAAGAAATCGACCTTATGGTGAAGTTCGTCCAAAACGAGCCACCCCAACCACCACAACGTCCGCTCAGCCTGATCAGAGAAAGCTGGACACTCAACGTGCCGGTCGCCGACCGCCCGACCGAGCCGATGACCAGCAGGAATTGGGAGAACTACTTTGGCGTGGTCCTGCGGGACATCGGCCAAATAGCCATTCTCGACGGTGACTCTCACGAGTTGATCACGACGATCAGGACTGGATTCGCCGTACATATTCTAAGGGCGTCCTCTACAGGACGTTACTTCACGGCAATCGGAAGAGACGGCCGGGTAACATTGATCGACCTCTGGACCGACACCCCCACCGTTGTTGCCTCCGTGCAGGGTTGCTCCGATGCCCGGAGCGTTGAAGCGAGTAAATTCGAAGGCTTCGAAGACCGTTACCTTATCGAAGGGTGCTACTGGCCCACCCAGTACATCGTATACGATGGTTTAACCCTCGAACCTCTGACCGTCACTAACGTCAGTGGAAATGCCTACGATACCGGCGAACATCTGGACGAAGTACGTGTCGCCTCAATCATCGCCTCGCACGACGATCCGATCTGGATCATCACACTGAAAGAATCCGGCCACGTAGCCATCGTCGACTACTCGCAGCCCGGGTTCCCAATTACGTCGCGCATCGCAGCCGATCGTTTCCTGCACGATGGAGGCTGGGACCACACGGGTCGGTACTTCCTGGTGGCAGCAAACATGCGCAACAAGATGGCAGTTATCGACGTCCGTGAGCAGAGCCTTGTGGCGACATTCGAGACCGGTATCAAACCACACCCCGGTCGCGGTGCGAACTGGGAAGACCCGGTTTACGGTTGGGTCAACGCAACACCACATATCGGACAGGGGCTGCTGGCCGTCTACGGGACAGATCCTGAGAACAACCCGGAGCATGCCTGGCAGGTTGTGCGCAACATCGAGATTCCCGGTACCGGATCGTTGTTCTTGAAAACACACCCCAACTCACCATGGGTCTGGGTGGATACGCCGCTGTCAAACCTGGAGGGCGGTAACCGACAGGTATGCGTTTACTCAAAAGCGGAGGGTGCCCTGCACCGCTGTTTCTCAGCGGGTACCCACGGTGCCGCCGTCCATTTCGAGTACAACCAGGCCGGAACCGAAATATGGGTTTCAATCTGGGACCGTGAAGGCGAACTCGTCATCTACGACGACGCGACTCTCGAAGAGATCGATCGCATTTCGGGAGACTGGCTGGTTACGCCGACCGGCAAGTTCAACGTTTATAACACCGCCCACGATATTTACTAGATAGCTGCAACTGCTGCAGATCGCCCCGGGGACTCGACAGTCCCCGGGGCGCACCGCCTCGGAGAGCCAACAATCATGTTTCGCAGATTTCCCAACGCTTTATCAGTGTTAACACTGTTCAGTGTCGCCGCGAACCCGTTGAACGCTCAGCAAAGACCAACTGGAGTCGACTCCACCACCCGGGATTCAGTGTTCCGGCTGGCGGCCATTTCGGTCACTGCTTCCAGAACAGCCGTTGCTCTTTTTTATACTCCAGCCCACGTCTCTATCCTGGACGCAGGCCTGATCAGCCGCACTAGACCGAACAATATCGCCGACCTTTTTCTTGACGTTCCAGGACTCGACGCCGAAGGCGTGGGCGCAGCTCAGCGGAAACCCGTTATCCGCGGCATGATCGGCCAAAGACTTTTACTCCTGGAAGATGGCCTACGGCTCAACAACACACGCAGGGAACAGGATCGCGGCGAGACACCTGCATTGATCGGACTTGAACGTATCGAGCGAATCGAAGTGGTTCGCGGCGCGTCCTCCGTGCTCTACGGGTCTGACGCGGTCGGCGGCGTGATCAATGTGATCACTCGCCCAACAGACCGGAGCGGACCCGACCAAATTCACGGGCGAATAACGGGTCAGTACAGCTCCGCCGGCGAACAACGCCGTTCCGAACTTTCACTCTGGGGCGCACTCGGCAGACTCTCCTTTTCCGTTGACGGGTCCTATCGAAATGCAGATCCGTACTCAGCACCCGCAGGACAATTTGGAGACCTGTCCCTCGCCTCGAAGGCAACTGTCAACGACACGGGAGTCGAAGATTTCTCGATCAACGGGTCAGCGCAATACGCTATATCTGAGCGACACTCCGTGTCACTCAAGCAGTCGTTCTATAACGCCAAAGAAGCAGGTTTCGGATTCGTAGACCCAAACGATCTCGGCGCTCCGGGATTGACGGTCCAACTCCTCTTCCCTAATCAAGATTTTGCGCGAACCACACTGAGTTACAAAGCCCGAGACCTGAGATCCCCTCTGACGGATCGGTTGGAGATCGCCGCATACTCGCAAAGCAACGAACGCGATTTCAATACTATCGTATCCGGCCCGCTCGGACCTCCCGGAGCCGCGCTAAACAGCATCACTGAAAATTTCACCGACCTCGATACCAAGGGGTACCGACTCGATGCTCAAAAATTTGTCGGCACCGGAGTCTTGCTCACATATGGGTCCGATTTTTTCCAGGACCGATCCACCAACACCGACGTTAGTACTCGGACCGTGACCGGATTCGGTCCTCCGAGCACTACCACCAGCGGCACCCGCGTGCCCGACGCAGTGTTTTCCAGTGCGGGTTTCTTCGCGCAAGGGAGGATAACACCCGTTTCGCGCCTCGATATCACTCTCGGAGCGCGTTTTCAGAGTGTAAAAATAAGTTCCCACACTACTGCCGGTATAACGGGCCCGCTGGTTTCAAAATCCGATCGCACTGTGGTGGGAGCTGCCAACCTTCTGTTCCGAGTAAATGACCGGATAAACCTCGTGAGTTCTGTCGGGAGGGCATTTCGATCGCCAAATCTCGTAGAAAGTTTTTTCCAGGGCGTTTCACCTGACGGACGAGCATACTGGTCGGTAAATCCCGACCTCGAGCCGGAAACCAGTTTGAACAGTGAAGTCGGCCTTAAATATTTCGGGAATGATATAGAGTTTGAGGGATACTTGTTCCGCAACAACGTGTTCAACGGAATAACCGATCTCGAAACCGGGGCCATCGTAAACGGGCTACCCGTCAGGCAAAACCAGAACCTTGATGAAATAAGGTTCAACGGTTTCGAACTGGCCGGGAAATTCTATCTACCGGCGGGCTTGTACGCGGCCGTGGACTGGAGTCATCTCACCGGCGTAGCAGACACTTCCGTCGGTTCCAGCACCATCCCGGGCGAGACTTACTCCACTCGACTTGGTGCCCGCCTTGGCTACATTAACACGGGCGGAGGTTTGTCGGCAGATTATGGAATCAGATATACCTCTAAGAAAGATGACGTCGACTGGAGATCAAGCCCGGTTGGAGTTTCAGCACCCGCGTACACAGTGCACTCGGCGAGAGTCCAGGTTGCCGTGCTTCCACAAAAGACGGTGACCATATCCGTCAACAATGTTTTCGACGAACTCTACGCGGAAACAGCTAACATGGCGTTCTTTAGACCCGAACCTGGTAGGAACGTGACAATCGCCATTGGAGCCGAGTTCTAGAGGGCGAAGCTAACTCTCCCGAACAGAATCCTCACCTGGCATCATTCCTCGAAGGGGCCGCGAAGTTTCTCGAATTCGGCCTGCATAAACTCCAGGGTAGTCACTACGACAACCACTTCATGGGAATGAAGTTTCTTTAAGACACTCCCCACGACACTATCAACTGGCCCCGGTGAACTTCCTTATTCCATTGGCAACCCTTGCGAACAGCACGTACTTAATATATATATGGCATATACATACTGGTAATATCGATATAACGACATAAACATCATATCAAAGGAACCATGATGTCCCATTTTCTCAGCGTTAACATGAAAAGGACCTTTACGGTTTTCGCGGCCGGATTCGTGGTAGTTCTCCCTGTGACGTCCGAAGCCCAGGGTTGGAGAGGAACCGTGAGAGACAGCGCCGGAGTCGAAATCGTAGAGAATCCCGACGAAGGTCTGTGGAGCAACACGAACCGTTGGCGGGTTGAGCAGGGCTTGCTCATAGGATCCGCAGATGGCGATCCTGACTACGAATTCGGCCAAATCGCCGGCATCGTAGTATCAGATGACGGGCGAGTTTTCGTTTTCGATCAACAGGCCCAACACATCAAAGTCTTCGACCAGGATGGTTTCTTCCTCAACACGATCGGACAACCCGGCGGGGGACCCGGTGAAATTGCCGCCGGCGCCGGACCGATTTTCAGCACGGGAGACACTATCTTTGTGCCGGATTTAGCAAACCGCCGTATTGACAGGTTCACCCTAAACGGAGACGACGCCGGCTCCTGGGTACTGGATCCGACTAAAGGAATTCCTGCCCGCTGGGATGTGACCGACGACGGCATGATAGCCAGCCAAATCAGGCAGATCGCGTTCGATCCTAACGCCCCTGCTCTCGACTCCCTGGACGCTGTCGTGCTAATGCGATCTGACGGTGAGATCGTCGACACAGTACAAACCGTCCTTTCAGGAAAAACCTTTATCATGAACAACGGAGTCCCAGAGTTTCATTTCTTTTCGCCGGAACCTGCCTGGGCGATGGGGTCGGGGCGATCCAGTTATTTCGGAGTCAACAACGAATACAGAATTCGATATTACGACAACGATGGTCAACTGGTCCGAATCGCAACGAAACCCTCCGGAAGGGAGGAAGTCACATCCCGAGACCGGGAGATTTTCACCGATTTTCTCGCGCAGGTCTGGACCGATGCCGGAGTGCCGGAACCGCAACTAAACGGGTTGTTGAGGGCGGTGAATTTTGAAGACCATTACCCTGCGTTCCTACAGTATATGCGCGGTCCAGATGAATCACTCTGGGTCCAGCGTGTGCAACGCATCTCCGAACTAACGGAAGAGGAAGCGGAAAACTTCAACCCATTAATGAATCTTGGTAGCGCGGACTGGGACGTATTCGACTCCGAGGGCCGTTACCTCGGCGAGATCAACATGCCGGTCCGGTTCCAACCGATGCAGTTTGTAGACAACGACATCTACGGAATCTGGAGAGATGAGTTCGACGTTCAGTACGTACTCAGTGTGTCAGTAGTCGGCGTTACCGGGAGAGACAGTTAGGCGTCGCACTTACGTTAAACGGAAGGGATTGAATGAACGCCGAATTCTTCTTTGAAGGAACTGCGGCCTGGTTCATAGTACCGGCTTTGATCGGTACGGGAGTTTTCCTGATCCGATCAATATTGATGCTGGTCGGAGGGGACGCCGACATGCATTCAGAGTTTGATGCCGACTTCGGGGACATGGATCTGGATGCCGCGGACGCTGACACCGGGGCCGATACCGGTGCGGCGGACAGCAGCGAACAGGTGTTTCAATTTATTTCAATCCAAAGCCTGTTCGCGTTCATGATGGGTTTTGGCTGGGGTGGTTTTGGTGCGGTGAGAGGAGCCGGATGGGGGGTGACCGCCGCCGTGATGACCGGACTGGTAACCGGCTCGGGGACCGTGTGGCTCCTTACCAAGTTACTGACGTTCGTTTACGGACTTCACGCACGGGGTAACATCCCCATTTCACAGGCTCTTGAGTTAGAAGGGACGGTGTACATCGAAGTCCCGTCGAAAGGCGAGGGGAGCGGGAAGGTTCGAGTTGTCATAGATGAGCACGAACGGTATTTGAGGGCAGTCTCAAACGATGAATCCATAGGCCCAAGGACGACGGTCAGGGTGGTGGGGTTTGAAGACGACAATACGGTGGTTGTCAAACCCGTCGAGTTGCTTACGTCCGCACCATAGACGGGAGTAGCTAATTACTGAACTTCGAAACGGAGGTACCATGTTTTTTAGCACGCCGTTTTTCCTTCAAGCCATTCCGCCAGAGTTCGCCGCCTGGGGCGGAATCGTTGGAACAGTCTTGTTCATCTTTTTCTTCGTGTTCCTGATAGTAGCGAAGCAATACAAGAGATGCCCCAGCAACAAGATTCTCGTCATCTACGGGCGGGTTGGAAGCAATCAGGCATCACAATGTTTGCACGGCGGTGGCAAACTGGTCGTGCCCTTGATTCAGGACTACGGTTACCTCCACCTGGAACCTCTGACAATCGACATTCCGCTGGAAGGGGCTCTCTCCTTAAACAACATCAGGGTAAATGTACCGTCGACGTTCACGGTGGGTATTTCCACACAGGCGGTATTGATGAACGCGGCGGCAGAGAGATTGTTGCACCTGAGCGAAGACAAAATCGCAGAACAGGCCCAGGACATCATTCTTGGCCAACTCCGCTTGGTAATCGCGACCCTATCCATTGAAGAGATCAATAAGGACCGCGAAAAATTCATGGCCCTGATCAATGAGAACGTAACCGAGGAGATCAACAAAATCGGGCTCGAACTCATCAATGTGAACATCCGCGACATCACGGATGAGAGCGGCTACATCGCAGCCATCGGTAAACGTGCGGCGGCCGAAGCGGTTAATACTGCGCGGGTCGATGTGGCACAGCAGGAACGCGATGGTGAAACTGGTTCAAAGCAAGCCGAAGAGGAACGACGCGTAGCCGTCGCTGCCATGGAGGCAAAAGCGATTCAGGGGGAGGTGGAGTCCGAACGAGATTTCGAAATCGCGAAAGCTCAACGCCTTGCCGAAACCGTTGCGGCGGCTAAAGAAGCTGAGCAGGCTCAACGCGTTCAGGTGGCCAATGCTGAGTCCGTCGCTGTCCAGGGTGAGAACAAGTCCCGCGCTGAAATCGCGGAGTCCAATGCATCGCTGGCAGAAATCAACGCCAACGCCAACCGGCGCGCAGATGTCGCCACAGCCGAAGCACAGGAAGCGATTCTCCGGGCACAGCGGGAACAAGAATTGGCACGGCTAAGCAAAGAAGAGCTGGCACGTCAGGAAATTGAAAAGATGAGGATAGAAATCGCCGCAGATGCTGAAGCCGAGAAATCCCGACGGGAAGCCCGCGGTGACGCCGACGCCATTCTCGCCAGGTATGAAGCCGAGGCGGAAGGAACGCGCAAACTGCTGGAAGCCAAAGCGGAGGGCTACAAACAAATGGTAGCGGCATGCGAGGCAAACCCCGAGTTGGCCCCGGCATTACTGATGATCGAACAACTTCCGGCGTTGGTCGCGGAGCAGGTAAAAGCGATTCAAAACCTGAAGATAGATAAGATCACCGTTTGGGACTCCGGCAGCGGTAGCCCGGAGAGCGGCACGGCAGGGTTCCTTTCCGGATTGATAGGGGCGTTGCCACCTGTCCATGAACTGGCACAACAGGCGGGAATCGAACTGCCACAGGTACTGGGCACGGTTGCGGAAGCGGCCGAACCGAATGGTAAGGTAGAGACAGTAAAGTAGTTAGTCGTTTCCGACCCTCGGGGGGCGGGTGACGGTTGTTGCCCACCCCCCTTTTTCTCGTATCTTGGTATTCGTGAACACCGACATTCCTACTCCACTGGCGAACGCGCTTTCCGCAACGTATAAGCTCCAAGAAATAATCGGGCGAGGGGGAATGTCGACCGTCTTTCTAGCCGAAGACGTTAGACATAAAAGGCAGGTCGCTTTGAAGGTAATGCGAGACGATCTGTCTTCAGCGCTTGGAACAGAACGTTTCTTTCGCGAAATTCGGATCGCAGCAGGGCTTACCCATCCGAATATCATACCGCTCCTGGATTCCGGTGAGGCCGACGGGCTGCTGTACTACGCAATGCCATTTGTGAGGGGTGAGTCGCTCAGGCACCGTCTGCGGCGGGAGGACCGACTGGACCTCGCCGAAGTTCTCGATGTCGCAAGGGAGGTGTCAGACGCTCTGGCCTACGCCCACCGCAACGACGTTATCCACCGAGATATCAAACCGGAGAATATTCTCCTGCACGAAGGGCATGCGATGGTCGCCGATTTCGGCATCGCCCGTGCAATCACAAGCGCAAGCGACGAGCATCTTACCCGCACCGGTTTTCCGTTGGGCACCGTGGGCTACATGAGCCCCGAACAAGCTGCCGGCGGCACCAGCATGGGAAGTTCTACAGATATTTTCAGCCTCGCCTGCGTTTGCTACGAAGCTCTTATCGGCATCGTTCCGGGCAAGTGGTTGAGCCCGGAAGAAAACCACCGCGGCCGTTTCATTGACGTCCTCCCCGAGACCCGCGGAAGGTTGGACGCCCTGCCCTCTCACGTTGAAGCGGGGCTCGTCAAAGCCATGGCAATGCATCCGGCGCAACGGTTTGAGGGTGCAGACACGTTCTTTAATGCGCTCACCTCTCCCGGCCCCGGCCGAAGCTATGGTACGGCCGAAGTTCGGGACATCATTAAGAACGCGGCGCAGATGGAAGAGCACGCCGAAAGTGAAAGCGACGGACTTCCGTCGGGTTCGGTTGTGGAAATGGGAGCTGAAGTACACATCCCTGAGAAGTTTGTCCGCCGCGCGATTCGCAAACACGGCAGCGCCACCCCGGAGCTAGAAAAGGGCTTCATGGGTTGGGCTTCGCGAATCACTGCCACCCGATCGGTTCGCGGGGAAATCTATGGGAACGATTATGTCTTCGCGCTGGAGGACATCCGTGCCTACGTCGACGCACCCGGACAGGCGAGCACGATCGGCAACGCATTTGAATGGCGGACTAGCAACGCCGGAATGGCGGGGGTGCGTGACGTCCAGATTACGATCACGCCGCGGGTAGGGGCCACCGAGATCCGGGCGGTCGAGAAACTACGGAATCAAGAACTGTTTTCGGCCGTCGCCGGGCTTGACGTCGCGATCCTTGTTGGCGTAGGTGTGACTTCGTTCGCCATTGGGGTAACCGCGATGTTGCCAGCAGCACTGATCGCCGGGTCGGGAATATTCTTTGCGGCAAAGGTATTCACCGACAAGAAGGCCGCACAGAAAGAGAAACAACTCGGCGAATTGGTCGATAGTCTCGCCGACCGCGTGGCAGAAAGTCGTTCGCGAATCTAGCTGAGCCCCTCAGGCTCTTTTTACATTGCGCTTCAAACCCCGTGGCTTACGCCGTTTCAACCGCGTAACCTCTTTCAACCGATCTTCCGCACGGGCGATCATCTGCACCTGGGAACTGGACGGGGCACCACCTGACGGCAATACGCGACGGTAACTTCCGTCCGCATTCATTTCCCATGCACCGCGCGTGTCGGCCAGTTGTGCCTCCAGGAGGAGGCGAAGTTCCGAACGCATACCCTCTTCTTCAACAGGGGCAAATATCTCAACCCTGCTGTCGAGGTTTCTCTTCATGCAATCAGCGGACCCGATAAAAAATTCCTCGTCTCCTGAATTATGGAAGTAGTAAACCCGAGCGTGTTCAAGGAACCGACCGACCACGCTCACAACCCTGGTCGTTTCGGACAAACCTTTTATACCCGGACGCAGCCGACAGGTATCGCGAATTACCAACTCCACCTTTACGCCGGCCTGGCTGGCTCCGTAGAGCGCTTTGACGATGGCCGGATCCTCCAGGGCATTCATCTTGAACACAATTCGTCCCGGCGTTTCAGCCGTGTGATTCTTTATTTCGCGTTCAATTTTTTCCAACAGCGCCGGTTTCATAACCTTCGGAGCAGGCAATATCTTATTGTAAGTACGCTTCGGCTTGTACCCGGTGGTTAGATAGTTAAACAACTCCGTGAGGTCTTCCCCAATTTTTTCATCACTGGTCAACATGCCGACGTCGCTATAAAGGCGCGCGGTACCAGCGTGGTAGTTCCCCGTTCCGATATGGGCATACCTCTTAATACCCGTGTAATCCTGACGCACAACCAGGATCGCCTTACAGTGGGTTTTGAGTCCCACCACGCCGTAGGTTACATGAATTCCAACTTGCTCCAGATGGTTGGCCCAACCAATGTTGGCCGCCTCGTCAAAGCGCGCTTTCAGTTCCATCACGACTGCTACCTGTTTGCCGTTTCGGGCGGCATCCATCAGATAACGAATGGCTTTGGTCTCCGCTGACGTACGATAGAGCGTCATTTTGATGGCTCGCACCTTCGGGTCCTGGCTGGCCTCGCAAAGGAAACGCTCGACGGAAGTGCCAAAGGACTCGTAGGGGTGCATTAACAGAATGGAGCCGTTGTTGCGGATTGTGTGAAAGATACTCCCGGGGGTAGCGAGAATCGGGTTATCTACCGGATGGTGCGGAGAATCAAACAGATCGGGATTGTCTCTAAAGTCCAACAACTCCATGATATCCCTGAGCGCCATTATTCCTTCTACTTCATAAACATCGGCAAACTCGTCGAGTCCCAGTTCAGCCGACAACATGCCGCGGTGAACAGTACCCATCGTTGATTCAACCTCAAGCCTCACAGTAGAGGCAAATTTTCGTTCCCGTAGCTCGGTTTCAATCATCGCCAAAAGGTCGTCGGCGGCCTCTTCGTCCAATTCCGTGTTGGCATTTCGAATTACCCTGAACATTTCGCATTTCACTATTTCCATTCCAGGAAAAAGCATGTCCAGATTGTGCCGGATCACAATCTCAAGTGGCACCAAGGCGTTCCGCTCGGGCAGCCGTACGAAACGATCAATACCGGCGCCCACTGGCACCTTCACTCGTGCCAGCGAAATATCGGTCGTGCCGGGATGGCGCAACGACACCAGGAGGTTTAGAGAAAGATTTGAAATGAATGGGAACGGGTGCGCAGGATCCGTTGCCTGAGGAGTCACAAGGGGATATACGTTGGAGGCATAGTAGTCTCGCAGGTATACCTTTTGTTCGTCCGAGACATCGTCCCACGCAAGAATATCTATCTCCTGTTTGGACAGTTCGTCCTTGATTGCAAGAAACGCTTTCCGCTTTCGCTTTTCAAGGATTTTCACGAGTTTGGCGCATTCGTCAATCTGTTGCTGCGGCGTACGACCATCCACACTGAGATCGGTAAGGCCCGCCCCGACCTGCTGCTTCAGCCCGCCGATTCGCTTCATAAAAAATTCGTCCAGGTTTGAGCTAACGATTGACACGAATTTCGCCCGTTCCAGCAACGGAGCATCAGGAGACTCAGCCTCGGCCAACACGCGGAAATTAAAGTTCAACCAGGTCAATTCTCGATTCAGGTAGTATGCGCAATCATCTAGCTGCCGTGCCGCCGTCGGGGCGCCTGGTACCGGAGTTGCATCCTTTGGGGTGACCTCGGGCTTTGGAGCCGGGAACACAGCTTCAACCGGTTGCTGCACTTGACCGATTTTCTCTTTGGCAGTTCCGGTGGACTTCTTTTTGACGACCCTCCTGGAAACGGTCTTTTTCGCGCTCTTGGCCGTTTTCTTCCCGGCGGTTTCAGTTCTGCTGCCCTTAACTTCAGTCATTGCTTGCCTGCTTCGCCTTTCGGAGCATCGCCGTTTTCACGCCGAAGCCTCTCTTCGATATTGTTGCACACGGTTTCCAGGACCCGGATTCTAGAGAATTTCTTGTCGTTGCCCTCGATAAGATTCCAGGGAGCTGTCAGAGTGCTGGTTCTCTCTATCATGTCATTCACCGCAATTTCATAACGATCCCAACTCTCGCGATTTCTCCAATCCTCGTCTGTCAACTTCCAGCGTTTGTATGGGACCTCCGCCCGCGCTTTGAAACGTGCTTCCTGCTCGTCCCTCGATATATGGACCCAGAACTTGGAAAGCACAGTACCGTGGTCTACCAGTTGCTGTTCAAAATCATTGATTTCCGAATATGCCCGCCGCCATTCCTTTTCCGACGCGAACCCCTCAACCCTTTCGACAAGAACTCTGCCGTACCAACTTCGGTCAAAGACCGTTACTCTGCCAGCCCTTGAAAGGTGGCGCCAAAACCGCCAGAGGTAATGGTGGGCCCGCTCTTCGTCGTTGGGGGCACTGATGGGAATGACCTGATAGTCGCGGGCATCAAGGGCGGCCACCATCCTCCTGATGGCGCCACCCTTTCCGGCTGCATCCCACCCTTCAAAGACAACGATTGACGAAATTTTTTGTTCCCGAGCCTCGCGATGCAACTTGTTTCTTCTACTCTGCAACGCTTTGAGCCGGGAGCTGTAGGTAGCGTCGGACAACTTCTTCGACATGTCGAGCGTACTCAGAACAGTCACTGGAGAGACGGCTGTGACGGGACCCTGTCCGTCTCTATCCCCGTTTTCTGGGGTCGACGGGTCGGGGAGTCGGCGTTTGATCTCGTCGAGTAAAACCTCGCAAACCTTCAGGCTGCGAAAACGTTCGTCTTCACCTTCAACGATCGTCCACGGTGCCTCGCCGGTGCTGGTACGCATGATGATATGCTCGCTTGCGGCGTGGAAATCCGCGTACATGCGCCAGTGTTGCCAATCTTTGTCGGTGACACGCCACTTGTTGAGCTTGTTTTTTTCGAGGCGTTTGAACCGTTTTTCCTGGGCATCTTTGCCAAGGTGCATCCAGAATTTCACGACCAACATCCCGCCGTCTACCAGGGTTTTTTCAAACGCGTTGACACGGTCCAGCTGCTGATCGAATTGCCCGACGGTGGTTTCGCCGTAGGCACGCGACAAAAGCGGGTTGGAGTACCAGGCGCTAAGAAAAATTCCGATGTTGCCTTTGGCTGGAAGATCTCTCCAGAAGCGCCAGTACTCCGGTCGTTCGGCTTCTTCTTCCGAAGGTTTCCCAAATGCGCGGGTCACCAAAAAATGTGGATCCATCCATTCGTTTAGAAGATTCGCGGTTGCGCCTTTTCCAGCGCCATCAACTCCGCTGAAAAGTACGACAACCGGAATACCAGCCTCGCGGAGCCGGGTTTGAGCCTCCAGCAACTCCTCGCGGAGCGTTGGTACGCGCTTCTTGTAATCTTCCTTTGATATTTTTTGGCCCAATTCGGCGGTTTCGAACATTGAGGTAAATCTTTCAAGGAGATCGTTAAGGATATCCAGAAACCACCAAAATACGGCAAAATCGGTGATTCTGCTAGACGGGAGCTTTTAAAAATATCCACCAACCTTGCAAGAGATATACAAGACATCATGAAGAAACCATCACGACCCACTAACAACACGACGCTCGAAACCCTATACTCAAGATGACCGAAAATGGAGGCGCGAAATGTCTACAGTCCAGGAGATCTTACGCAAGAAACACGGAGCAGAAGTCTTTTCCATGGTAGGCGCTGAATCGGTACTCAACGCAGCACGACTCATGAACGAGCGCGCCGTCGGATGTGTTGTGGTCACCGACGAGGATCAAATGGTGGGGATCTTCACCGAGAGGGACATCTTGAGACGGGTAGTTGCGGAGCAACGAGACCCTGCCTCGACAAGACTCGCAGATGTGATGACCTCTCCTGTCGCTACGTGCTTGCCTGAAACAACGCTCGACGAATGCGTTGGCGTAATGACAGCCAAACGCATTCGGCACATTCCGGTACTGGGGGAGGGAGGGGTTTGTGGGATGGTAACCAGCGGAGACCTGTTAGCGTTTCAGGTGCGGGAACACCAGGACACGATCCAGTACCTCAAGAGTTACGTTTTCGACATGAGGTAAGCCCACTGTAGGTGCGGGCCTAATTCCCCTCGGACGACAGGCGAGCGATCCCAGCCCTGGCATCAGCGACCAGAGGTTGGAGATCTTCGTCTGCGTTTTCCCAGAGATTTGCTAACAGGTCATAGTTTTTGATCGCCAGTTCTGTCTCGCCGCTCGCTTCATAGAGTTGTCCCAGCCTGAGATATGCCCTTCCTCGCCAGATCCAGTCAACCAGGTACCGGCCAAGGTGGGGTGTGGCAAGGTATTCATTATACGAAGCAATAACTGAGTCCGGCATCCCGGCCTTGTCGAAAGCGCGGCCGATCATTGCGAGGTTGCATTTGGGACAACTTGGTTGCTCTCCCAGAGCGAGTTCCCGCACCGCTTCGAGAGGCCGCTCTTCGGCAAGGGCGATAAGCCCCCTGATGAGGTGCCCGGCCGGGCCAAGGACTCCTCTCAAATCTTCCGGTACCTCTCGTTCAAACTCCTGCAGAACCCGGGTCGCTTCGTCAGCTTCTCCTGCCAGTGCGTAAAACTGCGCGAGGGGGAGATAAGGACGGTCAAGGGGATCAATCTCACTCATGGGGAACCGCTCAAATGCCCGAGGGATTTGTTCCATCCCCCAGGCAGCATCGTTTCGGAACCAAAGCTGGACGACAGCGCGAACAATAGTGGAATTGAGTGAAGCCGGACCCAACCCCAGTCGCTCTGTGTCTTCCAGCGCCGCATTGAGGTAGCGGTCTCCATCCGACAAACGGCCGGTAAGATAGGAAAGAAGTGCGAATTGGGAATTGGCAGTTAGACGTACAACCGCGTTCGACCCGCTCTGGTCCATAAGATCGCGTATATCGGAAAAAGCACTGTCATACTCCAGTGCAGCTACTCTCACCGCAACTCCCACCGATGCCGGCGCCGGATTTCCTGGCAGATTCATTTCCATCTGGCCAAGAACGCGTTCGGCGGCGGCAAAGTCCCCCCGTCCAACATGAGCCTGAATGAGCCCAATGTATGCGCCAGGCCGAAGAGAGTCTTTTTCTATCACTTGCTCGAAGAGCGGTACCGCTCGATCAAAATCACCTAAACCGTTGTAAGTGTTTCCGAGGTTGGACAGTGCTGTATTGTCGTCGGGGTAAACGGCCAGCAGAGTGTTGTAGGCCGTTATCGCACGTTCGGGTTCGTTGGAGACCGAGCGGTAGTAGGAGCCTTCCGTCAACGCTCGTTCCCTTCTGGTAAGACGATGCCTTAACTCCATCGCCTTCTGAAGCATTCGAACCTGTTCGGACCTTGAAAAGGGCATCAGGCCGAGGGCTCGATATGCCATTGCGAAATTGGGATCCAACTCGATCGCCTCTCCCATTAACGCACGTGCCGTCAGCATATCGCCACGGTCGAAAGCCCGGGACCCACTGGAATAGCTTCTGAGGGCAGCCAGAGAAGAGGTAGTCACCTCACTAAGGGGTTCGCCACTGCGGATGCTTTGCAGTGACTCGCCGATGCGCTCTCGCATCCTGCGTGACAACCTATCGACGGCGTCAATCACTTCATCTTGAGATGCAGCGTTCTCCCGGAAGGCTGCGAGCACGTCTCCATCTTCGGCGGAAAACAGTCGCGCTGAAATAACCAGGCCACTACCCGCAGAGTTGATTTCACCGGTCATCACAGCTTTGATCCCGTTGCGTACGGCGACCTCTCGAGCCGCATCAACGCTCAACACAGTAGAGTTGGGTTGTTCCATCAGGGTGAGAGCTTGATCAACAACTGACCGCTCCACGAGCCGTACAACGGGAGTCTGTTCGAAGTCGATCCGGAAGACTTCTGTGACCACTTCACCAAGAGTTGAGTCGGCCGTGTGGTTATCAAAGTCCGCAAGAATGATCCGTTCACTACGTTCAATCGCCCCCGACGCCAGCAAGGCGCCCGCCGGCCCAAGGCCTGCAACCCGCATCGCAACATCCACAGTTACACCGAAAAAGAGGACTACCAAAAACACGACGGTGGCACGCAAGAAGCGCTTCCACGTAAGAAAACCGGGTGCCGCACTCCCCTGTTCGACCCTCGCGGCCTGGAATGAGAACGGCAAAGCAACGGCACCTCCAACCGCCAAAACACTCAGGGGCCAATACGGTAAACCGAGCTGATTGGCGAGGAAGTAAAAAACTCCAACAATCGCCACAGCCGCCACAGCGACTGCAGCCGCAGCTCCAGATGGTGTAAGAAACGGCTTTTCGGTTTCGCTCAAAGCGTCACGCAACTGCGCTGCCGTGGCAAACCTGTTATCGGGGTCCTTCTCCAGAGCCTTCGCAATCGCCCGGTCAACTGATGCAGGGACCCCACCGGAAACACCCAACGACACGACGGGAGCCTGATTTCTCACTGACTCTGCGATAACACCTTTTGAATTGGTGCCGTGAAACGGCGGTTGACCCACGATGAGTTCGTATGCAACGCATCCCATCGAGTAAATGTCCGCGCGCCCATCCAGGTCGGGATCAGTCGCAGCCTGTTCCGGACTCATGTAGGCAGGAGTTCCCAGTGCAAAGCCCATTCGCGTGGCATGAGATTCATCCGATGAATTCAACGCCGAAGCGATTCCGAAATCGGCGACCACGGCGTGGCCCTGAGACATCAGGACGTTTTCCGGTTTGATGTCGCGGTGAACTACATCCTGAGCGTGAGCGTAGTCGAGAGCGCTGGCGATTTCTCGAACGATCGATATGGCCTCCTGCCAGGGTAGCCTTTCTTCACGTTGGATTTTCTCTCGAAGGGTTTCTCCGTCGACATAAGGCATAACGTAGAAGAGAAATCCATCGGCTTCGCCAGAGTCATGGAGCGGAAGGATATGGGGATGTTGTAGCGTAGCGGCAATTCCTATTTCGCGAAGAAACCGCTCCGTCCCCAACAAGGCGACTAACTCGGGACGCAGCACTTTTACGGCAACCTTGCGGCTGTGCTTCAAATCCTCTGCCAGGAAAACGGTGGCCATTCCACCACTGCCGAGTTCGCACTCCACCGAATAAAGGCTTTGGAGAGCAACGCGGACGGCTTCAAGATGTTCGGACATGGAAGAAAGATAGAGGGAAAAAGGGGACGAAGGGAGGGAGGATCCGGGGGCCGGAACCAGAGCCGGGAGCGACTCTACGGACTAAAAGCCCCTTCCCTCAGCCGGTTTAAGAAGGACCTTCATCACTCCGGGCTGGGCCGCGTACGTTAGTGCGTCCAGCGCTTCGCCCATGGGATAAGTACGGTCTACCAACTGCCCCACATCAATCTTACCGCTTTTCAAAAGATCGATCGCGGGTGGAAAGGGGCCGCATCGGGATCCGACAACGATGATTTCATTCACAACGATTGCGGCAGCATCAAATTCCAAACGCCCTCTATACGTACTCTTCATCACTAATGTACCACGCGGGCGCACCAAATTGAGCGCAGTGGCAAATCCCTGGGCGTTGCCCGTACACTCAACGACAACGTCAACATTTGAAATGCTCCCAGGATCGGTGGTTGTGGAGACCCCACGTTCTCTCAACGGTTTAAGCTTTTCCTCGTGGCGCCCAATCACGGTGAGGCGGCAACCAGTTAAGTCAAGTGTCTGGGCAATCAAGTTCCCCAGTTTTCCATCTCCGACAATTGCGACTCTGTCGGATTCGTGGATTTCAACCTGCTCCTGAATTTGAAGGGCTGCAGCCAGGGGTTCCACAAACACCGCGACCTCGTCGGGGAGTTCATCGGGAATCCTGTGAAGATTGGAAACGGGTAGCACAACATACTCTGCGAAAACACCCGGGCGTTCGCGAATCCCGACTACCGCCCGATTTTCGCAGTGGGTAGATCGACCGCCGAGGCAGTGAGCACAATGGCCACACACGATGTTGATTTCACCGACAACCCGCTTCCCCAGCAACGGTCCGTCACAATCCTCTACAGTGCCTACGAATTCGTGGCCGAGTATGCCAGCAAAGGGGGAGTAGCCCCTAATCAACTCCAGATCGGTGTTGCAAATACCCGCAAGATCGACCCGGACCAATGCCTCCCCTGCCCCTCGACCAGGTTTTGAAAGGTTCGTGACCATCAGAGAATCGGAGGTTTCTTCCAACCAAACAGCCTGCATTTTCCCGTTCCTTCACGGATGAGGTACGCTCTAAGTTATCGAGAACCTCGTACTCACGGTACGGTAACCTCTGGTCGCGCCTCCCCATTCGTAGCATCGTGAAAACGCCACCGGTTGGGGAATTTCATTTGTACATTAGATTCCGAGCGGAATGTGACCGCGATTACAGAGAGCGGCACGCCAGTAACATACATTTGGCCGCGCTATTGAACCCATTTCGAACAAGGGAAGTTTATGAAAACATCAAGAATCATTGGTCTGGCCATCGTTTGCGCGTTGGCCCCCGCTAGCATCCAGGCTCAGGGTGTCGGAGTCGCTGCACATGTTGGATCGATGGGCGTTGGCGGCGACCTTTCTCTACATTTTTCGCCCAGTATTGGCGTCAGAGTAGGCGGCAACTTCATCCCTTCGGATATTTCGTTCGACGCGGGCGACATCTCATACGATTTTGACGTATCACCCCGCTTCACCGCTATGCTGGACCTTCACCCCGGCGGTTCCGCTTTTCGGATTTCCGTAGGTGCCATGCAATCCGACGATATAAGTCTTGCGGCGACCCTTCTCAACACTGTAGACATCGGTGGACTGACCTTCCAAGCAGCGGATGTCGGCAACCTCACCGCAGTGTTCGACACGAAGGACACAGCCCCATATATCGGTATCGGTATCGGCAATCCAGCGGGCGGGGCTTTCGGTTTTTTCCTTGACCTCGGAGTTGGTCTCTGGGGGACTCCTCAGGTCTTGCTGTCGGCAGACGGCCCGATCTCAACTTTGCCGAGTTTCCAGGCGGAGCTGGCAATTGAGCAGGCGGAACTTCAGGACGATGTAGACGCGGTCACCGTCTATCCGGTTTTGTCCATCGGGTTTTCGATTGGCTTCGGTAAATAAACTCGGTACCGAAAAAAACCCTTCGTTCCCAGTTCGTTAGGGAATGGAGGGGTTTTTTCGTTTGGCGAACATCACCCGGCGATTGAGTATTCGTACTTGCCCCGCACCGGGTCGTCTTCGGCATATCTGCCGGCCCTGAAAAGCTCGGCAGAGTAGGTCGTTTCTGTATCTCCTAACACCATCTCAGCCACCATAATGCCCACTGCCGGAGCGAGTTTGAAGCCGTGGCCACTAAAACCGGTGCAGAGGAAGTGCCCGCTGTTGGCCGGCACCTCTTCAATAATCGGGTGCCAATCGGGAGTGACGGCGTACAGCCCGGAATACCCGCCACTGCACCCTGCTTCAACAAGGTCGGGGTAGCGAGCGACCATCTTGGCGCCTACAACAGAAACGAATTCGTCATCCATGTGTTCGGGATAGGAATCCGGGTCAACGACTGCGTCGGCTTCTGAGGGATCGATCAATCCCGCCAGTGTGATACCGCCCATTTCTGACCGCAGGTAACTTCCGTTGACGAAATCCACAATTACGGGGTGATTCGATTCATGTCCTTCGGGCCTCACAAATTGGGCGACCTGAATCCTGCATGCGTTTACCGGCAGACTCAGCCCGGCCATCTCTCCAACCGTTTTTCCCCATGGACCTGCACAATTGATCACTTTCGCCGAGTTTATCGACCTGTTTGCGGTACCAACCCCCTTAACTCCGTCCCCATCCATGAAAATGTCCGTCACACCCTCGTGCAGCCTGAAAGTCGCCCCGAGCCTCTTGGCGGCGTCGGCAAACGCGGACACCGTCAGGTGGGGATCGGCAAATCCACCTTCCGGTTCATAGGCCGCAGAGGAAAGGTCTCCTGTCGACAGATACGGGAACATGCGATGAAGTTCTTGCGGTTCAAGGAGCTCCGTGGAAATGCCCACACCTTTTTGCAAGGCAACGTTGCTTTTCAAACCCTCAAGGTCGGTCGCTGCAGAAATAGCCACGAATCCAGTTTCGGTAAAACCAACATCGCCTCCGATGATGTCGTCGAAATGTTGGAAAACGCGGAGGCTGTCCATCGCCATTCGCGCGGTGAGTTCATTGGAGTAATGCTGTCGAATGATCGCCGATGATCGGCCTGTGCCACCACAGCCGATGGTCCCCTTGTCCACGACGCATACCGTCATCCCCCGCTGTGCCAGGCGAAAAGCCACGCTGCAACCGATGACGCCGGCTCCAATCACAACTACATCATACGTTTCGGACATTGTTACTCCAGTGTTGGGATATCAAAGGGCCACCCATTCTACCAGTTGCCGTTCCTTTCGGGTCCGAGCAATAGCAGTTCGAGGCCGAATTCCCCCAGCCGAAGCACGATCAGCGCATTCGAACGCGGATCATGCCAGATAGCACTCCGGTTTTCCGCGCCGATAACGGCGCCGGGAGATTTCCATGACACTGGGGCTGCGCCTCCAGACTCGGCCCCCTCACAGGGGTCAATCGAACCCGGGTCAATTTGCGTTACGCTCGGGGATAACGTCGGATAAAGGTGAGCAATGAATTCCCAGAGGAGCTCGAAATGCTCCGGGCAGGAGCTAAACCGGGAAGGCTCGGTCTGATAGCGACCACTGACGAGGCCACTTCCAACCACAAATTCAAAGGTGACCGTTGCATCCATGCCATTTATTTCCGTGGGATAAGTAAGTTCGCTAACTGAATCCCTGGAACTCCAGGCTTTTGGGAAGCCTCTGGACTGGACAACCTCTCGGCGAGCTGATCCCCAAAGGATGCCTTCGACTCCGCGGACAACCGGGATATCGTATTCTTGTGCGAAAAGAGTAGCGGAGAGCGAGAAGCCCAGTGAAACGCAAGCAGCAACGCGGAAATTAACTACCATTGACACCAACTTGAGGAAACTATCTTACACCAACAAGGTACTCGGTCTTGGCCGTAGGTCGAAACTATCGACCCTCTTACTCATTTTAAATAATAATCCTAAGACTTGACAAATAATTTGTCTGGAAAATTCGGGGCAGCCTGGGGTTTCGGCGGAGTTTTCTTATTGATCGCTAGCGCGGTATGGCGATTAACTCCGATTGCTCAGGAAATTTTTGCAAACGACCTTACTGTAGTGCAGTGGGTCGTGCTAATCACGTTTTCTCTGTTCATGGCGTTCGGCGAAGGCTACCGCGGGTTCCAGAAAGCCTTTGCCCCCAGGGTGGCCGCACGGGCCCTTTATCTGCGTCAGAACCCGAGACCGATTCACATAGTGTTCGCGCCACTTTTTTGCCTCGCGTTCTTCCACACGACCCCCGAACGGCAACGGATTTCAATCGGGATCACCACGGGGATCATCGTGTTAGTCGTAGCCACTCGGATGACGCCGCAACCGTGGCGGGGAATAATCGATTTCGGAGTCGTTCTCGGTCTGGTCTGGGGCCTGATGGCTCTTTCCATTTTCGGGTATCGGGCGCTTGCCAGGACGGGTTTTTCATATCCTCCAGAGGTCCCCAACCAACCGGCTGGTTGATGCTTGCGGCAGAGATCGAACAATGCAATCTTTGGCAAGACAAAACAAATGCTTACTAGGAATTTTTGATGAACAGAATTACTGGAGCCGTGGTTTTCGCCGTCGCACTTTCAACCGGTTGCGGTGGTGGTGCGGCCCAACAGAACCGTTTCGAATTGCAGTCGGTACGGTACCTCGAAAATGCATACGAGGCGAGACTGGCCGGACGTGACTACCGAATGGAAAGCCAGATAACGGGGAATTTGGAGGAGGGCAGATCCGAAACTCACGATGTCCGGCTGCGAGGACGGCGGTCCTATGCGATCCTTGGCGCCTGCGACAACGATTGCGGAGACCTCGATCTATACCTGCTTGATGATAACGGCAACGAGATTGAGTCCGACGTCTCCACAGACGATTTTCCGGTGGTCCGCTATACGCCTCGTCGGGATGGTCCGTACCGGGTCCGTATCAGGATGTACGAGTGCGACACCGAGCCCTGTTATTTCGCTGTGGGGATCTACTCGAGGGAACGATAAGGCCGGTTGCGCTGTTGTTAGCATCAGTCTTACTTGATGCCCATGAACCCTTCGTCCCTGCTACACATATTTGCGGAACAAGCTACTAGCAACTCTCCGCCCGTCGCTTTCCTGGCAATGTTCGGAGCGGGGCTTGTGACCAGTCTAACCCCATGTGTTTACCCGATGATCCCCATTACTGCGGGGATAATCAGCAATACGGCGGGGGAAGGTGCCAGCAAAGCCCGTACGGTCGGCCTTACCTTGGTGTACGCGGCGGGACTGGCATTGTTGTATGCCACAATGGGCTTATTGGCGGGGTTGTCAGGGTCACTGTTTGGCACAGTTGCCTCCAATCCATGGGTCCTCTTCTCTATGGGAAACCTTCTGTTGTTGTTCGGTTTGGCCATGCTGGGAGTGATCCCTGTCGCAGTTCCAAACCGCTTATTGCAGTGGACATCGCAGCTCGGTGGTGGAACCTATCCTGCCGTATTCGTCCTCGGGGCAGCATCGGGAGTGGTGGCGGCTCCGTGCGGAGCCCCGGCGTTTGCCGCAGCGCTGACCTGGGTATCTTCGACGGGTAGCGCGGTATCGGGGTTCTTCTATTTGTTGGTGTTTTCACTGGGAATGACTGCGCTGTTAGTGGTGATCGGACTCTCCAGTGGTTTCCTCGCCCGGCTCCCGAAGTCTGGATCCTGGATGGTTGGGATCAAAAAGGCCTCGGGAATCGTTATGCTGGGTATGGCTGAATACTATTTCATCAAAACTGGACTGGGGTTGTGATCCGACGATCCCTGATTTCTCTTGTCGCTTTGGTCCTTCTATCAATTCCAAGCACATCTATGGCGCAGATGGTGGGCGAAGTTGGAATCCCGATCGGATCCGCTGTTGAACCTGTGCAAATCCAGGATCTCGATGGAAACCCCATTGACCTGGGCGAGTACATTGGCAACGGACCCGTTCTTTTCGAAATCTGGGCCACCTGGTGTGAGAACTGTGAAGCGCTGCTACCCCAGATCGAGAGAGTCCACGAAGAGTATCGGGACAGGATCGACTTCGTCGCCATAGCGGTGGGAGTCGGACAGACGGTTCGGTCAATCAAACGACACTTGCGCCGTCACCCTGCTTCGTTTCCCTACTTGCACGACGCCCGCGGGCGGGCCGTCAGGCTGTTTGAAGCGCCGACAACTTCCTTCATTGTCGTTTTGAACTCAGATGGGATCGTAACCTATACCGGAGTTGGTCGCGAGCAGGACATCGAGGCCGCAGTACTGAGCGGCATTTGACCAAAATAGCTTAATCGAGTCCATGTTCTCTCAAGGGCTGCAAATAACTCCCGCACGTTGCCCGCCATGGATAGGCAAGCAGAGATCTCATCGCCAGCGGGGACACTTTGCCTACGGTCGTACCGAGCCGATCTGTTCCATGCTCTTGAGTGTACGTATGCAAATAGTGTTCAACCGAACGGGTACGTCTCCCTCGCGATCACGCAGTGGTGGAACGTCAATTCTTAGCACTCGGGAAAGAATCTCTGGATCGATGCCCGGCCCGCTGTCCAGATCTCACCTGGGCACAGAATGTGGACCGTCAGGCTGTAAACCCGCGTCGAACCCGCAAACCGTTGTTACCAATACCTTACGAGCAATGACTACTCCCCCGAGGGCAAGCTCAAACCGTTTCATGAAACGGTTTGAAACGTTCCACGGAGAAACATGAAACAAAAAGGAGCCCCGGAATGGGACTCCTTTAGAGTTAACGAAAAATGGCGGCGCCTACATTTCGTCTTCAACATGTTCGGGTACGAACATGTTGAGAGCTTCCCCCAGTTCCTCGTAGGCAGTGGGGTCTACTTCTCTGAATGGCGCAGCCACCCACTGAATATCTCCCTCGGGTCCAACGATGAATACCGTCCGGTTGTCGATAAACCCTCCATCCCGTCTGGCGCGGAACGCACCGTAAAGCTGGCCCACCTCGGCGCCGGGATCGCTGGCAAATAGGAACGGAAACTCGGCGTCACGAGCCCATTCATACTGGGCCTGGGCCTCGTCAGTGGCGATAGCAATCAGGACTATGTCCCTTCCACCTCGAAACAATTCTGCGTACTGATCACGGTACGCTTCCATTTGAATAGTTCAGCCAGGGGTCCTGGCCTGGTAGTAGAAAGCGAGCACCACAGTTTTTCCTCTGAAGTCGCTCAGTCGAACCGGCTCCTCCAGAATTCCGAATCTGGTAGATCCGGTCAATTCAAAATTGGGGGCCATTTGGCCCGCCTCCAACACGCGCGCTTCCTGTGCGAGTACCGGAGTCGAGAGCAGCAACGACGTCGTGGCCAGTGTGAGAAGGCGCAAAATCACTCCTTTGGATTCATTTAAAAACGTTTCAATCAGAACCACTCTTATACAAACAGATCAACCGCAAAAATAGTTCGCATCAAAAGAAGCTCTATCGTGTAATAAAAAGCAACGAAATGGACCTTGGCAGTCACATGAAAAAACACATTCTAACATGCTTCGGCATCACGGCAGCTTTGACGGCGTGCTCCGGCGACATCGTCGAGCCTCCTCCACCTCCACCTCCGGCCAACGAATTTACCGTGAGTTTCCGAGGAGACTCACTTTGGCTCAACAATCAGACCGTACGACCTGTCCATTTCACCCTGGCGTCTACGCCCGCATTTTCAAAAATCGCCCATCTGGTATGCGCTGGACCCTCCTGCCCCTCCATCCCGCCTGGCGGCGCCGACACACTCTTGATTTCCGAAACCACCCCTACTGCCTTTTTTGCAGGCCTCTATTTGCATTGGTGGCACGGGTTCCGAACCCCCGGCGGGACCTTCCGACCGGATAGCGTGAGGACAGGGCAGATCTTCTAGTCCCGCAACTCTTAGGACTTCGACAAATCTTTGTAGTAAATTGTCAGGGCACACTGCGTGCAAGTGGATGCACGCTCGACAATTCCCATCTCCGGAGTCGACGCAATGGATTGGTTTCAAATTGGCAACATTCTGATACCTCTGGCCGGAATGGGTACCGGGCTAATCGTCATGTCCGGGATCTACCGCCTGGCCAGCAAGGCGCTCGACCGCAAAGCGATTTCTCGGCTCCCCGAGCATGACGCTAAGATCGAGTTCTTGCAAGACGAGCTAGAGCGGTTACGCGATGAACACGGTGCCCAACTCGAAGAAATGCAGGAGCGGCTCGACTTTACCGAACGGATTCTCGCCAACCCTGGTCGGCCGGAACCACGCGGCACCGCCACCTGAACACAAAGTCCGACCCGATCGATCTCACCGACCCGGTTGGGATTTGCAGGACATGTGTTTTTGTAAAAAGGGTCGAGTCCCGGTCGGGATCTCTCTTCTGGCTTTGCAACCTGTCGAAGACCGACCCACGGTTCCGAAAGTATCCGAGCCTACCTGTTCTGAGTTGTCCGGGGTTTCAGGGGGCTAAGGAGAAACCTCAGGATTGATGGCGACGGGGTGACCCCCGCCGCCATCTTCACCACAGGATTAGAAGTCGAGTTGCATTCCGGCTCTAATCGTCCTACCTGCTCCCAGGAAGGTGTGCTCACCGTTGGTCAGGTTATACCAACCCGCCACAGCGGCACGTTGTTCGTTCAGGTCATAGACCTGATCAGCGTTACCGAATCTCGCCTCGACACCCCGGAGGAGGAGGCACGAAGAAGCTCCGCCCGCCCCCTGCCATCCAGAGCAATCGTTGCTGAGGTCGATTGCTTCGATGGTTTCACCATTGCTGTCTACAGTTGTCGTCCAACCGCTGGCAACCGCTTCATTGCGGATGATCACAAGCGACACACGTCATTTGATCCACATGACGCTGTCCAGCCTGGAGAGGGCGCCTCAGTCCTTCACAATTCGTTCGCGTACACCGGTCACACATTGTAAATTTGGATTCTACTATCGTCTTTCGAAGCCACGACAGCACGAGGTTAGAAGTCGAGATGGTTGACGGCACAAGCCTCGTGGCGAGCCGATCGCAATCGAAGAAGCTAGGAAGCAAGTCGTATAGAACAGTGACGCGGGGTGGCGGCACGCCATGGGCACATCAAAATCAAAGGGCCGTACGATTCCAGACACAATTCTTTTTGTACACGGGCGTGGTACCAAACCGTCCAGAACCGACCTCTCTCGCCTCTGGCGGGGGGCCCTCCGCGCAGGTCTGCAGAGGGATTACCCCGGGACGGTCAAAGCCTTTGCTGCCGCTCGGACGGAAATGGTGTATTACGGCGACCTCAGCAACGCATTCCTTGATCCCTCCCATGACACGGTAGCCGACTCGGCGTCCCGCAAGGAAACCTTTTCGAAACTCAGATCACTCAAACGCTCCGACTTCAACCGGAGCAACTACGAAGGATTGCCCAACCAGACATCCCTGAAAGAATTCCTGGCCGACGCGCTGTCGGGTGTAGCTGCAACGGCGGGATTGTCGAACGCGTTGATAAGAGCGGTGGCTCCCGACCTCAGGGAATACTGGAATGCAGACTCCAAATATGGCGATAGCCTTTGCTACCGCATGAAAGCCCCTCTCATGAGAGCATTGAACCGCAGTGGACGGGTAATGGTGGTAGGACACAGCCTGGGTAGTGTCATCGTTTACGACACCCTTTGGCACTTATCGCGAACGGTGGAGTTCCAGGATTGGTTTACCGACAAAGCGATAGACCTCCTGGTCACGATTGGCTCACCGTTGGGAGATGCCACCGTGCGAAAAAAGTTACGTGGACACGACTACCCGGGGGAGTTGCGTTTCCCGCGCGGCATCCGCCGTTGGGCCAACCTTGCCGCTCACGACGACTACATCTCTCACGACCAGTGCGTGGCAAACGACTACCACGAAATGATCACGCTGGGTCTGGCCGAATCGATAAGCGACACCCGCATCTACAACCTTTCAGTGCGCGAAGGAAAATCAAACCCGCACCACTCAGCCGGTTATCTGATCAGCCCCGAAATGTCTGCTCTGGTCGCGCAGTGGCTTGAGGAGAGGGACACGGTTTAACCATCCTCCCTCAAAGTGGTGGCAGGGTCAATAAGCGACGCCGTACGGACAGGGAAAAAGGCCGCGCACCCGGCAACGATAGCTACGAGAAACGGTACAACCGCGAACACCCGCACATCCCTTGCCGATACGCCGAAAAGCATGTTTTCGATCACACCTGATACGGCAAACGCGAATCCAAGGCCTATCACCAGTCCCAGGCCAGTCATCGACAACGTTCGCTTCATGATCGAGGACACCACTCTACGCGACGGTGCTCCGAGGGCTTTCCTGATACCGATTTCTCGCCTTCGCTCCGACACAGAATATGAGATCACGCCGGCGACACCAACCGTCGTCAACAACGTTGCGATGGCGGCGAACGCACCCATCAGCCACGTACGAAAACTTTCCTCCCAAATTCGTTCTTCGAAAAGCATTTCGGTAGTCTTAAAATCTCGCATTGGCACTCCACTATTCACCGACCAAACCGTTTCGCGCACGATGTTGGCGAGCGCGTCAGGTTGCGACGCGGTTCTTACCACCACGGATAGAGCGCGACGGTGGAGCCAACTCTGGACCGTCTGGGCGTAGGGTATAAACACGGTGATCCGTGGCCCTTCGGTCGGCCCGCCCTGTTTGGTATCACCGACCACGCCAATGATTTGCCGTTCAACCCCCATGAGGAACATCGATTTCCCAATTGGGTTTTCGTCGGGATAGAACGTCCGCGCCGTAGCTTCATTTATAATCATGACGTTAGGTGCCGTGCTGTCATCAGCCTCAACAAAGGACCTTCCCAGCTGAAACTCGCTCCCGATTGATCGGAAAAAATTAGCAGTCGCTGCGCGGGTCAAAGCCGACACTCCTTCCCCTGAAGCCGGCTGCGGGCGGTCGGAGCGGTACACAGTCACCGAATTACTATTCGCTGAAAGCGGGATGTCGCTCGCTCCTCCGGCGCTCTGGATTTCCGGTCGCTCCTCCAGGGCTGCAAACATCTGTCGGTAAAAATGCGTTAGCGATTCGGGGGCCGGATAATCGGCAGCAGGAGGAGTTGGCCGAAAAGTAAGGACTGAACTCCGATCAAAACCTACATCAATCGAATTGACAAGAGAAAAACTTTTGAGCAAAAGTCCGGCCCCAACCATAAGTATGACTGCCAGCGCAATTTCGGCCACCACAAGCGAACTTCGAAGCCTGTTTACGCTGAGACCCGCCGAACCTTTACCTGAGTCGCGGGCTGCCACGGCCGGTTTCAAGAGGCGCCAGGCCGGAGCAAGGCCGAAGAGGACACTGGTCCCTACGGCGGCGGCCAGGGCAAACAAGAGCACACCGGAATCAAGTCCGATCTCGGCAGCCCGGGGGATCCTTTCCCCTACGACCTGGACCAGCGCCGATACACCCACGTAGGCGACAAACAAACCCATGGCTCCGCCGGTGCCGGCCAACACTAGACTTTCGGTCAGTAGTTGGCGAAGTATGCGCCCGCGCCCGGCACCCAGCGCGTTTCGCACGGACATTTCCTGAACGCGACCAACCGCCCTGGTCAACAAAAGGTTGGCCACGTTCGCGCAGGCAATCAACATCAGCAGTGAAACGGCCGCAAACAGGGTCCACAGCACCGAACGCATCGGTGCGGCTATTCGTTCGTGAAGTGAGACTGCGGTCCAGTCATGGTCGGTATTGGTTTCCGGAAAATCGCTCTGATGAGCCAGGGCAATTCGGTGCAAGTCTGCTGACACCTCCGCAACTGACACTCCGCTCCGCGCCCGCGCCACTCCCCAGAACCCACGCCACGATCGATTGTTATTGGAGGTCCACGGTTGGAGCATCCAGAGGTCAGGCTGCGCTCCTCGGCCCATAACCTGCGGCACCGGGTCCTCGAAGCGATCGTTGCTGGCACCTAAAACCGTTACCGGATGCCCGTCAATCGACACGCTGTTGCCGATGAGTGAATTGTCTCCACCGAATGCGCTTTGCCATAACGAGTTGCTAAGAACAACCACGCGATGAATCTCATCCGACTCTGTAAACGCTCGACCCGCGGCCGAGGTCGTTCCGACAAGTTCGAAGTAATTACTCGAAACCAGGCCCACATTCACTTCCCGGGGTCGTCCATCGCCTCCGACCAAAACAGCTGAACTCTGACGCCAAAGAGCAACATCCCGTAGCGTCTCGTTCTGTTCTCGAATATCGATAAGGTCGGGCTGCGATAGCGATTCAAAGCTCGTGTGGCTACGGAGGGTCTTCAGCACCACCAGTTCCTCTGGTCGTTCAAAATCGAGCGGTTTGAGGAGGATTCCGTTCACAACGCTAAACATCGTCACGACTCCGCCGAGGCCAATGCTAAGAGTGGCAATCGCCAGTGCCGCAAAAGCCGGCCGCCGAATAAACGAGCGAAGGGCAAAACGTACATCGCTCACAAATTGTTCTAACATTGGACGCTTTCTCATTTGAAGTTGACTTGATTTGTGCGGGCGTCCTGAACTCACCAGGTGCCAGCGGGCCAGAGACCCGAGCTCCCGCATATACCGGAACGTTGCGCGGAATACCCCCGCCCGGCGGGTAACGCGGTCAAATACTTCATCAAGATCGCTCAGGATCTCGGAGCTTCGGCGCACCGGAAGAACCCGCGCCGCGACCCACCGAATCAACCGGGGTGGTCTGTGCTTCATGGGAGCAACTCGGCCCGGCCCGCTTCCCAGAGCCTTTGGCGGGCATCGCGACTTTCCGTGAGCGCTTTTTCCGCCTGCGGAGTAACGCGGTAGAAGCGTTTGCGCTTTCCTCCCCGTTTGGCTTCTGGAGACCCAAAGGTGGAAATGGCAAACCCTTTACCTTCCAGTCGTTCCAGCGACGCATAAATGGCCCCCAGCGTCACCAGCCGCCCTGTGTTCTCGACCAAAATTTCCTGCACATCTACCACCACTGCTTCACTGCCTGCCGCTCGGATGGCGAGCAAAACAAGCTCCTCTAGTTCACCCAGTTTTTGACCTTTCAAACCAAACTCCCATATTTTTCCTACAAAAATAGAATTACTGTATTATTGGATGGACCGGATTGACAAAAGGTTGGAATCGCAAACAAGCTCAAAAAAGGCGACAGAAAAAACAACAACGGTCCCACGGTGTACCACTTGCCAAAACCCTTGAACCCGAGATACGCTAAGTGCCACCCACAGAATAGGTTCCGCCAGTGAACGAGCTACAAACGAAATCCATCCACGCTGGATCGATCAGGCCACGCTTCGGCGGAGCGGTGGTAACACCGGTTTTTCAATCCAGCACTTACGAGTACCACGGCGAAGATTATCACGACGTCAAATACATGCGGCTCAGCAATAGCCCCAACCATGAAGTGCTCGGACGCCGAATTGCGGAGCTGGAAGGCACAGAGGCTGCGCTGGTGACCGGAAGCGGGATGGCAGCGATATCCAGTGTGTTAATGAGTTCGCTCAGCCCTGGAGATCATATCCTGGTGCAGGATTGTCTGTATGGTGGCACCACCGGGTTGTTAGACCATGAATTGAAACGGAACGGAATCACCTACACGCCGATTGATGTGCAAACCCCCTCGAGCTGGAATACCTCGTTGCAGAACAACACTCGCGCTATCTACGTGGAGACGTTGACCAATCCGCTGGTCCAGATGGCCGATCTCGAAGCTGTAGTCGCTTTCGCCAGAGACCATTCCCTGGAGTCCGTAATCGACAACACATTCGCCAGCCCGGTGAACTGCCGACCCGCAACCCTTGGGTTCGACATTGTTGTTGAGAGCTGCACCAAGTACATGAATGGGCACAACGACGTCATCGCCGGTTGCGTAGCGGGCACGGCCCAGAGGGTCAGCGACTGCAGGGTAACGTTGAACCACGTCGGAGGCTCGCTCGACGCCCACGCCTGCTACCTTCTCGAGAGAGGCATCAAAACCCTTGTTCTCCGGGTAAACCACCAGAACAGTAGCGCCTTGCAAATAGCCACCGAGATGGCCAGACACCCGGCGGTAAAGGTGGTTCACTACCCCGGCCTGCCTTCACATGCGCAACACGAGCGGGCTAAAAAGTTACTCGCGGGTTTCGGAGGAATGATCTCGTTCGAGTTGCATGGCGGCCTCGAGGCGGCAGAGGAGTTCCTGGCCGCTGTCAAACTGCCAGCTGTAGCAGCCAGCCTTGGCGGTGCTGAGACCCTCATGGTCCGACCAGCAGCCGCAGTTCACGGCGCTCTGTCACCCGAAGAACGGGAGCGGAGCGGGGTTACGGACGGCCTAATCCGATTCTCGGTGGGCCTTGAAGGAACCGATGATCTGCTGGCCGACATCAGGCATGCGTTAACGACGCTATCGATATCGGAGGCGTAATTTGATCACCCAACCTCTGGCAATCGTCGCCGTCCTTTTCGGAATAATTTTGGTTGCCCTGAAACTGGTCGATCGATTCAAGTGGGCTGAAAAGATGTCACCAGTTGTGCTGGTGCTGTTTCTTGCTGCGGTCGCCTCGAACACTGGCATCATACCGACCGACGCCCCTGTTTACGGAAGCATCGCCGGGCTGGCGGTACCTTTCGCAGTTTGTCTGGTGCTTTTCAAGGTCAATCTGGCCGACATCCTGGGCGCCGGGAAGGCCATGGCCATCGCGTTCGGCATTGCAGCTCTCGGCACTGTAGTGGGAGTTGTGGTAGCAAGCGTCGTTTTGGATCCGTGGATTCAGGGGATACTCGGAGAAAACAGTTGGAAAATCGCGGGACCGTATACCGGCACTTACATCGGAGGCAGTCTCAATTTTTTCGCCCTGTGGGAGGGATTGGAACTGGGAGACCCGGACCTTTTCGCAGCGGCAAACGCCGTGGACAACATCACAATCTTTCCGCTAATGGCCACGTGGCTATTGCTGCCATCAATGTTTGGAGATCGCTTTCCGGTTGCGGACCGCTGGAGTTCACCCGCCCCAACTAAAGACCTGGAAGAAGAAAAGACGCCATCCTTTATCCCCACACAAATAGCGACCCTGTCTTTCGCCGCACTTTTGATTATGGCGTTGAGCACCTGGATCAATACCACCTTGATCGCACCCCATTTCCCTCAGGTTCCCACGATCTTGATCGTTACAACCCTCGCCCTCGTTTTCGGCCAGTTCCGGTTTATCAACGAGTTGGAAGGTGGCTGGGAGCTCGGGCACCTGACTTTCTACCTCTTTTTCGCAGCTGTAGGTGCGCTGATCAACATGTACAGCGCGATCATCCTTTCACCCGTCCTCTTCGTCTACGTGACGATCGTAATGCTGGCCCATTTCGTGGTCATTTACGGGGGCGGGAGACTACTGAAGATGGACGTGCGGTTGTTAACAATGGCCTCCGCCGCGGCGAAAGCCGGCCCTGCCGTGGTAATCGCGCTGGCTCAAACAAACAAAGGTTGGAAACAGTTCGCGCTACCGGGGGTTCTTGTTTCCCTGCTCGGATATGCGCTCGGCAATTACGTAGGGTTTGCAGTAGCCTATTTGATGCGCGCTATTCTCCAGGGGGTGGGTACTACCTGAACCATTCAGGCAAAGTCGTTGTGAGCGCTGGTATATAGGTAATGAGCAGGACGCCGATCAACAGTACGACAAACATCGGTATGACTGATCGCATGACCATAGGCACCGGCTTATCGAAACGATAGGCCGAGAGAAAGAGGTTCATTCCTACCGGCGGGGTCAGATACCCCAACTCCATGTTGGCAAGGAAAATGATCCCAAGATGGATCGGGTTAATCCCCATAGCGATTCCCACCGGAACGATAAGAGGTACGACAACCACAATCGCAGAATAGATGTCCATCAACGCTCCTACCACCAGCAGGAACGCGTTTAGCATCAGCAAGAACTTCCAACGAGATTCAACATTGGCCTGCACCCACTCCACCGCCAGATCTGGAACCTGAGCGAAAACCAGATAGTTGGTAAAACCGATTGCTACTCCGAGGATCAACAACACACCACCGACCAGCAAACCACATTCGGCCATAACCCTGGGAACGTCCCGAAACGGTTTCAGGTCTCGGTAGATCACGGTCTCTACGACCAGAGCATAAAGAGCCGTTAGCGCAGCCGCCTCGACGGGCGTCGCAAAACCACCAAAGAGAGACACCAGGGCGACAACTGGAAGCAATAGTTCCCACTTAGCCTCCCAGGCGGCTCGACCGGTGGCTGCTGCGTCAAACGGAATTTTTTCCGCGGACTTTGGAGCCTGAGCAACGCCCCATGCTGCAACCAAGGCGACGAGGACAAAACTGGGGATCAACCCGCCGAGAAAAATCTCCTCGATCGACACACCCGCTCCGAGACTCTGAGATGCGACGATCGCATATAAAATCATCGGGAGCGCTGGCGGGAACAAAAGTCCCAGAGACCCCGCCCCCGTCAACAAACCAACCGTATTGCGTTCCGAGTACCCCGCTGAAAGGAGCACCGGCATTAACAGCCCGCCCAACGCCAGAATTGTGACACCGGAGGCACCGGTAAAGCTGGTGAAGAAGGCGCAAACAAGCGCAGTGAGTATCGCTGGCCCACCACGCAGACCACCAACCAGACCTTGAAAAACGGCTATCAACCTCCTCGAAGCACCGCCTTCGGCAAGGAAATAACCGGCCAGAGTGAATAGGGGAATTGCCGCGAGCGACGGATTGACCACCATCTGATAATGGTCAAGAGCAATTGAAGATATCGGGCTGTACTCGCCCCAAAAAAGAATGACCGCCGCGCCGCCAAGCACTGAAAAAATCGGGGCGCCCAATGCCGCTGCGATAACCAACAAACCCAGTGCCGGTACGACAAGGTTTTCGGGCAGCACCGGTTGGAAAACTCCGATAGCAATGATCGCTGCGGCAATACCGATGGCTATCCCCACGCCGATCTTTCCGCTCGCGGCCCGCCAGGCAATGCGAATTGCAATAACCGCGAACCCCACCGGGAGGACCATCTGAAGGACCCACTCCGGAACGCCGTAAAGCAGTACTTTCCCAAGCGGTCGGACTGACCGAACGTACATCAATCCTGCGGCGGCCAGGAGGACAGTTACAGCCAGAGCAAAGCCGTTGCTATAAACCAACGCAGCTTCTTTCCATCGACCTTTGAGAACTCCGCGCACCGTAGAGAGGGAAAGCAGGCGGCCGTCTCGTGCGGCAACTGCGCCGCCGAGCATTCCGACGACCAGCACCAGGGACTGGGTAATAACCGATGAACCGGATAGCCCGGTCCCAAAAAGTTTGCGGAGAACGGAGTTGAGGATCGGCACCAACATCATCGCCAGCAACACGACGGTGATGAGTAGATTTTCTCCCGTGCGGAGCTTGCCGCGCCAGCCTGAAAGAGACTGGTCCGCCGGGTCTATTCCCCGATGGACATCAGGTACCAATTCCGGCACTAACGCGATACTCCCGAACCACGATACGCTTCCAGCAGGCGTTGCACCTCATCAAATACGTCCGCAGGCACAATCCTGCCTCGTATCGTTGGGTATGCGGCGCGGGAATTCTCGCGCCAATCCCTTTCTATCTCCCCACCGGGTTCGACCCGTTGTACCCGGAGATTCCAACGGGTTCGCATTGTTTCGACCGCATCCGTACTCTCGCTGCGTCCTGCGTCGTGAATTTCTCGTGCCGCCGCCCTCGAGGCTTGCAAAAGCGTGGGCCGTAGACCGGCAGGAATACTCTCCCAGACTTCCTTCTTAATTACGATCGCCCCGACGAGCGGCACCCAGTTCAGCTCTAGCATATAGGGTGCCGGATCGTAAACCCTGGTTGCCAGCGCAAAAAACGGAGGTAAAACCGCAGCGTCAATCAAACCGGTTTGGAGTCCAGTGAGTATGTCGTTCGGATCCAACGGCACCGGGTTAAAGCCTGCCGAGTTAAGAAGCTGCTCAGTCTCAGAATTGCCCGCGGTGGTGAACAACTTAAGACGCTTGAGATCAGCAACAGTTCGCACGGGTGTATTCGAAAAAATTCTGACCCAGCCCGTATCGGCCCATCCCAGGACTACATACCCGCGATTATAAAGTCGCGCTTCAAGCGTGGGGCGCATTTCCTGCAAGACGTGATCAACCTCATCCAAAGAACGGAACATCATTGGCATGAGTTGGAGGCCGGCCACCCCGGGCTCAACCGCTTTGAGTCCATCGGCGGTTAGCATGGCGGCCTGGCTCTGATTAATCGCCATGCGCTCAACCATGGCTGCCTCCCCGCCCTGAATTCCGCCAGCATAAATCACCAACCGAACGCTTCCGTTGGAGGCATCACGCCAGGCGTCCCCCATGCGTTGCAGGGCACGGTGATATGAGGAACCTCGAGGTACCAGCGACGTAAGGCGCACGGTCGTCGCCCTTTGCGCAGTGACTGGTGACGAAATAATCATCAGCATCACGGCCGCCAACACCACCACAACAGCTGTTTTAAAACTTTTCACCCACGACCTCCTCTTATTCAATCAAGAAAGAGCCAGTCGGTGCGTTCCAACAACCACCGAGCTCTTCTCTGAGATACAAGGTTTGCCACCCGCCATTCCGGGGTAGCATCTGCGTCAACCTTCAGAGCCTGTTCTAACAATGAACTGAACTCCGCACGGTTCTGTTCCGCCACGGCAACTGCCTCGGCAAGCGAGACATACGGTTGAGCCAACAGTCCGCCACTCAACTCTATAGCTCTCTGAAAATGACTCCGCGAGCGGTGAGCCGGGTCACCTTCTCCGCCCTGTCGGATCATTTCGTATGTAACCAACAGCGTGTGCAGTGCTCCCGAATCCCACGACTCCTCAAGTTGCACAGCCCTATCCAACAAGGCCTCAGCGACCGGCAATTGGCCGACCAGGTCGGTATCGTCAATCGACAGTGAAATCGCGGCAATCCACGATGCCGAGGTCCAATAGAGTAGAGGCACATCCTCAACGTCAGTCATGGCCAGAGCCAGGTCTACATCGCGCCTCAACCGTTCTGTAAACCCTTCGTGCTCGACTTCCAGGCCCCGCAATCCGTAATCGCGAGCTCGCACGTAAAGTCGGGCGGCCCGATTCCAACCGGCCAGGGCGGCGTCAAAATCTTCGTCTTCTAGTTCGTCTGCGTCCATGTGAACGAACGCGAACGAGTATTGTGTAAAGCCGCTTGCCGCCGCCAACAAAAGCCCCTGATGCCGGGGACTTTGCTCAAGCAGGCTCTCCATCAACTTCAAGGCAAATGGAGTCGCGGCCCGTACCAGTTCAGGATCATCATCCGATGCGTAGGTGCTACTGCTTCCCGCCATCGCGTTGCCCAACTTGTTGACCGCGATCTGGTTGATCGAACATCCGGAGACGGCGAATGCCAGGACTGCGTTCGTCAGGAAGGAACCGTGAAGATGGGATTTCATCGTATGTTCTTGCCTCAATTACGGGTTTCGCTCCGTGACCAAACCCACTAGCCACCACAGACAAAGCCTTCGAGAAAGATAGTGAGTCGAATGCGTCAAGCGAACGTCAGGGAAAACTCGCAGACAGAAGGAAGTATTAGGCCCCATTTTGACTCCTAAGCACAACGCGGTGATCAGAATCGTTCCAGTTTGACGAGGCCAGCAACCGGCACCGACAGGAGATGCACGCCCTGTGTCAACTCAATTAGCCCCGATTCAACTTCCCTGCCCTGACTGTCCAACGTGGTGTAGCGATAGTTGCCCAGATTCGCCTCAGAGTTCAACACGATGTCACCCGAGGTTTTCGCGTTGAGAATATCGATTAGACTCCCGGAGCCGTTCGCCGGCAAACGGATCGCCACATCGTCATAAGCCGCAAATATTTGTTTCGAATCACTATGAGCCCGCACAAGCGTATAGTTGGCAATTGGGTTCGACGCCTCCAATCCGCCATCAAGTAACACGGACCGATTGCTGATCCAATAGTCCGTATAGAACCTGATCATGGCGAGGTGCTCCCGCGGAACCTCTTCAAGCTTTACCGAAACCTGCGGCACCGAAAAGATAATATTCAGAAACTGCAGGGCCGCGTTTTCGACCGGCTCGTCCCTGTGCCACATGATCATATCGGAATGGACTGCCGTGGAGCCACTCAACAGGCGTAGATCAATGGTCCTGACCCTGTTGGCCGGGCCGGAATTCGGAGCGTCACCCGCTCTGAACATGTTGCCGTATTTGCGCATCAGAGGGCCGATGTAGGGTTGCCTGAATTCTATCATGACGTGGGGATCAATCTCCCTCAAACTTGCCATCACATCGGTCATCAACCGATCGGTCGCTTCGTTCACTGAGGCGTAGTCCCGCCCGCCTCCCAGCTCCAGAACGGTCGAATCATTGGCTACGAAACGCCCGACAAAATCAAGTTTGAAGCCATCGACGCCCCATTCTACAAGCGCTGTGCGGTAAGTATCTATGATGTACTCGCGAACTTCAGGATAACGGGGATCCAATTCATAGGCTCCCTGGCCATTCCAGTAACGGAGATACTTCCCCTGAAACCTGGCGTAGGCAGCAGATTCCTCCCCGACCAATGAAAGAGCGTACCAGAGCAAAATCTTCATGCCTCGCTCGTGGACGCCGTCGACAAATCCTCTCATCCTGGGAATGCGCTCGGGCTGCCAGTCCCCGGTATAGGCGTATCCCCTCCTGCTATCCATCGTTTGCCAACCATCATCCACAATGATGGACTCGAATCCGATGCTCCGAGCTATTTCTACTTCTCGTAGCAATTCGTCCGCGGCCACGTTCTGATGATAGCTATACCAGGTCGAATACATCGGGCGGCGAGCATATTCCGGGATCGTTGCCGGCTGATAGCCATCATGATCTGCCCACCAACTGCCCACGTTGGCAATTGCGTTGTAGTACGGGATGGCCCGACGATCGAAAAGAACTTCGAGGACAAGCTCGGACACCGCCGAGTGCCGTTCGGAGAAAAAACGTATGGCGTTCACAATCGTCCCGTCTTCTTCACGAACTGCTGCCGACAGGATCGTAGAGTTCAGGCCATCGGACACAGCAAAGGTGAGACGGTTGGTATCGCCGGCTCCGAACAGGGTTAGGATCGGTGCATTGCGAGCCAACATTGATCTGACCCGAGAAGGCGCCCAGTTCGGATTTATCGTTTTGTTAAAATGAGCGCCGGTAGTCCAGTGACCCTGGATGTCGTGCGAGGGTATAGCCCACCGGAGCTCGAACTCGGGCGGGACAGCGGGATTCGCCCTTTGCAGAGTGATCCGAACGATCTCAAGGCCATCCTCGTCTGAAAATCTTTCAGTGGATAGTTCAAACCCCTGTAGATCGCCTACGATCATGACATCCAAGCCTGCCAGGTCAAAACCACTATTTTCCTGTTGAGCGACAAAGGTGGTGGGGAGTACCAGGTGCCAAAGAACCAGGGCGACAGACGCTCGGTTCCCACTCATTCTCTATTCCCCTCCACGCTGGCAACGCGTACCTGACCGGTTGCGACGCTAACCCGAACAAAACTTTCTAATTCTCCCATTTCGTTCTGACGAGACTCGGCGTCGAACGAATGCCCGTCAACTGAAATCTCGCGGTGGCGGCCCTTAAATACCGCTAGCCAGATTAACGGCGCACCCGTTTCATTTTCAAAACGCGTCGAGTGAAGGCCGTCGTGCCTGACTGATATCTCATTAGAAAGGACGGGAACGTGGTCGACCCTCACCCACTCGACCTCAGGGACCAACGCAGATTTTGTCTCAACTAGCCCTCCAGAGGATTGAGGATTGATACCCAAAAAGAACCGCACCGTTGTCCCCACAGCGGTGAAAGGGTTTTCGGGATATTCACGGCGGGGAAGTTCGGGATCCATCTGGCGCATCAAATACTGGAACGCGATCTGTTCGCGACCGTTTGCGTAGTAGACTTCGGCCAGGTAAACGTTGACCTCGACCAGGATGCCTTCAACCAGATTCTCTATCAGGTGCTCTCGTTGAGACCCTGGCTCAACAATGCCAAAATAGAGGGGTAGAATCTGAAGCAACGGAACGTGAGTTGTGTCGAATGCTCCACCTTCCAGGATCGATGTCTGGAACCTCCCAAGCTCGGCATTCCACCACTGATCGTTGAAGTATCTTTTCAGTCGATTCGCGGTATCTAAATAACCTTGCGCTTCAACGGAATCTCCGCTCAATCGTAAGATCGACCCGAACGCACGGTTAGCTGCAAACTGGGATGCGACCAGATCAGATCCCGTGATCGCCCGAGGACCGTCTCCCTCCCAATACGTCGGAATCCCCTGATAGCCGTTGGCCGGCGAACTTTCCATGATACCGTCGCCGTTTTCATCCCAGGCGGCAACGTAATCGACCAGGCTGCGTCGGTAGAAGTTGCGGAAGACAGAATCGGTCACATACTCATCATCGCCTGTCCATTCGTGAATTTTTTCGATCGACTGGATTACGTCGAAATTGGCGGGGAGGTTGTACCAGAAATCTTCGTCACTTCTATAGTCCACGGGAGCCGGCGCATCGTACCTGTTGATCTCCCAGTAGCTACACCACTTTCGCGTTTCAGCGATATTGGCGGCGAATTTCTTCATCATGTTTCGTGTGTGCTCGGAGAGACCCAACGCCAATGCCCCGATCGCTTGATGAGAAACGTCCCTCATGCAAAACGCCTCGCGCCTGGGAAGAGCCGCTTCGTACCATTTCCCCACCGGATCACCTTCAAACACATACTCAAGAGATTGAGTCTTAGCCCATGAAAAACCCGCCACCAGGGGTTCGTAACTGGACGACAACTCTATCATACCGATCCGGGGTTCGTGCACCGGTGCTGCAGTACAGGCTGCAATAGCCAGGCCTGAAATAGCAGGCGAAAGGATTGCCGGGAATCGAGACACCGCCAGGCGCAATCCTGGTTTACTGGCCGCTATCGGCAACCACCAGCAGCGCCATAAGCGTGCGGAGCGAGTCTTCAGGCATTACACCACTCGCATAGACCATATGGGTTCTCATCCTCAAGATGCCGACCACCGTGTCCGGTGGTGTCACCACCACCTGGATGTTGCCGTCCCTGGCCCTCAACGTGTCCGGATACGATTCAATAGTGAACTCATCTCCCGAGTCCAGCAGGTGAACCACTCTAAAGCCAGGCTGTCCTCTCAGGACGGTTTCCGAAACACTCGAGATTTCGAGGCCGTCTACAACTACCGGGTTGCCCACCGGCGGCGTTTGCTCCCCAGCCCCGGCGGCGGTGTCTGCTACATCTCCACTGATCATATCGGGCGTGTCAATCGTGGTTTCAACTGGCGCCACCGGGGCGACAACTGCTGTCGGCACCGAATCTCCCTGCGGCAGTTGGGACACGGCTGAATCAAGCGAAACCACTGGCGGCGACGAGTCTCCAAGCTGCGCTACCCCGATCGCGCCGGAATCGGCGGCCCTCACAGAGGACGTATCCAATTGGTTGTCATCCGTTGAATCCGCCACCGCGGCAACAACCGGTTCCTCTGTTGGCGCTGGCGCAGCCGCCTGCGGAGCCGCAGGTGTTTGCGGTGGAGCCTCGGTTGGAGACGACGCTCCGCCTATCGGAATAACGCCGGTCACGGCAAGCCCGAGACCGATCACAAGGCCAGCTATCACGCCACCTCCCGCCATCAGCAGAGGAGAAGGTCCTTTCCGCTCTGCGGGCTCTGGAGGCTTGTGGGCCAATTGGCGCGGAGTCGTCGGTGCGCTAAAAGATCTCGGCGCCGTCCGCTCGGCTGGCTCCGGCTTCGGTTCCCGCACCGGGACCGGTTCTGGCTCTGACTCTGGCCCATCCTCCACCTCGGAGGCAGGCTCCATATCAGTCTCATCCTCGGCTTCAGAATCAGGATCGGTTTCGGCACCGGAGTCGGTAAATAACGAAACCGTTCCTGTGGGTGACAGAGTCCCCATCTGCGGATCCGCGTCACCAGCGGCAGTTTCGGTATCCTCGTTAGATTCGGCTTCATCACCGGCGTCCGGGGATTCATCCTCGTGTGCCGTTTCTTCATAAGACTTTCCTGAAAGCCAATCGTCTACCGACGCAGAGGCGTCGAGGTACTCTACACCACCTATAGTCTTTTCTTTAGGATCCGGTTCTGCCGCCGATTCAACTTCGGTCTCGGCGTCAGCGGCCGCAACTTCTTCAGCTTCCCTCCTGGCCTGTTCCTCGGCCTCAGCCTTTCTTTTTTCGAGACTCCATTTGCCTTTTCGTGACTCCGGGTCCGCCCACTCCTGAACAGGCTCGAAAGCAAAAACATCATCCTCCGGAACAAAATCGGATTCGGCCATTGGATCGGCCGGCTTCCAGTCCATTCCGAGGACCTCCTTGGGATCAATTTCTTCGGCTCGCGGGTCTATCTCTTGTTCGGAAATTCTTGACAATCGTCGCGACGCACGGCGGGCTTCCTCGGGGACAGTAAGCGGTTCGCCCTTTTCTATCGCTTCCAGGAAATGCGTCAACACCGGTCGAATATGTTCGCTCGACCGTCCGGCCAATTCGTCTAATATTTCAATTGTCGGTCCGAGTTCTGCCTTGGCGGCGTAATCTGCCAGAACGTCACGCGCCGAGCCGAGGTGATCCCCGTCCAGAAGGGTGCGCGCGTAAGTGACCTGGAGGTTGGCGCGGCTGGGATCAACCCGGGCAATCTTGTCACAGAGGGCGTTCACGCGTTGCGCAGCGCCAAATTGAGCATAGTAACCGGCGCCCTTTTGGAAAGAACTCAGTGCTTCGTCAGAACGACCAAGGCGCAAAAGGAGATCGCCCGTCTTTACAAAAAGAGCCAATTCATTGTTTATCGAAGGGGTTCCTTCAAGATGAGACAGAATATGCTGATAGATCGAAAGAGCTTTTTCGGTCTGTCCGAGTTTTTCCAGCTCTCGCGCCTTGATTTTCAGTTCCGACAGTTTCGCCACTTTTCCCTCCGAGGATACAGGAAAACCCACGTCAGACGGGATAAACCTATCCCTTTTTCACATAAACCTGCAAGCAGCGCCGACCAGATTCCAGTAAGAATTATTTGTTTCAGAGCTGCGGGCAACTGGGAAGAAATACCAGAGGACGGACAAAGAAAAGGGTGGCCCCGTTTCCGAAGCCACCCCAACGACGTAAAGACTAGAGCTTTACGACATTTTCGGCTGCCGGGCCCTTTTGGCCTTCGGCTATATCGAACTCAACCTGATCGCCATCGCTCAGGCTTTTGAAACCCTCAGCTTGAATGGCGCTGTGGTGAACAAAGCAATCTTTGCCACCGTCTTCAGGTGTGATAAATCCAAAGCCCTTTTGATCGTTGAACCACTTCACGGTACCTTTGGTACGCATCGTTCCAAACTCCTTATAACGGCGTTGGCAGTTTCGGAAAATCCGCCCCTGCCACCCATCCTGGTCTCGCGGAAGCACCCCCGCGCCGGGTTGTGGCGACCGAGCCACTCGCTCTTTTTCATTATTGAGCGATCGAAAAATTTAGTTGGAACGATAAAATGTCAATGGGAATCAGAGCTTCTATTCCGCCTTTTTCTCGACAACCAGTGTGAAGTCCGCAGCCAACGCAGCCAGGGCACCAAGGGCAGCTAACACGGGAGCGAACGCCAGGCCAGCAACACCTATGGTCAGAGGGATTTCAATCAGTGTTTTACCCTCACTGTTTTTGATAATAATCCTGCGGATATTGCCTTCGTGGATCAGTTCTTTTACGCGCGCAACAAGTCCGTCACCCTGGACCTTGTGCTCCTCCGTGTAAACTTCTTCCTCGTTTGAGTCGTTTTCGCTCATTGGTTCCCACCTTCCGTCTATCAGTAGTCAGTCAACCCAGCCCTCGAAGCTGGAACGGCGCCACGGAAACCTGCCCGGTCTCGGCGGCGGTCGCTCTCCAATACGTAACGACCTCATCGATTCGTTTCAATAAGCAACAATTCAAACGTGCGCGCCCTTTTCCAATGTGTTATTGATAGGGCGCCCAATATGAAACTTTTCCTCTATCTGATCTTCGCGCTTTCCGGAGCAGCCGGACTGATTTACGAATCGATCTGGGCCCGCTATCTAGGGCTTTTCGTGGGTCACAGCGCATATGCCAGAATAATCGTCCTCACCATTTTTCTTGGTGGAATGGCGCTTGGTGCCCTTGCGGTCAGTCGCGCCACCACAAGGATAAAAGATCCGCTACGCATGTATGCGTTGGCAGAATTTTTTCTCGCCATCGGTGCATTGTTTTTTCACGACGTTTTTCAGTGGGTCACAGCTTTCTCATACGACAACCTTTTTCCTCCAGTCGCGGGTGGCCCTACTCTCAACATTATCAAGTGGGCCGTCGCCGGATCCCTCATTCTACCCCAGGCGATTCTCCTTGGCACGACATTTCCACTTATGGCCGCAGGCGTGCTGCGCCGGTTCACCGATAGACAGGGCAGGACATTATCCCTGCTTTACTTCACCAACAGCCTCGGGGCCGCGGCCGGAGTGTTACTGGCAGGTTTTTATCTTGTAGGTGCATCGGGACTCCCGGGAACGCTCCTTTTCGCCAGTATCTTGAATTTGTTCGTCGCCGGTGCTGCAGTCGTCATCGCGGCGCGCTACCCGGCCCTCAAGCAAACTGAGGCCCCCAGGCCCGGCAGTGGCAGCGGCAATGCCAAAAGGGATTACGAAAAGGTCGGAAACCTGTTGCCAATTTTGTTGGCGGTCAGTTTCGGCACAGCTCTCGCATCTTTCGTCTATGAAATCAGCTGGCTCCGAATGTTGTCGCTCGTGCTGGGCAGCACGACGCGCTCATTCGACCTGATGTTGAGTGCTTTTATTTTGGGGCTGGCTCTGGGGTCTTTTTGGGTCCGAGAGCGTTCGGATCGGTGGTCCAACCCTCTTAAAGCCCTCGGTATCGTGCAATGTCTCATGGGATTGACTGCATTATTGACCCTACCGGTGTATGTATCGTCTTTCGCGTGGATGGGAGAGTTGATTACCACCTTTGCGAAAACCGACAACGGCTACGCTGGATTTACGGTCGCCCGCTATGTGATATCGGTGATCGTGATGGTACCGTCTACTTTTTGCGCCGGGATCACTCTTCCCCTGATCACTCGTACCCTGCTTGCCGCGAACGAAGGGGAACGGGCGATCGGCGCAGTTTACGGAATCAACACGTTAGGATCGATTTTCGGCGTCATCATTGCGGGCTTGATAGCGCTCCCGTTGCTCGGTTTAAAAAATCTGTTGATCGCGGGAACGATAGTTGATATCGGGTTGGGGCTCTGGATTCTTTATCTGGTTGCAGACGGGCCGAGGGGGGCCCGTTTCGCTCACGGAAACGCCATCCTTGCCGTTGCAGTAATCGGGCTGGTCGCCCTGACTACAACTTTTGATCCACTCTTGCTGGGAAGCGGCGTGTATCGACACGGAAGATCGTTCAACCCGGAATTCGTACAGGCCATTTTCCACGAGGATGGCAGGACAGCAACAGTTACCGTGCATCAAGATGCCGCGATGGTTACGATCAAAACCAACGGCAAAGCAGATGCCTCGTTGACGCCCACGTGGATCGCGGGCTGTTCGGATTCGACGACCAGACGCCCGATGTCGGGTGATGCAACTACACAAACCCTTCTGGGTGTCATCCCGATGGCTCACGTACCCGGTGCCCGACGCGCAGCAGTAGTGGGACATGGATCGGGACTTACCTCCCACACGCTGCTCTCGAACCCAACCTTCGAATCAGTTACGACCATAGAGATCGAGCCACAGATCCTGGAGGGGTCACGTGTCTTCTATCCTGCCAACGCCCGGGTATTCGACGACCCTCGGTCCGAAATTGTTATTCAGGATGCCCGAACCCACTTTTCGGCGCGAAACGACAAATACGACATCATTATCTCAGAGCCATCGAATCCCTGGGTGAGTGGAGTAGCGAGCCTTTTCACCACTGAGTTTTACGAGCACGTTGGTCGCTACATGGCCCCCGGAGCCGTATTCGGACAATGGTTGCAACTCTATGAAATGGACGACGGGCTGGTAATGAGTGTTATGTCCGCGCTCCACGGCAATTTCGAAGACTACCGCGTTTACCTCCTCGACGACGTCGACCTGCTCATAGTCGCCACCAACTCTGCCCGACTCTCAACGCCGGTTTGGGAGTCGGCACTGACAGATGACCTCGCCGCGGACCTGTGTCACACGATACCCCTTACGCCCGAGACCCTGCACGGAGCGTTCCTGACTGATCGTCGCGCCCTGGCCCCGTTGCTTGACGATTGGGAGGAACAGAATTCCGAATTTTATCCGACCGTCGACCTCCGCGCCGAACGTGCCCGCTACCTGGGTCTGGGAGCTACCGGGTTGGTTGAACTGGGGTTGGATCGGTTTGACTTCACCGCTCCGTTCTTTCAACGAAGGGTGCTGCCTGCCGTCGAATTGAGCGGCGCACTGGCGACCAACTCCGTGGTGTCCTCCCGTACTCGCGGAGCACTTATGAGGGCGTTCAGAAACGGAGATGATCCCGAATTAACCTTCGGAGGCTACGGAGCGCCGGATGCAATAAATCGGTGGGAACAGTGGAATCAGGCAATCAATTCCTCAACCCCTCCAACCGATTGGAAAAACTGGGTGAATCTCTGGTTAGCGGTGGAAAACGATTTCTTCACGGGCACCAAAGGGATAGGAAACGCCGACATTTTCCCCGATGTTTTAGATTATATGAACCGTATGGAGGCGCCTGAAACGGCCGTCGCTGCCATTCGCTTCAGAAGTGCCCTTTCAGGTTGGGACTTTGCAGAAGCGGCAAGCATCGTTGATACACTCGCCGTGCTGGGATCAACCGGTGATGACTGGGTTCCAGTCAGGGAAGTGTTTTCAGGGGGAGTGGCTGCAAAGCTGCTGGTGGGAGACGTGGCGGGAGCCCGCGAGTTATGGTCCCGCCTGATGCCCCGGTTCTTGAACGATGGTTTCGATGTCAACGTAGCGTTGGTCAGCGCTTACCTGGAGGCGTTCGAAACCGAAAATTGAATTGATTCCGATTACAACCAAACTGCTCAAACCACCATCCAAGTAGTGAATAACCACAGCCTCTTCACCCCATCCCTGAAAAACATGTCAAAAACCAACCTAAAAACTTCTTTGGCTGTTGCGGCCGTTTTCATTGCGCTGCTCCCAACAACCGCCCGCGCGCAAAACGCACCAGATTCCACCGGTTCCCTTCTTGTTTTCGTCGACTGTGACGTACGTAATTGTGACTTCGACCACCTCCGCAGAGAGATCCCATGGGTCAACTGGGCCCGCGACCGAGAGGACTCCGATGTGCACATTCTCGCGACCTCACAGAGAACCGGCGGGCAGGGTGAGCAATACACGTTTGCTTACATCGGTAGAGGACGATTCGCGGGACAGGACAAAACGCTCGGATACACGTCCGACCCTGACGCAACAGATTCCGAGGTTAGAGACGGGATAACAAACGTTATTGCCGTCGGATTGGTACAATACGTCGAAACAACCCCATTAATTTCAAACCTCCGCGTTCAGCGCCAGGATACAGGAGAAGGCCAGGCCACAACCTCGGAGCAGGACGAAGATCCATGGAACCTGTGGGTTTTTCGCGTTGGGGCCGACGTTTCCGTTGAAGGGGAATCGAGGGAAAGACAGTACGAGGTTGACGGTTTCATAACAGCCGGTAGAGTTGCGGAAGATTTCAAAATCAATATGGAGGCCGAAGTCGAGTATGATCGCGAGGAGTTCGACGAACTTGGCAACGGAAACGGTTTCGTCAACGACGTATTCGATTACGAAGGAAGAGTCCTCGCGGTGTGGAGTTTGGATGATCGATGGAGTTTCGGCAGTTTCGCGGAGGCTGAAAAATCCACGTTCCGAAATCAGGACATTCAGATTGCCGGCGGCCCGGCTTTGGAGTACAACATTTTCCCCTGGGCCGAGTCCACCCGACGGGCCCTGACATTCAGATATGTGGTCGAGATGGCATATTTCGACTACGAACTGATTTCGGTTGAAGGCCAAACAGACGAGCTACTTGCCCGCCACAGTCTTGAGATTTCAGCAGCGGTGAGACAGCCATGGGGAGAGATCTTCGGTTCGATCGAAGGAATCCAGTACTTCAACGATCTGGCCACACATCGGATCGAAACCTTCCTCTTCGTAGAATACCGGCTCTTCCGGGGTTTCAATGTCGACGTGTTCGCATCGTTCGACCGAGTCAAAGATCAATTTTTCCTCCCCGCCCAGGCTATTTCCGAAGAGGAAATCCTCCGTCAGAGACGCCAGCGAGAAACCGGCTTCCGCTTCGACTTCGGAGTTGGCTTTAGCTATCGATTCGGTTCGCGATTCGCAAATGTGGTGAATCCCAGAATCGATTAATTGAGGGAGGAGTTGGGAGGGAAGAGGGAGAGGATAATCAGGATGGAATTTTGTCGAAGCTCGCGGAACCCTGGACCTACCGGGTCAACAACTCCACGATCTCCGTGTGCCCTTCCCTTTGCGCAATCTGCAGAGCGAATTCGTTGGTCTGACCTCTGACCGCGGTGTTGACACCGGCTTCCAATAGCATCCGCACGAACTCGGTTTGTCCGAAATAGACCGCCCAGTTGAGGGCGTGGTCCCCATGGACATCTGTTTCGTTGACCTGTGCACCACGGGACAAAAGATACCGCCCAACGGCCACGTGTCCGTCTCGTGACGCTTCCATTAGAGGAGTTGTTTCGTATCGGCTTGACGTGTGCCAGTTAACATCGGCACCGTCTTCAACCAGCACCTCCACGCAGTCCAGGCACCCGAACCGCGCCGCCATGGCCAGGGCAGTATAGCCGGATGGGTTCGGACCGTCCGGGTCCTCACGAACGATAAGGAGCCGATCCAACACTTCGCTTTCTCCTCTCGCCGCCGCGAGGACCATTCCGAGAGAAACCATCGAAAGGTCGCCATGGTTATCCCGCAAAAACTCTGCGGCTCTGGTGGCTCCAGCGGCGTCACCTGCAGCTATCAACTCGAAAAATTCGAACATTATATCTGGCGGGCCGACACGCTCACCCATAGTCACTATGAAGAGATCTACGAGTTCGGGTTGGAAACGCTCGATCGCGTAATCGAAGGGAGTATATCCAAAACTGTCGGGGAGCATTGGATCTGCTCCGTTGGCCAACAACATCTGGGAAAAGTCGACGTGACCCGCGGCGGTTGCAACGCCGAGTGGGGTCCCACCGCCATCCAACCAGGCATTCACATTGGCACCGTCCTCCACGCTTCGAGACCCCAGAACCAGGTCACCCAGCTCGGCGGCCACCGAGAACTGCAACATGAGATCTTCCCGGTTGTCGTTACACGAACAGACGAACGGAAGCAATACGGGCAACATCATCAGAGAACGAAATCGAGTGGACATATGGAAACTATCGACCTTTTTCCCGCCAGAGGGAACCCTCCAACCCGGCGGCCAACCTTTCGGACCGCCGGGTCGCCGGACTACCCTCTCATTAGAGCCTCAGCCAACTCCACCGGGGCAGAGAGAAACGGCGCGTGGTCAGCAGCCAATTCGACAATCCTCTGACAGGGACGGGCCTCAATCATTTTCTGCTGCGCCGAGGGGCTCAGTATCCGATCCTCCATGCACTTTACGTACACGCGGGGTACTCCCCCCCACTTTTCTTCGGAGACAGCAATCTGAGTACCAAGCGGCTGGGTCGGCTGCACATCGAGCAAGTACGGAATCGCCCACTCTGCGGTATGCTCGGGAGTCTTATTATAGAAAACCTCCGACAGCGTTTTCTTGTCAAATAACGCTGCGTTCCCCGCCACGTTGAAGCCGAGTCTTCCAAGAAATTGGCCGTCAGCATCTTCCTGCATCGCACCGAGCACACTTCCCCGGTTTGGCAGTAAGAAAGCGCAGACATAAACCAGACGCTCTATTTTTTCCGGAACGCGTTCTGCCACCTGGCTTATGACAGCTCCGCTCATGCTGTGCCCCGAAAGAACCACTTTACCTGACTGCGCTTCTACCAATTTGATTACGCTCTCCACATACCGATCCATTGTCACATCCGGTACCGGCAACCTGTCCTGACCATGGCCCGGAAGATCCGGGGTGATAACCGTGTGACCGGCCTTTTCAAGAAGCGGAACAACCTTTTTCCACGCCCAACCACCGTGCCATGCTCCGTGGATCAAAACGAAAGTCGACATTTACATTTCCTTTGTTTTTAGGACCGTGCGGTCCACAATTAGTCAAAAAAAACTTACGTAGCGCTCAAAACGGCGTTAACAATTTTTCGCGCCGACGCAACACCGCAACCAGACTTAATCATCGTGTTCAAGCCCGAAAGACTGCTGGTCAGAAAGATCGCCAGATCTTCATCCTTCAGGTCACTACAAATCGAACCATCCTCTCGGCCCCGTTTGACGGCCCGGGCGAAGATACTGGTGATTCCCTCGATTCCAACACGAATTTTTTCCGTTACCGCACCTTCTCCAGTTTGGCCGAATTCAGCCGCCGAATTCATCAACAGGCAGCCACGGGGTTGATCGGTCCTGGCGGTCAAAGCAACCCCAAAAAAAGTCTCTTCAACGAAATCCCGCGCCGTTTTCGCCCCCTCCAGCTCCGAACTCATCACTGCGATCAACCACGCCCCATAGCGCGCCAGACTCGTCACGAACAAATTTTGTTTGTCCCCGAAAGTTTTATAGAGGCTGCTCTTCGAAAGATGGGTGGCACCCAACAAGTCCTGCAGCGAGGTCGAGTCGAAGCCCTGCGTCCAAAAAGTCTGCATTGCAGCCTCTTCGGCGGTCTCGGGGTCAAATTCAAGCGGGCGTCCGGGCTTCATCTACCTATTTTAGGACCGTACGGTCCATATGTCAACTCGGACACTGTCCCTCTAAGATTGCCGTGGTTCGATCAGCTTTAGTTTCCTGAAGTACCGCCGCCCGAAACCTCGATCACGCGTCAAAAGGCGGTCGGCACGTAATTGGGCGTGGGCAGCGATCAGGAAATCAGCTACCAGGCTATCACGTTTCCGCCTTTGGAGCGGTAGAGTCTCCAAGACTGGTCGGCTAACTCAGCGACTTGCCGATCAATCGGGGCGAATTCAATTCCGGCCTTTACGAGCACCTCCATATCCCGATCATTTTGAAAGACTCCGCGGACCTCGGCCCAAACGATGGGACAGGCAATCACAGCACCCTCTTGCCTGGCATCCTCCAGTGCACCGTATGAAGCCTCTGCGTGCGGGGAATCTCGGACCAACACGTACAACAAGACCGAACTGTCGATTGCAGTGATCAACTATCGGCCTCCTCATCCCACCCGTTTCCTCTGGTGGATGTGAGATAGCCATCCACATCGAGGCCGGGCTCCACTTTACCAAACAACTCTCTGAGGGTTTTCTGGCTCACTATTCGACTCGGGAACTTCCCTCGTCCGAAGTAGTACCATACATTTCGATACATCGAAAACTATGACATGACGAAACCAAAGCAGCCCAGGCTCACTCCGGCCCTCTTTCACATCCTTCTTTGCCTCGCGGAGGAGGAAGAGAAACACGGTTACGGCATCATGCTGGAGGTTCGGGAGCGAACCGCCGGCGCGGTAAAGCTCGGCCCCGGCTCGCTCTACTGGTCGTTGGATCGGCTGGAAGAGGCAGGTCTAATCGAACCAATTCCTGAGGTGGCTTCAGCAGACGACGCCAAACGGCGCAACTATTACCGCCTGACGACACGGGGCAAAGTCACCCTCAGCGAAGAGACACAGAAATTGGCGATAATCGTGGAGTTGGCGCGTGAGCGAGCAGTGATAGAATGACGTCACCACGAAAGGGAATTCGCTTTTACAGGGCGTTGCTTCAGACCCTACCAGCGGCATTTCGGGCGAGACACGAGCAGGCGATGCTCCAGACTTTTTCCAACCTGTCCGAAGCCACCGGTGGCAAGTCGTTGCCGAAGATCAGATTGTGGCTGCACATCATCGCAGATCACTTCAAAACGGCTGGTCGTGCATGGACCCGCGAGTTTTTCCGACGCAAGGAACGACGACATGGTTTCTGGGATGCCCTTTTCTCCGACTCGCGTCTAACGCTCTGGATGCTCAGAAGAAATCCCAGTTTCACTATCATAGCAGTAACCACAATCGCACTCGGGATCGCCGGGGCAACTATAGCGTTTACCGTGGTTAATGGCACCCTGTTGCGTCCCTTGCCCTACGACACGCCTGAATCCCTGGTGGCCCTCTTCCAGACCGAAAGTAACGGCCCACGATTGTCGGCCGCTGGATTGTCGTCGCCCCAGCGAAATCCGACATCTCCCGGCAATTTCCTGGAGTGGCAAAGGGACGCCGCCGAAGTACTGGATGTCATGACGGCAGCTACTCCCTGGAACCCGGTGATGACCGGCCTCGATCGTCCCGATCGACTGAATGGGCTTAGAGCTACATACGGTCTTTTCGAGATGCTCGGAGTCCCCGCGGCTATGGGACGGACTTTCACGCGTGCCGACGAAGGGTCACCTCATATACTCGTACTCGGGCATGAAATGTGGCAGGGTGTTTTTGGCGGCGACCCCCAGGTAGTGGGGCTCAACGTTAATCTCGACGGAGAGACATACGAGGTTATCGGAGTCATGCCGGCCGAGTTCAGGTTCCCTCCGTTCTGGGCAGTCGAGGCAGGAATGTGGGTTCCATTGGAATGGGAGCCTGACGCCGCAGCACAAAGGCGTGCGGCCTTCCTGCGCGTGTTCGGACGAATAAAGCCCGGCGTGTCACTTGAGGCGTTGGAAGCCAGGATGGACGCCATCGCCAGTCGACTGGAAGAAGATTACTCCTGGTCAAACGCCGGCATCGGCGTGAGGGTCGAACATCTCAGTGAACCGGGCCTGAGCGTTGTGAGACCCACGATTACGATTGTCTCCGGTTTCGTGTTGATACTCCTCCTCATCGCCTGTTCGAACGTGGCCAATTTGCTTTTGTCCCGCGGAGCGGCGCGCCAAACTGAGCTGGCGATTCGAGGCGCACTCGGTGCGAGCCAGAGCCGCATTATACGCCAGTGGATGACGGAGAGTCTAATTGTCGCCGTTCTGGGAGGGGCAGCCGGACTCGGATTAACTATCGCCCTCAAAGGACCAGTGTCGGTCCTCGTCTCCGATCTCCTCCCCGTAACATCAGCCCTGGATCTCGACTACCGCGTGTTTGGATTTGCCCTGGGCATTTCGGTTCTCGCAGGGGTGATATTCGGCATCGCCCCATCGTTTCTCGCATCGCGCCAACAGGTCGGAGCCTTTCTGCGGGGAAACCACACGACCACCGGCTCAGGAAACAGGATCAAAACCGGTCTGGTCATGGTCGAAATCGCGCTGGCTGTTTCCTTACTGACCGGCGCGGGTTTGTTGACGAAATCATTTATTCAACTGACCAACCACGACCCCGGGTTTTCTCGGAAGGGGGTGGTTGCATTGGACCTCTCGTTCGGAGCGTCGGCCAACGGACAGTGGGAAGAAAGACTGGTGACGTACCGGACAATCTCGCGAAAACTGGAATCGCTTCCGGGAGTGGCAGCTGTTGGTTTCGTGAACCACATGCCGGTGGGAAGTGATATGTGGGGGGTTCGATACGTCGTACAGAGTGCCCCTGTTCCCGTTCCCGGTTCAGAACCAAGAGCAACGTTCCGAGTCGCTGACCATGGGTACGCACAGGCCATCGGCCTGACGCTACTTGAAGGAAGATGGTTTGACGGAAGCGAAACATCCGAAGACGACCCAACACTCGTCATCAACCAAACGATGGCCAACGAGACATGGCCCGGCGAGTCGGCGATAGATCAGACAATCCGCCTGGGCACGGATGACGACGGGCCGATCGGGCGAGTGATTGGGGTTTACCGTGACGCCGGGCAGGGACAACTTCGAAGCGAGGTGGGGGCGGAGTTTTACCACCCGGTGACTCAAGACCCCACAACGTGGAATACCGACGTCACGGTCGTGATTGCGGGTGTCGACCTGGAAGCAGCAACTCTGACTGCGGCCCGCGAATCGATCTGGCGGCTCGACTCAGAAGTTTCGCTAACAAATATGAGAACGATCGAATCTGTTCTCCACACCGAGACGAGTAGAGAACGCACTTCGATGGCGATCGTGGGAGGGCTCGCCTTTGGCGCCCTGGTACTGTCGGCAATAGGGTTGTACGGAGTTTTGTCATTCATTGCCGCGCAGCGGAAAAGAGAGATTGGAGTCCGGGTAGCCCTTGGTGCCAGTACAGGTAGCATCCTGCGTTCCGGCCTCAAACGCGCAATGACGCTGGTAATACCCGGCCTCGCCATCGGAATGGTGGGTTCCCTGGCAGTGGGCCGTTTCCTGGAGAGCTTGTTGTGGCAGGTAGCACCCGCTGATCCAGCGACTTTCGGTGCAGTCGCGCTTGTCCTCGGTATCGTTTCACTCGGCGCAACCATCATTCCAATGCGCAGAGCGAGTAAAACAGATCCGGCGATCATCCTCCGCGAAGAGTAGAAGCCCAGGTTTCCGGCCTATATCACTCCGTCGACGCGACGGAGATCACGGTCATTTTCCGATTCATGGTGTAACGTATTAAGGACACTTTCTTGTGTTTGCGTTTTGGTGTGCAAACAAAGACTCATCGCTCGTCCTTGAAAGCAGGAGGAACAACCGGAGAAGAAAATGCGTGGACTCTACCTTGTCGGACTCGTTTACATCGCAATCAGCGCCGTGGCACTCTATGTCGATCGAAGGACCCTCGGTGTGCAGATGGCAGAACCTATCGAATGGGTCGCGAGCGATCCTCTACCGGTGGCACCGATGCCGGTGCACCAGAGGCCAGAGGTCCCACTGCCCGAAGACGCCCGATCCTGGTTCAGCCGAATCCGACCATCATGTAACGCAGTCGAAGCCGAGCTGGCGATGAGGGAAACTCCCCCACCGACCGACCTGGACGGTACAGGTTATGGCGCTGCGTGCTGGGGGCTCGCCGGAAAAATTGACAAGGCCCGCGCCAGCATCATGACGCTCGAACAAAGAGACAGATGGAGAGCGGTAGGAATCGTCTTTGAAGTTGGCCATCCCATAGCCGACATGGGAGACGACCTGGCTGCCGGACCCATCATGGAACTCACGGTTGAGTTCTGGCCAAATCATTACATGGCACTTTATCACGCTGGCGCAGCCCGCTTCAACATGGGACAATTCCCGGAAGCGCAGAGTTATCTACTTCGGTTTCTTGAACACTACAATCAGAACGACGGTTGGACATCCAGCGCCCACACGATGCTGACGGAGATCAAACGATGACGAAACCTCCTGACGCACACTGTGTGATATGCGGAGACGCGGATCCACTGGACCTGGATGTGTGCATGGCCTGCGGCGGAGCATCGCACGACTCGGGAGATACTCTCGTATTCCTGGAGTCGACCCGCTCAAGTGCACGGAAACACATGACCCTAAACGCGCTGCGGAATTTCATCGGCCACAGACAAATGCCGGCAGACCCCGATTATCTCGGCTCGGGACATCAGGCGCTTGTGAGACTGCCACGAGAAACAGCGTTTCGTGTAGTTGAGTCCCTCGCAGCCGAGGGAATTTCGGCAGTGACTCGTAGCGCTGCGTTTTCCTTGACCAGCCTCCCGACCACTTTTTACGGGCTGTTGGCAGCCACAGCGATTATAGGAATGTTGACGGGATTAACAGCAGACGCATTGTTCCTCTGGACTACACCGGCCATGACGGCGGGGCTCTGGTTGGCGGCTCAACTCCGGATGCGCCACCCCGCTATCTCTTCCGACAGAACGGACCAAACGTTCCCGAAGGAAGTTCGCTCCGAAATCCTCGCCACGTTTGCTCAGTTATCCGACGGGTCGGCGAGAATGCATCTCGCAGATTTTGTCAGGGCTGCAGAACCGCTGTTTAAACTGCCAGAAGTTTCTGTGACGCCTGCGGACCTCGCTCGACTCGTTTCTTCATCATGTGAAGCTGCTCTTGAACTTGAAGCAATGGAAACTTGTAGCGCCAATCTCGAAGACACGGATGGCCGACGCCGAGCTGCGCTCATTGAAAACGGCATGACCGCACAATTCCGAGACGCAATCATGAAGATACGGCGGCTACGTAGGCTGTAAGTTTCGGGAATGACGTGAACGCGCCGCCTCCTTTTAACTTCTAACGTCCAATCCCACCATCCTCTGGAATCGCTCGTTCCTTTTTAGCGGTTCCCACAGCGGGTCTGCGATTAACATCTCGCGGGTGGTCCAATGAGGCATCTCGAGCAGAGCCTCCAACAGGTCCATCGCTTCATCGAATTCTCCAATTCTGAACATCACCTCAGCGCGGTGATAAGACACATCAGGAGAGTCATAGGCGTCAGACCCGGGAGGAGCGAGTGCACGGGCCCGTTCCATGTAATCCCGCGCACCGCGAACATCGCCCAGAGCAGCCGACACCAGCGCCAACTGGCGCGCTGTAAGATGGCTCTCCGGAAACTCCTCAAATCGGTGTTCAAGTAATACACGCGCCGAGTCCCAATGCGCTTCGGCTCGGTAGTTCATCCCAAGCGCCGCGAATGTCTCGGCGAGATTGGAATAATACAGCACGCAATCAACCGATACCCGATCATGGCTCAAGGAAAAAATTTCATCGTCAACAAGATTGGCCAGAGTGCGACTCAGGACCCTGTTTGAAAGAATGATGCCGGCTCGAGGAGCAGCCCCGCGCACCGCCCGCACTTCAGCGTAGGCGGTTGCCGCGTCGCCGCGACCAATAATCTGGTTAAAAACACTCAGCCTTGTATTGCCAAGAAAATTCGGCAAGATCGCGGCGGTTTGTCGTAAATACCTGTCTGCTTCGGCGAACTGCCTCAAGCGAACGTGAGTCCGGGCGAGAGCCCATTTGGTTTCATGGAGGCCCGGGTCAATTTCGTTGGCTCTCTGGAACAGGTTTATCGCTTCGTCCCAGTTCGGGGACAATTCGGCCGCACGATTCAGAAAACCCAATGCTTCATCGTATTGGCCATCGCCGTAGTAACTCCCGTAGCCTCTGGCCAGTAGCACAATAGGATCATCGGGAGCGAGTTCGGTCGCTCGGGCGACGTCCGCCATGCCCCGTTCTCGCTGGGATTCATCATTCCAAATAAATACAAGAGAAAGGCGGGCAATGCCGGCCATAGCATGGGCACGCGCGAAATCCGGATCGACGCTGGCTGCCTCAGAAAAACGATCAACGGATGCAACAACGTCCCCATGAATCAGGTTGCGCCGAAAAAATTGGTTGCCTTCAAAATAGAGGTCCATCGCCAAAGGACTCGCTGACAATTCCTGAACGGAGCTGCGGGCTCCGTTGGCACCCGGCACCGAAGCACCCGCCACGACAAGAACACCTACCACCGCAGCGGCTGCCACGATCCCCCTCCAATCGAAGAAATTTTTTCGGATTCGTCCGGAGCTACTGATTTCGACTTGCTCGGGACCAGTCTCTGAAATAGGAGCAATAAAACGGTACCCTCTGCGGGGGAGCGTTTTTATGAAGGAAGGTGATCGGGCGTTGTCGCCGAGGGCTCGTCGCACCTCACGGATGCAGAAGTTGAGGCCCTGGTCCCATTCTACAATCGTCTCCTTCCAAACATGGCGATACAACTCCTCTCGGGTCACTACACGTTCGGAATTCGCTGCCAGGTAGGCGAGCACGGTGAAGGGATGTGGTTGCAGTTTTACGACATGGCCCTCTCGAGATAGTTCGTCGGTCGACAAGTTGAGTTCGAAAAGGCCAAAATGCAGAATTCTGGGTGTATGGGTTCTTTCCATTCGGGGCTCCAGTGCCAAGGTCAGTCTCATACGCCCCCAGGCCTTCGGTGTTTCACGTTCCATCCCGAACACTTACGGAAACCAGTTCAAAGTCGGCGCCTAATCCCTCATTACGACCACTAAACGCCTTCAGGACAAGGACTTAAGATCTCATAACCGAAAGTGACAGGTCACCACAACCATCGCCCCGGATTCTTCGGTAATCGCAGCTAGACCCTGTTAGGTTGCCGAAAAACGCCTTCTAATAAACTCCTCACCCCGCCTGTCGAGACTTTAGCTTCAGTGCTGGGGTAGCTCCAGTACCCATCGTCCGTTGGGTTAAACCTTGGCCCGGACTCACCCCGGGAATTCCAACACAACAGGAGTTTACTGCGTGATGCGAAGAAGTTACTTATCAGCAATTTTGTTGAGCCTGGTGACTGTAAGCCTCGGCAACTGTGGTGGGAGCGACACTATCATCGATCCAGCACCGGTTGATACGATGCCAACACCCCCACCACCTCCGCCACCACCTCCGCCACCTCCAACACCTCCAACTCCGGCCATCGCCAGAATCGCGGATGTAGGCAACAACGCCGACGGTAGTGACCTCCTGATTTCAATGGTCGCTCCAAACGATGAAAGTGCCGTCACCGAATATCGGCTTTTCGTTGTGAAGCAAACGCAATCGAGCGGTTTTAACCTGACGGCGGCAGCAGCCGTGGCGGCCCCGCGGTTCCTGTCACTGTCCCCAATCGGATCCAACATCGACACGATCCTATCGGCCACCAGCACCGACGTCGACGGTGACCTCATCGGCGAGGGCGTGCTTTATGTAGCCTTCGCCATGGCTCTGGTAGACACCACCAACACGAGTGGCGATCAGTTGTCTCCAGTTTCGGGAAGCATTACGTTGGCCAAAACTAACATTGTGCTGACGCTGACCGACCCGATCATCTCCGGTTCGGGAGGAATGGACGTCGATGCGGCCGGAAATATTTACGCGGCTGATTTCGGGTCTGCACTTAGCGGCGGCACAGCAGGAACGCGGGTTTTCAAAATCACTCCGACGGGTGAAGTTAGCGTTTTTGCCACCGGGCTAAACGGGGCCTCAGGCAACGCTTTTGACTCCCAGGGCAATCTTTTTCAATCCAACATCGGCGCGAGCTCGATAAGTAAGATCGCTCCCAACGGGGTCGTGACATTGTTCACGAATTCCGGGATAAGCAATCCGGTGGGAATTGACATCGACGCCAATGACAACCTGTTCGTAGCTAACTGCGGTAACAACACGGTTCAACACGTTACTGCCGCCGGTATATCAACTCAGTGGTCAGCCAGCCCGCTGCTCGCCTGCCCCAACGGAATTGCACTGGCTGACGATGGCAACATATACGTCGCAAATTTCAACAACGGCAACGTAATCAAGATTGATTCGACCGGTGCTGGGTCGATCTTCGCCACTTTCCCCGGCAACAACAACGGGCACCTCCTTTTTGCCAACGGAAAGCTTTATGTCGTGGCGCGAGCGGCCAACCAGATCTATGAACTAACGCTAGCCGGGACATCGAAACTCCTTGCGGGAACCGGATTGCGAGGACTCTGGGACGGCGCTGCGTTGGCATCGAGGTTGTCACTAACCAACGATCTGGCGATAAGCCCCGACGGTACGCGGCTTTATTTCAACGATGTCGTAAACCAAACAGGCACCAACATCCTTAGTCCGATTGTTATTCGGATGGTGATTTTGGACGAATAAGTCAGAAGATAGAAGTCAGAAGTTAGAAAGAAGCAAAAGGGGGTCCCTGAGTTACGCGGGGCTCCTTTTGTTTTGGTAGAAGGAGGACCATAACGGAGCCTTTTCCGGATGTCCCCACCTTCCGACTTTCCCACCGTCACCGTCCCATCACCAACCAACCTAAACCGTTACACTCCAAGGCTTTACCATCTCATGCAACTTCTTCTCTGTGGAGGGTAAACAAAGTTCTGACGTGGGGTGGTTACCTCTGAAAAGTCGTCAAAAATTCACTGGAGCGATTGATGAACCAAAGGCTAGTTAAATACGATTATCTGAGCATCTTACTAATTGGAGCTGGACTAACACTGGGGTGCGGCGGCGATTCGGGCGAGCCCGACCCTACCCCCGACCCGCAGCCAACACCTGACCCTACTGCCGTTGGGACAGCCAGCGCGGTAAGCGCGACCGACGCAGGTGATGTAGGTAATGCAGGGGACATCAGGGTTTCGTTTTCCCGTGCCAGCGATGAAAGCGGTATTGCCGAGTACCGCATAGTCATCGTCAAGAATTCGTCAAACACTCCGAGCGTGGACGCGGCTGCCGCCCTGGTCTCCGAACGTTATCTCACGATTCTTCCGGGTTCCGGGCAGGTGACACAACGCATCATCCCGACCCAGAAAGACAGCGACGGAAATGACATCCAAAATGGGTCCACCTACTCGGCGATCATCCTGTCTGTCGCCAACGGAACGTCAGCGACGATAAACGCCATCTCCGCACCTTCGCCGACCGTCGATTTGAACACCCGGGCTCCTACGGTTTCCAGCTTGTTCTTCGACGACCTGACTAATCGCGGCGACGCCAGCGACTTCGAAATTTCCTTCCGCACCAGCGCCCTGGAGAACCTCGTCCAGGAGTACCGCGTCGTTCTCGTACCCTCAGCAAACGCCCCGCTAAACAATCAGACCGCCGTCACCGTACCCGCGACCGGCTATACGGTAATAGAGCCAACCGGAAACGATGTTCTCGTGCGCCTCGACCCTGCTGCCACAGATTCTGATGGCAACCCGTTGAGCGTAGGTACCGAATATTTTGCCCAGGTGATTTCGATCGGTGCTGGCATAGCAAACCTCAACGCGGTATCCTCGCCCTCGAACAGCAGCGAGTTCTCCGACAAGACTGTCAAGATCACATACCTCGGCAACGACGGAGTACTCATCGCGGACAGCCTGAACAGAGTCATCGTCGATGGACTCCCGGGCAACCTCAGCGGGTGGGTAGCGATACCGGTCGGCGTTGCGTCTAGCGTTAACACCGGAACACACCCATATGGAGGAATTGACCTGGTTTTGATCACCCACAACCATGGCGATCACGTCAACACCACCACCGTAAACGCGTTTCTGGCCAACAACCCCAATGCAATGGTCATCGGCCCGCCCCAGATTGTTGGTGGAATAACATCCAACAGAGTGATTCCGATAAGTCCAGCGTTCCAACAAAAAGCGGACACGACGGTTAACGGTGTGTTTGTAGAAGTGCTTCACCTCAGACACTTCAATCAGTTTGGTATGGATTTCTCCACTACGCAAAATTTCGGCTACGTCATTCACCTCGGCGGTAAAAAGATCGTCCACCTTGGAGACGTCGATTACGCAGACGACAATTTCCAGAACTTCAGCCTGGACCAGCAGAACATAGACGCCGTGCTTATACCCACCTTTAACACCCTCATTAACGCGGCAAACAGGACGGTGATCGTCGACAACATTAACCCCGGAAGTGTCATCGGACTCCACCTGAGACCCGCACAGTTTACAACCGAGATCGCAGCCGTCATGAGCACTTACCCCGGCGCGAATCTATTTACGGTTCCGTTGCAGGTCCTGAGATACTGAAAAGTCGGGAGGTCGGAGTTCGGGAAGTCAGGACGGCCGGTGGGTCCGTCCGTCATTCCGACATCCCGACTTCCCGCCTGCCACTCCCTGGAACAAACTTGAAACTCAGGCGGTAGTATGCTAAAATTTTAGCATACTGCTGGTTTTCTAGCACTTACAACGAACCGACCGCGGAATCCGTCTAAATGGCTACAGAGAAGAAGCTCTCCCGCAGAGAGCGCGAAATAATGGACATTATCTATTCGGCCCAAACGGCCACGGCCTCCGAAGTTAAAGACAAGATGTCAGACCCGCCGAGTTATTCGGCGGTTAGGGCCACTCTCCGGATACTGGAGAAGAAGGGACACCTGCGACATGAATATGATGGTCCCAGGTATGTCTTTTTGCCCACCGAAACCAGAGTTAAAGCAAGCAAAACAGCCTTAAAAAAACTGGTATCCACGTTTTTCGACGGCTCACCAAAGTTGGCGGCTGCGGCTCTGCTTGACATGGATTCATCGGATTTGACAGAAGAGGAACGAGCAAGCCTGCAAAAGATGATTGATTCGGCCAGGGAAGAAGGTCGCTGATGTTGTTGACCATCGCCAAAGTCACTCTGTTACTGGTTGCGGTTCTACTCGTCGCGCGATTCACGCCAGGGCTGTCGAGCGCTTCGCGACACACTTTGATTGTCGCCGGACTGGTTGCCGCGCTGCTGATTCCCCTACTCGAGACTTTCCTCCCCACCGTCTATTTGGCCGTGCTTCCGAACACGGAGCTTGCGGCCCCTCTGCGTGAAACAAACATCGTCGCCCCCGTTCAGACCTTTCCTCAAACCGACGCACGAACACCATCGTCCGTCGAAGGTCAACACCGCATCCTCCCACCCCCGGCCCCCGGGCGAGCCGATGTTGCAAACTCCGTACGATCGAACCGGCCCGGTTCTATAAAGACGCCGTCGTTTTCCCCTGGAACCGCAGCGGGAATCATATGGATTTTCGGTTTCCTTTTCGTCACCCTCAGATTCGCCGTAAGTCGCAGGCGGATTGCGCGACTCGCTCTGAAAGCACGCCCCGTAACGTCGGGCGAGTGGAGCAAACCAGTCGCGGAGGTTACGCGTTCGATGGGTCTCAATGATACGGTGGTGTTGGAATCTCCCGACGAGATCATGCCGATGGCCTGGGGGATCTTCAAGGGAACCGTCCTCGTGCCCCGTTCGGGACGTTGCTGGCCCCTGGCCAGACGCCGCGCAGTGCTGGCCCACGAACTATCGCACCTGGCAAGACGCGATGGACTGTGGCAACTGCTTTCCCGCCTGGCGTGTGCAACATACTGGTTCAATCCCATCGTCTGGATGGCTGACCGTCAGATGTTACTCCACCGTGAACGGGCCAGCGACGATATGGTCCTGCAAGCCGGAGCCCGGGCGTCGGACTATGCCAATCAATTACTCGCCGTCGCAACTGAATTAAAACCGATTCCTCAGCTTGAGAACGCCAGCCTCGCGATGGCTCACCGTTCCGAGTTGGGCGATCGACTCAAATCAATTCTCTCTCCGCAAGTGAGGCGTGGTATGTCTAAGCGATTCCTGGCCCTGGTCTGCCTTTTCTTTGTGTTTACAACTACATCTGTTGCCGTTGCGCATCCGGTAAAGCGCAGGGCCGACGCGCCGTCCCCGCCACCAACTCCGGAAACATCGATTCGGGTCGACGGCTCAGAAGCGACGAAGCTTGCCACACCCGAGACCGGCTTTGAAGAGACCTTAGCCGAAGCACCCGCCAGCGCAACGAATCTGCCCGCTTCATCTCAGAGAGTTGAGCGGAACAGGTCCCGTCAATCGGAACGGGACTCAACGGAGTACCGTTCGCGTCGGCAGGACGGTGACTACACGATCGAAATCCGGGGACGCGGAGAGGTCACTCTGTCCGACGACGACCGATCTATCGTTTCTATCGCCGATGACGGCTACATCGTGATTCGCGAAGAAGACAGGGACCACGACTATCGATTAGAAGTGCGATCCGTTTCGGGCACCCTGGAATACAGGTGGCGCGTGGACGGAGACAATCGAGACTTCGACGCCGAAGGCGAACGGTGGTTTGCTGATGCATTGGAGTCCCTGATTTACGAACTCGGCTTCGCGGCGGACGCCCGGGTTGCGCGCATACTAGAGGATGAAGGCGCGGACGGCATTTACGACGAAATCCGCAAAATGGAAAGTGATTTCGTTCAGGCCAAATATTTCATCGCAATGCTGAACGGCGGTAGCTACTCAGCGGAGGAGATCCGAACGGGCCTGCGGCTTTCGCGCGACGAGATCAATTCGGACTTTGAGCAGGCTCGGATTTTGATGCTGGTCGGCGAAGAGTATATGGACGAGCCCGCCACCCGTACCGAGTTTGTACGGGCGGCACAGGCGCTGGAATCGGATTTCGAAATGGGCCGCGTTCTAAAGTCGGTAGTCAGTCGACAGGATCTGTCGCCGGAAGTGATTGGGGAAATACTCGAAATCACAGACGCACTGGAGTCCGATTTCGAATTGAGCAACGTCCTCACGTCGCTGGCCGAAGCCCATGAATTGGACGAGGGTTTGCAGCGAACCTACCTCGAACGCCTGCAGTCAATCGGTTCCGATTTTGAAGTACGTCGCCCCCTGATGACGCTGCTGGAAAACGGTGGGCTGACTGACGCCAATTTCGACATGGCGTTGGAGGGAATCGAATTTATCGAATCTGATTTCGAGCAATCGCAAATACTCACTTCGATGTTGACCGAGCGGGAGTTAACACCATCACAGCAGGCCACTTTGCTAAGGCAGGTTTCAAATATCGAATCGGACTTCGAGCAGAAGCGCGTCCTTATGCTACTGATGGATCAACCCAGTCTAACATCTCAGACCGAGCTTGAGCTACTAAGAATGTCGACTCAACTGGGGTCGGACTTCGAGCGATCTTCGTTCCTTCTGGCAACAAGTGATCGCTTCATGATGGACGATGCAGCCCGCGACCTTTATCTCGATGCTGCCTCGGATATCGGGTCCGATTTTGAAATTCGCCGCGTCCTCGGCGCCGTCATCGAAGGCAGGCAATTAAATGACGAACAATTACAGGGCGTAATGAACGCGGGACGCTCAATCGAAAGCGACCATGAATTGTCGGAGCTGTTGAGGTCCATTGCCGATACTTACGATCTCTCACCAACGCTTCGCGAACTTTACGAGGATGTGGCCGACCAGATTTCATCCGACTTCGACTACGGCCGTGCAATGGGCGGAATCAGAAGAAGCAGGAGGTAGGGGGCGAAGTCGGGATGTCGGGAAACAGCCGTCGATCTTCCCGTTCAGTCGTTCGAGCTGTGGTTCATTCGCTCACCCAGTGCGGGTCACCCAACACATTCATGCGCGGTTGGATCCCCAGTCCTGGCTCCCGGGACGCTGCCATATTACCACCATCGCGTTGCGGGGCTCCTTCAGCCGTCGAAACAGTCACATAGCTGTTGAAATCAGTAGACGTGAAAAGGAATTCGGGCGGCGTACTGTGCGCCAGATGGGCAATCGCGGCCGTGGTTATGTCTCCTCCCCAACTGTCCTCTATCGTTACAGCGATACCAAGTGACACGCAAAGGTCTCTGGCCAGCTTGGCGTAGGTAAGTCCTCCGAACTTACTAATCTTGATATTCACGACATCCATCGCCTGATCAGCATGCCCTCGATTGAGCATCGCGATACCGTCGATGCATTCGTCGAGGACGAACGGTCTATCCGTGTGCCGACGAATCGACAGGCACTCTTCGTAGGTCAAGCACGGTTGCTCAATGTAGACATCGACGTCCCGGACAGCACCCACCACCCTCATCGCCTGGTGCTTTAGCCAGCCCGTGTTGGCATCGGCGATAAGCACGTCACCCTTTTGCATAAGAGCGGCAACTGCATGAATTCGTTCGATATCGGTTTCGGGATCAGCACCGACCTTCAGTTGGAATTTGCGATATCCCTCCTCCCTGTAACCGGCGACCTTACCGGCCATGGCCTCCGGTGACTCCTGCGAAATAGCCCGATAGAGGGGAAAGTCGTCTCCGTACCTCCCGCCAAGAAGTTTGCAAACCGGTTGCCCCGCCACCTGGCCCAGTATGTCCCAGCAAGCGATATCGATGGCTGACTTCGCATAGGGGTGCCCTTTCAGCACGCTCTCCATCAACCTGTTCAGAGGCATGATGTCGGTAGGGTCCTGTCCGATGATATGAGGTGCGATCGCGGTAACTCCCTCGCGGGCTCCGGCTGCATATGCAGGGAGATAAGCCGGTCCAAGCGGGCAGACCTCACCGTGTCCGACGACGCCTTCATCAGTTTCGACTCGCACAACTGTGCTGTCGAAGACTTCTACCGATTTGCCGCCAGACCATTTGTAACTTCCTTCGTGTAATGGAAGATCAACCTGATAGACCAAAACCCGGGTAATTTTCATCGTCGTCCTTTTCTGTTGCAGCGGTTTGCATTGGTGGACAGGATGTCGCATATCCTATCACGCAGTAATTTCACACCACGACACGAAAAAGCGAGATCAATGCTTGTTTTGAATTCGTCCGATGTGCGAGAAGCACTTCCCATGTCCGATGCTATCGCCGCTATGAGAACTGCCTTCGGCGCTCTCGCAACTGGTGACGTCATTATGCCCGCCCGCGCGAACCTCCCCGTAAAAGAGGAAGAGGCTGTCACGTTAGTAATGCCCGCATATGTGGCGACCTCAGATAATAAGGCTCTCGCCGTTAAGGTAGTTTCCGTATTTCCACACAACCCGAAACGAAACCTTCCCAGGATTAATGCCGCGGTCATGGTTTTCGAGCCTGACACAGGACGCCCACTTGCCCTGCTGGAAGGAGGAGAACTGACTGCGATTCGAACAGCCGCCGGGTCGGGGCTGGCAACCGACCTGCTGGCCCGGCCCGACGCCACTAGCCTCACAATTTTTGGGGCTGGAGTCCAGGCACGCAGTCACTTCGATGCGATATGCGAAGTGCGGCCGATCGAGTCCGTAACATTTTTCAGTCCCGACCCCACAAAGACCGACGCAATGATCGCCGAGCTTCTAGCCTCCAACCCCGGAGCCCCGAACATCACCGCTGCGGACTCGCCTGGAGCTGCGGTCGCCGGGGCGGACATCGTGTGTTGTACAACCACATCGCAAACTCCCGTATTCGACGACACTCAGCTTGCGGAAGGTGTCCACATTAACGCCGTGGGATCCTACACACCCGACGTGAGTGAAGTACCCGCCGAGACCGTTGCACGAGCTAAAGTATTCGTTGACGAAAGGGCCGCCTCCCTCGAAGAGGCCGGCGAAATCATTCAAACCATCAACAAGGGACTCATCACCGACGCTCACATAGTCGCAGAGCTGGGAGAGCTGGTAACTGGAGCATCCGAAGGACGGTCCAGACCGACCGAGACTACGTTCTACAAGTCAGTCGGGATCGCGGTACAGGACGCTGTTGCAGCAGCGGTCGCGCTCAAACGAGCCCACGAGTTGGGTCTCGGGGAGAAGGTGGACTGGTAGACGGGCGCGGTGTGAGGGGCGGTGGCAAAAAGAAGGACGGATTAGAGGGCGGGTGAAAAAGGCGGTTATGCGCAAGGCGTGGCCGCAACTCTGCATTTTAAATTCGCCATTCTAAATTCACCATTCTAAAGGTCTCGCTTACTAAACCAGACGAAGGAAACCAGCAGCAACACTGCGACCCACAGAGCAAACCACACCAGCAACACGGGCCAATCCCAGGCTGGCGACGGCGGGTCAACTCCTCTTTCCAACGCCCGGCTAACGGCGGCGGCGAAAGCATCTTTATCATATTGCAGATACCTCGCCATCTGATCAATGACATTACCGGGCGCAAACTCTGCCATTTCACCCAGTCTCTCGCTCGCTCCTTTGGCTACCGACGCCAGAAGGCCTTCGACTATTGCCGTCCAAAAAAACCAGGCAGCGATCGCGGGCCCGCTACTGCGGATGGCCAGAGCAAAAAAGAGCGCAACCGCGGCAGCACCAATAAAGGCAAGCAAAAATCCCGCGATCGCCAGGAAATAAACGCCTTTGAAAAGTGGGCCCGACAGGTTGCCAAAGTCCGTGGCGGGAATCGCGAATCCCACACCGATAGCCAATTGTGTCGAAAGAAAAATCATGCCGAGCGTAGGGATTAGTAGCAGCTTCCCAACGAAAAACTGGTTTTTCGACAAACCATCGATCACACTCTGTCGGGCTGTCCTCCAACTGAATTCGCTGGTAACCAGAAGTATCAGCGCAGCCGGTCCAAAAATGAGCGCCATCTGGACACTGGACGAAAAGATGCCCGCAATCGATTCTGGTAACGAAAATTGGGGCAGGTCAGGGTTTTGCCGCGAGGAGTAGAACCGTCCCCCGCTGGTCATGAGCTGCATGAAGACAGCGGAAAGTAGCGTCACCCAGAACGCCAGGCGCTTCGTCATCTTGAGCATCTCGTTACGGTAGACGACCCAGATCATAGTGTCACCTCCGCTTCAAACTCACCGGTGTTGGTTAGTTCGATGAAAACGTCTTCCAACGAGCGTTGCTCCAGGGAAAGATGTGAAACGTAGATTCCTCTTTCGGCGACCCACCTGTTCAATCCACCGAGGTCTTCTGTCTTTAACTCAGCGATGACGCCGTCATCCCTACAACTCACATTGGTTGTTTCGGGATACTCTTCAACGATCGATTGTAGTTTGTCGAGATTGGCAGCAACCAGCCGAGCAACCGTACCGCCAGACGTAAGCTCAGCCACGCTGGACTGCCGCACGATGGATCCATTTTTGATAATCGCGACGTGGTCACAGGTTTTTTCCACCTCCGCCAACAGGTGACTGGACAAAAAGATGGTTTTACCCCGATCAGCCAGACCCAAAATTATTTCACGGATCTCCTTCATCCCCTCGGGATCCAGACCATTTGCCGGTTCATCGAGAATGATTAGTTCTGGATCGCCGATCATGGTGGAAGCGAGGGCAAGGCGCTGTTTCATGCCTAGTGAAAACGTCTTGAACAACGAATCCCTGCGATCGCCTAGCCCTACGGTTTCCAACACCCGCAAAACTTCGTCGTCATCTCGCCCCTTCACCCGGGATACCAGTTTCAGGTTGTCCCGACCACTCAGGTATGGGTAGAAATTGGGATACTCAAGAGTGGCACCGATCCGTTGCCTGGCAGCGTGCAACTCACCGGCACTCGAACCGCCGAAAAGTTCGAACCCGCCCCCCGTTGGAGTAATGATGCCAAGTAACATTCCAATCGTGGTGGTTTTACCACTTCCGTTGGGACCAAGAAATCCGAAAACCTGACCTGCTTCGACCTCAAAAGAGATCCCGTCCACCGCCACCTGCTTCCCGTAGGTCTTAGAAAGCCCGGCTGTCGAAATAACTGCCATAAAGATCGTCGCCTTTGCGTTTTGTGACCTTCAGGAGTTAGTCGGGCAGGTCTGAATAGTCAAATAGGTCGGGAGGTCGGTACGTAGGGAAGTCGGTATGTCGGTACGTGGGAAAAACTCTTCTGCCCCACCCGGACCCCACAGCGATCAACTCTCCTTCAATATCGACATCGGATCGATCTTAGCGGCAACTGCCGACGGCAAATAGCCCGCTACTATCCCTGCAACAGAGACCATCAACGCACCTACAAAAAGTACTACGGGGTCGCTGGTGGAAACTCCGTACACCATGTTTCTGAACACAGCACCAACATTAATCGCCCCGACGATGCCGAACGAAACACCAACGCCAACAAGGATTCCTACTCTCGTTAACACCATCAGCTTAATAGCACCCGGGCTCGCTCCAAGCGCCATTCTCACTCCTATTTCCCGTTCTCTCAGTGATACTGAGTGAGAAATCGTACCGTAAACTCCCAACACCGCGAGGATTAATGCAATTGATCCGAGTAGCGACATTAGAGTCATACTGAATCGTCGCCTGGCGAGGGAATTGTCCAGCAGCTGATCCGCAGTGCGAGTAGCATAGCTCGGGAGGTCTGGATGGACCTCATCGACGATGTCAGGAATCAACGCCGCCAGGGCCCCGGGCGAAGTCGTGCGGACCGCGATAAACACATCGTTTACAAACGGCCACTGGTGAAGCAAAATGTATACTTCGTCCCGCTGGCGAGACGACGGACCGTTCGACCGTACGTTTTCAACGACCCCGACGATCACTCCCTCGACAATCGATCTCCCCATTGTGATGGGCATTCCGATTGGATCAGTGCCAATCCGCTCGGCAAGTGATCTGGAAATCACAGTTTCCACGAGCCCATCATCGGCGGCAACTCTATTGAAGGTTTCTCCCACCACGAACGGAATCCCCATCGCCTCGAAGTAGGTCGAGCTGGCCATTTGGAATGTTGCGGCCACTGACTCGGGGGTTCCTGCGGTGGAATCGGAGACAGGATCGCCAATATACCCCGGTACCTTCACCGGCATCCCGACGCCGATCGAAGGATCGAGGGGCAAGTTGCTGACCAGTCCGACGCCAAGCACGCCTGGCGTGCCTCCTATTCGGGACTGAACTCGATCGTAGAAATCATATCGAGCGCTCTTCCGCTGAGCCAGATCATTCCCATCGGGACGCCTTCCAAAATTCGCGGGGAACGACACCTTGGTTGTTATCACCTCGTCGCGGGCAAACCCCAGCTCAGTGTTGTACAGGCCGGTAAACGTCCTAACCAACAGGCCCGACCCGAATACCAACACAAGGGCCAGGGCGATTTGCGCGACCAACAAGACGTCACGTAGTTTGGTCCAGCGGCGCCCATCGGTCATTCCTGAGGACTGGACTCGAAGCGCACCGTTGGACTCTGACCTGCCGGCGTACAATGCCGGGGCCAATGAAACCGCCATCGTACAACCAACCACAACCATCGTCGCCATGGTCATGACCGTTGCGTCAATGGACACTCCAGTTACCGGCAAAACATCGGGGAATTCAGCCTGGATCACCACAATTCCTAACCGCGCCAACAACGTACCGAATATTCCGGCACAAACCGCCAGCACTCCTGTTTCGGCCAGCAACTGGGTGACGAATCGAGATTTACTGGCCCCGAGGGCAACCCGTAGCACGAATTCATTTTTCCGCCGCGAGACCTGACTCAGATACAGGTTGGTCACGTTGAGACACGCGACAAGCAAAACGACTCCGACAGTCCCCAAAAGCACCAGAAGCGGCTTTTGCACATCCCTTGCTTGATGATCCCGCAATCGGGTCACCGATGGGAAGGCTTCCTCGTAATCGACCCCATCCGGCACTCTCGAACGGTTTAACGCGTCCAACTCTTCAGCCACAGCGAGAGGATATCTGTCGGGCCCGATCCGAGCCACATAAGACGGTGCCAGTGCCGCACCCGACATCATAGGGAGAGCCCCGGTCGAAACCCAGAATTGAGATCCGCGCGGAAAATCGAAACTGGCGGGCATTATCCCCACAACTGAAAAGTTTTCCCCATTCAATCGAAGCGTGCTTCCCACTACCCCGGTGTCGGCGCCGAGCAGCGTCCGCCAGAGGTCGTTGCTAAGCACTACCGCACCGCCCGTTTCTTCTTCCTGAGGCATCAAAAACCGACCATGCTCCGCGGGAACCCGGAACGTTTCAAAAAAACCCCGCGAGACCTGTGCTCCGTTGATACGCACGGTTCGAGCGTCGCTACCAACATTGGCTCCCCCGGTGGCGTAAATGCCGGCGGCTTCAATCGTACTAAGTGCCGGGACCCGATCCGACACCGACATACCATTCGACGTAAATGCAAACGGTGCGCCTTCGAGATGCACAATTCGCTCCGAATCAGGGAAGGGCAGCGGTTGCAGGAGAACGGAGTTGATCGCGGCAAAAATGACCGTAGTGGCACCGATGGCTATCGAAAGCGTAGCAATTACGATCACCGAAAAATTGAACCGACGAAAAACACTGCGGAAACCGAGCCGCATGTCATTGGCAATTTGGTCCATAGGGAAAAACCTTCGTCTGAAGAAATCAAAAAAATTCGCCATTGCATCGGAGAGTCCGCGAACTCGAAGAACGACAGACACTCTCGTTGAGTCGATGAAAGTGACAAACCAAAAAGAAAGAACTGATCCTACCTCACTGCCTACCCCGGACCTCTCGGTCGACACGAACATCTGCAAATCTTCCCCGTACAATTTCCTAAAACCTCTCGGGTAAAGACCCAGGAGGAGCCGAAGGAGGACCCGGTCAAGCCAGCTTTCCATATCAAAAACCGCGAAGCTTCATCTGGTTGAACGTCTCGCGTGCATGGACCACGTCGGATTCCATTCTCAGCAACTCGACCTCTACCGCCTTTTTTCCGGCGGGAGTTGTTTGATAAAAGCGCCAGCGCGGGTTCACGTCTTCACCCTGCGGTGCTGGGGTTTCCTTCAGCAGACCGTCCCTTTCAAGCCGGTGAAGAGCCTCATAAAGTGTCCCAGCACCAAGACTCATCTCGCCCCCGGTCCGATCTTCGATCTCGGTTTTGACCCGATACCCGTGTTTCGGTTCGTTCAGCATCGCTACCAGAACCTGAAAGGTCACTCGGGTCATCTTCGCCTGTTTGCTGCTTTTCCTGGCCATACGCTACTTTCTTATTGACTGATTATCGGCGTTCGATTGTCGTTTTTCGATTATCGACAACCGATAATACGACCTGTGTTTGGATTTGTTCCGTGGACGAAAAAAGGGCGGATTGAAAGGGTTGGTGGAAAAGGCGGTCAAACATGGCAGTTTACCGGGCAGGTAAGAAAAAAGTCGGCACTGACCGGATGGGATGAACGCCTCACCCCCCATCCCCTCCTTCGACGCGATCCCCGTCACATCTTTTGGGGATCCGGAACAACATATTTATAGTTGGAAAACGTTTTCGGGAAAATTGGGATGTTCAAAGTCGGCGAAAAAGCAATTATTAAGACGAGCACCGGCCTCGCTGAGGGGTGGATCGTCAAGGTCACTCTACCAGATGGAAGTGATCATCGCAGGATTACGATTATTTCAAGCGCTGGCGACGAGACAAAACGTCACCGGCGCTATTCCAACGAGGTCAGGGTGGGTATTGACGAAGGGGAAAAAGGGCGGGCAAAAAAAGCGGATGAAAAGGGCGGTTGAAAAGCCCGGTGGCGGGCGGTGCTTTTTTTTCACCAACCCGCCAACAATCGCCTCCCGACTTCTCGACTTCTTCCCTATCTATTCAAAGCTCTGGGAAACGAGAAACTCCCATTGAATTCATGCCAGTCTCGGGAACTTACCCCGTTGGCATCGCTACTTTCGTAGCCGTCCATTCCGCCGCTGATTTGAATCACGACCACCCCACCCTCTCTCCGGTTGATCACTCCGGCGTGCACCGCGGCTGAGCAGATTGAAGAATCATCAGTGTAAACCGTGGTACCCCAAACGGCGTGTAACTCACCACCTGCCGGACAAGCGTAGGCTACGATGCTTCCGTTCCAGCCACGCATACTCACGGCGCGTGTCTCCCAGTCGATCAATTCCGGCTCGAGGTCCATTCGAATCCGGCCGACGCCCTCAGTCGACGCCATCATCCGATCAACGACCCGTTCGTCCAAATCACCTTCTGGCGAGGTATCGAGAAGGCGTTCCCTGACCATCAACAATCGGTCCTGCTCCTCTGCCAATCGATCCAATTCGCCGGCGAACCCACCCGAGGATTCTCCATGCTGAGCTTCAAATTGCTCCCGCCGCGCTTCCAACTGAAGCCGGGCCGCGTCCAATTGCTCTCGCGCCAACTCGATCTGGTTAAGGCGCCCTTCTCGCATCAGCATCCGTCCCGCTCTGAGGGCGTCTCTCATACTCCCAACGTTGATTACCATATCTCCTGACAAATACTCCGTTTCCTCATTTGGAGCGTCGTTTTCGTCGTAGAAGTAAAGAGGACCCGGGCCCGCCTGGGTGTTACCTGCAACCTGGGCCGAAACCACCCGGAAACTGCGCCTCCATCTTGGGAAAGAAGCAGTGGAGACTCCGTTGCGATCTGTTCCTTCATATCTGTCCACACCGTCTCGCAGTTCGATGGTTACAAGTCCGCCGGTTTCGAACTCAATTGAACCTGCGTGCACAGCGGCCGTGCAAATTGAAGAGTCGTCGGTGTAGAGCCCGCTGCCCCAAACCGTGTACTCGCGGCGGTTTTCAGGAGATCCCTGTCCGAGGCACTGAAGAGCGTAACGCACTCCAGTTTCACCTTCGAGATCACTCGCCGTGGTGCTCCAATCAACTGCCGAGGCCGAAGCAGCAACCCACCCATCCAGGAAATCCGCCTTGGTCTCCATCATGTCGGCGTTTCGTTGCAAGTACACACTACGCCCCATTCCGGCCAGCGACACTCCTACCAGGCCGACAATAATACCGTTTTTGAGGAATGTAGAACCAACAGCCGTTCCGAAAGGAATCATGGCCGCCAGACCAGCGGCCATTGCACCCCAGAAACCACCCCTCTTTGCTTCCCCACCAGCATCACTGCGACCGCCCTTGGCAATTTCTTCTTCGATCTCAGGCCACACCTCCGACCTCGGCGCCCGCCCCGGGAAGCTGTCCGCCCAGTCGGTTACGCCTCGCAATTCCTCCAGTATTGTCCGACACGATTCACACACGGCCAGGTGATCTTCCAGCTCAACGCGCTCCTCGGCAGACATCTCGTTATCCGTATAGGCTGAAAGCCTGTCGCTCCATGAATCCTGCATTTGAATCCTCGCTACTGAAGGTTTTTTCGCAACGTCATCCGGGCGCTGTGCAACTGCCAACGAGACGTTCCTACTGGTATGTCTAGTAATTCAGATATCTCCACGTGTTTATATCCCTCGTAATCGTGCAACACAAACACATCCCTGGTTTCCTGAGGAAGATTCCGCACAGCGTTTTCGATATCCGTGAACATCTGCAACGTTTCAGACTTGCCGGGCATGGCATTGATAGCCACCTCATCGTTGACATGCCGCTCATCCCAGCGACCTCTCTTTTCCCGAACCCTAAGCAGTGTATTCACAGCCAGACGGTGTAACCATGTTGAGAAAAGCGCTTTTTCATCGAACAAACCCAACTTATCCCAAGCCCGCACGAAGATCTCCTGAAGGGCATCCTCAACTTCAACCCCATGCAACATCCACTCAGTCAGGGAGTTGATACGCGCGACATTTCTGCCGTAAAGTCGGCCGAAAGCCTCTGAGTCACCCGCCTTTGCCAGGCCTACATCGGCCCCATCGGGATCTCCCTCGGAAAGACGGCTTCTACTGCGCATTGGTATCTCCATGTGGTTTCATAGATACGATGAATTGGAGAAACGTTGGCGGAAGTTGGGAAGAGGGGAAGTCGGGATGGGACGGAACGGACAGATGGACAGAACAGGACGGGCGGGCAGTGCCGACTCTACTGCCCTTCCCGACGTCCCGACCTACCGACTTCCATCTACTCCGGCTTCAACACCGTGGCCGGAGGAATCTTAGTGGCCCTGATAGCCGGGACCAGGGTGGCCAACAGCGCAACTCCGATTAGCCCCACGGCGACCACCAGGAACATGAAGGGATCGTTGGGACTGGCGCCGTACAACTGGCTCGCCGTTACCCGACCGGCTGCCCAGGCACCGAAAAGGCCAAAGCTCACTCCAACAACGCCGAGTATTGAACCGCCTTTGAGAATCAACTTCAGGATGGTGGAATTCTGAGCACCCAGGGCCATTCGAATCGCCATTTCCGTGGTTCGCTGTTCAACCGAGAAGGAGATTACCCCGTAAATCCCGATGGCAGCCAGGGAAAGGGCCACAATTGCAAATCCGGTCAACAACAACATGCTAAACCGTTCCCGTGCGTATGACCCGGCAATCACTCTTTCAAAGGTCTCCACTCGCCCCAGGGCCATAGTGGGATCAAGAGTGGCCAGATCGGCCCGTACGGTCTGGGCCAACTGCAACGGTTCGCCTCGCGACTTCACGATAAGCGTCATTCTCCTGAAGGGCGACTGGTCGTGAACAAAGAAAACCGACGGCTCCGGGCTTTCTCCCAGATCCGAGAATTTGAAGTCTTTAACGACGCCGACGATTTCCACTTCAGGCTGCGGAAACGTTCCAAGCGGACCGAACGATGGCGGGATACCGATGAGATACTTCCCGATCGGATCGTCATCGGGAAAAACCAGGCGAGCGAAGGCCTCGTTGATGACGATAACTGGTCGGCTGTCGCGCCGGTCGAACCGTTCGAAATCCCTGCCGCTGACGACAGGAATGCCCATATTCGTGAAAAAACCGGGGGTCACCTGGCGGTAGAACGCCTGTGGCTCCGACCCCCTTGGTGGCGGTTCGCGGTCCCTGACGGTTATCGGCACCCGGAAATCGAGCATCGGTCCAAACGGCAAACTCGAGACTGCCGATACCGAAACCACCCCGGGAGCAGTGGCCAATTTATCCATATACCTTTGATAAAAATCGGCAATAGAGGGCGGATCCTGGTAACCGGCAAAGGGTAGCGCCAACTCAGCCACCAATGAATTGGATGGATCGAACCCGGTTTCCTCAGCGCTCAAGTTGCGGAAACTCTTGACCAGCAACCCCGCCTGGAGAACGAGAACGACAGCGAGGGCCAGCTCAAGGGTGACCAGCGCACTTCGCATACGTGCCCCACTCCCCTTCGACCCCTTACTTCCCTCCGTCAGCGCGGATCGCAAATTCGGACTACCAGCGGCCAGCGCCGGAAACATACCGAACATCAACCCCGCAATCCCCGTTACGCCGACAGTGAAAAGCAAAACGCGAGAGTCTATTCGGGTTTCCAGAAGCAAATCCATCTCCACCGGCCCGAACACATGAATACCTTTGACGATTGCCGCGGCCAACCCAACTCCAACGACTGCCCCGATGGCAGCCAGAGCAAAACTCTCCGTAAGCAACTGACGAATGATTCTCGTTCGCCCCGCTCCCAGGGCGGTCCGCACTGCGATCTCGGTGGAGCGTTCGACACCGCGGGCCAGCAACAGATTGGCAACATTCACGCTGGCGATAAGGAGAAGAACAGCGGCGGCACCCAACAAAACGAACAACGCGGGCTTAAGATCACCGACTATTGATTCATGCAGTGAACTGATCCTCACGCCGATGTTACGATTCGATTCCTGAAATTCGCGTTCAAGCCTCGACGCTATTACTCCAACGTCTAACGCTGCAGCGTCGACAGTGGCATTGGCCCTAAGCCTTCCAACCCCGTTCATGAACCTCGCCTGCCTACCCCCCGCAGCCGATAGGGGCATTGGACCCCAGGCAACCATTCCGCGAGGAAATTCAAAGCCCGGCGGGGTTACACCTATCACCTCCAGCGCGAACCCTTCAGCGAGAATCGAACGCCCAATAATATCGGGGTCCCCATCATAGAGATTCTGCCACACGCTATGAGCCAGAATAATCGACCGGGGCGGCTGGTTAGGATCCGTAGATGCATCGTCGTCTCGGAATCCTCGACCCAGAATCGGTTGCACGCCCAGGAGGTCAAACATGTTAGTGGTGATCCCGGCCGCCGGGACTTTTTGCGCATTGCCTTCAGTATCGGTGAACGTGGCGTCGTATGAGAAATAACCGCCCAGATCGACGAAGGTCGTTGACTGTTCCTTATAGTCGATGAGATCGGCGGCGCTGAAGTCGCCGTCAGTTACTCCGGCCTCGTTGTTGGTGGTCCAAAGCCGGATTAACTCTTCGGAATTGGGATACGGGAGACCCTTGAGTAAAACGCCGTTCACTACGCTGAAAATTGCGGTGGTTGCGCCAACACCCAACGCCACTGTCACCACAGCGATTGTGGTGAAAGACAGGTGTTTACGCAGATAACGGAAGGCGTATTTGAGATCCTGCTGGAAAAGTCCCACGGCGGTTTTTTATCCTTATTAACTTTTTGGAGGCCCCGACACATAAATAATCGCATCCCAATCGAGCCCAGTCCAGCGGACGTGGGCCCGGAACCTCAATCATTCCTGGTGATGTCCCCCATACGAGCGCCGCACACCCCAGGTTCCACGAACCACACGTTAACCGGTTAACGTTTGCAAGATCCCTACAGCGGAGCGGACCTTAAGCTCCGCTCCCAAGAGACAAACTAGCATTATTCAGCCGGTGGAACCAATCCAAATGGATCTTGTATTCTCTTTATGCGAAAAATTAGCATAGACGTCAGAATTGTTCAGACTCTCTGGTTTTCCCTGGCGGTGGCATCGTTGGGCGGGACACCCACCAAGGCGCAGGTCGAGCTTGTAGATTGCAGCCTCCCCCGGGTTGCGGGTCTGGCCAAATGTGGGACATTGACCGTGTTCGAGGATCGTGAAGCGGGCGTCGGCCGAACAATCGACCTCAACATCGTTGTACTTTCTGCCAGAAACGGTGACCCGGAGACCGACCCCGTTTTTCACCTGGCCGGCGGTCCCGGACAGGGAGCAGCGTCGATCGCGTTTGCGTTCCAACGGCGAGCAGAGCGCGCCAACCGGGATATCGTTTTGGTGGACCAACGCGGTACAGGCCAATCCAACCCCCTCAACTGCAAATTCGAAGACCTCGGAGTCAAGGTCGTCGAAACGTTGCACCAAAAACTCAATGATCCAATCGGATGCATCGAATCTCTCGACGCCGATTTAAGGTTGTATGCCACCCATTTAGCGATGGACGATCTTGACGATGTCCGCCAGGCCCTCGGCTACGACCAGATCAATCTCTGGGGTACTTCATATGGCACGCGGGCGGCTCTGGTTTACCTGAGGCGCCACGGAGAACACGTTCGGACTATCACCCTTTCGGGGATGTATCCACCCAGCGAGCCCCTGCCCTTGAGTTTTAGCAGGTCAGCGCAGGAAGCGTTAAACGGACTCTTCGCCGACTGCACAAACGATGAAGTCTGCCACGCCAACTTCCCCGATCCGAAGCGCCAACTCGAAGGCATCCTTGAACAACTAGGGCGGGCCCCGGTCCAGGTGACCGGTCGAGCCGGAAGTCGAACGGCTACGTTCGAATTGACCAGGGACGGGCTTGCCCGCAACATCGCCAACATGCTCTACACGACGGAATCAGCAGCCACGATTCCATTCATGATCAATGAGGCGGCCAATGGCGATTATACGCGCTTCGCCAACTTCGCTGTGGCTCGCGCGCTGTCGGTTGGAACAACGATCAGCGATGCCCTTCAGGTAACGGTAGTCTGCACGGAGGACTCCTGGGCTTACACGCCCGAAAATATCAGGGAGGCATCGGAAGGATATTTCCTAAACGGGATTGTAACCCGCGGACTGGCTGAAGACTGTGAACAATGGCCCATCGGATCGGTCCCCGATGACTTTCACGAGCCCATCTCATCCACGGTGTCCGCCCTTCTCATCTCCGGCGAATTTGATCCGATAACGCCATCCTGGCTCGGAGAGGAAGTCCATCGCCACCTTCCAAACAGCTTGCACGTGATCTTACCGAAGCAGGGGCACGGTTCAAACGCGGGGTGTTTGCCCCGGGTGGGACGCAACTTCATAAACAATGGTACGGTTGAGGGGCTGGACGTGAGTTGCATTGAGACTCTCCAGCGAACGCGATTCGTGGTGCCGAGAAGGTAGTCGGAACGGACAGAACGGACCAGATACAATCTGCCCGTCAAACGGCACTTCGCTCCCCTGATTGAAACCATTTCCAAAGCTTGGCGTACTTGATGATTGATCTCCAAATCAATAAAAGGCGCGCATCATGGACGACCTCATTCCGATACTGGGTATTCTCTTTGTCATTGGCCCCCCGGCCACGTGGATGTTTTCGTTGACGCCGATCGGCAAGGCCATCGCTCATAGATTGAAAGGCGGCCCGGCAGAGGATGATGGACGGTTGGAGGAGTTGCAAAACACGCTTTACGACATGCAAGATCTTGTCGAACGTATGGGCGAAGAGATGGGCGACCTACAAGAACGCGTTTCGTTTGCAGAGAGAATGATCACATCCGGAAAAAAACGCGAAGCGACGCCGGTATGAAAAAGGGAGTGGGGAGTGGGGAGCAGTAGGTCGGGACGAACTGTAAATTATACCTCAAGAATCAACCCCTCAAATCTCCATTCTATAATTCTATCCAACCGAATCCCTTTTTGGCAGTCTTGCGGTTCGCGAACATTATTTGCACTTTGGATCAGGGACCAACGGGAGCAAGCACCAATGGCAAAACCTGACCCAGGTGGTCACCCCAAGACGTGGCCGACCGAGTTCTGAAAAAAACACACGGTGCCATCTTAGAGAGCCGAATAACCTCGGAAAAATGGTATCCAAAAGGTCTCGAAAAAGACCGCGCCACCTTTGAGTGAGCGAGATTCAGGGCCCCTGCGATATGGGGCCTTTTTCTTTTCCGGGAACGGAGAAAACGGGGGCCGGGAGCGGTTAGTTCACGTTACCAGAGGGTATCAACGAGAGCCCCCAATATGCTCCAATAGGAGTGTGGTCACCGTATCCGCAGCGGCTTCGGGGAGCCAGTGCCCGTTTCGGGGCAGCTCCACAAACTGGTATGGTCCGCGAACAAACTCTGCCGTGGCTTCGGCGGCGGCTCTTCCGAAACTCTGGTCCCGGGCTCCCCAAACGTACAACGTGGGAGGCGCTGATGACGCAGATGTTGCAGGTGGGGACCCGAATGGGGAGGCAGATGTTTGGGGGGAGAGGAGGGCTCGGTACCAGTTGAGAGCGGCGCCGAGTGCTTCCCGGTTGCCCAGGGTTTCCAGATAGACCTCAATGTCGGCGGGAGTTGCGCCGGAGTTCTGCAGCGCGGTTCTGAGCCATCGGGCGTTGTTGGCGAGGAACCGATCCTGGGAATCGGGAGCGGCAAAGTCGGCAAAGTAAGACGAACGTTGGCCCTGATCAGTCGATGGATCGCGGGAGGCTGCACCGAGGGCTCCGAAGTGAGGAGTCGAAAGCACAGTCAGGGTTTTTACGCGATCTGAAAGCCGAGCTGCGACGACCCAGGCCACTGCCCCACCCCAGTCGTGTCCTACAAGGTGGAATTCCCGCATGTCCAGCGCCGAAGCGATCGCGGCAACGTCACCTACCAACTTTCCCATGCGGTACTCGCCGATTTCCAGCGGCCTCGCGCCCGTTGAATAACCGCGTTGATTCGGAGCCACAGCCCGAAACCCTGCGGTGGCCAGCGCCCTCAACTGGTGGCGAAAGGTGTAACCGGTCTGTGGGAATCCGTGCAGCAACAACACGGGTTCGCCGTCCTCCGGACCTGCTGCCAGCGCGTCGAAAACCATGCCGTTCGCGAAAATGGTGATTCGCTCAAGATCTGACCATTCGGCTGTTTGGGCGGTTACTGGACCGGCTTGGAACGCCAGGAGCAATCCAAAGACCACTGTTTTTTTCAGGGTGTACCTTCCGACAGAGTAATAAAGAATCTCCTCAAAAAAATGACGAATCGGACAGACATGGCAGGAATGAGTCGGCGAACGAACGTCTGGATCGGTGGGAAGTCGTGACGGGTGGAGGGTAGCACCTTGGAACCAAAACCTAGTATTTAGGTATTGTTCGGGATCAGAGGTGAACATATGACAAAACGACTTGCCGAATTAGAGCAATTGGTCCTGATGGCAGTACTACGACTTGGCGGCACTGCCTCAGGTCTGGATCTGGCCGCGGAAATAAAACGCAGGATCGGGCGAGTGATCCAACCGGGGGCGATATACACCACAATGGAACGTCTTCGAGATCAGAACCTCGTCGAATCGTTCACAGGACGTGCTACGCCTGAACGGGGCGGACGTCGCCGTAAATACTACGTACTGACCGCCGAGGGAGAAGAAGCCCTGTCACACTCATATCAATTAATAGAGCGTATGGCCCACGGCTTTGAAGAAAAACTCGGTAAACCCGTGGAGGACGTTTGAACACTGTCCGCCCTCCCCGTCTCGTTCGAACTGCCATCGAGTGGTGGGTATTGGGACCGAACCGAGAATTCATCATCGGTGACCTCGAGGAGGCCTACTCATCAGACGTAGAACATGGCGGAGGGTTCGGCGCCTTAGCACGATACCTGTCGTCGGGGGTGAAATCGGGTATGGGACTCCGGATCGCATCGCTGGGATCCGGAACCATAGGAGACGTGAAAGCGGCCGCTCGTCAGGTGGGCCGAAGCAAGGGAGTGTATCTCGCGGCCAGTCTTGTGCTGGCCCTGGGCCTTGGAGTAGGCACATTCACCTGGGGAATACGATACGGATCGTTTGTTAAGGGGCTGCCAGTCTCGGAACCGGATCGAATCCTGACGCTCCAAATGGTACTGACCGAAACCAGAGAGCAAGTCGATTTTTCACTCGGCGATCTGCACGCAATCCGGGGGGCAGGGGTCGTCGAAATAGCAGCGCTCTGGAGTACGACCGATGTCGTTTTGAAAACACCCGATTCTCCACCGGTTCGGACAACCGCTGTCAAAGCTTCGCCGCAGATGTTAGACCTCCTCGAATTCACTCCGCTACTGGGGCGCCTTTTCGTGGCCGCAGATGCCGCTCAGAGAAGCCCACCCGTGATGGTTTTGAGTTACCAATTGTGGGCCCGCAGTTTCGAAGCCAATGCCGACGTTGTGGGCACTACGGTGGAGATCGATGGTCGCGCCACCACCGTAGTCGGAGTACTACCTGAAGGGTCGCGCATTGAGGGAACAAACGAACTCTGGCTTCCAATCAGATCCGATGAGAATCGCACAGCACGCAACTTTTTTCTCGCAGCCCGTTCCTTCAAAAACGCGCGGGCCCCCACAATAAACGCGGGCCTTTCCGGAATAGCAGCACAACTAACTCCGTCACAGAATAACAAAGGATTAACTCTCGAACTGACAGCACTGCCATTCGCCCGGGCATTTAAAGGTCCGAATACATCGGCACTGGAGCGAGTCCTATATTCATCGGGAGTGTTCATGTTTCTTATGGCCCTGGCCAACGCGTCGAACCTGTTCATCGTTCAGGTGCAAAAACGCCGACAGGAGTTCGCTGTCCGCCAGGCGCTTGGGGCCAGTTCGAGCAGGGTCTTCAGACAACTCGTTGTTGAAGCCTTGTTTACGGCGGTTGTGTCGATTGCTGGCGCCGCCTGGATCGCGGACGCGGGTCTAAGATGGTATCAAAAAGCTTCAGACGCCTACGCGGGCGGACTGGGTGCCGCATGGACAAGCTACGCATTGGAATCACCGCATTGGATAATCCTCGTAACGGGTGCACTGAGTAGCACGGTTGCGGTGACGATCCTCGCCAGCCTCCCGCTATCAAAGGGTCCCACAGCCGACTCACTCCGAAGCAGCAGGGGAATGACTAGAACGACCTTCAGATTAGGGCGAACCCTGGTAGCCGTGGAGATAGCATTTGGTGGCGCGCTTCTACTTCTCGCCTCCCTGATGATCGAAAGCGTTTGGAACCTGCGCACCAACGACTGGGGCTTCGCGACCGAGGGCATCATTACCGGAAGCGTGGCCCTCGACGGAGCTGAATACGGTGGTACAGATTCGCGCAGATCTTTTTGGTCCAAATTACTGAGCGACCTAGGAGAAATCCCGGGGGTATCATCTGCCACCCTGGCCACTCAGTTGCCGATGATTCGTAACGGGGGAGGTTGGCGCGCGGTTAAGTCGGTTGAGATGCCCCAGTGGGAGCTGGATGAAACAGGGCGGCTGCCATTTCATTACGTTGATGCGGTCTCGCCTGATTTCTTTGAGACGTTTGAAACAGGGGTCAAACTTGGACGCGCATTTAATAGGTCCGACGACCCTGCCGCCGAGCCCGTTGTCATCATCAACGAGCCCTTTGCCGCTCGGTATTTTCCCGACAACAATCCCCTGGGGAGGCAAATGAGGATATGGGAAGGAGACGAACCGGGACCGTGGAGGACAGTTGTTGGGATCGCCCCGCATCTCTGGATGGACACAGACGAAAACAAGAGGCCCGAGGGGATCTACATTCCGCTTGGCCAGGTCGCCCCGCGCGAATCCCAGATCGCGTTGCGCGTCGCCGGCAACCCAGCTTCCTTCGCATCTGCAATCCGGGAAATAGTATCCGAAGCCGACGCAGACCTTCCGGTCGACGGCCTCAGGACGATGCCCGAGTTGATAGACTTCAGGACCCGCCTCTACAAGCGAGATGGACCGATTTTCGTTTGGCTGGGCCTCACCGCCCTAGTCTTAGCGGTCGCCGGTCTCTACTCCGTTGTGTCCTACATGTCCTCCTTGCGAGTCAAGGAGTTCGGCGTGCGAGCTGCACTCGGCGCCGGACGACAAAAGCTGGTATTTCACGCTGTCAGCCAAGAGCTGGCACCCTTGTTCCTGGGTGGGTTTCTTGGAATTGCTCTTGGGCTTTCCGTCACCCAGGGCTTTTCCCGTTTCATGTTTCTCGTCGAGCCAACGAGCCCGGGAACGGCTGCTACGAGCCTAGTCGTCCTCCTAGGCGGCGCTTTGCTCGCGAGCCTAGTTCCAGCATTCAAGGCAAGTCAGGTGGATTTGGTTAAGGTTTTGAAAGAAGAGTGAGCAGACAAACCTACAACGACCGAAAACCCCTCAAAGAACCACCTACGCTATCTGATCCAGGGCCATCATTATTGCGAAACCGATTATGAAACCCAGCGTGGCAACGTCGACGCTACCTGACCTCGTTGTTTCAGGCAGCAACTCTTCTACCACTACATAAAGCATCGCGCCAGCGGCGAAGGCCATCCCCAACGGAAGCGCGACAACGCCTACACTCAGGAACACGACGCCAAGAACTGCGGCAAAGGGCTCCACGATCGCTGACAACTGACCGTACCAAAACGCTTTGAAGCGGGACATGCCGTCTCTGCGCAATGGCAACGCGATCGCAAGCCCTTCAGGGATGTTTTGTAGCCCGATGCCAAGGGTCAATGCCATGGCGGCCCCGATGTCTCCGCTGCCGAAACCCAATCCCACCGCGAGTCCTTCGGGAAAATTGTGGATCGTGATGGCGGTCATCAACAGGGTGGCTCGTCGCCAGCTTACTTTGGGCCCTTCCGGTTTGGCTTCGTCGGGCACCTCGGAGTGCAAATGCGGAACGGTCTTGTCAAATAAGAAGAGTACGCCAGCACCCAACGCGAGTCCCAAAACCGCAGTTCCAGTCCCCCCAGCCTCGAGGGCGGGGATCAAAAGCGACCAACAGGCAGCGGCTACCATGATCCCACCTGCCGCTCCCATCATGGCATCCATGGCAGTGCGGTTCACCCGGGAAATGAACAAAACCGGCAACGTACCTACAACCGTGAGACCCCAGGTAAAGAGGCCGCCCAGGAAGGCTAAGAGGATCGGCGAGTAGTTGGTCAGGTCTGGCATTGGACGGTGGTCAGTACGGTCAGTACGGTCAGTACAAGTTAATCATCCCCTCGAATATCCGCCCCACCATCACTCCACTATCGCTCGAATCACAGAATGCAAAGAACTTTCCAATTCTGCTTCCCCTCTCAAATACGGCTCCCAGTTTTCTTGAATCGGCTCCAGGTAATCAGGCCATGCGCGTCTCATCACCCCTGATCGAACCCAGTAGGGCACGTACTCCGGGCGACCTGCGTCCCGGGTAACCTCCTTCATGACAAAGCCGGAGGTGTAGAAGGAAAGAGCGTGCCACAGGCTGCGCGGGGCGCTCACATCCAGATCGGCCGCAGCTGCGTTGATCGCGATGCCAAGAGTGCCATGCCTGGCACCGAACATTTCGTGGGACGCTTCGTGAATAAGGAGTTCGAGGCCGGATAAGCCGACGAGATCGGGGTCCCTGCTCGAAATTGCCATATGGGGAGGGACATCCCTACCGGACGCGGTATTGGCCCCCGCAAAAGAAGCGAACGGAATGACGTCAACGTGAATCTGTTCGGGCCAGGCTTCGGCATAGAGTTCTGACATCCGCTCCTTCACAGCGGCACCGAGACTCTCTAACTCCGGAACGATCGTGGCCACCCGGGCACGGTTGGCCGCGTCATGCTCTTCCCAGAAGCACTCGCGGTACGCCGGTGCAGCCATCCCCAGGTACTCATGCACCACTGACATCATATCATGATCCAGCTCGGCGACTCCTGACATCCTGTACCGTAGTGCCCTCATGAGGTCATCTACCCGGTGATGACGCTCGGACATATTCAGGTTGTAGAAGGCCGTCGCTCGCAGCCACCCCTGAAGATCGATTTCCGCAAGGCCGATCAGGCAAACGGCGCCCTCATTTGCAGGGCCACCTTCTCTGCCACGCCAGTATAGATAATCGTGGAGGTTGGCCCAGAAGTCGCTGTGAAAGGAGTATGACTCGGTGGCGACGATATCGGTCGATCCGCCAGGTGGCGTCTGAGCGGCCGCAGGAACGGAAGAAATCAGCCCAAGAATCCATGCAACCAGGAGTATTCGCATATCAATCGTTCATTGAAGAGTTCCGGTGAATGAACAAAAAGACCGCTGGAAATCAACCCTTCAACTTCCTAATTCACTCTTGAGCCTCGTTGACAACCGATGCCCGGGGCGGATCTCCAGAGCCTGATTCACCGCCGCAAGAGCTTCCTCTACGCGCCCCAACGCCTGGTAGGCGACTGCCAACCCGTAGTGTGAGAAATGGGACTCCGGGTGCTCATTCAGGTTTAATTCTGCTATTCCAAGAGCCGCCTCCTGTTGTTCTGCGCGTACAAGCCGCGGAACGAGAAACGTCAGCGAACCCGCTTCAAACGAATACGTTCCGTCCTCAGCGTGTTCACCCTTGAGCCTCCAGTAAGCTTCAATCCCAGCGTCGGCTCCGCTGGCCACGATAGTTTCAAACAACAGGTCGTCCAACCCCGGGCCTATTGCCTGGACCACCAGCCTGATATCAACTTCGGGAGAAACGAAAAGCTTACCTATCGAGGTGATGATTCCCCCTTCCCCAGCTTCCGGTAGTCGGTAGTCACGGCGATCCAACGTGATCGAACCGCTAAACCCAAGGTGAGGTCGGCCGGAAGCCCACACTACCGGCAAGTCGTGGTTCCGGACAAAGGGGATTTCCAGGCGTCGAGTCACATCCTTGATGCGCAACTCACCCAGTAGCACCCAGTTGTCTCCATCCCGTCGTTCCGGTACCCCGTCGAAAGTCATTGTCGGAAATTCTTCGACGTTGAACCAGGCCGCCGACCATAGGTCCGCGTTGCGTCTGGGGTGGTCGGTATCCAGACTCGCCGTATTAAACGAAACGGACACCGAGCCCGTGGTCAGGTCGTTGGGGTCGACGGATATCGAACCAGACAGGTCGACGAACCTCCCCTCGACAGCGGTCAGCCCACCCGTATAGCCAACCGTAAACGCGGCTATCGTATGCGGCTTATCCAGTCGAAAGTTTTGTACTTGATCAGCCTGTAACGGCACACACAGGTTACAAGCGATTACTGAGCAAACTCCGATTGTTTTCAACTCAAACACTATCTTCTCTTCCGATTGGGGTTTGCGACGCACTACCTTTGCTCCTACCCGGAGGTTCGCGAAAAAGTCAGAGTTGTTTCTGAGCCGCTTTTTTCGCCCCCAAAAGGGCCCTCAGGTTTTGCTCAGGCCTGTGGATAAAGGATCGAGTAACAATTTGTGAGCGCGACTGTATCAATCTGAGAACGGGAATCCGACAACAACCGCCGGAGATCTAATGGAGCGAAAGACATATTTTTTCGGGGGAATGACCCTGGATCCTCAGGCGTCTGAACTACGGGACTCTTCTGGAGGGGCCGTCCCACTCCAACCTCAACCATACGACGTGTTGCGATTGCTCGTCGAAGCCTCGGGACAGTTGGTAAGCCACGCTCAACTCCGCCAGGCAATCTGGGGCGACACGATCGTGGAGTACGACCAGGGAATCTATTTTTGCATCCGACAGATCAGACGCGCTCTGACGAACCACGCACCGGGTATCGAATTCGTAGAGACGGTTCCTCGGCGAGGGTATCGGCTCGCAGTAGATGTAAAAACACCCCCGGTTCACAACCGTGTGCCGCTCAGGTGGACAGTAGCTGCAGGTTTGGCCGCGGTCGCGACAGTCAGCTTCTTCGCGTCAGCCCGAAATCTGGTACCTCCAACCGTTGTGCCCGAAGCCATCCACGCCTACCGACTCGCCGAGTCCCATCTCGCGAACAACCCTGAAGAGAGCGACCTATTAAAGGCCGATAGTCTACTTTCCCGGGCTTTGGAATACGACCCTACTTTCAACCGTGCCCGGGCGAGGCTTGCATATGTGATGCTGGAAAAACGGTACCAGGGGGCGACCCCGGATCCGAAAGCAGACGTATCTCATTGGATTGCTGGAGCCGAGCTTGACGACCCCGCCTGGATCCTCGTCAAAGGGTACGACCAATTCCTCAGCGGCGACCTGGAAGCAGCCGCTGTGACGCTTGAAGAACTAGTTTCGAACGACAACGCACCGCAGGAAACCTTCATGCTGCTGGGTCGAGTGTTTAACGCACAAGGGGATAGAGTCAACGCCCTGCGCTATATGCGAATGGGTCTCTGGAGAACGCCCAACTCGCGTCCCCTCGCAACCGGAGTTGCAGAGGCTTATCGTGAACTCGGCGACACGGAGAATGCGGACCGGTTCTTCGAGTTGGCTGCGGAGATCTGAGAAGGTCGGCGGGCAGGCGGGCAGAACGGACAAAAATAATCATCCCGTTAAATATCCATCCCGAACTTCCTTTTTGACGTTCGAAAGAAAGCATCATATTGTTCGTTCCTTTGCCAGGGGGCCATCAAATGCTTGATATCAGACCCGGGTGCGAATGCTGCGACATTGACCTTCCGCCCAATTCAGAAGCAGCTGTGATCTGTTCTTTCGAATGCACGTTTTGCCGCGCTTGCGCGGAAGGGGTGTTGGCGGGGGTTTGCCCAAACTGCGGAGGTGGGTTCACTCCTCGACCGATTCGACCGGCGGAACTGCTTGAGAAGTATCCGGCTTCGAGTGAGCGTATCGTAAAAGAGGTTGGTTGCTGAGGGAGGTTGGGAAGTCGAGAGGTCGGGCAGTCGGGCCGGCCACTCAATCGACTTTGAGCACCTTCACGGGATCAACGGCAGCAGCGGCTCGCGCGGGCAGAAACGTCGCCAACAGGGCCACGGCGATCATTGATCCAATAGTGGTGGCATAGGTGCCGGGGTCGGTGGGCGCAACATCATATAAAAAAGACTCAACCAGTCTCGACAACAGCAACGAAGCCCCAATTCCGACAATCAGGCCGAAGCCGGTCGGTACGAGCCCGATGGCTGGGCCGGTGACTTTGCTCCTCATTGGTTTGGTTGCGGCGTCAATTCCAACGCTCCGTGCTCTGAAGATTGACCCGGCGGTGGTTTTGAGAGAGGAGTAGAAAAGTCGGGACGGACGGAGCCAAGATAATCATCCCCTCAAATATCATCCCCTCATATAACCTGGCGGTCAACAAGGCAGATAAACCGGGCGGATATTCATTCCCTCAAAATATCCGGCCTGGCGTCACAAGGGTTGCGAGGGTTCTTTCCGTGAATCATCTCCATATCTTTAGGGGACGGAGCAAGAAAAAACCATGGCAGATCCTAAACCCCGGCCCAATCGACGTCTTTACCTGGAGACCCTGCGCAAGATGACGTCGGAAGACCGACTCAAGAAGGCTCTTGAGTTGTCACAAATCAGCCGCGATTTATTCGTTCAGGGTTTACGGCGGAGGTTTCCGAACCTGGGCGAGGATGAATTCAGAAGCCTGCTACTCGACCGCCTGGCAAAATGTCACAACTCGAATTACTGAGCGAGGTGCTTTCGGCACTCGATGATATAGGAGTTGAACACATGGTCACCGGCTCCTATGCCTCGAGTTTCTACGGAGAGCCCCGGACCACGCATGACCTGGATCTGGTGGTTCACATGGACGAAAACCAGGTAGAGTTGTTGCACCGACAATTCCCCCACCCCGATTTTTACATGGACGACGTCGCAGCGAAAGAAGCGATTCTGTCTTCGGGAATGTTCAATCTCATTTCCACGTTGGCCGGAGACAAGGTGGACTTCTGGATTTTGACCAGCACAGAGTGGGATAGGTCCCGATTCGAGAGACGCCGCTCAGAAAACGTACTTGGCGTAAACCTCAAAATGCCTACACCCGAAGACGTGATTCTGGCTAAACTCCATTGGTGCAAACTCTCAGGGGAAAGTGAGAAACAATTTCTGGATGCCACCGCGGTATATGAAATTCAGGGAGCCACGCTGGACATTTCGTATATCGAACGGTGGGCAGACCAACTCGAAATAACCGACCTATGGAATCGGGTGGTTGATGCGGGGGAAATTGTGTAGAACCGACCGACCTCGTCCAGGACCCAGGGTGGCTTTACCGGGCGGTTCGAAAGGGCGGTAGCTTCGTCCCTCAAATATCCACCCCTCAAATAACCTTCGGCCACAACTCTTCCAGATCAATCTCAAGCCGCTCACCCTCAACTTCGGGCGCCCACATAATCTTTTCCCTCAAGATCTCCGGTCGTTCATCCTCGGGACGCCAGCGTTCTATCAGGCGAGAATCGATATCGACGATCCAGTACTCGGGGACCCCGGCGGCCTGGTAAATATCTCTCTTCTCACCGCGATCGCGGGCTGCGGTGTTTGGCGAAAGGACTTCCACCACAAGTTTGGGTATCGGAAAGTCTTTCCATTCTTCCGGTCCCGGGAGGTCGGTTCTAAAAACCGTTATGTCCGGCTGCACCACGGTGGCGGGGCCGAGATAGAGATCTACAATCAGGGTATAACATTGAAGGTGCGGGTCATCATGGTCAAATATCCCCTCCTGCCCGCACACAAACAAAAACCCCCTGAACAGAATCCAGGGGGCTCTGCGGGCGAGCCAAGCTCGCCTTACCGCAGCGATCGCTAACCGACTCTTAACATCGACTTTCATTCTAGAATATGCAAGAGGTAGAAGCACGCTGTTTGGGTGTGCCCCCGCCAGGACTCGAACCTGGGCTTAGGCGGTTAGCAATCGCCTGCGGTATCCATTCCCGGGGACAACCATTACTCGGTATCGCAACTACCGAAACCAACTCGCTCCGACAGGATATCTCCTCGCGCATTTAATGATCTAATCAAAACCGCCGCGGGCGGTACCAAATTAGCGCACCGTTTGGAACCGCCGTCGATGCTTCAATCAACGCTTCGAAGCAGGAAAAGGCCGGTTATTCATCCCCTCAAATGTCATCCCCTCAAATACCAAGAAGGGCGGTCCAAAGGGGCGGATAAAAAGGGGGTTAGGAAAACACTCGAAAAGACATAACCAAAAACACGCAAAGCGGGCGCGAACGCGACAGATGGTCATCATTTGCAATTGCACCGAAGGGGCCGCAGCTTGGTGGGAATAGTTGAGCCAGCAGAATCGGTATAAGGGCACCAACCCGGGGAATGGAGGAGGTAATCTATGACTTCGTTAGCCGACATGAAACTGAAACAAATCAGATGGGCCCAGGGCCGCGGCCTGGATCCTGACGAAAAGGGTTACCTACCAGATGTAGAATCAAACCTATTTCAGCCGCTTTCGCCTGCATCTCGAAAATCCTTTGAGGACGGTAGCGGGGCCGAGTTAGTCGACAGGCCCAAAAGCGCAGCCAAGATGAGGGCATTGCACTCGTCCTCTGCACTGGCGGTGAACGTATTTGACTACTGGGTGGGTCGAGACTGCAAACCGCTTCAAACGGCGCTCGAGCTGGGAACAAGCATTGAATCGATCGTCTTCGAGGCCCAATACCCCACCGGACTCGGCGGAATCCCACCAAACGTAGATGTGGCCCTTACACTATCGGACGGCCACACCATAGGGATTGAGAGCAAATTCAGCGAGTGGCTTTCTCCGAAGAAACCAGGCAAGAACCCGTTCAAAGAAAAATATTTTCCCGACGGCGAAGGGATTTGGACACGACTGGGACTTCCCCACAGCCAAGCCCTGGTCGAATCAATCCACTCGGGAGCGAGGCACTTCACTCACCTGTATGCAGCGCAACTTCTAAAACACTCGCTGGGCATGGCAAACATGTTCGGCAACAGGTTTTCCCTTTGCTACATCTACTGTGATTGGCCCGGACAAGAATCGGAGATTCATCGTCGGGAGATCGATGAGTTTGATCACGCGGTTGGGGAAGAGTTGAGGTTTAAGGCTGTTTCGTATCAGGAGTTGTTCGCGTTGTTGAAGAATGTTGGAGGGGTTGATTCTGGCTATCTGGGGTATCTGCAGTCACGATATTCCTTGTCCCGATCGCCCACCAACGAATAGAGGCAGGTAGATTACAGCAATGAGTAGGGAATGGAGCCGTGTCGAAGTCGAAGCCACAGTGGCGTCCTACCTCGACATGCTTGCCGCCGAGTTGAAAGGGGAGGCATACAACAAAACCGAGCACCGACGTGCGCTCCAGAAACTGCTAGACGATAGGTCCGAAGGAGCCATTGAGCGCAAGCATCAGAACATCAGTGCGGTGCTCATTGAATTGGGGTTCCCTTACATCGACGGTTACAAGCCACTCGGTAATTATCAACGCCTGCTATCAGGAGTTCTGGAAGACCGGCTTTCGGGCGAAGAAGAGCTCAAGGCCAACGTAGGGACTGCTGTCCAACGGGAAGCCGAAGACGCGAAAGTGCCCAGCCTGCTTGCAATCATGGAAGATCCTCCCGAACCACGACAATCACCTAAGGTTTCCGACCCCCTGGTGGGGTTCACAGCGCGGAAACCCCGGTTCACGAACTACCTCGCGATGGAAGCCCGGAATTCGTCGCTCGGTTTGGCTGGTGAGCGCCTAGTTTTGCGATTTGAAAAAACTCGACTGGAGATTTTGGGCGAACACAAACTTGCCGCGAGAGTGGAGCATGTTGCGGCCACCGTGGGGGACGGGACCGGCTTTGATATCAGATCATTCGAAAAGAACGGAGCCGAGCGGCTAATTGAAGTAAAGACCACCGCCTACGGAAAACAGACTCCGTTCTTTTTGAGCAAGAACGAGTTGGAGGTCTCGCGCGTCGAATCCGAGCGATACCATCTTTATCGGCTTTTTAAGTTTCGGAAGGATCCACGATGTTTTTCTGTTCGGGGAGCGTTGGATCGGACGTGTGTGTTGAATCCTACTCAGTATCGCGGTGTGGTGGCCTAAGCCCAACTTCACCCCACTGGCCAGTAGACCCTCATCAAGGGCACCAATGTCCTCCCCGCAACATCAAAAGCCTCGTAGTACTCGACCACCAGATCAGCGAGCCGATCCAGGTCCACCAGGGTTAAAGGAATTTGCGACCGCTCGGCCTCATAGTGAGCTTCCCTTGTGAAGCCGCCAACCGACACATACAACCCCCTGTCTCCTTCTCGCAATCCGCCCGTAAAAGAGCGCAACTCCGGGGCGCCCATAGTTTGTTTCCGGTGCTTTACTTCCGACACAATTCTGGGGCTAGTTAACCCGAGGCCATCCGGAGAGGCGATGACGTCGCGGCCGCGATCAGGGCCTTTGGAACTAACACGAGCTTTGTAGCCCATCGCTCTCAAAAGAGCGGCGACGAGTTCTTCCAAATCGCCGGGCGACAAAAGCTGAATGCGATCTTTGATAAATTCGTGTGCGCGAGATATCACATCTTTTCTCAGGGTGTCAAATTCCTCTTCCCGTTCGTCATCTGTTACGTGTTCGGGCGCGGCTTCGACGTGGGCGTCGCTCATGATCGATTCTATGTCGCCAAGCACATCCTGCCCCGGGTCGAACAAGGTTAACGTGCTACCCAACGTGTTTCGCGAAGCAATGTTGAGGAAATCGCGTTCAACCCGACCTTTCCAGGATACCTTTCGGATGTTTGGGTGGTCGTCTAAAGCCCCTTCCCGGTACTCGTAATCACCAGCGATAGTGCCAACAAGGTACACGCGGGCCTGGCTGTCATACTGTGATTACCGTGTCTCCCTTCTGCATTTCATGACGGAAACGATAAAGCATCCCCGTGATAACGCCTTTTACTGCGGATTTATCATCGGGATACGCAGCAACGAGTTGGTTCTGGATTTGTTCGCGATCTTCCAACGGAGTCATGTCTCCCAGGGCGTCCCACCCAATCCCCACTACTCCTTCCTTTTGGAACTCCTCCACCAGGTAGCCGCCTTCCCCCGCCCGCACCATCCATATTCGTGTCATCGGTACTCCCTTCTCTTCTTCGTACTCGCAAATCCCCGCCGGTTGGCGGCCGACTGTTTCTTCAACTCTGACTCTCTCTTCTCGTAATCCCCCAGATGGGCCCGCATCAAGCTCTTCCACAGTTTGCCGTGGTTGGGCACAAAGAAGTGCAGTAACTCGTGTACGATCACGTAATCCCACAAGACTGGTCTAAAGCCGAGCAACTCGGTATTGAAGTTCAAATGCCCGTTGGTGGAACAGGACGCCCATTTGTTGCGCATCGGACGCACTCCGAGCCAGACGATGTCCACTTCGAGTTTAGCGGCCCAGGTGCGGACCCGGTCTTTGAACTCGCGTTTCACGTCGGCGCTACGTGCCACGTCAGATCCTGTCCGCCCTGCCGAGCAGGTCGAAGAGCCGGTCCACGATCGCGGCAACCCGGTCGATGTCGTCCATCTCAGCGATAAGCGCGAAGGTAACTTTCTTTCTCAGTTCTCGTAGTGAGTTCTCGCTTTGCTTCCACATAGGGAATTCGGTGAAGGCCGCTTTGATCCTGCGGCTCACTTCCTCTGCTTCCCCGATTCCCTCGTCGAGGAGAGTGCGGTACACGAAGAACGTCAGCCCATCGAACCCCTTGCTGGCCTGTTCTTTTTTGCGCCTTTCATCAGCTTCTACCTGTTGCAGCAGTTCTTCGAGAGCCTCGCGGGTGCTCTGTTGCCGGTTTTGGAAGCTTTCCTGAACGGCCTGAGCACGTTGCGCCATAGCGATCAAAAACGGGTCGTCGCTGTTCTCTTCTGCAATTTTTTCGATACTCTTGATCAGGTTGATTACTCGAGTAGCATCCCCGGCCTTGCTCTTCTTGATAAGTTCGATCGTTTCTGAGTTGATCTCTACAAATCCGCCGACTCTGTCGACGTCTAACGCGCCTACATGTTCGCGCACCAGGAGGCTTGTTTTTCGCTGGAACTCCCGATCTACCTGCACACGTTTCGCATATGCTTTGCGTACTACTTCATAGATAGCCGAGACCGTAGCGTAACTGTCGATGTAAGGTCGCAAAAAGGCATCCGGCGAGATGATTTCATAAAGCATCTCAATTTCCTTATACTCCTTGAAGAACTCCTTGCGCCGTTCGGGATCGCGAAAATGTTCAATGAGGGTGTCTACATCCTTATCATCGAAGTTTCGTTCGATCAACGCGAGGTACCCGGGGACCTTCTGCTCCATTTTACCTTGAAACAGGACCTTCAGAAGCTTGAGGTCTTTGACGATGGCCTTGACCTCATCGCTATCGAACGCGAGGGCCTTTTCGAGCTTGTCGAAGATCCCAACGAAGTCGAGCACGAACCCGTGGGGTTTGACCATTTCCTCGCGTTCATTCTCATAAGGTCGGTTTACACGGGCGATGGCCTGGAGCAGCGTATGGTCCCGCATCGGCTTGTCGAGGTACATCGCGTATAGCAACGGTGCATCGAAACCTGTCAAAAGTTTCTCCGTCACGATCAGGATTTTCGGATATTGGTCCAACTTGTTGAAGCTCTTGCGGATCGCACGCTCTTCTTTTCCACCCAAATGGAATTCCTTCAACAACTCGGAATCATTGTTGTTGCCGGTGTAGACGACCTCTGAGTATTCGGCGGGTAGGAAGTCGTCGAGCGCGTGTTTGTATTCAGCACAGGCTTCACGGTCCACAGCCACCAAAAAGGCCTTGTAGCCAAGCGGTTCGACGTTTTCCTGGTAATGTCCGGCCACGTATCGAGCCACTTTCGGGATGCGGTCGATGCCTTTCAAGAAATTCTTCAGATTAACCGCCCGGTCGAGGATCTTGTTCAGCTCCTCGATGTCGGCGATACCCTCGGTTTCCGCCAGCGACAGAAACTCGCTCTCGAGGGTCTCGTGGGGCACAAGCATCTCGTTGGGGGCGAGGTTGTAGTACAGCGGGAGCGTGGTGCCGTCCTCGATGCTGTCGGCGATCGAGTACTTGTGCAGGTATCCCTTATCGTCCTCGCAGCCGAACGTCTTGAAGGTGCCGCGCCCGTAGGCCGTCTTGTCCACCGGGGTGCCGGTGAACCCGATGTAGCTGGCGTTGGGGAGCCCCGCCATCAGGAAGTTGCCGAGGTCGCCGCCGGTGGTGCGGTGGGCCTCGTCGATGAGGACGTAGATGTTGGAGCGGGTGTTGAGATTGGCCGGCAGGTCGCGGAACTTGTGGATCATCGTGACGATGATGCCGCGGTAGTCGTCCTTCAGCAGCTCCTTGAGCCGTGAGATGCTCCCCGCGTGTTCCAGGTTGCCGAGCCCCAGAGCTGCCAGGTTCTTGAGCATCTGGTCTTCCAGCTCGTTGCGGTCGATCATCAGGAGGATCGTCGGTTTGTCGGCCTCTGGCGCGCGGAATAGCAGCTCGGCCGCCTTGATCATCGTGAACGTCTTGCCGCTCCCCTGCGTGTGCCACACCAGCCCCCGCCGCCGCTCCGGTTCCAGCGCCCGCCGCACCACCCGCTCCACCCCGCCGGTCTGGTGCTGCCGCAGGATGTACTTGTTCAGCTCCTCGTCCTTCTCGGCGAAGAGGATGTAGTCCTTCAGGAGGTTCAACACGTGCGGGATGGCGCAGAAGCTCTTGATCTTCGCCTCCAGCTTCCCGACCTCCTCGTCCTTCCAGTTGAAGATGTTGCGCCGCACGGTGTTCCAGGTGACGCCGTAGGAGAACCCGATCGCGTCGGTCGCGGTGAACACCTGTTGGGGCACGAAGAACTCGGGAGTCTCACGGTGGTAACGCCGGATCTGGTCCACCCCGATGGCGATGGCCTCGTCCTTGTTGGCGTTCTTGCACTCGATCACCAGGACGGGGATGCCGTTGACGAGGAACACCACGTCCTCGCGGTTGTTGTGACGCCCGTTGTCGAAGGAGAACTCCTCGGTGACCTCGAACGTGTTCTTGTCCGGGTTATCGTAGTCGATCAGCTTGAGATCGAGTTCGCGGTTCTCCTCGGCGTCGAAGAACTTGCCGCGGTTGCGCAGGTAGTCGATGAACTCGCGGTTGCCGTAGATGTCGCTGTGGAGTCGCCGGAACACGCCGAGCATGGCGCCCTCGGCTTCGGCGTAGAGGGGATTGAACTCGCGGATCTTCGCGTTGACCAGTTCGTCGAAGAAAAGCGAACTCACCCGAGGCCGATCGCCCGGAGCGGCGTCCGCATCGAAACCACGGCGGCGATCCGCTTCAGCCCGGGGAACAAACGTCCAGCCGATTTCCCCGGCGTATTTGAGGATGCGGGCCTGGACGGTTTTGTGTTCGCCGGGTTTCATGGCGAAATATCGCCGCTGGAGCAGACCGTGAAAACCAGACCACCCCGGCGAACGCGATACGGCTTTTTCACTACCGGACTCACTATGTAGTTATTGCCTTTCGGATAAGCATCACGAAATACCTCGACCGATCCCGTGTCCATTCTATCCGGGTTGATCTTACACTCCATGACGTCCACCCGGTCTCGTCCGCGCCGCACCACGAAGTCGATCTCCCGCTGCGACTTGTCCTGCCAGTAATAGATGTTTTCGTCGGCAAGGCGATGGCGCAATGTGTCCAACACCAGGTGTTCCCACAGCAGGCCCCGGTCGTCGTCACGAATAGTGTCCCAACCCTTTTCGAACGTGACAAAACCGGTGTCGAAAGCATAGCACTTGGGCCGGCTCACGATCTCGCGCTTGCCGCCGCCATGAAACGGACGTAGCAGGTGCATCGCGTGGGCAATCTGCATGGCTTCGATATGGGACTTGACGGTCGGTCGGCTCAGTTCGCTCAAGCTCGCCATTCGAGTGTAATCCAACTGCCCTCCACTCTGGCGCAGCAACAGCCGAAACAGCGCCAGAAACCCCTGGCGGTTGCGGATACCAAACAGTTCCAGGATATCGCGCGCATAGAAGCTGTCGATCCACTCGTCGAAAAACGAAGGATCCTTGTGGGTAGCCAGCAACGGTTCCGGCAGCCCTCCGTGCAACAGGCGACGATCGAGATCACGCACACCGAAGGGCCCGATGGATTCCTCCCAGAGGACGGGAGACAGGTGAATCGACTTTTTGCGGCCGGTCAACGAATCGCGGAACTTGCGCGTGGCAGCCAGAGTGGAAGAACCGGTAGCCAGGACTTTCAGGTGCGGGTACTCGTCTGCGGCAATCTTCAACAGGTTGCTGGGATCATCGAGTTGATGCACTTCATCGAAAACCAAAACGGCCCCCGGTGCCTGACCCTCCAGAAACAACTCCGGATCCGCCAGCGCCCGACGGGTGGACGGCAAATCGCAGTTCAGGTAGACGGACCCGGGCAGCATTCGCGTCAATGTTGTCTTGCCCACCCGGCGCACGCCGGAGAGCCAGACGATGGATCGGCTTTCCCATGCATGCTGTAGCGGTTTGAGCCAGACGGCGCGTTTTTTCATATCTATAACTTACATTTAGCCGTCTATTTGTAAAGTATAATTTCGGCCTTCCCGTCAATCCGACCTCGCCGGCGTCGAAGAACTTGCCCCGGTTGCGCAGGTAGTAGACGAACTCGCGATTGCCGTAGATGTCGCTGTGGAGCCGCCGGAACACGCCGAGCATGGCGCCCTCGGCTTCGGCGTAGAGCGGGTTGAACTCGTGGATCTTCGCGTTGACCAGCTCGTCTAAGAAGAGCGAACTCACCCGAGGCCGTCCCTCCGGACCAGCGCCTGGATCGATACCGCGGCGGCGGTCGGCTTCAGCACGGGGGACGAACGTCCAGCCGATATCCCCAGCGTATTTGAGGATGCGGGGCTGGACGGTTTTGTGCTCGCCGGGAGTGGGCACTAGTTTGCCGGCGCCAGGTCGCGCGCCTTCCGGTACAAGGTCCTCAAGTGCTGCGGGGACAAATCCAGGATGGGCTCAAACATGAACGAGTTCAAGTGGATATTTTCGGGAGTCATGAGGGTTACTTGCTCCAAAACAACAATACTATCTGTCCTGTCACCGTGGTCCTTCTTGAAGCGGTCAACGAGTTCCGCCGTCTGGTTTTTCTGAATGCCTTGCACGAATTCGTCGTCGTCGATCACTATGATCATGTGTTCTTCAGCCTTCAGGCGGATTGCAATCGACAGTACGATCTTCTCCTCCAGGACCGCGCTCTCGGAGTTACTTGCCGACAATTCTTCTGCAACTTCGTAGATCACGTCTTTTACCGGACGCTCGGGATTCGAAAGAGTTAGAGTGCCCTGGTCTCGGAGTATCCCTTGGATCTCGGTTTGGAGGTGGCCTACGGTGAACCGTGTAGTGTCGCTTTTGATATGCAAGAGCGACGTAAGGCGTTCGGCAGCATCGTCGTCACCTCCGAATTCGGCTAGGTTCCGAACAAGTGGAATGGAGGCGATCAGCATCGGCCATTTGTCAAGGTTCTTCCTCCAGTGTGCAAACGGTGACCATTGGTACTTTTCTTCTTCCAAGAGGACCCGATCATTGGTCCTGACAGCCACGAGGCGATGACTCCGTTCAAGTTGAAGCCGACTCGACACCGTGCGGTGGAAATCGAAATTGTGCGTCAAGATGATCATCTGAAACTTTTGGTCTCCCGAGACCTCCTTGAGGTATTCGATGATCGCGTATTTGTTCTTGTAGTCGAACGAGTCGGCAATGTCGTCGACAATGAACAACGTCGGATGTTGCTCGGCACGCCGTGCTTCAATCTCGAACAGGATATTCAGGATATAGAGGGCTCGCTTCTCACCATTGCTGAGGACCTCCTTCAAAACGCTCTCATCGATGGCCTTGTCTACCACCCCTTCATCATCGTCGATGAATTCAAACGAGACGTTCGGAGCGTCTTGTCTCAGGATCACATCCTCCTGATTGACCATCCCAACGTGGAAAGGAACCGAGAACCGGTCGTTGAAGATCTCTATGACTTCAGCCCACCTGGTTCGCTGGTTTTTGGCCTCTTCCACGATCTCGGCAAGTTCGGACTGGCCTCCCGCATAGGCCTTGGTCACTTCGTCGAATTGTTCCTTCGCTTGGGTCAGATAGGCCACCCACAACTTCTGTCGCAGGCGATCTAGGTTTGCCAACTCGGGAATGACGAATTGGTTCTCCACCAGACACGAACGAAGCTTCCTTAGATCGACGTTCTTGTTCAGTTGCTTGTCAATCGCCTCCCACGCAGCGCTCAACTTTTTATCGGTGAGTATCCGATCCTTTTCGGATTGTATGGCGCTATCCAATTCGTCGGCTGTCGCTACCTCCTTACTCTCCCCCGTGACGGTGATCTTCACGGAGTGACCGGCTTCGAAGAAACCATTCGAACTGAGGTTCTTGGCGACTACTGCGGCGTTGTTGTGAGTAAACACACCTGTCTTAAAAAACGTCGAGGTGCTAAGCAACTCGTTGAATTGGGTGATGTAATCTTGGATCCGTTTGCTAAACTCTGGCCCAGTTATGAGGCTCTCAATCTTAGGGTTGAAAATGTCCGCGTACCTCACGCCCGCCAAATGCGATTCACCATCGGCTGCAACCTCCTCTTTTACTCTACCGAGTGCACGGAAGAAATCGTTGGGATCATGGGTGAACGCCCGTGACAGCTCCTCCGTAACTCCGGACCTAAGACCGGTGAACGGTTGTATCTCCTTGACGAGTGCGGCCGCCTTTTCGTCGATCCCCTTTCGAATTGCATCGTATTTCCTACACAAGCCGTCGTTAACCAATAACTTGGACATCCGATCCGAGTGATAATCCTCACGATAAGGTTCGACTACGAATACCGTTTCGGAGATTAGTTCGGATCCGTTTTCATCCACGATCGAGCGTGTCGTTACCCTCTCGGGCCAGATGCGGTCGCGGGAATCACTGCCGAGGCTAACGTCCCGAAACGCGTTGGCGAAGGACGTCTTCATCACTCCGTTTGGGGCGTAGATTGTGAATACGTCACCGCGCGACGCGAAGTCGAATTCCGCCTCCATCTTCTTGATACCGTAACAATGTTCTAGGTTGACAGTCAGTCGTTCCATATCGCGGTGGCCCTTGTCGCTAATCAGAGTTTTCCTTCATCCTGATCTTCGCGGTCATCAGTTGGTGGAGGAGTGCGTGGAAAAGGTCTTGGAGTTGATTTAGCTTTCGGACATGGAGGCCAACCTTGGTCTCGAGATTCCGAACGGCATGGGCGATTTCTTTCTGTGTCGCCAAGTCGGGTAACGGGATCTTGAAGGCGGCAACCTCGCTACCCATTAACGTTGCAGTTCCGTGGCCCGACCTCCCAATTCGTTTGAAGAGATTGTGTTTATACGCCTCAAGTGCGTACAGGAGGTAATCGGATCGTAGGCGGCTGCCCGGCACGATCGCCTTCATATCCTGGTTGATCGCCATTGGTACCTCAGCGAGGGCTACCGGCACGTCCTTGGCCAGAATCATCCCCCGAACAACCACGAAGACCGAACCAGCCGGGGCGAGCTTGCTCCCCGCATCCAACCCCTCCTGAGAGATGTGGTCGATAGCGTCGGTGAGGCGCGGCCGCTTCATGTCCTTAGGTGAAACCCATGGTATCGTTCCAACCCAGAACTCTGGCCTTTTCTTTGAAGGAGTTCCGCCACTTTGGAATTTGCAAACCTCCAACAACTCCACCACCTCCCAACTCTCCGGCACCAACCCAATCTCCTTCTCCTTCTGCCGCTCCCCCCGCAGCCCCTCGGCGAACAGCTTCTGCATCAAAGCCTTTTTCAACTCGGTCGTGGTCTCAATGATCCGCTCCTGCGCCTCGATTGCCCGCTGCACCATCGAAAGGACGTGAGCGATCTTCTGCTGCTCAGCCAACGGTGGGAACGCCATGGGCAACTCAGCCAATTTGGACCGAGAGAGGTTCGGAATCGTCGTGACGTTCCCGCGTCCAAAATAGAGTTTGGCAACGGCGAACGAATACCAGAACCAATACACGGCGTACTGCGGATCGACACGGCCGTCCTTTGCCCGCAGGCGGTGCAGGTGGTTTTGGTAGAAACAACGTTCAAGTTCGCCACGCCACATTGCAGCGCGCCCGATGTCTCCTCCTTCGCAGAGCAAGACATCACCGCTCTTCATTTCCAGGCGTGCCTCGTCAGGATCGGTGAAGTGCATCTGATCAAGCTCGTTCAGATCAAGCCGATTCCAAAAGACGTTTCTCGTCCGCAGAAACGGTCTTTGATTGTCTCCGGCTCGGGTCTTCTTCGACACCTGCTTGCCCTGTTGGATTTCGAATGCGGAATCAACGCGCTCCACGACCCAGGTCGCTGGATATTCGCCGATCTCTGACACCGTTGGGAGCGCCATCAAACCCCGATCTCTTTCAAGACCTTCTTCAACGCCTTATCCACTTCCCGCGCCTCCGCCTCAATCGCCTCCAACTCCTCCACAATCTCTCCAATCGGCCGATAAGTCTCGGCGTCCCCCGTGTGGATGTACCGGCTCGGCGAGATGTTGTAGTCGTTCTTCTGCAACTCGGCGAGTTCGACGACGCGACTGAGCTTCTCCTCTTCTTTCCATACGAGTAGCGTGTCGGCGATACGCTCGATGCCGTCGTCGGGAATGAAGTTTTTGGGATCGCCCTTTTCGAAGATCTGACTCGCGTTGACCAGGAACACCCTCTGCCGCCGCTCCTTCGGCTTCGCCTGGTTGAGGAAAAGCACGATTCCCGGCGCCGAGGTGTTGTAGAAGAGGTTTTCGGGGAGGTAGAGCACGCTTTCGATCACGTCGTTGTCGACGAACCACTGGCGCACCGTCTTTTCCTTGTTGGTGCCCGCGTTGCCCGACCCGCGGGACGCCGCGCCCGTGTCGAGCACCACGGCGGCACGACCCTTCGCGTTGAGGCTGGCGTGCATGTGCTGCACCCAGCCCCAGTCGGCCGACGACTTGCCGGGGAAACCGGCGCCGGAGGGGAAGCGATCCAGTTCGTCGGCGTCGTAGTCGGCCTCGGTGAACCAGTCCTGGTTCCACATCGGGTTGGCCACCACGCGGTCGAAGGTGCGGAGCCGGCCTTTGTGGCGGAACTTGGGGTTCTTGAACGTGTCGCCGATCTCGATTTCGCCTTCCATGTCATGGATGATCATGTTCATGTTGGCCATGGCCCACGTGTCGGCGATGTACTCCTGGCCGTAGAGCTTGAGCGGCGCGTACTTCTTGCGGCTCCTGATGCTCATCTCCCGCTCCATCATCATCTCGCACTTGATGAGCAGACTCCCCGAGCCGCAGCACGGATCGTAAACCTCCATCCCCGGCTCGGCGTCCATCACCCTGGCCATGATGAGCCCCACGGCCATCGGCGTGTAGAACTCGCCCGCGCTCTGACCCCCGCCCTCGGCGAACTTGCGGATCAGGTACTCGTAGCTCTTCCCGATGATATCGGGCTCCACGTCCTCCAGTCCGAGCCGCTTGGTACTGATCGCCTCGATGAGGTTGGAGAGCCGGTCGTCGTCGATGTCGCGCTGGCCGTGCGTGGTGGCGTTGAAGTCCACACGGTCGATGATCCCGCTCAGCTTTGGATTGGCTTTCGCTATCGATCGCAGGTGGGTGGTGAGTTGCTCACCGATCTTATCGGCCAGCTTGCGGATGATCGACCAGACGGGATCTTCGGCGTCCTTGGGAACCAAGGGCAGATAGAAGCGCACCAGCTTGTGGTCGGCCTTCACCACCTTGAATGCCTTCGCCCGTGACCCAACCTCGGCGGCGATGCGATTCACCTCGTCGTCGAAGACGTCGCAGAGGCGCTTGGTGAAGATGAGGGGGAGGATGAAGTCCTTGTACTTGGGCGCGTCCCGGGCACCACGAATGGAACAGGCGGCGTCCCAGATCCAGGATTCGAGGGATTTGGGTTTATCGGCCACGTTTTCCGTTTTCTTCGAATTCTTCTTTTTAATCTTCTTCGCCATTCTTTTCGTCAGTTTTCCGTTTCACTATTTTTTCAGCGGTTGCCCGGTACCCATTTACACCTGCTTCAACAACCTCAACAACCTCCGGGAAGGGTGAAACACCGCGGAGTACGTTCGCAAGGCCTAGATTCATCCAACTTAAAGTTTCCAGAACCTCAGAGTGCAACGCAGTGAGATCGCGATCCCATATTGGGTCGTGATGAGACACACGGTTTCGCAAATCGCGAATGTCGTCCAATCGATGAAAGATAGTTGACCTCGTTCGATATTCCTGTTTCATGAACGGAAATCCAGAAGTAGCCATTTTCGGCCAGAGGCCCGGGCCTCCCGCACCCTGTTCATAAGGCCGTTTGCACAAGCTGACCCAAAACCCAAAACTCAGCCTCCCAATCAACCGACCGGGAGTAAGAGGTCGCCTTAAACGAACTAGATAGGCCTTGGCCACTTCTACTGCCTCGCGCGCTTTGGGATCCAGTAATGTTGGGACGGCGTCCAGCCAGCACGGGACAGAAGAAAATTCTAACTTGCCCTCGTCAATTATTTTCCTCGAATGCTCAAAAAGGTGGTTGCGAAGAGCGATTTCCAGCACGTGAAGTGCCGGTTGCAGCGCCGACCCGAGTGCTAAGTTCCATATATACCGCCCAACCGCGTCGACTTCGTCCGTATCTCCTTTGGCGGCATAGGCTTGCAGTCGTTCAGCTGACAGCGTTCGGCGTAAGTTTTCAAGTGAAACCGGTTGACTTTTCATGCAATCAACCCGATAGTACAGGTGTAATTCCTCGGGTAGTCCTCTACTGCATTAAGCCTTCGGGCGCAGCATGACCCCGAGGTTCGGAACCCCGGCAGATCAGGCCTGATCTCCGGGGTTTCGTGTTTTCGACCTCTCGATCTTGGGGTCGCGAATTGAGACCTCAAGTTTGCATACCTGATCGGGTCACAGCCAGCCCCCTCAGCCTCTCCACCAACCGAACCATAGCCCACGTATCCTTCTCACAATAAGCCAGAAGATCGGAACGAATCTTTTCCTTCTGATCCTCCGGAATCTTCCCCGACACAAACAGCAGCCGGGCGATCTCAACCGACGCCACCATCCCATCCACAATCACCAGGTCACTGTAGGTGAGGTCGGGAACCAGTGGGTTCAGTACATACTTGATGCTGAAGCTCCCCCGGAAATCCGGGTGGTAAACGTTGTTCCGCACCACCGGCAAAAGGTCCAGCAGCTTGTCTTCCAGTTCTTTTAATTCCCCTTCAAGGTGCGGTACCGTCTTTTGCAAACTCCTGATCCGCGTCTTCTCGAACGACGAATAAGTCACCACACGCTCGGCGTTCTGAGTTGCCTCGATCATCTTTTCGGCGAGCAGCGGCCGTGCGTCGGAAGGGCCTTCGGCTAAGAATTCGGAATGGGAGTAGTTTGAGGCTGGGTGAACGGGGGAAGGGGTGGACGGGTGAACCACATCCCCACCATCCTGTGCCACAGAGCCACCGTGCCCCGGTGCCACCTCGTGATACGAAAATTGCGCCGCCGCCTGGTGCCATGGCCCCATACCATCCCAGACGGGAATCGCCCTCGAAATCGTTTCGAAGTCCAAAAAGCCGAGTCTGCAATCGAATGGTTCCAACGCTTCAGCGAGGGTCGGTTCCACGATCAGGCGTTCTTCTTCTATAGCTTTGCGCTGACGAAGTGCTGCCGCTGGGAGTTTCTGTGTCGCGGGGATGTCGTGGATCGAGTGAATCCCTTTTTCGAAGTAGGCGCCGACCTTCTTGGGGCCGACGTTATAGAGATTCATTATGTGGTCGCGGTGTTGAGACCAGCAGCGCTTGAGGAAGGGACACTCCCGCGGCACGTAGCAGTGCCCGCTGATTGCCACATCGGGAAGTTCCCCGTTCAACATCTTCAACTGGCTCGGAATTTCCCACTGTGGCACGACGAGCCACTCATCCACCGCTGCTGTCACATCGGTGCGGGCAAAAAGGTCACCCTGCCCAGGGTGACGGAACTCTTTGTTGAGATGCATGATCTCGACCGCGGGCACGTTGATCCCCGCTCTGGCAAGGACGTGTTTCTGTAGCGCGGCATCCGGTACGTGTTGTTCCTTGACGGACGATGCCGACTTCACCTCTACGAGTTTGAAGCCGCCGTCAACCCGTTCGAGAACGTCGACCGAAATGAACGTGTTGTCTTCGAGGAAGCTGGCTTCGAAGATGGCGGGGGCGTCGCCGTCCAGGGCACCCAGCGTGGCCTTTATCTTTTCCTGGCGTTGATCATGGGGGAAGTCGATCAGGACGCCGCCGGGAAATTCTTCCCTGGCCAGTTCACCTACCTGCCTGCCCTGGTCAAAGAGATCCTTCAGTACGATACCGGGTTGCAGTTCTTCAGCACTCGGCTCGTGGACTTTCCACCAGAGGAGTTTGTGGCACTGAGTGCCGGCAAGGAAGCGGGATTTAGAGAGGAGGCTGGAGCGGTCGGAGCGGTCGGAGCGGTCGGAACGGTCGGAGCGGTCGGAGCGGTCGGAGCGGTCGGAGCGGTCGGAACGGTCGGAACGGTCGGAACGGTCGGAACGGTCGGAACGGTCGGAACGGTCGGACGAATTTGCGATGGTATTCACCTCAGTCCGTCCTGTTCCGTCCTGTTCCGTCCTGCTCCGTCCTGCTCCGTCCTGCACCGTCTTGCTCAGTCCGTCCTGTAGTCATCAACTCTCATGGCTCGGATTCGCTGGCGCCCTCCGATTCGAGGGATAAATCTGACCGCAAATCCCAACCTCGCAAGGGGGAAGTGGATCGCCGAATGCCGGTTGCAGTATGGTAATTTGAGAACGAGGCCTGTCGCTTTAGCGACATCAGCCGAGCCGCGCGTTTACGCGCGTGAGTATCCGCGGCTGAAAGCCGCGACTCGGCAGAGGCCGGTAAACCGGCTACCTCCCCCGTGCACCCGCGCCCAAGTGCCTCCGTGCCTCCCTACCTGTTAGACTTCTAGCCCCCGCAAAAGCAGAGCTCGAGCATGAAATGGACTACCAAAACATTCCCGATCAGAGCGATAGGGTCGCCATCGTGACCGGTGCCAATACGGGGATCGGTTTCGAAACCGCCCGTACCCTGGCCCACAAAGGTGCCGATGTAACACTCGCCTGCCGGAGCCGCTCGAAAGGTGAGGCCGCAGAGGGGCGAATCACTGGTGAAAATCCGAAAGGGAAGGTTTCGTTTGCAGCTCTGGATTTGTCGGACCTCGAATCCATCGCGAAGTTGGCCAATGTTTTTACCGGTTGGTGCCGAAAGAACAATGCCGAGGTAGCTCGGAGCATATTTCTCGGGAGACGCTTTGAATTCTTCGGCGTTTTCCTCGTTGTTGAAGAGCCACCGGGCACCTTTGAATTCGACACCCTGAGGCAGACCCTGAACAAACGGACTCAATTTCACCGAAAATGTCACCTGCCGAGCCGCACGCTTTAACGTGTGAAACACCAAGGCCCGGATGCCAGGCACTATTCCTCCCGCAACACCGTAACCGGATCGACCCGGCTGGCTCGCCTGGCCGGAAGCACGCTGGCAACGGCTCCTGCCGTCATAACAACCCCGATTGAAGCAACCAGTACGAGGGGGTCCAGTGCCCCGGTACCCGACAGAAAACCGCTGATCGCATTTGACCCGAAGGTAAACACAGCCAGACCAACACCGACTCCAACAGACACCAACGCGACGGATGGAAGAGCGACGACTTTTACGACATCTGCTGAGGTAGCGCCGAGCGAAATTCGGATGCCCATCTCCCGCCGGCGCTGACTCACCGCAAACGCCAGGACGCTGTAGACGCCAACGACACCGAGCACGAGAGCGCCGAAGGCAAAGACGGAAAGCACCGAAAGCAGAGTCGTTCGGGCGGCGAGTGAACTCCTCACAACGTCGGAAACCAGTGACACGCTGGATATGGGAATGAGAGGATCGATCTCCGCGAGTTCCCTACGAACACTCGAAGCCACCGACTGAGGATCGCCTCCGGCCCTTACAACCAGAGTCAACTCCCTAATCAGTCGCATCAGGTCACCGCGCCACAGCGGGCCGGCGGGGTACTGAGCCAGAGGTACGTAGACCTGCGCACGCGGCTCGATTTCCAGGGATCGGAAATGCACGTCTTCGACAACGCCAACTATCTCCCGCTGGTCGTCCTGAAAAATTTCGATTCTCTGACCGACGGCGTCGCCCTCAAAGTGTCGATCGGCGGCCGTCCTGTTGATGACTGCTACGGGGAGTGACCCTTCAATATCCGTCGTCAGAAATCTCCGACCGGAAACCGCCTGTACTCCGGCAGTGGCGAAGTACCCTGCCAGGGGGAACTGAATATCGGCCATGATCGGATCGACCCCCTGAACACGCTGCTCATTCCAGAGGGGGACCTCCTCACCTATTTCTCTCAGCGGAAGAAAGTCCATCACGGAAACATCCGTCACGCCGGGAACGGACCGGACCCGGTCTGAGAACTGGTTCGCAAAGCTGACCACCCGGGGCATGTTTGCATACCGAACCTCCGGTAACGCCACGGTCACAGCGACCAGGTTTTCAGCCTCCAGGCCCGGGTCGGCCTCCTGAAGAGAACGGTAACTCTTATATAGCAACCCCGACCCGCTGAGGAGGACAAAGGACAGCGTCACCTGCACAACGACCATCGAGTTAGAAAAAATTCTGGTCGTTCGCGAGGCGCTGGCACCCCGGGCCGACCCGACGATCGAGACTCCTCCGCCGGCTATGGCCTGTCGGAAAGTGACGAACCCCATCACAAGACCCACGAGCCCTGATACCAGCAACACGGAGAGGGCGGTTGCCAGGTCAAGTCCAAGTTCCACCGACTCCGGGACGAATCCCGATGCGTTCGATCCCACCCAGCGCAGAGCCAGCGCAATCAGCGGCAGAGCTACCAGGCCTCCCACCGTGGTCAACGTGAAGCTTTCCCACAACAGCTGAGTGAATACTCTGCTTCTCAATGCTCCCAACGCCAATCGCAGCGAAAATTCGGCACGGCGAGTTTGGGTTCTGAACAACATCAGATTGGCAACATTGGCGACAACGATTCCGAGTACCGCCAGGGCGGCTACCGTCAAGAGTGCCACAGCAGACCGGGTGCCCGCCGTCACCTCCTCTTCAAGATTCAAGACGGATACTGTAAACCCGGTCTCCGGGCTATAGGTTGCAACAGTCTCGTTTATCCACCGATTGAACGAACCGGTCGCGGCCGCAACCTCAGCACGACCCCCTGCCCCATCAAACCGCCCCACCACGGTCAGGCGGTGATCTCCCCGAAGAGACCTGTCATCCATCACCGAGCGGGGAACGGTCAGGCTGGACCAAAGATCTGTTTCTCTGGAAGGATAGGAAAAGGTAGCCGGCATCACGCCGACGATTTCGTGGGGCACGCCGTCCAGCATCAAGGTAGCGCCGATCGCGACGGGATCTGCACCGAAGTGTCCGCGCCAGAACGCGTTCGACAGCACCACCTCACGTGCTTCATCCCGGGCGGAAAACCCCGCACCCCGTTCCGGCCCCACTCTGAGAACAGAGAACAGTGACGGAGTGGCCCGGGTAACCGACACCCGCGTGGGGCTACCCGTCTCCAGATTCTGCCGGACATTGAGGTAGGCCCCGAAGTCTGCTTCCCGGTATTGGTCGGTGAGATCGAGGTAAAGCGGCGGTGACACTCCAAGTTTGGTCGCCCCCATGATCTCGATATTCGAGTACACGGTGACCAGCTCACCCGGCTCGGGGAATTGAAGGGGATGCAGGAGAATGCGATTCAGAGCCCCGCCCGCCAGACCCACCGCACCAAATCCAATAGCGAGAGTGGCCAATGCTGCTCCGGCAAAAAAAGGCGCTTTCCGAAACACTACAATAGATTGAGTTAGTTGTTTCATGTTATGAACGTATTCATTTTTGAATGCATTCACAATACGCCATACCAAAGGAATAGTTCCTACGGAGATCTCGAAATGACCGACACCGCTCCATCGAGGAGAGAACGCAAGAAATTGGAGGCCAGAGAACGTATCTACTCTGCAGCTCTGGCCCTATTTGAGGAGCGGGGATTCGAAGGAACCCGAATCGAAGACATCACTGAAGGAGCGGACGTCGCGGTAGGAACGTTTTTCACACACTTCCCGTCCAAAGAAGCCGTGCTCACGGGCTACCACCGGTTGTACGTCGAGAGACAGGTGAAACACATGTCCGGGCTCGACCAGTCCGATGTTCGGGAACGTTTTCGCGCCGTAATGAAGTGGACCGCACGGACATCGCGCAAAGAATCGAAGATCTTCAAAATCATGATGCGGCGCCTGATCCTCCAATCGGACCTGCTAAAGGACAACGTTCCCGTGATTCTGGAAAGTTTCCGGATCATGGAATCCTGGATTGTAGAAGCGCAGGAGAGCGGCGCAATGACCCGTCAGTTCAAGCCCGAACTAATCAGGGCAGCCATCAGCGATATCTGGAACATGGCGCTGTTGAAATGGTCTGGATCAGATAAGCTCCCTCATCCGGAAAATGACATGTTGACCAAGCTGGATTTGTTGTGGAGCGGGATGGGCGGAGAGGAATAGCGCGCATCCCCGCCCCGTTCCATCCTCACGCCCCTTCATAGGCCCGCTTCAACCAACCTTTAAGTTGAATAGTTTGAGGGCTACAAAAGTCGCTTCAGCGACACCAGCCGAGCCGCGCGTTTACGCGCGTTAGGAACGACGACATACGACAGGGCATACGCGGACCCAGGCCAGGCCAAGGCTCTCCGCCGCTTTTTCATCCGCGGCTCGAAGCCGCGACTCGGCTGGGGCCGGTAAACCGGCTCCCCTTCCACCATTCTCCCCTCTATCCTATGTTACCGGAACAATTAATACCACAACGTAGTAAAAACATCGTCCACTACGGAAAGATGCGATGGGATCCGGCACCACTGGAGAGTTTGAACTTCACATATTGTTAGCAATCATGCAGGCTGGGGGCGCCACCTCCGGCGTGGAGATCCGGCGGGAAATAGAGCACCGCACTGCCCGAAGTATTAGCGTGGGCGCGGTCTACACGGCCTTGGAACGCCTGGAAGACAAAGGGCTAATCGAGTCCTTTCGCGGCAATCCGCTGGGCAAGCGCGGCAGACCGCGCAACTCTTATCGGATTCTCGACGATGGGATAAAGGCAGCAGCGTCAAGTTGGGCGGCAACAAGTCAGATGGCAGCGGGCCTTAAGAACAGGTTGGATGCCGCAGGTGCTATCTCCGATGGCTGACAAACGATACCCACGTACAGCAATGTGGTTGCTGAGGCTGGTCCTGCGAGATCGCGAACTTGATGTCATCGAGAGTGGGATCTGCGACGAATACGACATTTACATAGCTCCCACCTACGGTCCGTTTCGTGCCCGGCTGTGGTTCTGGAACCAAACACTCCGTTCCATCTTTGACCGCAGACGGGACTGGAAGTTGTCCGGCAAGGGCGCGTCGACGGGACTCCTCAGTGATGTAAAAGGTGCCATCCGGGTCTCTCGAAAGCACCTGCCCTCATCTGTGATGATCGTAACGATTCTGGCGGTCGCTATCGGAGCCAGTACGCTCCTGATTGGCGTGACGCAAAAAGCGCTTTTCCCAGAGCTATCATTCCAGCAGGTTGACCGCCTATCCTTCATTTGGACTCGCTCGCGGGGTGCAACGGAACTTGACCTTGTTCCCCCGGCTCTCACCACTGTTGTATCCAGAGCTAAATCCCTCAATCAAGTTGCATTCGCTTCACGCGTAACAGATGATGTGTTAGGGAGCGGCGAAATTGTTCAGTCGGTCTCTCTTGCCGACATCACACAAAACTTCTTCACCGTTCTAGGCGTCGCCCCCGAGCTGGGCTCCCTGTTCGGTGCCGGGTTCGCACCCGAAACTCGAGTGTCGGAAGTGGCTCTTGTCGTCTCGGCGGGAGTTTGGGTGGATCTGGGCCTGACCGACCTGCCGGCTCCTGTCACCCTCTCGGGCCTGTCTGCAATTGTGGTTGGGGTGGCCCCGGCCTCGTTCGATCTACCAGCTCCTGATGAAGTCAGGGAGGTTACGGGAGCAGACGTCTGGAGGGTCTTCGAAATAGACGAGTCATTACTGTTTCGCAACAACGGGCGTCTGTTCGACCGTGACTCCGACGATCGCGGAGTCATGGTCGCCCGGCTCGCTAGCGAAGTAACCCCCGAGACGGCTCGGGCCGAGTTGGCGAACCTTGAGATGCCGGAAGGGATCGGAGCAGCTGACAACTTCCAATTCGTCCTCAATTCTCTCCGGTCGGATGCCCGCTCTGATTTCCTGGCTTTGACATCCATCCTGTGGGTGGCGGTGACCCTGGTACTGATAGCCGCATCCAGCAACGCAGGCGGACTGCTTTTGTCGCGTACTCTTGCCCGTGAGAAAGAAATCGCTGTACGAGCGGCGCTTGGAGCTACCAGACTTCGCCTCGTACAGAGTCAAGTTGTAGAAGGACTATTGCTTGCCGGGTTGGCAGCGGCCATCGCGATCAGCGGGGTAGTACTGTTCGGCGAGCTGGCCGCCGGGCTACTCACCCTGCCCTACGACAACGGAGGCCTGGGAAAATCAGCGAGCCTGTACGGTTTCATCGGGACACTTCTGGTCGTAGGCGTTGTGGCAGCAGTCGTACCAGCACTAAGAGGAACGTTCATCGCCTCGAATCTCACCACGCGAACAGCGAGCCATCGGAGTCGGCCTGGCTTCCTGGCGCTACAGGTCAGCGTGTCGACCTTGCTCCTCGTGGCGGCTATTTCACTCGTCAGGACGGTGAACAACCTCAGCAACGTGGACATCGGGTTCGAGAGCGACGGAGTTGTGACGTTCGACGCTATCCTCCGCAATCGCCAGAACCTGAGGGGCCCCGCAGACCGAACCCGTACAGTCTATGAAATCGAGCGAGAACTATCTGCGATGCCGGGAGTGGAGCACGTAGGCCTGGTTGGGAGGCTCCCTTTTAGCGGACGCGAATGGACGCAGCCTTTCGGAGAGCCGGGAGCGTCGTTTGAAGAGTGGTTACTCAATCCACCTGCTAACTTCAGAGTAGTCACGCAAGGAGCGTTCGGCGCTCTTGGGATCGCTCTTCTCACGGGCAGGTCGTTTGATCTCGCCGACGACAACCAGGACCACCGAGTGGTAGTTATCGACGAGGCTATGGCACATAACCTGGGCGGTGTTTTGAACGCGGTGGGCCGCTTCATAGGAATTCCATTGGACGGAGAGGCGGTCGACGCCGAGGTGATAGGTGTCGTCGAAAATGTCCGTTATGAATCGTTGCGGAAGGCTAATAGACCCACGGTATATGTTCCCTACCGCCATGAAGCTTCACGCGACGTATCCGTGGTTATCAAGGGGCGCGGAGTTGATCTTCCAAACGCCGCGGTATTGAGAAATTTGGTAGGGAGCGTTGCACCCGACGTCGGGGTGACACGAATTACCACCCTTGCTTCGTATGTTGACCGGGCGCTCGCGAGGGAAAAATCCGTACTGGCCGCTTTGAGCGTTTTCTCTCTGGTGACATTAGCGCTATCGCTTTACGGGTTGATCGCGCTCGGCCTCCAGATTGTGGCGCAGAGGCGTCTGGAATTTGGAATCCGGGTGGCGCTCGGCGCCCATCACATCCTTCTCCTTCGCGAAGCCGTGACCCCCATGGCCCGGGTTGGATTAACCGGAGTCGCCGTCGGGACCATTGGTATCCTGGCGTTGCGTCCGGTTATCTCCCCCATGGCCTTCGGAGTCGACCCCCTCGCCCCGGGCATAGTTCTAACTGCGGTTGCAGGGGTGGTGGCGCTGGTAATAGTGTCAGCCGCGGTGCCCGCGTGGCGTGCTCTGCAAACTGATCCTATCGCAGCATTGAGGGCAGGTGACGAATAGCGTCAAAGTGCCGGTCCCAGGTCAAGAACGTTCAAGTCCGAAAAAGGCCTGGTTGGGCAACGGAATCAGGTCCAGGTATTCAGGTCTTCGAAAGCGCCCTTCGCTGCGTCCGACGATGGGAACTCAACCACGACTACCAGGTCCGGCGACTTACCTATGATCGCGTCGGCTGAAAGGGCTTTTACAAGAGGACGGCCCCCGTGCCTCTGCAGGATCACTCCAGCACCTGCTTGATAATTAGCAAGCGCGTCCTTTCCGTCTTTTTTGAACCATCGGTCACCAGAACTGTCGTTGCCGGTCCAGTGTTTCGAGGCCGTGGCTCGAGGAGACTGAGGTCACCCCGACTAATCCATCGGTCCGGATCCGTCCGTTCAGTCCGTTCCGTCCTCACGCCCCTTCATAGGCCCGCTTCAACCAACCCAGTAGTTCATCATCGCATTCGCCAGCATCGCTGATGCGGACTTTGTGGCTACACATTCCCCCTTTGACTTCTTTGAGCCTCGGTGAGGCAGCGACATCCTTCAAATTCACTCCGATATCAATTGCGGTATTCGTACCGGGTCCGACGGTTGCAAATTGTTTTGAGCGTCGCAGGCTGACGTAGGTTTTCTTAGGGGCTAACTCAACGTCCTTCCCGAACTTCTTGATTGCCGCAAGAATCTTGTCGTGTACCGGACGGAGATGTTCTTTCTTCCCCGAATAGATTGCGGCAATCGGATCGGTCGGGGCTTCAGATCCTTCGGACCGGAATTCGTGGACGATCAGATTTGCGAAACCGTGTCCTATCGAATATTCAGACTTGAGGAACTTGACCATCTCTCCATGTTTTTCGAGTCCCGTTTTACTGAGGATGGCTTTCCATTCGGCAATATTCTTCCCGGTCTTCTCACCGAGGTTCGCCACCATGGCAGCGGCCATTTGGTCGGGGGTTTGTGCCACTTCAATTATTCCTTTCTGTTTTTAGCTGCGTCATTTCGCAGGCCTTTGCCCACACATCCCCCAACCCCTCAAATCCCCGTTCAATTCCGCAACGCCCCCACCAACCCTCTTCGTTCCAGCAACGGTTCAATTCGCGGCGCACGTCCACGAAACGCCTCATACAACTCCATCCCCGGCCGAGTGCCACCCCGGGAGAGGATTTCTTCTCTGAAACGCTGCGCGGTCTCCCGGTCGAACAGGCTAGTTTCTTTGAAGGCCTGGAAGGCGTCCGCATCTAGCACTTCAGACCAGATGTAACTGTAATAGCCCGCTGAATAACCGCCGGAAAAAATATGAGCGAAGTAAGTGCTGCGATAACGCGGAACGATTTCTTCGATCATCCCGATTCGCGCCATCTCGGCATCCTCGAACGAGCCGTCTGCGGAGGGTTCGGTACCTGCCAAAGTGTGCCAGGCCATGTCCAGATAGGACGCCGCCATATACTCGACAGTAGCAAACCCCTGGTCGAACTTCGAAGTTGCCTGAATCTTTTCAATTAATTCCTCGGGGATCGGTTCGCCAGTCTGATAGTGGCGCGCATATAACCGCAAGACTTCCGGTTCGGTGCTCCAGTTCTCCAGAACCTGGGAAGGAAATTCAACGAAATCCCTCGGTGTGTTGGTTCCCGACAGTGACTGATATGTCACGTCGGAGAATAATCCGTGCAGCGCGTGTCCAAATTCGTGGAACAGTGTTGACGCCTCCCCCAGAGAAAGCAACGACGGAGAACCTTCAGAGGGTGGCGGATAATTGAAGTTGTTAGTTACGATCGGAGTCACTTCCCCGTCCAACCGCGACTGTGACCTGAGGGCATTCATCCACGCTCCACCGCGTTTGCTTTCCCGGGCAAAGAAATCCATATACACGATTCCGATGTGGGTACCATCGGCCTCTTTGACTTCGAAAACCTGCTGATCAGGATGCCAGCGCGGGGCGTCGCGTAACTCAGAAAAAGAAATTCCAAAGAGTCGATTGACCAATTGAAAAACACCATCACGCACAGCGGTAAACTCGAAGTAGGGGCGCAACTCTTCTTCGTTAAGGTTGTAGCGAGCCTGACGCACTTTCTCCGTGTAATAGCGCCAGTCCCAGCCACGTAGATCGTCGTCGATTCCATCCTCTCGCATCATTTCCTCGAGCGCTTCGCGCTCTTCGATCGCCATCTGGCGCGCCGGTATCCATATCTGATCGAGAAATTCATAAACACGGTCGGGAGTCTCGGCCATGTTGTCGGACAACACGAAAGCCGCATGGGACTCATAACCCATCAACGCAGCTCGTTCGGCCCGGAGCACAGCCATGCGCGCCAGTAGCTCATTGTTGTCTCTGTCGTTTCCGTTGTCTCCCCTCCTGGCATAACCCTCGAACAACTGCCGCCTGAACTCGCGATTAGGCGAGTACTGCAAAAATGGATTGATGCTGGGGCGTTGCAGTGTGAACGACCAACCCCCATCTAACCCCCGATTCCTAGCTTCGGCCGCTGCGGCCGCCACGAGACTCGCGGGCAGTCTGCCCAGATCGGCGCTGTCAGTCACGTGTATGGACAGGCCGTTAGTTTCGGCCAGAAGATTCTGTCCGAACTTTTCCGACAACTGAGCCATTTCGCCGTTAATTTCTCGCAACCGCTCCTGAGCCTGCTCGCCCAACGCGGCACCGCTCCTCACAAAACCCTTGTGGGTCTCTTCAAGGAGACGACTCTGTTCGGGTGTGAGTGAGAGCGCGACCCGACTGTCGTACACCGATTTAACACGGCTGTACAGGCTCGCGTTAAGGGAGATATCGTCGCTGTGAGCCGCCAGCTCCGGCGATATTGCGGTGGCAATTGAACGGATCGAATCGTTCGAATGCGCTGAGTTAATGGCGAAGAAAACACGGGACACCCGACTCAACGCCGCACCGCTTCGCTCCAGTGCCTCAATTGTATTCGCAAACGTAGCCGCTTCCGGGTTGTCTACTATCGCAGCTATTTCCTGCTTTTGCTCCTCCATGGCATAGCGAAACGCGGGCAGGTAGTGTGCCTCAGTAATTCTGTCGAAGGGAGGAACTCCGAAAGGAGTTTTCCATTCGGCCAGAAGAGGATTATCCATGGAAGAAAGTGATCTTTCGGTTTGGGCACTGAGACAGATGGGGAGTGAACCGGCCAGGAGCACGAGAATGGCATTAGCCTTGATAAAAGTCTTCATTATCCAGTTCCTTTAGCTTTTCGATCCCGTAGAAAGATGGCAGAGGTAACCGCGCAACACCAGCCGTTGTCGATGTCCGGCGGTCAGTCTGTCAGTTCTGTCAGTTCCGACCGTTCTGTCCGTTCCGTCCGTCCAACCACCGTTGTCTACTGGTCCGAGCGAAGTACCTGGGCAGGGTCAACTGAAGCGGCTCGAACCCCAGAGGGAAGAGTTGCAAGAAGGGTCACTGTTCCCAACAGGACCACGCTCGCACCGACCGCGACGAAAATGGAGCCCACGGCCATCACGAATATTGTACTCACAAGTTTGTGCGCAGCCAGCGTAAGGACGACACCAAAAGCCAAACCGATTGCAGTTGTGGTGACGCTACCTCGCAGGACGCGCCCGATCTCCTTGCCGGCATGCGAACCTAATGCCATTCGTACAGCGATTTCACGAGTTTGTGAGGTCACCAGTGTAAGAAACCTTCCGTATATTCCGACCGAAGCAATCAAGAATGCGCAGAACCCAAGCAGACGAGCCAGCGTTCCAGTTGCTCGTTCAAGCACCCAACTGCGTTCAAACCATTCTTCTACCGGGATTACCGCAGGAGACGGGATCAAGGGATCAACCCTTCTAACTTCGCTATGCACGATCTCAGCCAATTGATCCCGTGGAACTCTGGAATTCACCACAACGGCAAAGACACTCCTGTAGTTCCGGCTGAAGGGCAGATAGACCGTCGGCTGGACGAAACCGAGCCCGAAGGTACCATCCGACGCAATTCCTCCAACCTGATAGGCATTCCCCCGCTCATCTACAAAAGAGGCTCCAAGATCTGCTCCGTTAGGCCAAAGCAGCTTTGCCGCCGAGTCAGAGACGATCGCCAGATTGGTATCGGGCGCGATGCCAAAATCCTGACCGACCAATAACTGGTTCCCCGCGGTTCGAAAATAGTCCGGTCCGACAATTAGACGCTTCACCAGCGCGACGGTGTCAGGCGTTCCAACAAAACTTATCGGGGAAAGCGGAGGGGAATTCAGAGGGGCAACGGCGATCAGCGTCGCAGATTCCACTCCTGCGGCAGAAGCGATGCGGGTCCGAATTGTTTCGGCAATCTGAAGGCCTGCCTCCTTATCCCCTACCGCATCAGATACGTTCAACCTGAATTGAAAACGGCCCTCTTCTTCATAACCAAGATCCGTGCTGTGATGACTAAACATTGTCCAGGTGGCCTGGGCAGCTATTGAAATCAAGGCAGCCGAAAAGGCCACCTGCGCAACCACCAGCGTTGTTCCAAGCCCCGAGGAACGGTCAGTCCGGCGCGCACCCACCAGCGAACCACCAACCCCCGAAAGCTTCAACCTTATCGCGGACCAGGCCGGCGCCACCGACGAGAGAATTGCAGCCAAAAAAGCAACGAATACACTAACAACCACAGCGGAGCCCCGAACACGAACTCTTTGAAGCAAAGGTGGATCCGAAGTAGGCAGCCAACCGGGAACCGCGTGCAAAACCCACCATGCCAGAGCCAGGCCAAAGCCACAGGCAATCGTAGCTATGATCAACGGTTGCAGCAGGTTCTCCAGCAACAACCTGCGCCGTGAAGCACCGAGCGCCGCGCGCAGAGTGGTTTCCCCTTTTAGTCGGATAGCTTCGGCAAGCAATAAATTGGATACATTCAGGCAGGCCACGACGAGCACGGCAACCCCGAGCACCGTTAGCATCCTCCAGGCACCCAGCAACGCACCCATGCCCTCGCCAGTCCCTTCCCGAAAACTCGCCATTACGACCCTTCTATTGTCGCCTCCCTCGTTGACAATGGACGTCAACGACGGGACCAGATGGGCGGGCTCGGAATCAACTGACACAATTGCGGCAATTTTTAGAAGCGGCCAATCAAAGGATTCAGGCCGGTCGGAAAACATTATTTCGAATGGCATCCAGGCCACCGCCCGGCTGTTTCGATCCAAACCATAGAACCCTGGTTGTGCGACGCCAACAACAACGACGGGGCGCCGGTTGATCGTTATTTCAGTCCCGATCACGTCTTCCTCGGAGTCAAGACGCTCAACCCAAAAATCGTGAGACACTATGGCTGCCGCCTGACCCGTAGAAAAATCAACTCCATCAAAACCGCTACCAATGAGGGGCCTGAGGCCCATCAGCCGGGGAAAACCGGGAGACACGAAATCCACAAAGGCTCGCCGAGCCGCCCCTCCGGTGGCTACAGCTGCGACAGTGCGATAGTATCCTGCCAATTGTTCACTTGATTCGTCTATCTTCAGAGCCAGATTGTAGGGAAGGCGGTCACCGGTCCTCCCGTCGGATTCGACGAACTTCGCCAGATAGACATCACCAGCTGCGGCCACCTCAGGTATAGGCCACAGACGCTCGGAAAAAACACTAAACACGCTCGTCACCGCGCCGATTCCGAGCGCCAAAACAACCACGGCTGCGGCAGACAAGAAAGGTTTACGAAAAATCTTCCTCACGGCATAGCTCACATCCAGGAGCAAGACGTCGAAAACCGATGACCGACGCTTTGATTGGTGCCGAAATCTGCGGACTGGTGCCAGCGCTTTTCTTACGACCAGGCCCGCCGTAGAGCTTAGTGAGTTAGATTCCACCGCTATTGCAACCTCCAGATCCCGCGCGAAATGCGCAACCGAAGGGGGACGCTTTTCAGGGTGAAAATCCATCGCGGAGCGAACCGCGGCAGCCACGCCGGGCGGGACATCCAGAAGCTCCGGTGGATCCTTCGAAAACCGCCGGGCCACCACCTGCATGGTGTTCGCCCCGCGGAACGGCGCTTCCCCCGACAACATCTCGTAAACAACGCAGCCGAGGCTGTAAACGTCGGTTGATGCTGTTAGATCTAGCTCGCCAGAAGCTTGTTCCGGGGAAACGTAGGCCGGCGTGCCGGCAGAGGAATCGATGCCTTCGCGGCGGCCCCACTCCAGCGCCTCAGCATGAACCGTGCGGGCGATGCCGAAATCGGCAACATAAGCGTGGTTGTCGGAGAGCAGGATGTTTTCCGGTTTCACATCGCAATGCACAACCCTCTTTCCGTGGGCATGTTCAAGGCCCTCGGCCACCCCTTTCACAATCCTGAGCGTATTGGCCAACGTTTGTTTGCCACGAGTGGAAAGCAGCTGCCGCAACGATCCGTCGGAGATGCATCGCATCACATAAAACGGGAGGCCTGCGGCTTTTCCCGAATCCAAAACCTCCAGGACATTGTGATGCTGCAATCTCGACATGAAACGTATTTCGCGCATGAATTTTTTGGCCCCCACCCCTGAAATCGCTTCCGGGGAAATCACCTTGACCGCCACAGTGCGCCCATGTTTCAAATCTCGCGCGCGGAACACGGTCCCCATTCCACCCGACCCAATCTCCTCAAGAATTTCGTAGCGGTCAGCCAGCGCAACTCTGAAGTCATCATCGGTCCCGTAAGCCCACCCACTTGTCTCATGCTCCGTTTCAAATAGATCGGAAAATTCCAACCCCAACCCGCTCAAAAATTTCTCTCGCGTTTTTTGAGAGAGGTAGGGATGCTTGCCGTTTAGAATCTCAGAGAGGTGCCCGCGCGACAGCCCGAGCCTCTTAGCCCAGTGATTCTGAGTGAGATTTTCAGCTCCGAGGGCCAATTCTAGTCGGCGTAGTTTGAGTCGTATCCGCAACTGTTTGTTTCCTTATTGCCAGGGTGCCACGAGTTTAACTCCATTGATATCGAATTGTTGCCCGCGCTCCCGAGAAAGTGTTCGAACTTTGTCGGAAAGATCACTGGAACTGGCACATCCCAGCAAATTACATTGCTCAAACAAACGATTGCCCACAAACCGACCATCTGTCCGTTCCGTCCGCCCGTCCAACCCCGTAAATTTCATGGAGTCTTGAGCAATCCAAATCCACCCGAGAGAGGTCAACTCGATGTTCCCCGCAAGCGTTTACGAAAATCGTCGCAAAGCCCTGGCATCCCAATTCGAAAACGGCCTCCTGCTTTTCCCTGGCAACGTTGAGAGCCCCATGAACTTTGCCGACAACTGCCATCCTTTCCGGCAGGACAGCACCTTTCTCTATTATTTCGGATTGGATCAACCGGACCTGGTCGCGGTAATAGATTGCGAGTCTGGCACCGCGACGATCTTCGGCGACGAGTTGACCATCGATCACATAGTTTGGATGGGAGACCTCCCAACTCTCGTGGAACGAGCGGAGGGGGCGGGCATTGCCGACACCAGACCAGCAGCCGGGCTGGCGGGAGTTGTGGGGAAAGTCGCCGGGGCTGGTGGAAAAGTCCGCTATCTACCTCCCTACCGCGCCGAAACAAGCCTGCTCCTTTCTGAACTCACCGGGCTGGCGCCCTCCGCCCTCAAAGGCTCGGCGGACGAAGAATTCATCTGGGCGGTGGTAAATCAGCGCTCGATCAAATCTGAAGAAGAGATAACAGAGTTAGACGAAGCAGTGGCAATCTCAGTAGAGATGCATGACGCGGGAATTCGGATGGCGCGACCCGGAATGCGCGAGGCAGAAATCGCTGCGGAGGTCACCCGAATCGCGCTGGCTCGAGGTGGCCGGTTGAGTTTCCCGGTCATCGCTACGATTCACGGTGAGATCCTGCACAATCACGATTACGGGCACACCCTTTCTGAGGGAGATTTGTTTTTGCTGGATACCGGTGCGGAAACCGCTCGAGGTTACGCGGGTGACCTGTCCTCGACTTTTCCAGTTAGTGAAAGTTTCACCGACCGCCAAAAGACTATCTATGAGCTTCAGGTTTTAGCGCAACAAACAGCGGTTGAAGCTCTCGGACCGGGCGTACCCTTCCGAGACGTGCACTTTGCCGCGTCCGCAGTCATTTTCGATGGCCTCAAAGATCTGGGAATCATGAAAGGCGACACCGCGGAAGCGCTGGAAGCGGGCGCCCATGCAATGGTCCTACCCTGTGGCACCGGACACATGATGGGGCTCGACGTTCATGACATGGAAAACCTCGGCGAGGTTTATGTGGGTTACGGCGGAAAGCCGAAAAGCACTCAGTTCGGACTTAAGTCACTCCGGCTGGCGCGGGAATTGGAGACCGGGTTCGTGGTCACCGTTGAACCCGGCATCTATTTCGTCCCTCAACTCATGGATCTGTGGAAGGCACAGAAACACTGTGAAGAGTTCATCAACTTCGATGAGCTGGACAAGTGGAGAGATTTTGGTGGAGTCCGCAACGAGGAAGACTATCTGGTCACCTCGGACGGGGCCCGACGCCTTGGACCTGCCAAACCGATGTCAGTAGCGGAGATCGAAGAACGCAGAGGGGGTTAGAAAGGGCGGGAAAAGGGCGGATAAGAAGGGCGGTTTTACTGGGCGGTTGAAAACCGGTGCACCAGTGCCACTGTGCATCCCCTCATATATCACCCCCTCAACCCACCACCGGAACCTTCTTTGTATCGTAATGTAGAACATCTCCGTGAAACAGAAGCACATACCGGAGTTCGAACTCTACATCCTCCTTGCAATCTCCCAGCAAAAAGGGGAATCGTACGGCGCTGAGATAAGGCGTGAGATTGAGGAGCGAAGTGGGCGATCGGTGGCCGTGGGCGCCATTTATGAGACCCTGGCCCGGTTGGAGCGAAAACGCTTCGTCAGGTCGTTCGAATCGGAGCCTCTGCCCGTTCAGGGCGGCCGTTCCCGCAGATACTTCAGCATCACCGCGGCCGGAAGCCAGGCGCTTGCGACCGCAATGGGAATGCTGGGTCGAATGGCTGAAGGGCTGGAGCTGTTGTGAAACAAGAACCTCTGTTTGACCGCGTTCTCATTGCCGTCGTCTCAACCCTGACTCCACGCCCCTCCCGTCGTTACGTGCTGAACGACATTGATGATGGATTCAACACTCTCGCAGAATCCGACATCCACCAGGCTACGACCTGGCGTCGGACCCAGCTTTTGCGAGCGCTGCTACCGGCACTGCGAATGAGGTTGACCGATCGCGAGTCCTGGACTGCCCGCCTGGGCGAACCCCTTGGAAACATGATGAATATGAATGGATTGGTTCAGGATCTGAAATTCGCCGGAAGGGGTTTCAAACGATCCCCAGGATTTTTCGGAATTGCAGTTACTGTTCTGACGATCGGCATCACCGCTAACACAGCAATTTTTGCTGTTGCCAAAGCCCTGTTCCTTGATCCCCTCCCGTACCAAGAAGCGGGGCAGCTGGTCAAGTTGATGGAGTGGAACGGGCGACAGAACAGGCCGACGACCATTTCGCCCGCCAACTACCTGGACCTGAAATCCCGCAACAGGTCCCTTACCGACATAACCGTTTTCAACCTGACATTCCCCACCATGACCGGCGCCGGAGACCCGGTGCGGCTTACCGGCTCCCGCGTGTCGTGGAATTTCTTCGATGTTCTAGGCGTACTGCCACTGTTAGGCGCTGCCTTCGCGCCGCAGCATGGATCGCCTGGCAACGAAAATGTTGTGGTTCTTTCCCATGGTTTGTGGACCTCCAGGTTTGGAGGAGATGAATCGGTGATCGGATCAACGGTCGCCGTCAACAACTCTCCATACGAAGTGATCGGCGTAATGCCCGACACGTTCGTTCATCCCGAACCCGTCCAATCAGGAGAGACAACCATCTGGTTGGTCCAGTCTGACCTGGAAACAGAATTGGACAGAGGTCAGCGTTACCTGCACGGGATCGCCAGGTTGAAACCCGACGCTACCCTGGAGGATGCACAGCTTGATCTTACTAATTTGTCGGCAGCGTTAGCGCTCGAATACCCGGCCTCCAACAACCAGTACTCTGCTATACTCACGCCGCTAAGAGACGATATACTAGGCGAAAACAGCACTCCCCTGACAATACTCGCCGCGGCTAGTATCGCCCTGCTCTTGATTGTGACCACCAACCTGTCGGGACTGCTTCTCACACGAAGTCAGGGAAGAACAAGAGAATTTGCGGTAAGGTCAGCATTGGGCGCGGGTACTGCTCGAATCAGGCGTTTGGTTGTCGTAGAGGCGTTGAGTGTTGCCGCTATTAGCGTGATCGCTTCGCTTATTATCCTGGGACTCAGTGCGAACTGGTTTGACCAATACCAGGCGACACAACTCAAATCCCCATTTAGCATCGGATTGGATCTGGCGACAATCGGCTTCCTCTTCGCAGTAGCGTTCGTTGCCGCAGTTTCTTTCGGCTCGGCCCCGGCGTTTCTGGCTACCCGTAGCCAGCTTTCGGCCTCGTTGCGCAGCGGCACCGGTGGAGCCGGCCGTACCAGACGAGCGCATTGGTTAGGGTCTGGGTTGGTTGTCGCGGAAGTGGCACTGGCTTCGATGCTCCTGTTCGGGGCGATGCTGTTGTCGCGGAGTTTTCAGGCTCTGTACAATACGCCGGTCGGATTTGTCGCGGAAAACATGGTCACCTTCGAACTGTCGGTTCGACGTGAAACGGACGAACTAAAACGATCCGCCTATGCCGCCATCAAAAGAGAGCTGAAGGCGGTTCCGGGAGTAAGTGCCATCGATATGGTCAGCGACCTTCACTTCACGCGTATGAACAGTTCTCACGACGTCTATCCCGAAGGACAGGACATTGCCCCAGAGGATGTCACCTCAAGTGAGTTCCATACTACAGGGAGTTCTGACTACTTCGCTGCATCAGGCATCGAGTTGATTCGCGGGCGCCTGTTTGATTCGGTCGACGAGGGAAGCAGAGGACAGATTTCAGTTATCAATCGGTCAATGGCCCTGCGGCATTGGAGTGCGACCGACGTAATTGGGAAGCGTTACAAAACCAGTGCGGACGGTGAAGACATCACAATCATCGGAGTGGTTGAAGACGTACTGGACGACGGCTACCGCCAACCGGCAGGCGACCGCGCCTACTATCCGTACTGGAACTCTCCGCGCATCACTATGACTATGGTTTTGAAATCGTCGTTGCCCCTGGCAAGAATTATCGAACCGGTGAAACAGGCTGTGTGGAGGGTCGATCCGAATCTCCCCCTGGCAAAATTTGCAACAATGTCTTCGGTGATAGACGAAAGCGTTGCCCGGGAACGTCTCGCACGCCAGTTCGTAACACTGTTCTCTGTAACAGGGACGTTTCTGGCAATGTTGGGCCTTTACGGAATAACCGCCTATGTCGTCGGCCAGCGTACCCGTGAATACGGTATCCGTTCGGCGCTGGGCGCCACAAGTTCGACAATTCTCCGCGGCGTGATCGGGTCAAGCCTCTCGCTGGGCTTAGCAGGAATAGCTCTCGGACTTGTCTTGAGCATCACCATGGGCAGGATGCTCAGCGGGTTCATTTTCGGCGTTTCGCCATCAGACCCAACTTCTTTGTTAGCCGTACCGATCGTCCTGGGGTTAACGTCAATCTTCGCAGGCCTGATTCCGGCAATCCGAGCTTCGCAGATAGACCCGGTCATCAGTCTGAAAGCAGACTAGAGAAAGTGCAGAGCCCGAAATAGCGAACGCAGAGCCCCTGTGACCCCGTGCCACTCCTCACCCCCTCAACCGACCCTCAAGCACGTCCCGATACCTTCGACTCAGAGTCAACTTCTTTCCCTGGTCCATGACCACGACGTATTCTCCGTTGTCTCGCGCCCGAATCTCGGTTATGTGATCGACGTTCACGATAGTTGATCTGTGGATTCTCACGAAACGGTCCGGGTCCAATCTTTTTTCCAGCGTAGTCATCGTCTGGCGCATTAGTAGTTGTTCGTCACCGACGTATAATCGCGCGTAGTTTCCGGCGGCAGCGATCCAGAGCAACTCATCGGTTCTGACCACTCTGACATTTCCCCGGTCCTTCACGAGAATGCGATTGAAATTGTTGCGCTGACGGTGCACGTCATCGAGCAACGGTTCAAGTCTCTCGCTCTCGCCAGGCGTTTCGCCGTTGCGTAGCCTGGAGCGCGCCTCATCCAACGCCGATGCAAAACGTTCACGTTCAATCGGTTTGAGCAGGTAGTCGACTGCGTGGATATCAAAGGCCTTGAGGGCGAACTCGTCGTAGGCTGTTACGAAAATCACACCGGGCATGTCATCGCCCATCGCTTCAACAACTCCGAAGCCGTCCAGACCAGGCATTTGAACGTCGAGAAAGACCAGATCGGGCTCCATATCATTTATCGCGCTGACCGCGTCGTGACCGTCGCGAGCCTCTCCTACCAACTGAAAATCCTTCTCCTCATTGAGCAGCCTGATCACACCTTCGCGCGCCAGGGGCTCATCGTCGACAACCAAAACTCGGAAACTCACTCGACGCCCCCTTCTTCCTCAGCCATTTCAGCCGGAATCAGAATTCTTGCGACTACCCCACCGCCCTCGGCATCGGTGACAGAGAACTCGCTCGCCTCAGGGTAAAACATTTCCAACCGCGCTCTTGTGTTTTCGAGACCGATTCCGGTGCCTTCACCGGTGGAGCCGTTGAGACCAGGTCCGTCGTCGGCGACAATCAATTCAAGTTCACTCCCGACCGTACGACCGGTAATGACTATTTTCCCCGGCCCCGTCGTTTTACCGATTCCGTGTTTAATAGCGTTTTCTACCAGAGGCTGGAGGATCAGATTCGGTACGCTCAATTCAAGCACCCCTTCTGGAACGTCAAACTCCACCAACAGGCGGTCTTCGAAACGCACCTGTTGAATGGCGAGGTACTGCCGAAGAAAGTCAACCTCTTGAGCAAGGCTAACCTTCATTGAGGCTCGGCTTTCGAAGGTCATTCTCAACAGCGAACTCAAATGCGTAAGCATTCGGTCTGCCCCGTCAGGATCGCGCCTCATTAGAACCGAGATCGAGTTGAGCGTGTTGAAAAGAAAGTGTGGGTCAAGTTGCATTTTCAATGCTTGCAAACGCGCCCGCGTGAGGTCAGCCTGAAAACGCAGCGCAGCCGCATCGCGTTGTCGGAAAAGACCGTAAAACTCAGTGGCCTGGGTAATGCTAACGACCGCCCAGTAGATCATCACCCCTGTGTGAAATGACACACCGTAGCGATAGCGCGGCGCGGACAAAAGGTCCCTCGGTGCTCCCAACCAACCACTCCAATTCAGCCAACCATCGGAGTAAAACAGGAGGGCCATAACTCCGGTCGACACCGCAATGCTCAAGACAAGGTGAATTGGCACCCGTGAGACGAGGTTGTCTCTTGCCAGCGGGAGTTTTCGGGCAAGCCACACGATCAACGGCACTGTCGCCAACCAGATCACTATATCCGGCACCGACCACTTGATCGCTTCTCCCCAGCTGAATCTGAGGTTCCAGAATCGAATCCAAACGTAAAGTTGCGTAATCACAAAGCCGCACAGAAGTAGCACCGCGCCAGCAATCAACCCATGGGCTGTTGCGGGAGGCGCACCGACCCTGTTGTCCTGTCGCTTCGTGGACTCAACCATGTAGTCCAATCTAACCGAAGTCACGAGACCGGAGGGACTCCCATGCCGACCGATGTCCTGGTCAAACCCCGAGGCACCATCAACGGGGGCGCTGAAGGCCTTCACGGTATTTCGCGGCCAACCATTCATCACCCGCGAGCTCTGCCGCGCGGATCGCCCCAACCAACGCAGCTCTCCTGCCGGGGCGGGCAGTCAAAGCCCGCGCGAAGGTTTCCGACGCTTCATCGCTTCGACCCGCCGCCAGTTGCATCTCACCCAGCAATTCAGAAGGTGGTTTTATCGGATCCGGGGTTTCGTTCGGAGGTCCGATAGCTTCATCTGCCTCCACTGCCCGCGTCAGGGTCGCAAGAGCCAGTGTAGTATCTCCTCGTGCAGCCTCCAGAAGCCCCTGCAACGAGAGCCTGGTTACTGTCCACCGCAGTGACGCGGTGGTGCCACTGCCAAGGCTTTCAATCGAACTGGCCTCAGCCGCTTCAATCTTGTCCAGCATCGCGGCGGCACGAGTTAGGTCGCCCTGTCGCAACGCATTGATCCCCGTGCCCAGGAACTCCGTACGGCTGTTGTAACCGGATACTGGCAACGAATCGAGCACGACACCGGTTTCAATGGCATATGTGGCAGTCCATATGCCATTCCACCAACGAAAGTTGCCCGAATCGGTTGCGCGTGCCAAACTATCCATCTCTGCGACCAACTCCCACGCCTCTTCGGTTCGTCCCATCTGGAGGTACGCATAGGGAACCCAACCCAGGGCGTGGTAGTCCCGCCCATCCAATGCGGTGCCATTCGCCACGGCCAGCTCATGTGATCGGTCAAACCCGGCTCGGTTTACTCGAACAACATCCTCCCACATACCCAGCTGCATGAAGATATGGGCAGGCATGTGAATCGCGTGTGGGGCAGATGGCTCCAGCGAATCGTACAAATTGGCGTACGGTAGTGCACGTCGGGCATTGGAAGGGCTGTCCAACACGTGGATCATATAGTGCAGCCCTCCGTGGTGAGTCGAATCCATCTCAAGAACCCTCTCCGCCACTCGAACCGCTTCCTCTCTAATAAGTGGATCACGTCGAAGGCTTTGCACCGCGCCCAAAAGCGAAAAAGCATAAAAGGCGCTCGCTTCTATGTCTTGCGGATAAGCCGTCGCGAGTTGGCCCATCGCAACTGAAAACTTTCGTCGACGGACTGCCTCGTCGTCGTCCGCAATCAGTTCCTCGATAGCCCGGAGGTAACGCCGCTCTCGATCAGAACGCGCTTTGGACAACCTCTCCTCCCGCGTAGTCCCGAGTGTCACCAGAGCCTCTATCATTCTATCTGTTCGTGATTGGGACATCCCCCACACGTAAAAGTGGGTCATTGCGTTGCCCCAGGCAGCCAACGGAAAATTTGGATCGGCGATCGCCGCCGCTGCAAAGCGCTCCCTTGCTTCCTCATACCAGAAATCGTGCAGAGCCTCGACGCCCGCATCGTACTCCTGGGCTGCCTCTCGGTTGGTCTGCCAGACCAGACCTTCCTGGGCCATGGCCCATGTTCCGGCGAAAAGCGGCCCGACCAAAGTGAACGCCGCAGCTAGGATAATCTTGGATGCCATCAGTCCTCCATGTTTCAAAGACGAGACGATTCTTACGTCACGATTACCCAGCTGTTACGCGCCGCGTGACGAGCACTATCCACCCTGTGACGAACCGCGGTCCCGGCGTGACGGCACCCGGCACCCCTCTGTTCTAAGCCGTAGGAAGTTATCTCGCAATCAGTGCCAGTCGCGTTTTACGAACATCCCTCAATCCACCACCCCTTAACGATCAAATCTCATCCCTCAAACACCGGCTTTCATCACAACGCACGAGTCGCGCCGTCTCGAACCGGTTACCAGTTCCATACGATAATCATCAGGAGAGCTGAAAATGTCCGACCTGTTTCAAGACGTGCGTGTGGCTTTACGCGGATTCCGCCAGCAGTCAGGATTCACCGCTACCGTTGTCATAACCCTGGCACTTGGCATCGGCGCGACAACGCTCGTGTTCAGCGTTGTGCAGGGCGTGTTGCTCAAACCGATGGGGTTCGATGACCCCGAGCGGGTCGTGATGTTCTGGGGTGATCGGACTGCCCAGGAATACCACCACCTTCCCATCACGGTCGGCGATTACAATGACCTTAAAACCACCAACATCGCCCAGGTCGGAGCAGCATGGTACGGACGAGATATCGCCACCGGCGAATTCGAACCCGAGCGCGTTCAGATTGCCTGGGTTACAGAAGGTTTCCTTCCCCTGCTCGGCGCAACGTTGCAGCTGGGAGCACATCTCGACGCAACCGACGAGTCAGGGGCAATCCTGACGCACGATGTCTGGCAACGTCGTTACGGCTCCGACCCGAACATCGTGGGGCAAAGCATCCGTATCGGAAGCAACTCACTGAACGTCGTTGGCGTGTTGGCCCCGGCAGAGGCAACTGCAATCACCGGCTACGCCGGCGGACTTGAGGAGCCCGAGATATTCCGGGCCATGCCGACTGGCTGGGTCAACGGAGATGACCGGGAAAACGGTTGGCTCCGCGTAGTCGGCCGCCTCAACGACAGCGTCACGGTGCAACAGGCGCAACTGGCACTCGACGGGCTTTCGGAGGACATTCGCTCCAATTATCAGATGAAAGAGGACGTGGGCTACCGAATGTTGGTGGTGCCTGTGCTCGACGATCTGGTATCGGGCGTCAAACCGGCCCTCCTCGCTCTTTTGGCTTCCGTGATGTTCGTTTTGGTCATCGCCTGCGCAAACGTGGCAAATCTGCTTTTTGCTCGAGCCAATTCGCGTGATCAAGAAATCTCGGTGCGATCTGCGCTTGGAGGAGGCCGCGGACGAATCATCAGACAGATGCTCACCGAGAGCGTCGTTCTCGCAACAATGGGTGGAGCCGCCGGGATCGCTTTGGCCACTGCGGGCCTCGAGACCTTAAAGACATTCAATCCGCCTGGAATCCCCCGACTGGAAAATGTCGGACTGGATCCTCAGGTTCTCGGATTTTCTTTGGTTTCGCTCCTGGCTTCGGCGCTGGTCTTCGGGGTGCTCCCGGCGATATATGCCTCAAAGCCGGGGTTAATGAACGTCCTTCGCGACCGGAACTCGGGAAAGACCGTCGGAACCCGCACAAGCCAAACGTTGGTCGTAGCGGAAGTTGCTCTTTCGCTGATGCTGCTGGTTGGGTCGGGATTGATGATCAGAACCTTCTCGGAGCTTCTGGCTGTGACACCGGGCTACGACTCCGAAAACGTGGTGACGTTTTCCATTCAAGCCCCACCGGAGTTTGAAGACGGCGAACAGGCGGCGGTGTTCGTAACCAGCGCCATGGAAGCACTCAAAGCTGTTCCCGGAGTCGTTGATGTAGGCGCTGCAAACCGGATGCCCCTTGCGGGCGGTCTTTACAGTGGACCCTACGCAACCGAGGAATCCGAAGCGGCGGGCACCCAACCCAGCGAAGCAGACTACAGGATGGTAACTGCAGGCTATTTGCCCGCGATGGGGACACGCCTGCTCGCTGGCAGGATGCTTGAACCACTCGACGGTCCAGACGTGGCATTGATTGATCGTCGCATGGCCGACCGCGAATGGCCGGGTGAGGATCCGCTGGGTAAACGAGTCAAGATCCAGCCAACCTTTGGAGACTTCGTTTGGAAAGAAGTTGTCGGGGTGGTTGAGCATATGCGCCACGAAAACCTGCGCGAAGATGGATTACCCACGGTGTTCTTCAACGTGAACCCCTATGCCTGGCAGGGGATGTCTCTAAAAATGGCTGTTCGAAGTACCGTCGAACCCGCATCGTTGGTAGGACCGATTCGAGAGACCGTTCGTTCTATAAGCCCGAACGCGCCCGTCGACGACATCAAATTGATGCGCGAACGCTTTGCCCTCGCCATGGCTTCCGAAACGTTGGTCATGGTCTTAGCCTCGGCGTTCGGCTTGATCGCCTTGACTCTTGCTGCCGTAGGTTTGTATGGAGTAATCGCCTATTCGGTAAGTCGGCGCACGCGCGACATCGGAATCCGGATGGCATTCGGTGCGGACAAATCACTCGTCGTTCGACAGATAGTTACCCAGGGCCTCAACCTCACCGCGATTGGGATCGTGGTTGGACTTGGTGGAGCCATGATCACGGCGCGTTCAATTTCCGGAATTCTCTTCGGGGTTTCAGCAATCAACCCCGCCATCTACGCTGTTGTGGCTGTCAGCCTGGCATCAGTCACAGTTCTTGCCTGTCTGATCCCGGCCCGTCGGGCTGCGCGCATCGATCCAGCCGTTGCTCTGCGATACGAATGACAATGGCCGAGCAACCCGCAACTCTAACAGTTAACAACACTCAGGAGACAATATGAGACGCATGCAGGCGGCCTTAACTTTAACCTTGGTTCTCGGAACCCCGGCTCTCGCCACGGCCCAGGCCGAAAACTATGTACTCACCCTCGGGTCCGGTGAGATTGACGCAAGCTTTATGACTCCCTACAAAGTCGTGTGGAGCCAGGTAAACACTGTCGACGGCAAAAGCGATGTGCAGCGGTTAGTTGATGATGAAGTCGAACTGTTGTCCGATTCGCTCGGCGACCTCTTAGTTAGAACACAGGATTTCAAGAACCTCGACGGCACGACGTTCACCGTGACCAACGTCGCCCGTTTTCCATCGCTCGTACCGGTGTCCGCTCAGCTGGTCGGAGCCAACGGCACCACGCAATGGGATTTTTCCGGAGGTGATTTCGATGCAACCGGCGTGGGGTCGGCTCTGACGCCGGCATCCCACGCCGCGGCCGAATTCGAGAACGCTCCCTTCGACCAGCGCCTCGGAGGATTGTTGTTTGCTGCCGCGCCACTCGAAACAGGATACTCGGCTTCATTTCCCTTCGTGCGTTTCAACTTCGGGAACGGAACCGACCCCACTCTCGCGTCTTACGAGTTTTCTGTCGCGGGTCGCGAGCCGGTAACCGTGCCCGGATTGGGGGAACTTGATGCGTGGGTCGTCGAGACCAATCAGTCTTTGACCTTTTGGGTATCCCGCCAATGGCCATACATCCTCAAAGTGAGTTTCCCAATAACCGGCGGAGAATCTGTCTTCGAGATAGCGCGAGTGCTCTCAGGAGAGTAGGAAGGTCGGAACGGTCGGAACGGTCGGAACGGTCGGAACGGTCGGAACGGTCGGAACGGTCGGAACGGTCGGAACGGTCGGAACGGTCGGAACGGTCGGAACGGTCGGAACGGTCCGTCGAAGATACAATCTCAGTCCGCCCTATTCAGTCACGTTCCGTCCTGTTCTGTCCGTTCCGTCCAACCATCATCTCACTCCCGAAACGCTTCGAGCGGATCAGTCCTGGCTGCTCGCCTCGCGGGGACATATGCGGCCAGCATGCTAACGAGTGCAAGCAACAGGGTGACCACTCCGAACGTCACCGGGTCTGTTGGGTTTACTTCAAACAAAAGACTCTCCATGAACCTCGTGAGCACGGCGGCTGCGACGAGTCCGACGCCGAGTCCGACTGCGGTCAACATTCCTCCCTGTTTCAGTACCATTCTACTAATAGTCCCACGTTGAGCTCCGAGGGCAATGCGCACACCGATTTCCTGGTTACGCTGTGCGAAGACGTAGGAAATAACACCGTATATGCCTACCGATCCGAGCAGCAAAGCGACAACGGCTGCGAGGCCCAGTAGCGACATTGTGAAGGCCAGCTGCGCGGACGATCGGCTGGCTATCTCTTGCATGGTGCGGATGTTGGCCAGGGGAAGGTTGGAATCAAGTTCTCTCATGGCCTCCCGGACGGCGGGTACCAGAACATCGGTGGGCTGCGAGGATCTGATTACATATGACGCGGTCCGTTGAGTCCAACTTCCGTTTAATTGGAGGTACACCGTCTCGACCGGATCTTCAGTCAACGATGAACTTCTCACATCCGGCACAACCCCGACTACCGTGTACCATGTGCGGTCTTCCGGATCCTCAAGCGGATCGATGTTGAGGCGCTTGCCAAGCGGGGACACGTCGGGCCAGTATCTTCGAGCCACTTGCTCAGTGATCACCGCCTGCCGGGCTTCGGTTTCACTGATCGGAGGTGAGAAGCCCTCGCCGCGGTTGAATTCTATCCCGGATTCTGCGAAGTAGTTCGGGCTGACCCAATTGAGCTCCATCACCGGCGGCAATTCATTGGGACCTCTGACCACACCCTCGGCCTCAACCAGGTCGCCCGAGCTTCTGTTACCCAGTGGAATGTTGGCGATGGCCGATGCCCCGAAGACTCCCGGAATCGCAGCGAGACGCTCTGCAGCTTCAAGATGGAAATCAGCGACATCTTCGGTACTGTCATATCGATCCGGCGGAAGGCTCACTTGAACCGTTAGGCGGCCATCAATACCAAATCCAGGATCAACATTTTTCATGTAACGAAAACTCTGCAACATCAGGCCCGACCCCACGAGTAACACCACCGCGAGCGCCACCTGGGAAACCACCAACATATTTCTGGCGCGGTGCCTCTCCCGACCAACTGAAGCGCTTCGGCTTCCATCTTTGAGACTGGTAGCAAGATTTAACGCCCCGTATTTGAAAATCGGAACGGTCGCGAAGACCACACCTACAACAGTTGAGAGAGTTATTGCAAGGGCCAGGGTAGGGAAACTCAGGCCGACTTCGTTCAGTCGTGGAAGGTCCTGAGGGCCAAGTGCAACCAGCAACTTCAGCGAGCCAGCCGCCAGACCAATCCCAAGTATTGCACTCACGGTTGACAACGTTAGGCTTTCGGCCATGAAGTACCGCACCAACGCCCCACTGCCCGCGCCAAGAGATGTTCGGATCGCAATCTCCTTCCGGTGCCCTTCGGCTCGCACCATAAAAAGGTTTGCAACGTTGGCGCAGGCAATTAACAAAACAAAACCCACAGCGCCAAGCACCACGACTAGAGTCCTCTTAACATCGCCAACGGTTCTTTCCAGCAGTGGAGTAACGACCGAACCGAACTGAGCACCTTCCAGTAACTCCAGAGTAGCATCAGGAAAACGCTCGGGTAAACGTTGCACGAGTTGCTGCAGTTCACTCTGCGCGTCGGAAGCAGTTTGACCGGGGTTCAACCGGGCCACCCCGCGCGGACCGAAGTTCCCGAACCTGGCTTCGGCAGGATCGATTTCCATCGGGATGAAAAGACGAATATCCGGGGACGGGAACGAAAAATCAGCCGGCATGACCCCTACGATTTCTCGATCAACACCATCGACGGCTATCGACCTTCCCAGGATCCGGGGATCGCTGGCGTACCGCTGGCGCCAGGTAGCGTTGCTCAAAACCACCACGGGCGACGCGCCCGGTTCGTTGTCGGCTTCAATTAGCGGACGCCCGGTAGCCACCGTAGCTCGAAGGACGGAAAACAACGACGCAGAGGTCCTTAAGACATCCAGGCGCTCCGGTTCACCATCCCCGGTAACGTTGCTCGTCCCCTCGTCGTAAACCGCGGTCTCCTCCAAAACACGGGATAATTCGCGGTAATGGAGGTGGGTACCAACGGAGTGGTCCAATTCGGGAAACTCCACACCCGGAGCTGTATGAGCGATGTCGACCAGCAACTCAGCCTCAGGAAACGGCAACGGTTTTAGCAGGATCGAGTAAACCACACTAAAAATCGCGGTTGTGGCACCGATCCCAGTCGCCAACGTAATAATTGATGTCGCGGTGAATCCCACGCTCTTAAAGAGTTTGCGAAGAATGTACCGTAGGCTTGATGCTCCACTGATCATGGGTCCTCAGAGGGTGGGGTTGAAAAAACCTACGGGGATGAGCACGGGAGGTTTCAGGGTGGACGGATAGACCAAAGAATAATCATCCCTCAAATATTAACCCCTCATATATCCAAGCTCGCTACTCCGCCCTCAACGCCTCCACCGGATTCACCTTCGTGACCCTCCGGGCCGGGATATAGGCCGCAAGCACTCCGACCACACCAAGTATCGAGACTGTTGCCACCAACGTGGCAGGATCGAATCCCTCCATTTCAAGGAGGAATCGTTCAACACCCTTGCCCGCAACTAATCCGAGGATGGTGCCGATGACTGTTCCGGTAACCACCATCTTCACTCCTCCCATGACTATCAACCTCACAACGGACCGGTTGGAAGCGCCCAGTGAGATACGAATTCCAATTTCCTTGGTGCGACTGGCTACGTTGTGACTGACAACCCCGAACAGGCCGATTGCTGACAACAAGATCGCCAGGCCGGCAAACAGCAACGTGACGCGAACGGCCATGCGGGGGAGATAGAACATAATACCGGTGTGGTCGTCCAGAGTGCGAGCCTGGGTGACATAAAGATTCGGATCGACCCCGAGCAGGGCCTCCCTTACCTGTTCCGAAAGCACTCGATCGCTCCCGGCGCCTTTTGCGATCAAATGAATAGCAGCAGCCGGGAATAGATCGATCGGCAGGTATAGAAACGGCTCAGGGCGTTCGTTGAGGGTCTTTATTTTTATGTTTGGAACCACCCCTACGATTGTCGCCGGGGCGTCCTGGTTACCGCCTATAATGATAGTTCGCCCGACAACATCAGCGGTAGAAAAGAACACCTGCGCAGCAGCCTCACTGAGAATGACTCCTGGAGATTCTGGGGATCCGATTTCGTCAAAGACCCGTCCCGCCAGTGTACGTACTCCAAACGCTTCAAAGAAATTAGGAGTGAAGGAACCGTATTCAATAAACCGCCCATCCTGTTGCGATTGGCCCGGCAAGTTCACAATCCGGCTATTGTTGCCCAGAGCCAGGGGCATGCGACTGGCAACCGCTACGGATGCTACACCCGGGACAGACGATGCCGCATCCACCAGTTGTCGTTGCAAAACTGCCCACCGAGAGCTTTCGTAGCCGCTCCCTCTCAAGTTGACCGAGATGATCGCCGCAGGTTCGTTCACAAAACCCAGATCAACCCGGGCAGCGTTCCACAAACTTCGGACGAACAAACCGGCGGTGATCAGCAGCAACAATGACATCGCGAGTTGCACCGACACCAGACCGCGCCGCCACCGGGCTCCCGCACGACTCGCACTCGCACCTGACGCCCCGCGCAACACTGAGGCAACCTCAGGGTTGGCCGCGTGCGACGCCGGGATCAACCCGAAAACAACACCCGCAACAACGGACACCACAAATGTGAAAAACAATACTCGCGCATCGACGCGAGGATCGATGTCGATGGGCATCGGCAAAGGCGGTTGAAAGGCTCCGGCGATCCTCCCCATGACTATGGCGAGTACAACACCCACGGCCCCACCGATAAGGCCCAGCAATAACGACTCCGTAAGCATTTGCCGGACGACCGTCCCCCTGCTCGCGCCCATAGCGAGCCGCACAGCTACCTCCTTGCGCCGCTCGGCGGCCCGGGCGAGAAGGAACCCGGCAAGGTTGGTGCAAGTCACTAGCAAAACGATAATCACGATCGCCATAAGAAGGGCAGCTATTGCGGTGATGGCTTCATCCAGACCGGGTTGGAGGATCGACTCAGCGGCAACCACGGCACCGAAATCCCAATTCCTGGTACGTCCCCGTTCTTCATCGAACCTTTGCGACATCAATGACAGGGCATTCTCGGCGGCCGCGGCAGAAACCCCATCGTGTAACCTTGCCACAGCATAGATATTATTGTTCGTGAGACTGTTCGGTTGGATGTGATCTTCCATAGCCATCGTCAACCAGACGTCGGCGCTGATGCCGGGATAACGACCCGTAAATTCTGCTGGAGCCACCCCGACTACTTCGTATGGTCTCCCGTTGATCCGCACCGGAGTTTCGAAGATCGACGAGTCAGCCGCGAACACCTCGACCCACGCACGGAACGAAATCACAGCCACCGATGGACTGCCGGACGGTTGGTCTTCCTCCCGAAAAAAACCTCGGCCCATATGCATGGGAACGCCCAACACTTCAAAGTAGTTGTGGCTGACCAGCTCGCCACCTATCAAGCGCCCGGGTGAATCCAGCAGGCCGAGTTGACCAGAGATAAAGCGGAATTTCGTGACACCTGAAAAAACGTCGGCGGCGTTGGCAATGATATCGTTGGCGTCAATGTGACTTATTGCAAAATACCGGCCGCTGCGATTGGAAACGCGGTGGATTTCGACAACTGTTTCAGGCGCAGCGACAATGGTGTCTCGGAAAAAGATGCTGTTTACCAACGCGAACAGAGCAGCATTGACTCCTATTCCCAATCCGAGTGTCAACACCGCGACCAGGGCGAAACCGGGCCTTTGCCGGAGACCACGGACCGCATACGCCAGGTCGTTCCACATCCGGGCAACGCCGAGCACTACCCGATTGGCGCCCCTTACGTTGCCGGGCCCCACCTTACCGAACATTCGACGCACGAAACCCGTCGTTCTAATCCACGCTATCGATAGCGATTCTGCTGCTGCATTTCGCTCGGTAACACTTCGCTCGATATCGTTCGCGAACTCTTTAACGCTGTCGTAGCGCCGGTCTCGGTCTACCTCCATCGCTCGTTCAAGAACACGGGCGGTTGAGACGGGCACCGAAGGCACAAGATGTCGTATGTTCGGAATCGCGTCGGTGAAACGACGAGAAACCACCTCCATCGTATTGCGACCTGCAAAGGGAGCTTCGCCGGCAAGCATCTCGTAGACGACGCAGGCAAGGCTGTAGACATCGCTACGTGCGTCGAGGTCCGGTTCGCCCGCTGCCTGCTCAGGGCTTACGTAGGCAGGAGTGCCTGCCGAGGAAATAATTTCTCCGCGCCTACGCCACTCCAACACCTCGCGATGGACGGATCGCGATATCCCGAAGTCGGCCACATAAGTATGACCATCGGACGTGCGCAGAATGTTTTCAGGTTTGATGTCACAGTGGATCACACGCTCGCCATGAGCATAACTGAGAGCCCTGGCGACTCCCTTCAATACTTCCGCAGATTCTTCGACCGACAATTGCCCTTGCGCGTCCAAATAGTCCCGTAGCGAACCGCCACGAACGAGAGGCATGACGAAATAGGGATGCCCTGCAGCCTCACCTGAGTCAAGCAACGTGAGGATGTTTTCGTGTTCCAGACGGGCGGTCAACCTGGTCTCTTTAAGAAACTGCGCCGCCCCGATTCCGGTAACGGCCTCGGGGTTGATCACTTTTACAGCGACCTGTCTACCGTGTCGCAAATCCCGGGCGACATACACCGTGCCCATTCCCCCCTGCCCAATTTCGCTGTCGACAAGGTATTGATCTGAGATGGCAGCATGAACACCCGCGCTGGTTTCTTCCGGGATGGAATCGCCCTCTTCTATTTCGAAAAGGTCATCGAACGACGCAGAAAAGGCGTCGATGATTTTCTCTCGAGTCTTGGCCGACACATAGGGGTGTTTTCCCTGGACTATTTCCGACCAATGTCCACGCGAAAGCCCAATTTTCATCGCCCAGTGATTCTGAGAGAGCGAACTCTCGGCGACTATCGTCCGAAGTTGATCTAGCTTGAGGCGAACACGCAAATTTCAAAGGCTCCGAGTTGTGACGTGGAGACTGTACCCTTGATGCAACTCTTTGGCAACAAAAACGCCAGAAAAAGTGTTCGAGAATGTTCGAAAAACCGGAGACGGGAGCACCGCGGCCCAGCCTATCTTCCCCACCTGCGCACCGTGCCACCTCATTCATTTGATTCGTCTGACTTCAACCACTAATCTTCTTCAGTAGTCCGGGCCGTATAGAGATCAATCATCTCGACCCCGCCGAGGACTGTTGTAATCGGTGCGTCCTCAAGTCTGGTGATTTTGTCGACGTCATGGGAAATGCGAAGTGCGGACTGGAGAATTCCGCGCATCGCCTCCCGTTGTCTATCGGTGAGGGGATCCTCGTCCTCCAGCATCAACTCTGTCTCGGCGATTAACGGGGTCAGGGCATTATTTACTTCGTGTTTGACGGTCAATGCGAGTTGGCCGATCGCAGACATCCGCGCACCCTCCATTACCCGTTTGTAAAAGCCGTGCAACTGATCTGAGAGCCATCCGACACTTATTGTGAGCGCCCCGTAGGCAATGTAGATAGGTACCGTTATGCGCCAATCGTCCGGAGTGTAATTCAAGGTCACCGAAATCTGCACAGCCACGAAAATGGCGGTGCCCAGCACCAGGGCCAATAGCGCCCCGGGCAGTCCGTAGTGGAGAGCAAGGAGAAAAGCAGGGGCCAGAGTCACCAGCCACACCAACTCATCAGTAAGGGCAGGATCTTCCGGAAAACCGAGTTGGACCACTACGGGAATCAAATAGGCCGCGGCCGAATAGACCGCAAATCGAGGGGATAGAGGTGGCCGGTGAGGCAACGATTCCAAACCAAACAAATCCCTGATTTTTTTCAGCATAGAAACAAGCGGCACCCGGGCTCTTTTTCAGCTTCAGCGCCTTTCCTTTCGCACCTATGTTACCCTCGAATCACACCGAACCGCAATGGGGATAGATGGGACGGCATACAGGGCGGGTCAAAATGGCTGACGGGGGCTGTTTAACGGGGCAGACAGGAAAACTTGCCGGTTTTTCTGGCTTCCAACCTCTACCTTCTGACTTGCATAACCGCTGCGATATGCCCAATTGCGAAGACCGGGACGAAAAACGCGGGGATGATCACGAGGGGGATCGCGTCCATTGCGTCCATCAGTCGGGCAGCTTCAGAGTTGCCTTGTGCCAGGACCCCGACTCGGATCAAGGTGCCCGTCCCAATGGCGACAACAAAATCCACCAACCCAAGTATTGTCCAACCGTAAAACACCTTTTTCCAGCCCGGGCTGCGTTTTCTCATCGCCTGCACCACAAACGGCGCCAATGTACCCACTGCGACATCCCCAAGTCCTGCTGGAAGCGCAAATTCCCATGGCAAAACGCCAAATGCTGCTACCACCAGGAAAACCCCTCCAACAATGCGCCATGCTTGAAACGATGTGACGAAAGTCGGGTCGGCATTCGCTACGAGACGTCGAAAACTCGGAAATGCGGCCACACTCACCAAGAATAAGGCCAACGGAACGACAACCGACCCTATCAACACAACCGGAGGCCCTCCGGCCGGAGCATGATAGGCACCTCGCGCTGCTAGACCCACGACCACGGCCCCCCACGTCCCCAGAACCAGCGTCGCAGCAGCAAAATTTCTGTATGATCCAAACATCTCAACCCCTTTAAGTTGTACATACAACTTACGATTCAAATAAAAACGCCCTCCTCATCCCATCATCCCCTGACAATCACCCCCAGGCTCGCCAACCCGGCCGTCTCTTTCGCCTTACCCTGTACTTCCCGCCACACGGGCGCGGCATCGGCCAGAAGTTTTTTTCCCGTTCGCGAGAGTTTGTATCCACCGCGACCCTCAGAGTAAGACACTTCTTCAAGCCATCCATTCTCTTCCATCAGTTTCACACTTCGGCTAACTGTAGATTTTTCCATCTCCAGGGCCTTCACCAGATCTACCTGCCGGGCATCGCCAATCTTTTCTATGGCAGCCAGCATGTTCAGCTGATTCGCGGTGACCTCAAGCTCCCGCAACGCATCGTCGTAGGCTCGGCTCAAAACCCTGCTTGCACGCCGCAATTTCAACGCAAGGCAATGTTCAGCCATCTCATTCGCTATCGCTTTTGAGGATCGCATGTGTTGTATATACAACATAATTATTTGAAACGCAACCACAATTTGAAGTTTCTATTTTGAAATCGATTTCTGTTGACTTCCCAGCTACTCCGCTTTGAGCACCGTAACCGGATCAACCCTCGAGGCTCGCACAGCCGGAACGAGAGCCGCCGCAACTGAAACCGTGGCCAAAATGCCGACCGCCGACACAAACGACCGGAGATCGAATCTTCCCACGCCAAACAGGAGACTTTCAACAAACCGCACTCCAACCAAACTTGCCGCCAGGCCCGCAACGGCACCCACAAACACCAGTCTCAACGTATTGTTCACCACCAACCCGCGAATTTCCCGCGCTGACGCGCCAACGGCGATCCGCACTCCCATTTCCCTCTGCCTGCGGCTCACTGAATAGCTGACGATCCCGTACAGCCCAACCATCGAGAGCAACAACGATAGCCCTGAGAACAAACTCAAGAGAACTGTCACAAAACGATCCCCACCAAATGAATCTTCCAGCGCATCAGACATTGACCGGGCCCCGGCAGCCGCGATATTAGGATCAAGATCAACCATCGTCGCCCGTATTTCGGGCAAGAGGCTCAGCGGGTCCTCCCTGTTCGTGTGTAATGCTACGTTCATGGACCGAAAAGGGATCTGGCGGTGGGGAATATGCAACACATAGCGGCTGTCGTTGCGAACACCAAAATTCTTAATGTTTTCGGTCACTCCAACAATTTCCCGCCAAACCGGATTGGCCGGATCGTTAACATTGATCCGCATCCCGATCGGATCGCGATCACCGAAGTAACGTTCGGCCATTTCTTCGTTTATCAGGGCGACCATCGGAGCCTCCTGATCGTCAGTGTCTCTGAAACCTCTACCCTTTACTACCGCGATTTCCATCGCACTCAGATAATTCGGAGTAACCGATCGAAACCATACCGAACGCACCTCCCCTACTGCTGGTGGAGGATCACCTTCAACAATAAAGTCCGTGTCGCTGTCCCGACCGGACAACGGAAGCGCACTTACCGAACCGATCCGAATCACACCGGGGATCCGAGCAAGATGGTCCTCCAGGCGAATCAAATAATCGCGCGTGCCATCGCGATCATACGAATCGGTGGGAAGAAAAAATCTGAAAGCCATGCGAGCGTCGGCTTTGAAACCAGTGTCCACCGACCTCAGTCCCGAGAGCGTCTGAATCAACAAGCTCGAAGCCACCAGCAAAGCCAGAGTTAACGCAATCTGGCCGGCTACCAGGACGCGACCTGTCCGTTGACTATGTTGGTCAACGTCGGCCACACGCCCGGCCCGCAGGTGATCATTGAGATCCCCCCGCGTCACGTTCAAAGCCGGTACCAGACCGAAGAGTACTGACACAATGATGGTGGAGACTGCGGCGAAGCCTAGCACTCTCCCATCAAGACCAACCTGATCGAGCAACGGAGTTGTTTCCGGTGCGAGGCCGACGAGTACTTTCAAACCCTGGCGCCCCAGCACAACGCCCAACACCCCACCAACCGCGGCCAAAACGCAACCTTCAGTTAGGAGTTGTTTGACAATCCTCCCCGACCCCGCGCCGAGAGCTGCCCTAACAGCCATCTCGGACCGCCGGGCCATTGTCCGGGCCAACATGAGATTGGCGACGTTGATGGATGCGATGAGCAAGACGACTATTACCGCGCCCAACAGCAACCAGAGACCGGCCTTTGCATCCCGCACCAGGTCGTCGTGCAACGAAAACAGAGCGATCCCAACATCTTCGTTTGCCTCCGGATATGCCGACTCCAATCGTGAAGCCAACTCTCGCATCCCGAGTTGGGCACCCGCCAGGGTAACACCGCTACTGAGCCGCCCCACAGTCCGAAGGTTCGCCGCCGCGCGGGCGGGGGAAGAGGCTAGATCCAACCCCATCGGCGTCCAAATCTCAGACCTGGCAAAAAACGGAGGTGTGAAGCCTGCGGGCATGACGCCGATGATAGTGACAGGCGCCCCATCAAGTGTGACCGTCTCACCGACAACGTTCGTGTTTCGTGAAAATTCAGACTGCCAAAGGCTGTGACTAATAAGGGCCACGGCGGGCCCGTTGGGGACGTCTTCTTCGGGGGTGAAACCGCGTCCGACGATGGGGGAAACCTTCAAAACACGTGAAAACATTCCTTCGGAAACAGCAGCACCATTCAATTGCCTCGCTGCACCCCTCCCGGTCAGTGTGGGCCGCCATCCCCCGTAGATCGACAGCTCTTCGAACAGTTCGGAGCCGCGCATGTCCACGTAGTTGGGATAAGACAGCCACTCACGCAACGGTCCGTTGCGCTCGGTGTAGTCGGACCAGACGGTCACGAGCTGAGTCGGCTTTGGAAACTCCATCGGGCGAAGCAAGATTCCGTCTACGATGCTAAAGATCGCCGTGTTGGCTCCAATGCCGAGGGCCAGAGTAATGATTGCCACAGCCGCAAACACAGGGGCGCGAACGAAGTTGCGAAAAGCAAAGCGAATGTCGCTGAAAAAGGCGTTCAATGATCCTCCTCCTCTGAGTAGTCCGGCGAAATCCGATAAGATTCCAACCAATAGCTTTGGGGCCATTCGAAGTAGTTGCCCGCCGTACCAGTAGATTGCAGCCCGATAACCCAGCCCTGCGCAAATTTGTGAAAAACGTTCAGCCAGATCCTCCAAAACCTCATGGCGCAAACCAACAGGCAAACTCCAACCCATAACCACTTCAATCCATCGGGGGGGAAGTTGTCCTTCTCTCCCATCCGGCCGCCTCTTCATTAGACCAGCTTCTCCGGCAGTCCGGCGAACATTTCCGAGAATAATTGGCGCGAGCGATCGAGGGCGACCCGCCCCGTTTCCGTTATTGAGTACAGCCTGCGCGCACGACCTCCGGGTTCGGGCCGGACTTCACCCAATTGAGATTGAAGCAATCCTTTGTCCTCCAGTCGCTTGAGGGTCACGTAGACGCTCGGTGCAGACAACTCCCGCCGAGTGACGCGGACTATTTCGTCATATATCTCCATGCCGTATGGAGGTTTTTTGATTCGCAGTAGTGCTGAAAGCACCACAATCTCTAATTCCCCCAGATACTCTCCACGTCCCATTTAAGCCAACCTTTGAAAGTGCCTGATATAATCTTAAACAAAATAAAAGAAAGTGTTCCAAGCTATGGAAAAGAAACCCTAAGAATTGTAAGGAAACCCGCCAACTAACCGCCCGTTGAAACCCTGGTGGCTGTCCAAATCCCGCCCGCAGCGGTCATATCATCGCCGCCCAACTCAAAGCCACTGACCCGCATACGCTCTTCGTCTCTTTGAAGGGTCAAGACCGTCGCGGGAGACGGAGAATTCGCCCACTGGATCGTGATCTCAATTTTTCCCTCTGGCGTTTCGCTGGCTTCGAACGGGAGGAACGACCCGGGGCCCCGTCCCATGTCACCGGACATGTAGCGTAATACGTGACCGAACAAAACACCGCCCGCGACTGAATCGATCGACATCACCAACGACGGGCCACGACCCTCCGCGCTGCGGATCTGCCACTGTCCGATTATTACATTGCCAGGAACGGGCGACCCCGATCCGCCGACGTTGGGGCCTGAGCGAGAACAACCAACCCATAGCCCCACCGCACTCAGGGCAATCAACACGTTCGTCGAAACTCGCCTCATCGCCGGTTGCTCCCGACCGATGTTGCGCCACGTTGCGAATTCGAAGGGGGGCTTCCTGAAAGAGGTGGTGGAGTGCCCGCCCCAACCTCCCCCACGCGATAGGCCGAAGTACTGACCCCACCTATGTAACTGTGGGTCAAGAAACCGTCGGCCACATCCACATCACCATCGGAATCAACGTCACCCGCGGGTATCAATGCGGGATCGGCACCCATCCAACCCAGAGCGTGCCGATAGATAATGTCGACATCCGTAACGTCGACAACGGCATCGTTGTTCACATCGCCCCACACGAAGGTGGCCAATTCATCGATGGCAATATCAAACCCGACGACGCCCCCAATATTGGTGATGTTGCGGATCGCCAGGCCGGAGGGCGCTCCAGAGTAGTTCAGGCTATTCGGGTTGGAATTCACATCGAACGTCGTAACGGAGCTCGTGCCCGGAAAAGAATCTCCCGCGTCCCCGCGATTGTTTCCCGCATCCATATCGGCCACGCCATCAGCTTCTTCCAGATCGACACCCTTGTGAGCGGGATCGGCGTTGACGGTATTGGGACCGTCCTTTGCCGCAATGACATCGGGGTCGATGTGCCAGACCAACAAACCCGGTTCGTGCAGAAAAACATCAGAGCCGGTCGCCTGCCGGTTCGAAAGAAGGAAGTATTCGTTTGTCATGGGCACATCTACTCGCAGCACATCCCCCGTTGTTTGGATGGATTGAAGCGAAACGCCGTTTTGATTGGCCGCCACCGTCGTGACGTTGGCCCAGCCGAGGAAATCTTTCGACCATGCACTCATATGGGCCGGAGAGTTCTGTTCGTTGTGATTCCCCGAACCCATTAGCCCCCATTCACCGATTCCTTCCGAATCGGTACCGTCATTGGTATTCGTATCATACAGATCCGGCAGACCCAGGGCGTGGCCCATCTCATGAGCAATAGTGCCGCTGGCCATTATCCCACCTCCAAAGCATGCCAGGCCGGATTGAATTATGTAATCCGCAATCTGGACAAACCCTCCGTTTGCTGAGGCATCGTTGGTAGACAGCGTACCCAGACCCCAACCAGAATAAACCCATCGGTGCGGCCATATCCCCGGTCCCACACCACCGCAACTTTTCGCTTCCGAGGGATAAATGAGAGCGATCGTATCAACGAACCCATCATCGTCCCCGGAATTCGGTACACCATCGAGGCCGTCGTTATCATATTGAGAGAAATCGACCGAAGCGTCGGCGCCCATCACGGCATCTCGAATGAACTCCCCGGTGCGTCCGAAGCGATCATTGGGATCCATCGGATCAGGCTCATAGAAACTTGTCAGGCTTGGGAGTGCAACCCAGTTGGACACTTGACCGGTCATAGTAAAGACGCCACGGGAAATTTCCGAGTAATACTCGCTGAGGGAAACCGATCCAGCACCGTCACCAAACAGGCGCGTCTGGTACGTCGCCTGAGTGTGCGGGGCGGTGGCGTCGCTATACAGCCCGGCGATGACCGGAACACCGTAAGTGCCCGTTACGACCGCTCCCATCGAAGCCATATCCGAAGTGGTGTAGGAAGGACCAAGAGATCGAGCCACCTGTTGGCGCCGTTCACGAATCCGCGCAACCTTGTGTTTCCAACCCCGCGTAAAGCGGAACGCGGTTGGATCCTGGCGGAGGCGCTCAATCGCCCACTGAGGCGCCGCAACACCATTGGCGCGCCCCTGCACCAGAACATCTTGAGCCGCCGCTGTCGGCGCGGCAAACCAAAGTCCCCCGAGCAAGACACACGAAACACCAATGTTAGATCTTTTCATGACCTTTACCTAACGGACGCTGAGTGAATGATTTTGACTGACAGCGCCGGTGGCAAAATCAGCGAAGGTCCCCGATTCGAGGAGTTGGTCTATCCCGACAGCCATGGAGGTTGAGCTTCCTCCAGCCCCGACAACGTCGAAGGTTATGGTAAGGGACAACAGGTTCCCGACCATTCCAGCAGGATCGCTTACAACGGTTCGAAGCGTTCCGGCGGCGTTGTCCGCTACCCAGCTGGCGAAGTTGCTCGGATTGATACCTGCGTTGAACGTGAGAACAGCCGGATCCCATGAAAGAGTCGCTGCAAAGGCCCCTGTCGACGCGCCCGTCCCGGTAGTCAGAAGTACAAGGTCGGCCATTACCTGCCCTGCCGCATCGGCAGAATCGGGCATATCAAGTCTGGCGACGACCGTAGGGTTCACGAAAAGATCCCCGGATCCCAACACGCCATCGGTGGTCGCGGAAATTGTCGCCGTTCCCCCAGCAACCGCCGTAACCTTGCCGACCGCGTCCACGGTGGCGACGGCGCCGTTGGAGGTTGTCCACACGAACGTTTTTCCAGCCATCGCGTTACTCAACGCGTCAGTAGCAACGGCACCGAAGCTGGACGAATCGCCCACGATAATAAGGCTGTCCCTCGTAGAGCTAACGATTACCGTATCGACTCTTTGCTCCACCTCAATGGCAGCCTGGGCGGACGATCCTCCGTTCGTCGCGGTGATGGTGGTTGCCCCGTCAACGATGGCCGTCACAAGTCCCGTATTGCTAACAGTAGCCACGGTCGAGTCTGCAGTGGACCACCCAAATGTGTTACCCGGAATAACGCTGTCATTGGCATCCCGCACGGCGGCCACCATTTGAAGAGTTTCCCCAATTGAAACCAGAGTGTCGAGGTTCGGCGTCAGCGTGAGCGCAACCGGAATCTGGTCAATGAGCACGTTAGCGGACGCGCTGGCCGGACCCGAAGTCGCGGAAATGGTGGCCGAACCATTCGAGCTAGCGCTAACCAACCCGGACCCATCCACGCTCGCCACCGAGGAGTCAGACGAGGCCCAGACAAAGGAAAGACCGGAGATGTCGTTACCGGCGGAGTCGGTTGCCGCTGCCACGTATTGTTGTGTATCGCCAAGTGCGTTGAGCGTCGACGAGTCAGGCGTCACAACAATGCTTCCGGCCACCTGTTGCATATTCATGGTCAGGGCGCCGGACACACCCGCAGTCATCGCCGTGATAGTTGCAGTCCCGTTTGACACGCCGGTTACCAGGCCGGTGCCGTCCACCGTAATAACTGCAGCGTCCGAAGAAGCCCACGAAAAGGCGGTGCCGGGCACTTCATTTCCCCGCGCATCGAATGAACCCGCCGACAGTTGTTCTGTCGCGCCGAGGACATTCAACATATTTGCGCCCGACGTAACCGCCACAGACGCAACCACCTGCTCGGCTGTCAAAGCTGCGCTACCGGACACTCCCGCTGTAGCCGCGCTAATGGTCGCAGACCCAACAGTAACAGCAGTTACCAGGCCCGATTTGTTGACCGTCGCTACCGCAGTATTTGAAGAAGACCAGGTAAAAGTCTGCCCCTGCACGTTCGTCCCGTTGTTCTCCTTGGCAACCGCAGACAGTTGTACCGTTTCCCCGATGGAGGTGGTGGTCGTTGCGCCTGGAGACACCAGCACGGTCGCCACCGTGGGTACCGGGGGGCCGACTGGAGTAGAGCTGCACGCGTACAATGAGGCCGATGCCAGGCTCGCCACTCCAAGCAAGTAGCGAAACTTCAATAAGGGGGCGGTTTCAGGCGGCGGCGATTGATCAGTTGGTTCCATTATCCCTCGGTCGCTTTGGTTCTGTGGCAGAGCGAACAGGTAATCTGGAGAATAAGTCTACAACCGCCGTGACGCAGAACACAGACAGTGACACGGGGACACGGTGGCATGGGGCACAGGCCAACAAAGATGGACCTACCGTGCTTGCTTCTAACGTCTGACTTCTAGCTTTCCCTCAACACCTCGCTTGCGTCCAACCGCCCTGCTCTGCTGGCAGGCACATAGCTGGCGATAGCAGCCACCGCAGCGAAAATTGCGGCGACCAGGAGATAGAGCCCAGGCTCAACGGGGTCGGCACCGTACAGAAGTGTGGCCTGGACACGACCCGCAGCAGCAGCACCGCCGATGCCCACTACGATACCAATCAAAGTGGTTTTCAACCCTCCCGTAACAAACGAGCGGACGATCACACGAGGTTCTGCCCCTAGGGCCAATCTGATTCCGATCTCCCGCGCCCGCTGCCCCACCGAGTGAGACATTACACCGTAGATTCCTATGGTCACCAGCGCGAGCGCCACCACGGCAAACACACCGAGAAGCGTCATGGCCAACATCGTACGGGCGACCGAGCTACTTACATAGCTCTCCATCGTACGGATTTCGGTGATTGGGATGTTCGAATCGATACCGCCGATAACGCTCCGAACAGCGGATGTGTAAGATTGGATGTCTCCCGTCCCGCGTACGATTAAGCTAGTCTCGTTGAAAAACCAGTCGTATGGCATTTGGGCCAACGGTAAGAAGTAGGCCGGCTCTGGTTCTCTGGACAACTCATAATGCCTCATGCCCTTCACCACCCCAACGATCTCTATCCAATCGGCCGCATCGCTGAATTTGATGCGCTTGCCCAGGGCCCGTCCGTCGGGATAGAACCGCGCGACGAACGGTTCGTTGACCACTGTAACCAAGCGTCCATCCTTGTTATCGAACGAATTCAACAACCGCCCTTCTACCAATTCCATGCCGAGCCCTTCAAACAAAGCACCGTGTACGGGATGGAGTCCGTAGTCGCGTTTTTCGCCTTCCTCCTGTGCCGGTCCACCCTCCATCTCGATGCTCCAGGTCCACTCCTGATGCTTCAACGGGACGAATCTTGTGAACCCCACGTGTTCGATACCAGGCGTGGCACCAAGTTCACGTTCAATCTCATCAAGTAGAATCCCCTGCTCCAGCGTAGTGGGATAACTGGTGCTGTTGAGAGCAAGGCTCGCGGTAAGAACCCCTTCGGCTTCGAACCCCGAGTCCGCAGTAACAAGATTTACAAAGGTGGCGCTCAAAAGCGCAGTCGAGATCATAAGAACAAGCGAAAACGCCACCTGTACGACAACGAAAACATCCCGCAACCGGCGGTTGGTTCCGCCTGCCACTGACTTCGCCGACTCCCGAAGGGCATTGGTCAGTTGCGCCCTCGAGCCCTGGACAGCTGGAATGATGCCGAAGGCCACGCCGACAACTACTGTTGCCAGCGCCGCATATCCCAGTACCGCCAAATCAAGGCCTACCTCGTGCGTACGAGGTAGACTCTGTGCGGCGAGAACCAACATCATATCAAGGCCGACATACGCTATGCCCAACCCGGCAATACCGCCGACGATCGCGAGAACTAGCGTTTCGGTCATAGCCTGAATGACCAGTCTCCCCCTCCCGGCCCCCAGAGCGGCTCTCACCGAATAAGTCTGCTCTTCAGCCTTCAGGCGCACCAGCAACAAGTTCGCAATGTTTACCGCGGCAATAATCAGGAGAAGGACAGATCCCCCCATCAGGAGGTAAATGGCAGGGCGGGAGGGGCCAACGACATCGTCTTCCATTGTGACTACGTTGACGCCAAAACCAGTGAGGAACCGTGGATACTCAAGCGTCAGAACGTCTGAGACACGCTGCATGTCACGCTGCGCCGCATCGACAGTCGTCGCGGGAAGAAGCCGCCCAACCGCTTTGATGGTATGGGAGCGCCGGTTGGATATCTGATCATCAGTAAAGGACAACGGAAACCACACCTCCCGAGGCTCGGCCTGGAACTCGAAACCTGGCTCCAACACCCCAACGACTTCCGGGTCACCTTCAAGGCGTATGGAAGATCCAATAACATCGGGATCTCCAGCCAGGCGTTCTTGCCAGAACTCATAGCTTATCACCACCACGCTCGCGCCCTGCTCGAAGTCCGATTCGACAAACAACCTACCCAGCATGGGTCGGGCACCCATCACTTCGAAAAATTGATCTCCTGCGGTGCCCCCGGGAATTCGATAAGCGTTTTCGTCATCTCTGAAGGTGGCTCGAAAGGTCCGGTAGGCAGCAAGCTTTTCGAAACTGTGGTTCATCGCGCGCCAATCCACAAACGTGGCGATGGAAATGTTATTGTGGTCGTTGAGAAATCCGGGCCGTTCATCCACCTCGTAGACGTTGACGATCTGATCGGGATCCGGATGGGGCAGCGGTTTCAATAGTACGCCGTTGACGACACTGAAAATTGCGGTCGTAGCGCCGAGCGCCAGGGCAACCGTGACTATTACAGTCGCGCTGAACGCCGGGCGTCGATACAGATTACGCACCGCTAACCTTATGTCTTGGAGAATCGATTCCATTATCAACCTTTGCTTTCTTTTATTACCGGGGGAAGACGCAGCAAGACACCGATCTCTTATTTCATCCAATGAGCCGAATCGTTCTTGCACCCGCCTCTTCGCCTGTTCGGGAGACAATCCGTTATCGATCAACTCCTGGATTCGTGTTTCGATGTGAAAGCGCAGCTCGTCACCAACCTCTGCGCTTGCGTTCTCGGGAATCCTGGTCCGTCGCCAACCCTCGACTTTTTTCAACCCGAAAACCTTTCGAGGCCGAGTACTCGCCCGATCGCTTCGGTATTGTCCTCCCAGCGACGCAACTCCTTCTTCAGGTGTCGGTGCCCCGCAGAGGTAACCCCGTAGAACTTCGCGCGGCGGCGTTTGTCAGATATCCGCCATTCGCCTTCGATGTGGCCTTCCCGCTTGAGGCGATGCAGGGCCGGATAGAGAGCACCTTCTTCAACTCTGAGATGTTCGTCAGAAATGACTTCAATTCGCTTGGCGACATCGAGCCCATGAAGAGGCCCGTCAATATCAAGGATTTTTAGGATCATTAATTCGAGGGAGCCATACAGCCCCCCTGCCTGAACTTTGGTGTTGTCGTTTTTCATAACGTTGAATTAGATGCCTGGTTTACCTAAAAGGTTTACATAAACAGATTATAGAACACTGAGACAAGGTATTCGTTCCGGGAAGCGGTCGATTGGAACGGGTGAAAGACGGACAAACGGACAAACGGACAAAACCCGGGATACTGAAAACTGGTGCGGAGAGTTCGTCGCTTTAGCGACACCAGCCGAGCCGCGCGTTTACGCGCGTAGGAACCAATTCCATCTTAGGCCCAACTTCTAACTTCTTTCTTCTAACTTCCGAGCGTCACCAGCTTCACATCTGGCTCCGATTCCGCGACCTGACACACGGCCCGCGACCCATCGGGCGAAACCGCGAATTCTCCGAGAGAGCATTCCGAGCTGATTTCGGCGATCAGTTCTTCGCCCGTCCCGTTTGCTCTGATCCGGAACAGGGCGGCCTGGTCGGTGTCGTCCCTGCTCAAGTTATTTCTACTGAAGTAAATCCATCCGTCAGACGTCCAGCGGTAAACCAGAGTGGCGCGACTCGCTATTGCTTCCAGAGACCCATCCTCGAGATTCACTATCCAGAGGTCGGCATCGGACGTCAAAGCTGCAAACGGCCACTCGGGAGACATAACGACCAACTCACTTGAGAAACCGCAGCCCGAATCACACGGCAGTACCAAGGTAGTGGCTGTACCGTCCGAAACGTCCACCAATTGAACTATTTCGACATCGGGATCTGCCGCAATTGCCTCGGTTCCTACAACCTTTGTACCGTCGGGCGTCCAGGCCAGGCCCACCAGGACCGATCCCGTTTCAAACGTTCGTCTACGTCCGGTCGCGACATCGGTGATAGCTAATTGCGATTGAAGCCCTCCAGAGCCAAGGTCTACTTCAAACTCCGCCAGTCGACTGCCGTCCGGCGAAATCGCCAACGGACCCATGGCCTGCGAGAGCCCGCCGGATCCGATTGTGCGCTCCTCTCCGCCGTCAACGGACCTCGACATGTAGAGCAATTCTCCCTCTGGAAACGTCAACGGCTGGCGAAGGTAGAACACCATAAAACCGTCGGCAGAGAAGGTTGGAAACTGGTATGCGGCCGTGCCCCGGGTGAGCATTTCTTCCTCCACTCCACCTGAACCATCGAAGGCCATCATTCGCAGGTTGGCGCGAGAGATCGCGTCCGAGTAAACCAATTTGGTACGGTCCGCCGACAAATCGGGAGTACCAACTATGCCATCGGAAATCCGCGGATAGACAACAGTCCGATCACCAATGGAGCCATCACGGGGATTGAAATCCAATAGGAGCAACTCCGCGGCCCCCGAGGTTGGTCGAACCACGTAAATCCCATCTCCTGCGACATTCCATCTCGCAAACCCAAACCCAACCTCCTGGAGTCCTCCCAGGAATGTTGAAGTTTCACCGTCAAGCGATATCACAGCGTTGGAAAGACTGTCGAACGCCCGTGTCAGAGATGAATAAACAATCCAATTTCCATCGGGTGACAGTTCGGCGGAAGTAACCAGGTCGAGATCGACTGTTACCGTTTGCCAATCACCACCGGGGGTCATTTCATCCACAAACGTGAGGTCAGCCAGACTCGAACCCAGAGAAACGCGGTTGTTGAATCCGATCAGCCAGCGCCCATCCGAGGTGGGGCTCCAAAAGGTGAACTGTTTGCCCGTGTCACGGAATTCCTGCAGGTCATTCACCAATGAGGGAGTTCCGCCCAGTTTGGGGAGCGAGTAGACCCCGGTGACGTCGTTGATTCGGGCCTGGAAATAGATGCGGCTGCCGTCGTGACTCCAGTGGAATGCGCCCACAGCCCTGTTTTCGTCCGGGTGTGTGAAAATCGTGCTGGTACCCCCACCCTGCAGATCCTGAATAACAAGCGAACGGCTTTCGTCGACCGCGTATGCTAGGGTATTCCCATCCGGGGAAATCTTGACCACTCCGACGTCGCCCCGATGCGTGACCTGCTCTTCAGGAGCAAAAGCCATCGGTGCCGGAGCTTCCTCACCTTTGAGAAAGAAACCGGCAGCGGCCAGAGCGCCCGCCCCCAATACCGCCGCCGCGATCATTGCAGCACTGCGATTCCGGTGCCCCGCGGGAGCAACGGCCTTCGATGAGCGAGTCTGCACCGGCGTCATGCCTCCGGTGGTACTCGACATCATTTCCAATTGCCCCAGCATCTCTTCAGCCGTTTGCCAGCGATCAGCGGGGTTCTTTTGAAGACACCGCAACACGAAATCGTTCAGAGCCGGAGACACACTGGAGCGGTGCGTGGTAACCGGTTCGACTTCCTTGGTGACGTGGGCACTCAAGACCTGTTGTGCATTGGCGCCCGTAAACGGCGGATCGCCGGTGAGTAGCTCATATGCCATCGCCCCCACAGCGTAGAGATCAGCGCGGTGATCGGTGTTCGGGTCAGCCGTCGCTTGTTCCGGCGCCATGTAGGTCGGCGTACCAAGTGCAATCCCGGCCGTAGTGAGGTTGGAATCGTCTTTGGCTTCACTCAACGCTTTAGCCACTCCAAAATCCGTGACCATGACGTGACGTCCGGAGATCATGACATTGTCTGGCTTGACGTCCCGATGTACCAACCCTTCGTGGTGAGCGAGAGCGAGAGCGTCAACCACTTCACGGGTAATCCGAATCGCATCATTGATCGGGAGTTCACCGTGTTGATCAAGGTAGTCCCTCAGAGACTCCCCCTTAATGAAAGGCATCACGTAAAAGAGAAGACCAGAGGCATCACCCGAATCCAGCAAGGGAAGGATATGGGGATGCTGTAGTTTCGCAGCAATTTTGATCTCGCGGACGAACCGCTCGGCCCCAATCGTCGCAGCGAGTTCAGGCCGGAGGACCTTGATCGCGACCTGGCGATCATGCCGTACGTCATTGGCAAGATAAACGGTGGCCATGCCTCCCTGACCAATTTCCTTCTCCACTTCATAGCGGCCGGCCAGAGCCTCTTTGAGTTGCTCCAGGTTGTTTGACATCTATGAAAGATGTCGGGATGAGAGGATGTCGGGAAGGGGGGGAATGACCGGGGAGCAGAATAAGCAGGAGCGGTTGGCTCGCCGCTCTCTGCCCACTGCTCCCCTTTGTTCAGCGACTTCGGCGTGTCTCCCAAAAGTCCATGGTACTGCGGTCGGCAACTGCCCCCTGCGGTTTCTGAACCAACATCTCGTCGAACTCTCCGTCGACGCTCATGTTGAACAGGTAGTGCACGGCTACGACCTCGTCCATCTCGCGGGCGCCCAGTCCGTACGTCGAGTAGAAGACCGGAATTACCACGCCTCCGACCTGCTTGTACTCTTCAAAAATGTGAGTTATCGGACCAAGTGGCTGAGTCGGGCTGGCGGACATTCCCGGATGGGCGATATCAAATTCCAATGCCTTCATCAGCATGGTCTCACTATCGATGAAGATCCGATAATACGTGCCGGGCATTGATCCCCCCGGCATCGGATAGCGCATCAGCACCGAGATGAACTCACCATCGGTGTTCGGGAGTGTTTTCATCCCCTCAAGTTCCAACCGCACGCCGTCGTTTTGGGTTAAAAATGGGAGATTTACAAAGCTATAGGTCAACCTGGCGAAAAAACCTGCAGGTATGGGCATCGGCCATCCTATACTCCACACCTCTTCTCCATCGAACGCTGTTTGTGCTCCAAACACGGGCCATTCAATGTGCGATCTTCCCGAGGACGGTTCGATGGTCTCAGTTGACAGAAATGGTTCCGGCGAATTCGACGACTTGGTGAAAAAGCGATATCGGAATTGGTCGATACCGCTCCAAGCTTCCATTCCCCCGTGCGCCGCCACCATCGCCTCGACAACCTCACGAGTCTCCGGGTTGGCGTATTCGGGCTCGGTCCTGTTCGGCGCTAAGACCGCCAGTGCCAGTGATATTGTTGCAATCATTTAGGTCACGCTCCGTTGTATGCTTAATTTCAGTATAAATATAAACACCGAAGCCGTCTTTTGGGTTCCGTTTTCGCTTTCCCATGACCGGATTCTGCCGGTTAGATGAAAAAAAATTAATAACGGGATTAGGGTTTTTTTACTATTTTAATCCCACCTTTACATGAGATTAAAATGTCGATTCCCAAAGTGAGATTCACTCTTGGCGCTTCCGTATTGAAAGGCATTACCAATGGCTGAAGACACCACATCGCAGCACTCCCGCCGCGATTTCCTTTCCCGAGCCGCCATGGCAACCGGATTGGCCGGTGGATATGGCGCGTTTGGCATGATAGCTGGCCGCTATTTGTACCCGGCGAGGTCGGCCGAGACGGCCTGGTTGTATGTATCCGACATCAACAGGCTGAGCGACGGGGAGTCATTGTTGTATGAAGCTCCCGATGGCGAGAAAATCACGGTCACCCGATCAACAACCACCGCGGGACGGGTTGAATTCGTCGCGATGTCGTCGACGTGCCCGCACCTGGGTTGTCAGGTGCAATGGGAACCTCAGAATTCGAGATATTTTTGCCCCTGTCACAACGGGGTGTTCAACCCTGAAGGAGTTGCAACAGAAGGTCCTCCGGCCGACGCCAAGCAATCTTTGAAACGGTACCCGGCTCAGGTCGAAGACGGACTGTTATTCCTCGAAGTTCGTACCGAACGACTGGTAGCAGGAAACCAGGGGAAAATCATTGAAGCGCCCACCTGCGGGAATGGCCCGGGCCATGACCCATGCCTGTCACCGATCGCGGCGAGAGGGAAGGAAAGGCCGGCATGACTGCGACTCGCTGGTTTACCGACCGTTTGCCCATCTCCGGCGACCAGCTCCGCGAACTGACGAACGAACCGGTACCGAACCACCTCAAGCGCTGGTGGTTCGCTCTGGGGGGAACCCCCGCGTATCTGTTCGTAATACAAATCTTCACCGGCATCCTGCTGGCTTTTTACTATCGCGCCTCCGCGGTGACGGCATACGACTCGGTCGCTTTCATAACGAACGAAGCCGCGTTCGGATGGTACATCCGCAGCGTCCACAAATGGGCGGCGACGTTGATGATCGCTGCGGTGATTTTGCATCAGATGCGGGTCTTCTTCACGGGTGCATATCGCAAACCTCGTGAGATCAACTGGGTTGTCGGAATGTTCATCCTGATGTGCGTGTTGATGCTGGGGTTCACCGGTTACGCTCTGGTATTTGAGCAACTGAGTTACTGGGGAGCTACCGTCGGAGCCAACATCGCTGATCAGGTACCTGTAATCGGCGGCTTCATCAAGCGAATGATGCTTGGCGGAGACGACTATAACTCACTGACACTTCCACGGTTCTTTGTAGTACACGCGGCAATCCTGCCTACAACCCTCGTTCTTCTTCTTGTTGTCCACATAGCCATCATAAGGATGCAGGGCGTAACAGATTTTAAATTCAAAGACGAGACGGAAGAAAAGAGCGGCACATTCCATTTCTTCCCCGAACACTTCTACACCGAGTTGATCATCGGCCTGACGTTGATGCTCATCCTCAGCGCGCTTGCCACTATTTCCCCCGCCGCTCTGGGTAATCCGGCCAATCCGCTACAAACCCCCGAGGTGATCAAACCGGAGTGGTTTTTCTATGTCGTATTCCGGTGGCTGAAATTGTTCAGCGTCACCGTGGCTGTGTTGAGTACGGGTTTCATCGTATTCGCGATGATCGCCTGGCCTTTTATCGATGAGCAAATCCGTAAGCGCACTCGCTTCAAGGATGCCAGCGTCTGGATTGGCATTGGAGCGGTGATTGTCATAGTCGCCATGACTGTATGGGAAGCGGTCGTGAAGCACTAGGAAGAGAGAAAAATGACACTTGAAACAAAACGCTGGCTAATCGCAGGCCTGGGAGGGCTTTTCCTGATCTCCCTGATATTCGTGCAGTGGGTCGAATCAGCCCGACGTGCCGAAGAGGCGGGCCTCCGAGAGGTCAGTGTCAATCCGCCAGCAAGCTCCGAGGGATGCGTTGATTGTCACGAACAATCGCAACCCGGTATCGTAGATCATTGGAACGGGAGCACTCACGCGGAACGCGGCGTGGGATGTTTCGATTGCCATGAGGCCGGACCTGACGATGCGGATGGATTTATGCACGAAGGTCAGAGAATTGCAACTATCGTAACTCCGAGAGATTGCTCCCGCTGCCACGACCACGAGGCAACGGAGTTCGCGCAGAGTCACCACGCGGCCGGCGGAAACATACTTGCCTCGTTGGACAACTTCCTGGCAGAAACTGTTGAGGGCTCGCGAGTTGACTTCAACCCACACTCGCCGACGCCGGGACGCGATATCGGTCTCGTCAATGGTATGGCAAGTGCGTACAGTGGCTGTCAGCAGTGTCACGGTTCACTCGTTGCCCTTGAGGCTTCCGATGGAGCCGTCATTACGGTCAACGATTTGCAACCTGACGAAAACGGTATCCCTACCAACAGAGAAGCTGTCGGGAGAATCCGCAGGGATGAAGACGGTCGCCCGGTGTTGACCGGAAGCACGTGGCCCAACACAGGAATCGGTCGCTTGAACCTCGACGGTTCCAGGGGATCATGTTCTGCGTGTCACAGCAGGCATGACTTTTCGCCGCGTCGCGCCCGGCAACCGGAAAACTGCGGTAAGTGCCACCTCGGACCCGATCACCCTCAGAAGGAAATCTATGAGGAGTCGAAGCACGGCGTAGCCTATCGCGATCTAATAGCTGACATGAATCTCGACGCAGAAGAGTGGGTACTCGGCGAGGATTACACGGCAGCGCCAACCTGCGCCACCTGTCACATGTCGGGCAACCTGCGCAACGGTGGGCGCGTCACTCACGATCCTGGCGAGCGTATCTCGTGGACCAACCGTCCTCCCGTCAGCGTTCCTATGGACACTGACATTGATCACGCAATCGTTCGCAGTGCCGACCCCGCTGAGCGAGAACAGCTCACGGTAGACACCTGGCAGGACAAAAGAGAGCGAATGCAGGAGGTGTGTTCGAACTGCCACACGCCCTCATACGTCAATTCATTTTACGAACAGTACGACGACCTGGTAATCCTCTATAACGAAAAATTTGCCAAACCAGGCCAGGCAATCATGGCGGCTCTGTTGTCAAACACAGCCCGCACTCCGACCAATTTTGATGAAGAGATAGAGTGGACCTGGTTCTACCTGTGGCACCACGAAGGACGCCGCGCCAGGCACGGTGCGGCCATGATGGCGCCGGACTACACCCACTGGCACGGGATGTACGAGGTAGCTGAGCGTTTCTACATGGCATTGATACCGCAGGCCCGCGAGTTAGCGGAACATCGCGGTGGCGCTGCCGGGCGCGCCGTAAACAGCGTGATTAATGAGATACTCTCTCGACCCGAACATGCGTGGTTCGAAGAGGGTGCAGCCGATCAGGCCGAACGCATTCGCCAGGCGATGGAAAGCAGATACGGTCGCAGTGGTGCACAATAGTAATGACTCGAGGAACAGTTAGATGAAACGAAGAGATCTACTCAAGAGTTTAGCCTGGTCGGGCGCGGGGATCGCTGCGGTGTCGTGCAGGGACCAGGAAGAAGCCGCGCGACTTGTAGCGGAATCCGGAGACGTCGACCAACGAGGTCTGACGTGGCAAAAGGCACCGTGTCGTTTCTGCGGTACCGGCTGCGGAGTTCAGGTAGGTGTCGCCGATGGCGTGGTTCAGGCCGTACGCGGAGATGAAGCTAGCCCTGTTAACAAAGGGTTGCTCTGCGTCAAAGGCTACCACCTCCCGGGGTTTCTCTACGGAGAAGACAGGCTGCGTTACCCCATGCTGCGCGATGGATCTAACTACCGCAGAATCTCATGGGATGAAGCCCTCGATCTGATAGCCTCGAAGTTCCGCGAAGCCCTCGACGCCCACGGCGACCGAAGCGTGGCCATGTATGGTTCAGGCCAATGGACCGTTCACGACGGATATGCGGCAAGTAAGTTTTTCCGTGCCGGAATGGGTTCGAATAATGTTGACCCCAACGCCCGTCTCTGCATGGCATCCGCCGTAGTGGGTTTCATGACCCAGTTCAAAAGCGACGAGCCCATGGGTTGCTACGAGGATTTCGAAGAAGGAGACGACTTCATTCTCTGGGGCAACAACATGGCCGAAATGCACCCGGTCCTGTATTCCCGAATTCTGGAGAACAAGCGCAAGAACCCTTCGGTGCGCATAGTCGACATAGCAACTCGTCGTACTCCAACGACTGACTACGCAGACATGTACGTCCAGTTTACACCGGGATCAGACCTTGCTCTGGCAAACGGGATCTTGCATCTGCTGGTTGCCAACGGCGATGTGGACGAAGCGTTTGTGCGTGAGAACGTGATATTCAAACGCGGGAACGAAAATATTGAGGAAATCGGCTTCGGATGCTGGGGACCAGATGGCACCAGTACCAATCCGGCAGACGGACCGGCCGAGCGATATGGGTTCGGAGATACGGCCCGCAACAGTTCGCTGGAAGAATTAGAGCGATTCCTGGAAGATTATTCGCCAGCACGAGTCAGCGAAATATCCGGCGTACCCGTAGCGCAGATCCGATCTCTGGCAAGAATGTATGGTGACCAGAGTCGCGGTACCGTTAGTCTCTGGTGCATGGGTGTGAACCAGCACAGCCGCGGCACATGGATGAACAACCTCATCACCGACCTGCACCTGTTGACGGGTAAGATTAGCCGCCCGGGATCCAATCCGCTAAGTCTCACCGGGCAACCATCGGCATGTGGAACGGTGCGGGAAGTCGGAACGCTCGCCCACCGCTTACCCGCAGACATGAACGTTAATGTCGATGCTCATCGGGCAATCGCCGAGGATATATGGAATGTTCCCGCGGGCACGATCAACCCCAGACCGGGATACCACACGATGGACATGTTCCGCGCCCTGGCGCGGTCCGACATCAAAGTGATGTGGATTCAGGTTACGAATCCATGGGTGACGATTCCAAATCTCAACAGGATGATTTCCGAACGGCCCGACGACGACGACAGATTCATCATCGTCAGTGACATTTATCCCACTCCCACAACCGCGATGGCGGATCTGATCCTGCCGTCGGCAGCCTGGGTCGAAAGGGAAGGTGTATTCGGAAACACCGAAAGGCGCACGCAACACTGGAACCAGATGGTGCCACCTCCGGGTGAAGCCACAGAAGATGCGTGGCAGATTATCCAGGTCGCAAAACGAATGGGGTACGAGCACTTGTTCCCCTGGCCCGAAGACAATTGGCACGAACCGATGTACGAGGAGTATCGCGAGTTTACTCTGGGGCGCGGTAAGGACGTAGCCGCCTACCAGCAACTTCGAGAAACGCCCGGCATGCTGTGGCCCGTGGTCGACGGAAAGGAAACCCGGTATCGCTATGCCGCGGGATACGATCCGTACGTCCAGAAATCCAGTGGCGTGCATTTTTATAAAGCAAAAGATTACGGCGAGAAAGCCGCGTTCTGGCTACGACCTTATCACCGTCCGGCAGAGGTCCCCGACGACGAATACCCGATGTGGCTCACAACGGGACGCACCTTAGAGCACTGGCACACTGGCTCCATGACACGACGTATTCCGCAATTACATCAGGCTGTGCCGCAAGGATATGTCGAAGTAAACAGAGCTGATGCGCTCGACCTGGGAATCAACGAGGGGTCGATGGTTAAGGTCTCAAGCCGACGAGGAACGGTGGACTTGCCCGCGATGATTGATGGACGAGGAAGGCCACCACGAGGGACCGTGTTTGTACCGTTCTTCGACGAGAACCGCCTGATCAACGTCCTCACGCTTGACGCCATGGACAACCTGAGCAAAGAACCGGACTACAAGAAGTGCGCTGTGCGCATCGAGTTGGCATGAACAGGCAACGGCGGTTGACGCTCGCGGTCGGGTCGCTGCTCGCCGTAACGGCGTGCCTCTCCCAACCCGAGCAGATCGAGAGAGAGATTGCTGCAAGCTCGGCGGAGGTACGGGCAGCACGTCGTGCTTATGATGGAGCACCTCCCGTTATTCCCCACGACAACCTCGGAACCACCTGCGCAGAGTGCCACGACGAGAGAGGGGTAAACGTACCCGGGCTCGGTTATGCTCCGGCTCAACCCCACAACGAAACCTCCGGGGTCGGTGAGACGGCTCGCTGTAGACAGTGCCACGTGTTCGCCGTTACCGGGGCGCAGTTCGTTGGCAACTCGTTTGTGGGTGTGGCACAGGCACCTCGTAGCGGCGCCCGTGCAACCGACGGTGCTCCTCCAACGATGCCGCATCGATTGCAGATGCGAGAAAATTGCGTCGCATGCCACACCGGCCCGGCTGCACGAACTGACATTGTTTCAGAACATCCAGAAAGGGAAAACTGCAAACAATGCCACGTCGAGGTAGCCGTGACCCGGAGTTTCGTACCACCGAATACTGCAGGCGTGGAATAGCCGCTTCCAGTGGCATCGTGGGCAAAACGACTTTTTTTAAGTAAGTTACCGTTCTACACACAGTCGGACGAGGAACGGATGGCTCAGAATAGAAACGGTTTCACTCTTATCGAGCTTCTGATGGTGATGTTGATCATCGGGCTGCTCGCCGCCATCATAATGCCAATGTTGAATTCCAACAAAGAAAAAGCCTTTGTTGCGACGATGAAATCAGATTTGCGCAATTTGGTAGTTTCGCAGGAGAACTTTCACGCGAACAATGTTACATTCACCAGCTCCCTCGCGGATCTGACCGCTCAGGTGTCCCAGGGGGTCACGCTAGCCGTTTCATCCGTGACGGCACAGGGCTGGAGTGCCACCTCGTCTCATTCGGCTTCATCCAAAACCTGCGCCGTGTTCATCGGAACGGCCCCGACCGCCGCCCCGGCAACCGAAGCGGGGGAAGTTGGCTGCGACTAGCCCACCAAACCCGGGCGACCATTACGCTGACGCATATCAGCCTTTTGCCATCCGAACTCTACAGAATTCCTTTTCTCTGCAACCACGCCTCGTACTCATCCCACACAGGTAAGAACGGCCCCATTTGAGTGTCGTTGTCTCGGAGATCGTGCCGCGCGGTCGGGAACCACTTGAATTCGTAGTCGTGTCCCTGGGCCTCCAGGTTGCGGAGGTTTAGCGTATCCAGCCGCGACGGTATGCTCCGATCCATACCGCCAAGAATCCAGAACCCTGGGATATCGATATTCGCCAGCACAAAGCCGGGATCGAAAAAATCGCGCCCGGCGAAATTGGAGAGTTGGGGGTAAACGATATCCAGAGGAGTTTGTGTACCCTCGGCGAGACTGCTGTAGAAAGCCTCAAGACCGAGGCTTACCGTCGTACCAGACCACATCATCATGAAAGAAATCTGGCTCTCGAACGCCGCGGCCAGGGGGGCAATCCACCCGCCCTGGCTGTTACCAAACACACCAATCCTGGCCTGGTCTATCTGAGGGAAGTTCGCGAGGAATCTGACAGCCGCTGCAGCGTCTTTGGCCAGAATCGCCATCGACGCGCTGTCCCCGGGGTTAAAGAAATTTCCACCCGAGGCACCGACGCCTCGTTTGTCGTAGCGAAATGCTGCCAGACCCCGGGGCACGAGGGGATCGGTTCCGATCCTTTGGGTATTGCGGTTCAGCATACCGGAACCGTGAATCCACACCACTGCAGGGAAAGGACCTCCACTGGAATCAGGGAGGTCGATATCATAGCGAAGTTTCGTTCCGTTGCTCAAGAAGAATTGATCACCAACCACCTCGAATACCACATCCCGCGAAGCCTGCCCAACCGTCGCAGTGACAACCGCTCTCCCAAACCCGGTGGCGGTAACAAAACCGTTTGCGTCTACGGTTGCGACTCCATCATCAGAAGAACTCCATTGGACTGTAGCGCCGGTGATCGGATTGTCTCGGGCATCCGCGAACGCAGCCGCAAACGCGGCAGTGTCGCCAGCGAATTCAACCACACCATCATTCGGGGTTACGGATACTGTGGCTATTTCCCGAGCTACAGTGATGTTCACAGTAGCGCTTACCGAACCCGAAGCGACCCGAATCTCAGCGGTTCCGTTTTCGACCGCCCTGCCAGTGACACGACTCGAACTACTGGCGTTTGTTACAAGCTCAACCACCCCTTCATCCGAACTTGTCCATTCGAAGTCCGCCTCCACGTCCAACCCCGACGCGTCCTTCCCGGTGGCCGTCAATTGCGACACATCGCCCGTGGACTTCATTAGATCAGCCGTAGCCGCCACTTCAATCGAAAAAAGTGTTCCCGCACTGGGGGGTGGGGGGTCGATCATCCCCCCGCCGCATGCAAGCCCCGACATTGAAGCCACACCAACCAATTTCGCGAATTTCTTGCTGTCCACCGTCTGTCCTTTCATCCCCCGCGCCCTGAGCGCGGCGAGGTCGTTTGCCGGGTCTGCCACCCCGGAGTTCATGTCGGTGAACTACACCGGTAGCGACAGCGGTTCCGGCAAACATGCTTAGTAGGTTCTTTGCCAGCGGTGATCCCCTAAACCATTGGTAATTAATATTTTATGGCATCACCTTATTTGTGCCGAACCCTCCCTGGGACAGGCTCCGTTGAATTAATTGACCGGGATTCCGGCTATGAGATAAGCGGTGCCGGGGGTGCTCCCGGAAATTCCCCCCGAGATGATGAAGTCGGTTAGCCCGTCGCCGGTTACGTCTCCGATGCCGATAGCATCAAAGCCCATGTTCTGGCCGGGGGTTGTGCTGGTGAACGCACGTAACAATGCTCCGGAGGAGCTTGAATACACATACGCCTTCCCCGCCTGACTTGCCCCCTCACTGCTCAACCATGCAGCGACAAACAAATCTCTCAACCCATCTCCGTCTACGTCGTCAACACTCCTACCAATGCCGAAGTTGTCACCTGCCCGTTCTCCGTCAAAGCTGTTGATCACCGATCCATCGGTCCCCGAAAAAACGTATGCCCGCCCCGTCCCGTTTCCGTTCACGGTGTTGGATATATCCGAGGCGAAAAAGTCGACTACACCATCAGCGTTAATGTCCCCCATGGCTTCGAGCCAGAACAGAGCCAATTGACCGGATCCCGGTAGCGCTCCAATTGACGGGAACAGGACCTCACCCGAAGCTCCGTCGAACGCATAGATCCTCCCACCTCCGGGGCCGCGTGATGCTCCGACCAGTACCTCAGGCACGCCGTCTCCGTTGGTGTCGGGCAAGCCGCTGAGAGCCTGCCCGAAGTTTGAGGCGGAGGCGATGCTCTCTTTTGTCCATAGAGCCGTCCAGGTTGCAGAGGAGAACAAATAAACGCGACCGTTGTCCGTGAAACCGGTCCCGTCGAAACCGGTGGCGCCAACAAGAACATCATTGAGTCCATCCCCATCCACGTCACCGACTCTACCTATTCCGATCCCGAAATTGTCGCCCGCGGTCTCGCCTTCCAACATCGCGATCAGGGACCCGTCTGCTCCAGAATGCACGTAAGCTCTGCCGTTGGAACTGGCTGGCGCACCAACCACAAGATCAGGTACGTTGTCACCATCAACATCCCCGGGTCCATCAACAACGGCACCGAACTGTTCCCCTGCCACCATGCCTTCCAGCACAAAGAGCCCCTCCCCGGTTGCTCCCGACCTGACATACACTCGCCCTCTATTGCCAGAAAACCCCGGAGCCGTAATTGCAACATCGTTCATGCCATCACCGTTGACATCACCAATGTTTTCCATAACCCAGCCAAAATTCTCTCCCGTCGTTTCACCCGTGATGGTCCAGACCGGATCGAACGACACGACCGTGGTAAGTGCGAGTCCTTGAAGACCTCTATTGTTGGACAAGTTGGGATCTTCAACGTCACTTCCAGCGCTCGCTCGTGCGACGAACGGTCCGATGGCGGGCGTTGTGAAATCGACCGTCACTAACACTTCGGAACCAACGTCCAACGAACCGAGATTCCACTCGATCAAATCACCAGTTGCGGTCCCACTATTGGAAATCGCGGATACATGCAGTCCCGCGGGCAACTCTATACTGGCAACGACACCCGATGCTGCGGATGGACCATCATTACGCACAGTGATTGCGTACGTCTCGGACTCCAGGCTGACCGAGGATTGGGGGCCATCCAGAGACGCCACAACATCCGCGGCAGAAGCAACATTGGTCACGATCGACGCGCTTTCCGCGGAACCATCGTTGTTGGCAGGATCGGGATCGGCAACCGCGGAGATTGCCGACGCCATGTGCGAAACGGGTCCGGTACCGGTCATTTCAAAGGTGAACATCAGCGAGACCGAAGCGCCGGAGGCGAGTTCGAGAGCGGACCACACCACCTCGCTGCCCTCTACCTCACCGCCACTCGACGCCGAAAGCAGAACAAAACCGCCCGAGACCTTGTCCGTAACTATTATGTCGGTGGCCCGATCGGGGCCGCCGTTGGACACAACGACACTGTAGGTGACCGATTCACCCTGAAGTGCTTCGGATGGGCCTGTCACAGAAGTCGATAGATCCGCCCTCGCCGGACTCTGCTCGTTGCCTGGCATGATCGGGTCATCGCCCCCGCACGCGGCAAACGTGGCGACGGCCACCACGAGTAGCCAATCAGTTATGAATCGAATCGCGGTAGTCATTCCATCTCCATTCTGAGGTTTACCTGCGGCGCGGTTTCCAATGTGAAAGTCGGCGAAGCCACATTCCGAGGGCCGTTGAGCCAACATTTTCGGATCAGGGTAAGAGAATACAGAGTGGAGGTGCAGGCGTTCCCGCGAACTCGGTTAGCGTATAATTTGGATCGAACTTATCCGGTAAACAATTGCGTTACAGCGACTTACCCGATTTCATTATCGCACCAACGACGGCTACCTGTGATCGAAACCAGCCAAATCAACAACTCGGATCGAGTTAGGAGTTGCGATTTCTCCGGCGATGGCGCGCCGGTCAGTGACATAAAGGGTTAAACCATCCGGAGTAACCGCAAGACCGTTCGGTCGTGAAAAAGACGCCTCCAACACCGGTCCGTCGAATTGGTTTCGTTCGCCGGAACCCGCCAGCAGCGAAACCGATCTATCCCGGCCAATCCGGTAGACCTGGTTGGCTCTCTGCGCAGTCACATAAAGCGAGCCGTCGTGGTAGGTAACGTGACCGCATTTCCCGCCAGGGATTGGAGCGAATGCCTCCACCGCGCGATTCGGGAACACGACAACAACCTCGCCCGAGTTGCGACTGCAGACAAAGAGGTTTCCGACCTCGTCCATGGTCATCGAAGTTGGGCAATTAAGAAGTGGGCTCACAACGAATCGCGACTTCTCCCCACCCAGAGTTACCAGGGCAATCGAAGCACCATTGCATTCGGCTACCAGAAATTCGCCTTCGCCACGAGGTACGAGTCCGGTGGGTCCAAGCAAGCCATCGGCTACAACCGCCGTTGTACCACCGGGGGTAACTCTGATTAGACTCCCCGTTCCGAAGTTCGTCAGGAAGATCCCGGATTCAATCGATACTCCGGCATAAAACCCGGCCAGTTCGGTTGTCACTGTGGTTACTTCTGCGGTATTCCTATCGATCCGATACAACCCACCCATTGACGGAGTGTTCGGGGTTGGGCCCCAATCCCCCGCATACAAAAACTCATCATCCAAAAACAAGCCGCCGCTGGCCGAGATCGACGGAACCAGAGTTCTGACCCCTAAACCAGGACGGATTCGAAAGGGTGGAGACGGATTAGACAACGCCGTGTCACCATCAGAAATTGCCAGGACAAGGAGGCTCAATTCGGAACCGTCAGAAACAGGGTCCCCGGCAACATCCAGGCCTCCGGAAGGAAGCAACGACGGTTCACACCCCCACCCCGCCGGCATGGGAATGATCCGATCGCCAGGTAATTCCGCAAGCCGATCGATATCTATCAGATGCGCAATTTGAGGCGGAGCCAATAATACGCTAAACCTCGCCACAACGCCTGCAGGGCCGAGTCGGCATTGTACCTGAATGTCGGAAGAAGAACCATAGTTTCCGACGTCTGAGGCGAACACTGCCATCGGTTTTCTGGTCAACATACCGCGAGGCATTTGCTCCGCCCGCGCAAACGACTCAACATACCGCGAAGCCGCCTCTCCCAATCGGCTCTGTATAGAGGAAATATCGGTTTCATCCAATACTCCGGCCGACCCGTACCCAGCCACTGAGTCCGAAGGCCCCGTTATCGAAAACCTATATCCCAGTCGAACCGGACTGACATCGGATCTGTGCAACCAGACCTGTGTCTTTAGCTCGTATGTCCGCCCAGACGACAATTCGTCCGAAGCAAGAATCTTCACCGGGACGCCCCGGTTTGTAGTATTTCGTGTCAGCCGCCCGGTGAGTGCATCGGTCAGATTGGGTGTCAAACTGGCACCCAGCGGTCTTCCATCAAACGCTACAGGAGCCACACGGAATTCCAAGGCTCCTTCCCCACCTGCAGTGAAAATGCGGTAAATGACCAACATCGACATAATCGCCACTGTCAGACCCGCAACCAAAGCCAACCTCCGCTTTGGAGTTCCACGCCGACCTGACGCAACACGAGCTTTCCCAACGCGGGCCACCGGAGCCACGAACCGATAACCTCTGCGCGGCACGGTTTTTATGTATTGTTGGTTCGCCCCGTCATCACCCAGCGACTCACGCAACCGACTAATACAGAAATTCAAACCGGTTTCATATTCGACGACGGTATCTCCCCAAACATGGTTTTTCAGTTCATCGCGCGTAACCAATTTCCCCGGGCGATCGAGAAAATAGAGGAGGACTTTGAAGGGTTGGGGCTGAAGAACCTTCTCGAGACCGTCACAAAAGAGTCTCGTTTCGGCAACGTCTAATTCGAAGCGCCCAAAACGGAACGCCGAAACCGTCGTCTCTTTTCGCGGGTTAGACTTCATCTCTAAATTTCGTGGTTTCATTCAATCATCTCTTTGAACGCAACGCTGCTATAGTTGACCGCACTCAAATGGGAGGAACTACCATTACTATGAAACTACGCCTCAAAAGCAACCGTATACGATAGCATGTTGACCCGAGCGCAGGACAGGCAAATAGCCTCGTCAAGACAGGCCACCATCCGAAGAGTCGCATACCCGGGCGAATTTCGACAGGGACGCCATCATCATAGCTTCGCGTCTATCACCCTCGTTTTGGCGGGTGGCTTTCAAGAAATCACCGAACGGAAAGAAACCGAGGTCCCTCCACTTTCCCTGATACAAAGAATGCCGGGAATAGAGCATTCTACCCGCACCGGCCAGCGCGGGGCAGACACAATACAAATCACCTTCACCGACCCTGAATTATTGGCCTACCTCCCAGAATATTCGTACAACAGGTTTGCTACCACGGCTATCAGGGGTTTCTTCGATGCCCTTCGCAACTTCGAACGATCCGGCAACCATCGTGACCAAGACACAGGTCTTGTCGACCTCTTAACCAACTTCACGCCCGGTTCCCGACCCTTCACTGCCAGCCCCCCGGACTGGTTGGCCCGCGTGGCCAAAAAGATCGACGGCCTGTTCCTGCAGGGTCCCTCCGTGAGCGCGATCGCAGGCGAATTGGGGATTCACCCTGTATACCTGGCACGTCGGTTCAAAGATTCTTTCGGTTCGTCAATTACGACCCGCGTACGAGAACTCAGATTGCAGCATGCTGCGAATCTTCTACGAGATACGGGCCAGTCCCTATCATCGGTGGCACAAAACTGTGGTTTCACCGACCAGAGCCATTTCTGCCGAGTATTCCGCAAAACCACCGGCATAACACCGGGAGCTTTCAGGAAGTTGGGTGCACCCCTCGGCAGCAAGTGGTTTGAATCGTTCAATACAACCCCACTCTGACGATTGCAAATTCTTTTGGAATTTTTCAATTTCGGAGTGCAACCGTGAAACAACTCTTTCGATTCTTACTACTCGCGTCGGCCATTGCTGCGCCCGCGAAAGCACAGCAACCCTCTTCGGAACACGCGAGGCGCTTGAATGCCTTCATAAATGAAGCGTTTTCTCTGTCCCTCTCCCCTGGATTCGGCGTGGCAATCGTTGTCGACGATTCGGTGTTCATGGTGGGCGGGTTCGGGTTCGCCGATTTAGAAACGAATACACCCGTTACATCCACCACACCTTTCTACATCGCTTCGGCCACGAAATCCTTTGTCGGGCTCGCTGCGGCACTGATGCACGAAAGGGGAGACCTGGACCTCGACCTTCCAATCTCGTCCTACGTATCTGCAGACCTCTTTCATCCAGATGTGGAAGCCGACTCGATTACGATGCGGCAATTGTTGACACACACACACGGAATAGAAAACGACGGTCCCCTCACCTTCCGCTATTCCTACTCGGGCCAAAACAACGGTGTCGACATTGCCAACACCCTTGCCTCCCACCCGCCCGCCGAAACAGGAACAGAGTTTTCTTACGGCAACATCGGTTACAACACGGCGGCCCTCGTGTTGGATCTTGGCCTGGGCCGCGACTGGCGTGAAATAGTCACCTCCGAAGTTCTTCTTCCTCTTGGAATGACCCAAACGACGACAAGGGTCTCTCAACAACCGCGCGATCGGCTGGCAATGCCCTATTCCGCCACAGGCGCAGGTTTCGACAGACGCCACTACGACAAGGGCGACGACAACATGCATTCGGCGGGTGGAATGATCACCACTGCCCGCGACGCAGCTCGTTGGCTGTTGGCTAACATCAACAACGGATATCTCGACGGTCAGCAGGTGCTGCCGGAGGAAGCGTTCCTCAACGCCCATTCCCCTCACGCCGAGGAGGCCGCGAGTTTCATGGAGTTCACAAGGAACGGCTACGGTCTGGGTTGGCACACCGGTGAGTATGATGGAGACGTTTTGCTGCACCATTTCGGTGGCTTCCCCGGTTTCCACTCACACGTATCTTTCATGCCTGAGCGCAGGATCGGCGTAGCTGCTTTCGCCAACGACATTATTCTGGGGACTTTCTTAGCCGAGGTCGTAGCCCGCTATACGTACGACCTTTTGTTAGGAAAGCCGGGAATCGATGAAAAGTACAGAAAGGAACTCGAAGGGTACCGAGAAAACGCCGCCCGACTTCGCATCCGTCTGGCTGCGGGCGAGGAACAACTGGCAACTCGACCGCGGCGGCCCCACCGGCCATTGTCGGATTTTGCCGGCGGCTACCTGAACGAGGAATACGGGATGTTGGAGTTCGTAATCGTCGGGGATTCCCTCGAAGCTGTAATGGGTCCTATCCGCTCTAACGTAACGGCCTTTGAAGAATCGAGGGCCGACTTCCTCCGGATCGACCTCGTCGGTCGTGGTACAGTCGTGCATTTCTTGTTCGGGGAAGACGGGCCAGCACACTCGGCCAAGATGTCAGGCGTCTTGTACGAACGGGCCAGCAGCAATGAGTAACGGTGGGGAACGAGGAGTCACCAGATTCTTTGCAACGCCCGACGGCAGACTAAAAGCAGTCAAATTTCTGGGCACCATCCTTTTGTGGCTGGTTATACTGGCGGAAGGCGTCTCGATGGTCGACGCAGGTCTGGGAAAGTTCCGAGACGTTGAGGGATGGCAATACTGGTTTGGTCAATGGGGCTACCCGGTGACTTTCGCAACATTAATTGGAATCGTCGAGATTGGCGGCGCAATACTGTTGTTTGTTCCACTTTTGTCAACATACGCCGCAACGCTGTTGGGGGCGGTCATGGCAGGTGCGATCTACACACTCGCCATCAACGAGAGTGATCTTTCTATGTTCGACCCGTCGTTCCACCTCATCCTCCTTTTGATCATAGCGACTTTCAGGTACCGACGACGTTGGGTTCCAAAAACAATTGCAACGGTCCGCAATGACAGCAGTTAACGGACCGGGGAGCGGTGTGAAAGCAACCAATCCGATACCACTGAAAAGTGCGCCGCTGCTGAAGCGAACATCCAGTCGGCCGAGAAACCGATATCAGGAAGCAATTTCCCCCCACATGAATGAGGGCAGTGCAACCAGACTCAGGATGTAGGTCCAGGCGGCCAGCCCCAATACGCCAGCTCCCAACACCCAGAGGGCTTAATCCACGGGGCGAAAAGGCAATGGTGCCAAATAAAAGAAAAAGTCCATACGCGACCTGAACGACCAGAAGCGCGGCGTGGCCTTCGATTTTTTCTTTTGATTTCACGAAAATGAATCTAAAGGGCCAGACTGGCAACGCCCTGTTTGACCTTTGGCCCGGTTCCAACAAAAACTAGCACCATGGCATCAAACTGAAACAAACAGGTACTTCACACGTAGAACTACTACATAGATAGCAGTTCCACCCAAATATTCGAGATAATGTCCAGAAAAACCCTCGGTAACACTACAGTCCGGGTGCTCAACGCGGTTGAGTCCGGCACAAGGTATGGATTCGACATTATGGACGAGACCGGCCTCCCGTCGGGAACTGTGTACCCGGCCCTGAGCCGGCTTGAGCGGATGGGATACCTGCGCACCCGGTGGGAAGACCAGAGAACGGCCCAGAAAGAAAAACGTCCTCCTCGGAAATACTATGCGACAACCTCTTCCGGAAGACGAGCTCTAGCTGAAGCAGTTGAACTGATTCGAGAATTGGGACAGATGCTGCCTTCGGGAACGCAGGCCTTGCGAGAGCGGCGGGGTCAATGACTCCAGATCGGCACCCCACCAGTTTCAAATATGCCCTTTTGATCGTTGCACTGGCCTCTCGGCTGGTACCGGGCACTTTGCGAGACGATTGGAGATCCGAGTGGGAAGGCGAGATGCACTATCTCAAAGGAAGAATGGGCCCAAGCTCAGCGCCAGGGAGAACAGTGGAGATCTTCCGCAGGGCGTTTGGGGCATTGACTCACGCCCTCTGGCTCAGAAGTCAACAATGGAGAATCGAAAATATGAACCAGGACATCAAGTTCGCGCTTCGCGTCGTACGAAAAAACCCCCTCTACTCCGCCATCGTCATCGGCACAATCGCAATCGGAATCGGCGCGAACACCGCCATTTTCAGCGTTGTGAACGGTGTGCTGCTCGAACCGCTACCATATGACGAGCCCTCTGAACTGGCGATGATCTGGGAGCGTAACTTCGTACGCGATCGCGACAATAATGTCGTATCTGGCGCCAACTTCGTCGCGTGGAGCGAAAACAATTCGTCGTTTAAAGACCTTGCCGCAGTCACTGCCTTCAGCACCACGGTCCTGGGTGACGGCGAGGCTGAGCGGGTCGGCACAGTGGCCGTCACGCAGAGCTTCTTCCCTCTTCTCGGAGTGAATGCGGTACTGGGTCGGGTTTTCGCCCCGGAGGATGACGTCGACGGAGGACCGGACGTAATCCTCATCAGCAACGGGTACTGGGCGCGGAGATTTGGAAAAGACCCTGATGCTATCGGATCCACCCTCAACGTCAACGGCGACGAAGCCGAAATCATTGGAGTGTTACCTGAAGGATTTCATTTCGACCTCAAATTCACCTTCAATTTTGTCGGGCAACAGGACATATGGATCCCACAGCAATTCGGTGAAGATTTGCGCACTGCCCGCGGGCGCTGGCTACAGGTTCTGGGTAGGCTCAAACCCGGTGTAACGTTCCTGAGCGCCCAGGATGAAATGAACGCGCTGGCGCAACGGTACGAGGAAGAGTTCCCGGATGCTCAGAGCGGCTGGGGCATCAACGTCGTGCCACTTCACACCCAGGTGGTCGGTGATGTTGCGACTGGACTGTGGCTACTTCTTGCGGCTGTCGGGTGTGTACTACTTATTGCCGTTGCAAACGTCGCCAACCTCAGTCTGGCCAGGGCTACAGTGCGCCAGCAGGAGATGGCTGTGCGTACCGCGATGGGTGCCGGGAGAATGAGAATGGTTCGGCAAATGATGACCGAAAGCCTGGTGCTTGCAGCCGCCGGGGGCCTCCTGGGCCTGCTGATTTCGAAATGGGCCCTTGTAGGACTCCAGGCTCTGGGGCCGGATCTGCCCCGCCTGGACAATGTTGCTCTCGACCTGACCGTGTTGTTGTGGGCACTGGCAATTTCGGTGTCGAGCGGAGTTTTGTTCGGGCTCCTGCCAGCCTTCAAAGCATCACGCACTGACGTCAGCGAGACCATTCGAGAAGGCGATGGCAGGAGCGGCGTCGCTGGCCCTGTCGCTCGCCTGCGGGACGGAATCGTGATTACCGAAATCGCCATCTCTCTGGTGTTGCTGGTAGGTGCGGGGTTGCTCGTCAGAAGTTTCGCAAACCTCACCAGCGTAGACCCGGGATTCAATCCCGAAAACGTGCTGACGTTTCAGATTCAACTCCGGGGTGACGCCTACCCGAACGAACAGCGTGCTTCCTTCTTTCAACAGCTTGCTGGCAACGTGGAGGGACTTCCCGGGATCCGGCGGGCAACGGCGATCACGTTTCCACCCCTGGCCGGAAGCGGGAGCGCAACTTCGTTCTGGGCGAACGACAGAGAGACCCCCGATGCCGGCGACCTGCCGGTCGCAGATTTAAAGTGGGCACTACCGTCCTATCTCGAAACGATGGAAATAGCCCTTGTTGAAGGACGTTTCTTATCGTCAACCGATGTCCGCGACGGTAATCTGGTAGTGGTAATCAATCAACACGGCGCGGAAACCATCTGGCCAGGGGAGAATCCGATAGGTAAGAGTATTTCGATGCCGTGGGGAGACACACTGATTGCCGAAGTCGTCGGGGTTGTTGAGAATACGCTTTACAACGGACCCGACCAGGAAATCCGGACTCTCCTCTACTGGTCACCGGAGCAGTTCCAGACGTTCAACTTCATGACGGTAATGGCCCGCACGGAAGGCGACCCGTTGATCCACCTCCCCTCGGTACGAAATCGAGTTGCTGAAATGGACCCCACGCTCCCGGTCTACAACGCCCGGACGATGTCAAGCTACGCGAAAGCGACGATCGCCCAGACGCGTTTCGCCATGGCGGTACTCGGTGTGTTCTCCGTTGTAGCACTCACTCTGGCGTCAATCGGAGTCTATGGCATCATGGCGTACTCGGTCGGAGAACGGAGACGCGAGTTAGGCATTCGAATGGCGTTGGGAGCGGCCCAGACCGATGTCGTTTCTCTGGTCATCAAGTCGGGCCTGAAAATCGTCGCTATCGCGATTGCAATCGGAGTCCTGGGATCAATAGCATTGGCAACTTTGATGGACAGCTTCGTGTTTGGAATCCAGGCCCGCGATCCACTCACCCTGTTAGCGGTGTCGGGAATCCTCACTATCTCGGGATTGGCAGCCTGTTACATACCTGCCAGACGCGCTGGCAGAATTGCACCAACGGAGGCTATCCGATACGATTGATCATGCAATAAAGAAGACGGCGCCCGCGAGGCTGCAGTTCAATCTGAATCATGATCAACGGGGTTTGTTTGTCGGAGCGCATATACATTCTTGAAGACGATCCGGTGATGTCGAAAGTTCTGGCAGAACGCGTGGCCGAGCTGGGGGATTACCTTGTCGAAACGTTCGACCTCGGAGGCGACTTACTGGAGGCCCAGGAGACGAATCCGGCCATCGCCGTGTTAACCGACCTCAACCTTCCTGACATGAACGGCATTGAAGTGACTCGGACGCTCCGAAAAGCGGATCCACTTCTTCCTGTATTCGTAGTTACTTCGCAACGCGACACCAACAGCGCGGTTGGAGCACTGAGGGCAGGCGCTACCGAGTACCTCACAAAGCCCGTTAACTTCGACGAGCTTGAGACTCTGATTACTCGGTCCCTGGTCGATACGAGAATCAAGGCTGAAGCAGCGGCCGCAGCTGCCTTCGATCGTACCCGGTTTTCTCCGACGGCGTTGCTCGGCGATCACGCCGCTATAAAAGCTGTACGAGAATTTCAACAACAGCTTGCGGCGATCCCAACCAGCACCATCCTTCTCCTCGGCGAGAGTGGAACGGGGAAAAACCTGGTCGCCCGTGGTATTCACCAAGCTGGCCCCGACGCGGATCAGGGACGTTTCGTAGAGGTTAATTGCTCTGCGTTGCCAGCCCAGCTGTTGGAGTCCGAGCTTTTTGGCCACCAAAAAGGAGCTTTTACCGACGCTCGACAGACCAAACGCGGACTGGTTGAAGTTGCCAACCATGGGACTCTTTTTCTGGATGAAATCGGCGACATGCCGCTTCCCCTTCAAACGAAACTGCTGAGTTTCTTGGAATCAAAAACTTTCCGACGTGTTGGTGGTACCGAGGAAATCCGGGTGTCTCTAAGAATTATCGCTGCCACCAATCGCGACCTGCTGGCGATGGTGAAGGAAGGAAACTTTCGGCAGGATCTTTATTACCGCCTGAGCGTCGCCAGTCATACCCTGCCCTCTCTGCGGGAAGTCAAAAGTGATCTTCCCTTAATGATCGAGTATTACCGGGAGTTTTTCGCGGCTGAGTTCCGCAAGAACGTCGCCTCGATCAGCAGCGACGCCTCGGATGCTTTGCTCGCGTGGGACTGGCCCGGTAACGTCCGCGAACTGAGGAACGTCATCGAGCGAGCGATGATTTTCGCAGCGGGAGACGAACTGCGTCTCCGGGACCTGCCCGATTTCCAACCGATGGAGCTATCGGGCCATGGCACCCCTAACTCGGGCCCCGGAGACGAGTTTTTGATCCCTCCCAACATGACGCTCGCCGAATCCGAAAAGGAGTACATCCGCCAGACGATGATCAGATTCGACGGCAGCGTGCAGAAAGCAGCCGAAGCTCTGGGCATCTCCCGCAAGAATCTATGGGAAAAAAGGAAAAAATACGGCCTTTCGAACTAATGGTTCAACACGCCGGTTTGACCATTGGCTCCGTCCCCACGACGTCGCCCCGGCAAAGGTATTGGCTGCGAAATCCTTTTCAACGGGACGCTCCGGCACACCGGGAAGTAGACTCTGAACTCGGTGCCGTCACCCACGACCGACTCAACCTCAATACCGGCGCTGTGATTTAGGACGATTCCATGCACAACAGACAAACCGAGGCCGGTGCCCTCTCCGATTCCTTTAGTTGTGAAGAAGGGGTGGAAGATGCGTTCGAGTGTTAGTGGGTCGATACCGCATCCGTGGTCCTTGACCGCTACGCAAACATGGGTACCGGCATCAATATTTCCGATTTCAGCAGCAGTGGCTGCGTCAATTTCAACCTGTTTCACGCTAACATTGATCTTGCCTTGAAAATTCATGGCCGCCGCAGCGTTGGTTCCGAGGTTCAACAACACCTGGACCACCTGACCATGATCCACCGAAACTGGTCCAGCATCGACATCGAAATCTTCTTCAATCTGGATCGTTTTGGGAACCGTAGCGCCCAGAAGCTTCGTGGACTCAGCGACGATATCGTGAAGCGGACCAAGCGTAACCTTGGGTTCACTGGGCCGCGCAAAAGCCAGGATCTGCTGAACCACTCCGGCCGCTCGGCGGGCTGCCGATAGCACATGGTCAACATTGGTAAGGGCTTCCGTACCTTCGGCAAGATCTTCTCGAACAAGCTCGCTGAAACCGCTAACAGCAAGGAGCATGTTGTTTAGATCGTGGGCTACTCCGCCCGCAAGCGACCCGAGTGCCTCCATCTTCTGGCTCTGCCTCAGCTGGGCTTCGAGGGTGTGGCGACCCGAGACGTCCTGCGCCATCATCTCAAACCCGGTCGTCCGTCCCGATTCACCAACCAGCGGGCGACCGTTGAGTTCCACCGCGAAGACTTCACCGGTCGAACGCTTCCACTGGACCTCAACCTCACGTACTTCGGCCGCAAACTGATATTCCTCAACCAACACATCACGATCATTAGGATCGGAGTAAACGTGTTCCGCGATGTTTAGCCCCAACAGGTCTTCGCGCGACACGAATCCGAGCATCGCGGCCATGGCAGAGTTCGCATAAACTATCTCGCCTTCGAGACTCGTCCTGTAAAACCCGTGAACTGCGTTGTCCACAAAATCTTGATACCTCTCATCCCTAAGGCGAACAGAAACACCGGCTCCCGACCGACGGAGCGAACTGCGCGCCGCAGCAAACAAAAGGTCGTTGGGTTGCGGGGGGGCCATCATGTTTCTCCTCCGCTCGCGTCTGAAGGGGTCGTCTTTTTGCAGTTTTAAGACATTCATTGGGTATTCCCTCGTTTTTTCTGGCGGTGTTCGGTGCCAATTCACCTAGTGATTCAGTGAACGAAGGAGTGGCAGGTAGCGTGCCGGATTTCAGCTAAGTACATAGCTAGCAGCTAACTCCTTTAACACCATTTCATTACGAGCTAGGAGAAACTCAACAAACGGGCAAAGGAAAGAAGGTAATGTTACCTTTCAGTAACTTACATGGTAACCAATTCTCTTTTGGTTACGGAGAAAAACGAAGTAAATATCCCCATTTCGTAACCCCGAAGGCTTTCGAAATCGCCGGGAAAGAACTCAGTTGGCAGTGCCGGGCGGCGCAACTACCGGAAGTCTGAACCAAAAGCGGGACCGGCCTTCGTCAGAGCGATCGTAACCAATCGCCCCGCCCCAGGCCTCAACCGTGATCCTGCAAAAATGCAGGCCTAACCCCGCAGTTCCCTTCCCGGCCCCAGCCTGAGCGAAGCGATCAAATAACTTCTTGACCATCTGGGGTTCTACGCCCGGGCCTTCATCTTCGACGGAAAAGAAAACCTCTGAATTTTCACTCCGCACCGTGATGCCAATCGAGTTCCCCCTGCCCGTATGGCGGCGGGCGTTATCGACGAGATTGGCGATGATTCGAGATAGCCGCAGGGGTTCACCGCAAATGGCGGCTGCGGCATCGAGGTGGTCTGTGTCAACGACAAAAGAAATGCTCCGGGCGGCAGCCAGCGGCTCAAGTGTTTTCCTGACCTCGTCGACAGAATCCACTATCTCCGCTCCGGTCACCACATCTTCGGCACCGATGGCCTTGGAAGAGTCAGAAGAAAACACATCGAGGATCATTTTGATCAGAAGATCCTGCCGCTCAAGCTGGGAGAACGTCATTTCTATCAATTCACGAGCATGTTCATTCAATTCTTCAGTTTCTAAAACTTCAAGCGTGGCCATCGTGGCAGCAAGTGGCGTGCTTAGATCATGAACAACGCAATGCAACAAAACGTCTTTGAGCTCCACCTCCTTGAGCATCCGACCATGCTCGAGAGCCTTGTTCCGAGCAAGTTGGAGAAAATCGGTTTTTTCTTTTTGCGCACCGCCAACCTCCTGCACGATCAGCAAGGACCTACCACGCGATTGGACTGCCATTGCCTCAAGCTGCCACTCTGTGCCCAGGCCATCGGTTTCGGTAAATGCGCCCGAAGGGAGTGTCACACCTTCCCCGGCCCACCAGGCATCCTCAGCATCCCCAATGAAGTGCTCCAGAAAAGGAGACACGCCAGTATCGAAGTAGTCGCCGTTGCCGAAACACTCTGGCCACAGACGAATTAACCATTTAGGGGAGTCGCCAACCCGAATAAATCTGCCGTCAACGCAGCGATCAAGGACCAATGAATCGAAGGCAGCCAGCGCAGCCAGAGGATCGGGAACAGTGATCCAATCGGCAACAACTTCACCTGATCGCCTGTTGAGTTCGCGACGGTGGGATTTGTCCTGCCGGCGGCGCTGCATCTCTGCTTCTCGGGTGGTATCGAGAAGAAGGTACCAAATTTCACGCCCGGCACAGACCGCGAAAAGGTCAGCCACCAGATTCGAGACTATCTCAATAAAAGGAAAGTGTTGCGGTTCGCTCCCTCCCGGAATTTCCAAACCCAGAAAAACCGGAGCCTGATCGGAGAGGGGTTTGCCCGCGACCAACGGAGGCACACCGAAAAAATCTAGCGCACCGCCCGTACGAAGGACCCTGTTGTCGAAATCACAAATGATATAGGCAGGGTGTCTCCGGGCCAGTCCTTCGCGCCATAGAAACCTGCGGACTTCGACCGGGAATTCGTTCGATTTCACTGCGACAGCATTTGCGCGGCCAGCCAGGCAAAGGCTTCCTCGACGCCGTCACCGGATTTGGCGCTGGTAACCATCACATGCCGACCCTGCTCCGAAACGGTTTTGATATCTTCGTCGGTTATCTCCCACTCATCGCGCAAATCGGCTTTGTTGATAGCCACAACCGAAGGGGTATCTCCCAGCGCACCCTGAGCAATTTGTTGCATCTCATGAGCGACACCCAGGGTATCTCGGCGGGTGCCATCAACCACATAAATTAGACCCGACGAGCCTCGAAGATAATTTGTCCGCAATTCCTGGAATTCATCTTTGCCAGCAAGGTCCCACAACAACAGGTTCACATCATTTCCGTCGAGGGTCACCTGCTTGCGATCAATCTTCACCCCGACAGTTGTATGGTACTTATCGGAAAACTTCGAATGAACGAAACGTCCGACGAGACTGGTTTTCCCCGTCGCAAACGCTCCCACCATACAAATCTTCTTTTGAATCATCTAGGCTCCTCACTGGACGCCATGGGCGTGGTTGTCACTACGAACGTTACGCTGCGGTTCAAACTTTGTAAGTCCTCCACACCAGACAGTGACATAGGTGAGTCATTGCCGAGCCCAATGACCTTGAGCCTGGTGGAATCTACTCCGAACCCCAATAGATCCCTTCGTATTCGTTCAGCCCTGGCGATGCTGAGCGTCCTATTCACTTCGGCGGCCCCGGTAGAATCCGTGCGGCCGGCAACTTCAATCGCCAGATTCCAGCCCCAGCGGTCCGCCTCCGACGCGAGCGCCAGAATATCTGCGGCCGCGTCTCCAACTGAGGCTCCGCCATCCACGGGAATTGAAGAGCCACTCGGGAAAGTGATGACGTAGGACTCAACCTGCTCGGCCGTTTCTCTAACCGAGGTCGGCATGTTCCGATTGAAGCGCCCCCACTCAACAGTTGAGACTCCAGGAACAAACCTCAGCGTTGTGGCAGCACTATCTCTCCAACGAGCAGTAGCCAGTCCGGATACGAAGAGCTTCCCCGCATTCGTTGAAAATTCAACGCCTCCCGGAGCTCCGCTAGCAACTCGGGCTCTCGCTATTACCATCTCGGGTTCAACCGAGATATATGAGGTCCACGCGTGGGTTACGTCTGTAGTGTCAAACCCACGGGAATCCAACACAGAATTGGGATGCAGCGACAGAGGGTCACGTAACTCTGTGAACTTCCATTTACCGAGGAACCGACTGGCATCGACCAGAGCAATTCCAGGTGTTTGGTTGAGAGCGTCCTGTGCCTCAGCCCATCTCTGATTGCTCCGCACAAAAACCAGTCCACTCCAGAATACGAAGAACAGAATAACGACCCATCCGATTAACAGTTTCGTCTTGAAACCGCCGCCACTCTTTTCATTCGTGGCGTACTCCGTTCTGAGACAATCTGCCAGCGTGTGGTGTGCTTCGTCAAACGGTGCCGTATCCCCGCTGAAGTCTTTCATCAGGCCGCTAAGGGAGAGGTGGATTGACTCTAGCGCTTCCTCAAGGACCACGTGCAAATTGTCGGGTGGATGGCCTCGAACCACGGCGGCCATCAACGCATAGGGACCCTGCTCTACAAAAACCGTTAGTTCGCCAACTGCAAAGGTCCTCAGCTCCCCTTCTCCACCACCGGCAAACGAATCCTGTACGAAATCGCGAATCGCGGTGAGCATCCCCGAGACCATATCCGAATCCGTTGTCTCCATATCGGGTGGGGAAACATGATGGAGTAAAAGCCCCGTCTCGCGATGAATTAGAAACACCTGCTCTACTCTAAAGACGAGTGCGTGCTTCATTATTACCTGGGAATAGGGAACGCCAGTCCTGAGCGACTCAACGCGCCATTTGATCCCCTGCCACGACAGTTCGTGTTCTATGGTGCGGTTGATGTTTGCGACGAGGTCGGCCAGCGCCTGAGCGATAGATTTTCGAATCGCCGGGCCGAGAATTGGAAAGATCGCGTTGGTGATTTCATCCGGTCTCTTGCGAACAGACTCGCCGATAGCGTCTTCGATCGTCGGCATCAACGATTCGCCAAGTTGCTGATCTTTTTCCCGGCTCATCGCTATCGCCTGCGGCAGAAGATCAGCCACCTCTTCGACCGAAAGGCCGAGGTCGTCGAGGCGGGCTTCAAGATCGCCGATGCGCGCAATCTCGTCTCCCATCAGGAGTTCCCTGAGGCGCTCCATTTCCTGCTCGTGTGGGGACCCACCGATTCCGTCGTCGCCGGCGGAGTCGGAAGCCGCCGGTGGAAAGGCGTTATCCGACAAGTTGGATTTTACTCCTCGCTATTGGAGCGAATCTGCTCCGACAGCCGGAACGCCATTTCGGAGAAAAGATCTACCAGCGCTGCGGTATCGGTTTTTTCCGTCCGCAGTTCTGTAACCTCTTTGAGCATGTCGCTGGAAAGGTTCTTTGCCAGCGTGTTCATATCCTTCGCGACCGCGCGCGATTGCTCGGCGATTTCTGCGCGCACTCCCGCTTCACTCTCGTCGCCTTTTGCCTCTGCCTCCTCAATTTTAGTCTCAAGATTGCTGGCCATGTCGCTGATCTTGGCTCCGACCTTTTTCAGGTCCTCTGCTCTCTTGTCCTGTTCGGTCTTGAGTTTTTTCGTGAGAGCCGCCACCTCTTTGCGAAACGCCTTGTCGAGATCGCTTATCTGTCTGGCAGCACTGTCGCGCAATTGGTCCAGATCACGTTGCAAACGTTCTTCAAGCCGCACCATGCGATCCTCTGCAGAACGCATCTGGGACCCGAACAGCAGGTCGCGGACCACTTCAAGGTTTTCACCCTGCGCTCCGGATCCGTCTCCACTCTTACCAGTAGCTTTCGTTGCTTTTTTTTTGGTCGCCATTTCTACCTTTGTTAACTGCGTTCCACTCCGGGACGCGATCCCCTGGACAAACTTATTTGTTATTATCTTTGCTGACTAGCCACCCGACCGCACCACGATAACCGTGATGTTGTCACTACCGCCGCCGTCCAGCGCTGCCTGCACAAGAACGCCACAAGTCTCCTCTGCGGACGCACCGCGAGCAAGCGTCTTCGAAATTTGATCGTCCGTAACATGCTTGGTAAGGCCATCACTACACAGAATCATTGAGTCACCAGGTTCAAGATCAATCAACCCCAGGCGTGGTTCCATTTCTGCGCCCACGGCGCTGGTCAGGATATTGTCGAGCCCTGCGTTCTCCACCTGTTCTTCCGTCATAACTCCTGCATCCAACATCGCCTCACCCATGGTTTGGTCTTCGGTGAGTTGTTGGAGCTGGCCACCCCGTTGATAATAGCAGCGGCTGTCACCGACATGGACGATATAGGCTCGCGGCCAGACAAGCGTCACGAGCGTGAGCGTGGTTGCTGGTCCTTTCTTCCCTTCCCCAATTCCGAACTCGCGCATTACAGCTTCATGGGCCCTGGTGAACGACTTCTCCAGTTGCTCCATGAACTCGTGTTCGAGATTCATGTCGTGGACGTAACAGCAGTCAACCACTTCCCCGATGTAACCAGCCAGAGCCTGGACCGCTGTGCCGCTGGCAACGTCTCCGGCGCCGGCGCTCCCGACTCCGTCCGCCACTACCAACACTTCTGCATTGGCGCCCCTCAGTCGTTCTAACCTTGGGATCTTCTCCACCGATGTCCCTCGGATCTCCAGACTCTTTCGCAAACGCGCGGTAAAGAACTGATCCTCGTTGACCTTGCGCTTGTGTCCAACGTGAGTAGCGCCAAAAATATCGAGTTTCAAATCCATTGCCTTCCATATTTAACCGTTTTCACTGGCCAAAACGTGCCCTCACGGGGAGGGAATAGCAAGCGGAACTCCAAAAATTCACAGTTTGAATTTATTCTCCTTGCATAAAACGAATCAGATTCTTATTCTTATTTATGAGAATCAACACTAGAGACGGTTCGGGTAGTTCCAAATCCGTCGATCCAATCCTGTTAACCCTTCCCGGCCAGGCTCGGCATCTCCAAACCAGGAGCCGCAAAACGGCGAGTTCAATCGTCCGCGCCGCGCGCGATTTAATAAAGAAACGACCATACGACCAACTCTCTGTCGCCGAAATCGTCGCTCACGCCGGAACGTCGGTAGGAGGGTTTTACGCGCGGTTCCGAAATAAGGATTCCCTCCTTGAGGTCATGATGGCGGCGGTCACCATGGAGACTCGCTCCAGTCTTGAAACCATGGTCCAACTGGTAAGTGGAAAAACCGCAATTCATTTTGTTAGAACCTGGACCAAAGCGACTGTAGTAGCCTTCAGGACCCATGAAGTGGAGATACGTGAAGTCATGAAAAACTGGCCGGCCGGCCTCCCCAGCGACGGAATCCTCGCCAGGGAGTCTGCGTCGGTGCGGGATTACGCCCGGGAACTCTTTCGGAGCGAACTCCTGAAGCGTTCCGGCGAGATCGCCCACCGGTCCCCGCGCTCAGCGGTCAACGTGGCTTTAATGATGGGCACCGTCAGTTTGCGTGAGGCAGTGATTGGAGGCGCAATGCCCGGATACGGAATTGATTTCACCGACGACAAAATCGCTGACGAGATCGGAGATGCCATTGTCCAATACCTGAGACTAAAATCATGAACAAATTCCCTCGCCGCCTCCGGAGACTTTCAGTTCGTCTTGCGCTCATAGCCGTCCTGGCCAATGTCACCGCGGTTGCTGCCGAGCAGGGGCCGGGGGCGCCGGTAGTTATCACGAACGTAAATCTTGTTACAATGGCTGAAGATTCCCTTCTCTCCGGTCATACGATCCTTCTTGTTGATGGGATAATTTCGACGCTCGGGCCTTCGGGCAGCATCGAAATTCCGGATGGTGCAACTGTCATCGATGGGCAGGGAGGGTTCCTAATCCCCGGCTTATGGGACATGCATGTTCACATCTTCGGCCCCCTGATGGAGTCCTTTGTTTTCCCCGAATTGCTGAAACACGGTGTCACGGGGGTGCGCGACATGAACGGACCTATATCTCTCGACTCCATCCACACACTAAATCGCTCGATTGAGTCCGGAATTGTGAGGGGCCCCACAATTGTCGCTCCCGGGCCGCTTATCGATGCGCCAGGCCGTTCGCCCGATGAAATAAACCCCGCCATCAGGGAAGTCGGGAACGCTACCGAAGCACGCACAACGGTGCGCGATTTAATTGATCGGGGAGCTCATTTCATAAAAGTTTACAACAGGATGACTCTCCCTTTGCTGGAAGCCGTACTCGCGGAAGCTGCAGAGAGGGACTTCCCTGTCGCCGGACACGTCCCACCTCCGTTCGCAGCATCCACGCTGAGCATAGCCGGTATGGCGTCACAGGAACACCTGCAAGGAATCCTGGAAGAATCGTCGGTGGCCGGGGACGAGTTCAGAGACTTCATCGCGGGCACATTCTCCGATAGCCCGAGCCGTGAAACCATTGTTCACTTCGTGGAATTACGAACCCGAATGGTCACCGAATTCGACCCCGAACGGGCCAGCGACCTCTTTTCGATCTTCTCCCGCCAGGGCACCGCAATCACTCCGACACTGGTCTCCAATAGGGGCATTCTACTGGCCGGTATCGAAGAGTCGCTGCGCACAGACCCACGTTTTGGCTTCCTACCGGAGGAGGTGCAGAACGCATGGAGCCAACCCAACCGACTCTACTCGCTATTCGATGTTGACACCAAGCGCGAGTGGTATTCCCGTTTGATTTCAGTCGTGGGGCAGTTGAACAACTCAAACGTACTCCTGTTAGCAGGAACGGACCTCGGCGTTCCGTGGGTTTACCCTGGATCGAGCCTCCACGACGAACTGGAGTTAATGACGCAAGCGGGCCTTTCACCACGACAGGCATTGGCAACGGCTACGGTAAACCCGACCAGATATTTGGGACTCACTGACCGGGGGACCATCGAAACTGGTCAAATCGGTGACTTCGTATTGTTGGGGTCCAATCCGCTCGACGACATCACTGCCATCAGGGACATAAAAGCCGTTTTACTACGGGGAATTCCGGTCCGCTAAAACCACCTCCTTTCGTTCATTTCCTTTGAATCGAACAAAAGAGGGGAGAACGGAACTTCATCCCGATGCTTCGGGTACCGGTATATCGGCAACCATGACATCCAACAAAGAACCCGGCGACTTCCTGCCACTGACACCCCGTTTTTTTCATCTTCTGCTGGCTCTGGCAGAGGGACCATCGCACGGCTATGAAATGATGAAGCAGGTACGTCATTTGAGCACAGGCAAAGTGAAGATCGGCCCGGGAACGCTGTACGAATCCATCCAACGCCTCTCATCTCATGGATTGATAAAGAAACGCAAAGCGCGGCCAGGCAACGACAGCCGCAGGATTGACTATGAAATTACCGACCTCGGTGCCAAAGTACTTGAAGCAGAGGCCGTGCGCCTGGCGGAGCTGGTAACACACGCGACTGCCATCGGCGTCCTCAGGACGACCTGAGCGTGGAGCAACTATTCCGACGGTGGATTCGCCTGTTTTACACCCGACGTTTTCTCGCGGAGTACGAAGAACAGGTTTTGCGGGCGATGGCCGAAGACGTGGGCGCGTCTTCTAAACCCTGGCTCGTTTTTCTTTTCGCGCTTAAAGACGCAGCCGTAAGCGGCACCCGAACCAGGCTGACTCGGTCAAAGCACCCTTCAGAACGAAACCCCAAAAACAAAATGAAAATCAATTTCTTCCCAGACAGAACAATAATCCGACGACTGGTATCCCAACCGGGACATTCGCTCCTGGTGGTAGCCGTCCTTGCACTCGGCATTGGATCGACAGCCGCGGTTTTTTCAGTTTTCGACACGGTGATTCTAAAAGACCCCCCAGTTCGCGATGCATCCAATCTCGTAAGAGTCCATGAGACGAAAGGGGATCTGGCTGGGGTCGCAGCTCCAAGTTTCCTGGCGTGGAGTAGAAACGCCACCTCACTTGAAGGGATCGCTGCGTTCAGCAGCGCCGCCTACAACCTCGCCTCAGACAACAACGAACCGCTGAGAGTCCAGGGTTCCAATATTACAACCAACCTGTTCTCTGTTGCAGGAATTGAACCGGTCGCCGGCAGATATTTCCGCCCCTCGGATTTTTCCTCCGGAGAACCGGTCACGCTCGTCTCAATGGGTCTTGCTGAAAGACTTTTTTCTGGGCCGGAGCAGGCTATCGGAAAAACCATGCGGCTGGACGGGCGGGACCACACAATCGTTGGAGTCTATCCGAACGAGCTAGAAATATTACGATTGGGACAACTGGCGACCCCGCTCGACCTAACCGGTGACCGCGCCAGCAACCTGGCGATGAATATCGGAGTTATCGGGCGAGTAGCCGCTTCTTCAAATCCAGAATCTGTTACGCAAGAGTTAGAAACGATCGGCCTTGACATCGCGCAGGCTTTCCCCGGGCGGGGAGATTGGAGTATCAGGGTCACCCGCCTCCACGACGCCATTCGGCAGCCCTTCAACGGTGCTCTAACGCTGCTTTTGGTCGCGGTAGCTTCTCTTTTGTTGATGACGTGCACCAATGTAGCCGGACTCGTACTGGCAAAGGGAATGGCACGCACAGGGGAGCTATCTATTCGCATCGCTCTTGGCGCCAGCCGAGGTAGACTGATCAACATGTTACTGCTGGAGTCGATTATGCTCGGGCTAGTCGGAGGATTGGCGGGCATGGTAGCAGCCCGTCCCATCCTCTCGGCTATCCTGCGTTTCGTCCCGGCCAACCTTCCTCGGATCGACGAGATAGGAATACACGGTCGAGTCATCGCTTTCACCGTTGGAATTTCAATTGCCGCAGGCGCAATATCAGGACTCATTCCTGCACTACAGTTGTCCGGGAGATCACTGAGTCGGGCCATGTCCGGTGTAGGTAAGGGCACGGGCGCCGCCAGGCCAGGGAACAACCTGCCCGGCGGAATACTGGTGCTGGCTCAGTCTACGATCCTCACGATCATCCTGGTGGCCGGCGGGCTGCTCGGAAAAACAATTCTGGACCTGCGGTCAAACGAAACCGGATTTGCGATAGAGAACCGGGTTACGGTTGATCTCAATTTTACGGCATCGAAATACGCGACTGACCGGGACGTCGAAAACTTCACAGAAGAGTTGGAAAGACGCCTCGACCTGCTTCCCGGAGTAAAGGCATCAGGCACAACGACATCACTTCCCCTAGAGGGAGGATTGTGGAATTACTACTACGTCGAAGGAAACCCCAATCCTGACGGCGCGGAAACCACGGGTGGGTTTCAGGCCATTACTCCAGGGTATTTCCGAGCAATGGGCATTCCCCTCGTGACGGGCAGATTCTTCGATTCCGCCGAACGGGACGGGACGCGCAATGTTGTCCTCGTAAGTCAATCCTTTGCGAACCAGCTCCTCTCCGGAGTCAATCCGGTGGGACGCCGGATGCGATTTTCTGAAAACCGTCCGTGGAAAGAAATAATTGGTGTTGTGGGAGACACCCCGAACGAAAGCCTAGCCGACCGGTCGTGGCCGCAGGTGTACCTACCTTCAATGGCAATCGGCCTGCCGTGGGTGACCCGGTGGAGGCGTTTGGTCGTTTGGACGGACAACGAAACAGACGTCGCCGTCAGGCAGATCCGGGAAGCCACCTGGAATATGGACCCCGAAATGCCACTATCACGTATGCGGCCCCTCTCCACGTTAGTGGACACGTCGCTCGCTAAAGAAAATTTTCTCGCCATCCTGGTCGGCGCCTTCGGTTTAGCCGCCGCCCTTTTGGGCACGGTGGGGATTTTCGGCATGGTGAACCACGCGGTCCGTTCGAGGCGCCGCGAGATAGGGATCAGGATAGCGATCGGAGAAGCACCAGCGGCGGTTTTCCGACACACGGTGCTTGACGGACTAAAGCCCGTAATTGCAGGCCTTGGTCTCGGCCTGATGTTGTCCTGGTGGGGCGCGACCGGCCTCAGTGTATTCCTCCATGGAACGGACCCGGTGCAACCCCTGGTTTATGGCGCTGCGCTCGGGTTGCTCTTGATCGCGGCTGCGGTAGCAGCAAGCGGCCCCGCTTTGATGGCGTCACGAATCAATCCGGTCACAGCCCTGAGAACCGATTGAACGAGCCCCATCCTCCCTTCACCGGTGCCTCCGTGCCACAGTGCACCTATTCGGATATTTTTTCTGACCGAGCCCTGACACTTCCATAACACCTCGACGGTCATTCCGGGGTACTTTGAGGCGAACCACAAACCCGCTAAAACAGGAGATTCACCGTGCGGCTCAAAAAACTGTCTACCTTCTTTGCTGTTCCCGTTATCGCCCTCTCAGTCCTCGCGTGGAGCAATGCTCGAAAAATAGTCGTCGTGACAATGGGGCCTGTCGGCGCCACTGTCCACGAACAGGTCGAAGAACACAACCTCACCGTTCGTTCACTCGAACGCGGGAAAACTGAATACTGGGTCAGAGCTCTCAATCGCCGAACCTACGATGTAGTTCTTACAGAAGAGCAAATCGCGAGCATCCTGGAGGAGACTACTGTGATGGCCGACGCCTCGAGCGGCAGCACCGAGATGAAAGTATCAATTACCGTCAAGGAAGAAGAGCGCAGGCGGGGCACCGGTCAATCCAGGGGTGGCGATAGCGGTTGGTAAACACCTCACGTCAAACTTTTAAAGGTGTTTTGGGCGCCGGGCTGAATAATCGCCCGGCGCTCCGCGCTTCCCTGGCCATCTTCGGTGTCGTCATGTTAACCAGCGCCTGCGGATTGTCTCCGGAGGACCAGATGTTCGAGCGCTTACTCGACCTCGAGCTGGAGTTGATAGACTCGACCACGGCCCCATCTTTTGGCGACGACCCCTACCGCATCATGGACGCCCCACGATCGGGGGAGTTCCTGGTTTTGATGCGGGGTTCGTCTGAGATGGTCCTTCTCGATTCATCTTTCGAAGACATAGCACGGGTCAACACGCCCCCATCTCCGGCGGGCTGGGAAGAGGTTGATTCCGGTATCATCGTCGTGGGTGGCGAACTGTCAAACGAACTTGGTTTCTATCGAGTGGGGTCAGGAAATATCTCCGAACTGGGCAAACTCTCGCTGCCGGGCGTTGTATCGATTCGAGAAGTGGAATTCCTACCTGACGACAGGACGATTTTTCTAACCGACCCCTGGCGTGACATGCTGGTTCGGATAAAGCTGCCAGCCGATTGGAGCAGGCGGATTCGCAACGGAAATATTTCCGATCTGGCACTCGAGATTTCGGAATACCAGATCGGCGCCGAACCGATCGACCTGGAATACTCTAACGGATACCTGGCCGTCAACCTGTTGTTGGACCACAAGCTCCTGCTGCTTCCTACGCAACATGGCATTCCCGACATAACCGGTGCCACAGCCATCGCCCATGCCGGGCCAATGTGGGGATTCGATATAGCGCCCGATGGGGAGGGGCTTCGTATCGCAATCGGAGGGGTGGAAGATCGCCCGCTCGACCGGACCGGGGGCGAGTTTGGGTGGGTAGACTCGTTCGTCTTCCTTTATTCCTTTCAGCAGCCCGGTACCGAGCCAGGACTGATTGCCTCAAAGAATGTTTCGGAGTTGGGCATGATCACGCCGAAAGTCGTTCGGTTCCGTGACCGTAACGTTCCGACATCCACCATTTTCGCGGCCGGATTCGGCTCCGGAGTGATAACCGAACTCGAACGGACCGGAGAGACCTTTGAGCCGGTGGAGTCGAGAAACGTCCCCCCGGGTACAACCGACTTTACGTTTGGCGAAGGCGGTCTGACGGGACTTACCCTCGCCAACACACTTGTGGACGCCATCTATAGCCTGTCGCCATCAACTCACTCGGCGGACATGACTCCTTCATACCGCCCCAGCAGCACAACTCGCAACCCGCTCAATTTTCTTGGCGAGATGCTGATCTTCACGGAGTTGATGGCACCCAACAATGTTTCCGATTCAGTCCTGTCGCGTTTTACCTGTGAAACATGCCACTTCGAAGGCGGCATCGACGGGCGCACCCACTACACTGGCAGAGAGCAAATTTTTGCTACGACAAAACCAGTACAGGGCCTGGCCAATAACGTCCCGCTTTTTTCCAGAGGCGGTGATGAGACCATGGCTTCAATGACCCTGGCGGAATTCAAGGCCGCCAACCAGGGTGACGGCACCGAGCTGTTCAGCTTGCAAACTCACGATTATCCATGGCTCGCTCATTTCGTCGAACTCCCTGACAGCATCGGACCAGAAATGCTACGACGCGCGTTTCTCTCTTACCTCGCGAGTTATTCGCGTCCCTACCATCCGCTCCGTGCGGACTCAACGCCGCTAACCGAGGGCGCCCGCGCCGCGATCGAAACGTTCCGCCAACGCTGCGGGTTTTGCCACCAACCGCTCTTCACAACGTCTAATCGGTTCGAAGGCGTCGAACACGAAGAGTGGCCAACGTGGCTGGAGTCGGAGCAGAACGACCTGGTTTGGGGCGCTCCGCATTTTAGTAAGACGGGCATCGAGCCCTATGTGTCGCCTCGCGGCACGCGCGTCACCAGCCTGCGCAGAGTGACGCAAAAATATCCGTACTTCACGAACGGCTCCTCTCAAACGTTACGAGACGTTTTGGAGAGGTTCCGTTACAATGGCTCAGACTCCTGGCACCATGTCCCTCCTGCTGACATGACAAACGCGCATCGCAGACTCGAAAGAGATGAAATCAACAACCTGCTGGATCTACTGGAGTTCTTTTGAGCGTATTGGACAAAGGATTCGAATCCATCCAGGCAATCCTTCGGCCCCGCATCGCCATATTGCTGCGACTCGGGCTCGCCAGCACTTTCCTGGTGTCCGCTTTACCACGTTGGAAGGAATGGGATCTCTTCCTCGACTCAGTCGCGGAAATTACCCCTTACCTCCCCGACTCGATGGTTCCCCTCGCAGGCCTGATCGCCACAATCAGCGAAATAACATTCGGGGTTTGCCTCTTAGTCGGCTTTCAAACAGCCCGTGTGGCGTTTGCAGCCAGCGTTTTGATGTTCACGTTTGGGGTAAGCATGATGTTGGGGCGCGGATGGGTAACGCCGTTTCACCATTCAGTCTTCACGGCTGTCGCTGCGGCCTTGGTTCTGGCGAGTATGGAAAAAGATAGACGTTAGAAGATAGACGTCCCCCCGGAGAACAAACTCGTCGATCATCCCCTGAATCCTCGGCCGCGGGTTGTGATCGATCGGACCGTGACCCGGCACAACTGTCACGAAGGCCAACTCGAGAACATTCCGCAGCGTCGTAGCGTAATCCAGTGGAAACGATCGAGCAAGATCGATTCAATTGCGCTCCCCGTTCTGTTCTTTTCAAACCGGGTTGGTTGACAGAAACGGTCGAGTAAGCACAGTTTGGCTCATTCTACCGGCAGCAGACCAATTTCCAACAAACGGTCGGAAACAGAAGCGGATTGCTTTTCTGGCATCACCACAACAACAACGTCCCCCGGATTGATGTTGGTTCGGTCGTCGAGCGGAGCAACGCGACCCTTCTGAGCAACCGCCAACGGAAGAAAAAGGGCGTCGGCACGTCTCTGACCGCCTACCAGCTCTTTCCAACTCTCTTTGTTTTCTTTGGGCTGGTAGATCCAACGCGAAATTTTCGTTGCAGAGGAACGCAGCATGTGGTCCCATTGGGCGAGATCCACTCCCCGTCCAAAAAGTAGCCGGTGCCCGTCATCCGAAACCTGCTCCTCGGTGACAGCAGAACTGTCACGGGTGATGGTTACGAAAGTCGGGACCTCTCGCGTCTCGTCTCGCGCCCTGTTAGCAATAAGGAGGTTCGCTCCGTCATTCATGGTCGTAACAACGAACCCGCGACGCCCTTCCAGATCAGCGCGATACATAACCGAAGGATTGGCGGCGTTCCCGTAAACTACGTCGAACCCTGACTCTTTTGCGGCGGCAGACAATACCGCGTTTGAGTCAACAATCACGACCGGGTGGCCTGAATCCCGCAGGACACCTGCCAGGGCAAGACCGACTCCGTTAGCACCAACTATTGCAAAGCCCTGATCCTTGGTGCGCCGCAACCCTAACGCCGCCGCTATCGGAGCCCCGGAAAGACCTTGTAATACGACCGTTGCCGCGATCACTGCAAACACCAATGCCTGCAGTTGGGGCCCTCCTTCCATCCCATTGGCAGTAAGCCGTTGCGCGAAGAGCGAGGCAACCGCAGCCGCGACAATGCCCCTGGGGCCTATCCAGGCGATGAAGGCTTTTTCCTTTAGGGCCAGGTCTGATTTGTAGGTGCAAACGGCCACATCAAGGGGCCTGACAACAAACATCAGCAACGCAATGGTTACGACTCCGCCGATCCCCAGGCCAGTCACTTCAGAAACGCTCACATCCGCCGCCAGTATCACAAACAACATTCCTACCAGAAGCGTCGTGAGTTGCTCCTTGAATTCGAGCAACTCCTCTCGCACCCGTGTTCGCATGTTGCCGACAACGATCCCCGCTACTGGTGCGGCCATGATGCCGCTTTCCGCTATGATCGCTTCGCTGGCCGCAAATAACGCCAGCACCAGAGCTAATGTGAACATGTTGCGGTGCTCTTCGGGCACTACATGTTCCCGTCCGAGCACAAACCCGATGAGAAACCCGCCTAACGCCCCTACCGCCGCCCCAACCAACAAACGAGTCGGAAGGCCAAGTACTCCAAGAGCGGCGGCGCTCCCGGATGATTGATCGAGCACAAGTTCCAGGGTGACCACCGCGATTACCGCACCGATGGGGTCAATCAACACGCCCTCGGCCTCCAGGATTGTCTGCAACCGAGGTGTGAGACGAATCCTTCGCACGAGGGGAGATACCACCGTGGGCCCGGTAACGATGACCAGCGTTCCAAAAATCACCGATAGGTACAACGGCCAACCCATCACCCACAGAGCCGCAAGTGTACCTCCGATGGCCGTGACTATCGCACCAATCGTCACCAACCTGCGGATAATGGTAGCCTGGCTTTTCAACCTGCTGACGTTGAGGTTGAGCCCTCCCTCAAACAGAATCACGGCTACGGCCAGAGCAACAATGGTATCGAGCCCGCTGCCCAGAGTTTCCGGACGAACCACATTTAGAAATTCGGGGCCAAGCATAACACCGGCAGCCAGAAACAAAACGATCCCCGGCAAGCGCAGGTGGTGGGCAAGGGCGTTAGCGATCATCCCCGCCGCCAGAGCCAGGGCAAACGTGAACGCCGGTAGGTTCAACCCGACAGTGTCAGATAAGGAGACCGCTAGTGAATACATGTTTAGAAACTAACTTACTGACCATGAAACCGAGGAACCTCAGCCAATCTTTCCGGGCGGTCGACCTAATGGTTGCAGCGCTGGCTCAATTACTCCTGGCCGGTCCGGTTGCTACGCAGGTAGCTGATACGGCGGTGGGGCGAACGAGATGGATAGCTCACGAATCAGGTACGAGCGTGGCCCTCCCTTCGGTGGAGCACAGCGGAATCCGGGTCACTTCGGGCCGATGGCGGTTGATGTTCAGCGGAACTGGCTCATTCATTTACCGCGACGACCCAGGCCCTCGGGGCGACAACGAAGGGTTTAGCACGAACATGCTGATGGTGATGGCAACACGGGGATTGGGACCTGGTCGCCTCACGTTGAGATTGATGGGTTCTTTAGAAGCCACGGGAGGACGGGACGGTTACCCATTGCTATTACAAACAGGGGAAACGTCCGACGGAGTTTTGCCACTCACCGACCGTCAACACCCGCACGATCTCATTATGGAAGCTTCGGCCGAGTATCAGATACCCGTTTCTCCACGGGACCTTGTTTTTTTCTACGCTGCGCCGGTCGGTGCACCTGCAATCGGGCCAACCGCTTTCATGCATCGCGGATCGGGGAGAACAAATCCGGTTGCTCCGATTAGTCACCATTTTCTGGACGCCACACACATAGCTCATGGAGTTTTGACTCTCGGACTCGTTACCGACAACAAAACGCAGATCGAAGCGTCTGTTTTCAACGGCCGCGAACCCGACCAAAACCGCTGGGGGCCTGAAACCCCGCGGTTTGATTCATGGGCATTTCGCGCCACCAGTCGTCCTTCTGACAAGCTCGTGCTTCAAGGAAGTGTCGCTCAATTGATCGATCCCGAGCAACTTCACCCCGGGATAAGTGTCCTCAGACTTACCCTGTCTGCCACATACAACCGACCACTCGGAAACGGCGAATGGCAGACTACTCTCGCCCTTGGGCGGAATAAGAACGAGGAGGCCATGATTCCCCTGCGGGAGGCGAGGCGTACTTTTTCGCCCGCGGTCTTGGACCACTTCATTGGACTGGCCGAACTTCCGAACATCCCCGAGGATTCACTGATACTGTTTTTTCCATCACAAATAACGTCTGCCCTCCTGTTAGAATCATCTCTACGGCATGGAGCGGCTACCGTTTTCGGAAGACTGGAGACGGGTCGCAAGACCGAGCTGCTACCTCCCGCCGATTCGCGGCACAGTAGCATCTTTTCTTTGGGGAAGATTGAGGGAGGGCTTGTCTACGACATCCTGTCGCAAGATTCGACGATCTGGGGAGTTGGAATTGCCGGCGCCCTTCATTGGGTGGATGACGAGATCAAACCGGACTACGGTGGTGGGCTGCAATCTGTAAGCGTTTTTACGAGGATCCAGTTTTGAACCCGGCTCTGGGAGCGTCGCATCTGGATGCCGCGCTACAAAAACTCGGTTACGATTCTTTCAAGCCCGGCCAGCGCGAAGCCATCGAAACAATACTATCGGGCGATAACCTCCTCCTCGTAGCTCCGACCGGAGGTGGAAAGAGCCTGGCCTACCAGCTTCCCGCATCGATGCTCCCTGGCACTACGATTGTGGTTTCTCCACTTATCGCGCTGATGCACGACCAGGTTTCAGCCCTCCAGAACCGCGGGGTAAACGCTACTTACTTTGCAGCAACCGTCGACTCAGGCGAGATGGCACACCGCGTAGCGGAAGCGTCTCGCGGCGCATACGATCTTATTTATGTGGCCCCCGAGCGGCTCAACTTTGGCGGCTTTCGCGCAATGGTTAATCGTCTGGAATGTCCCCTGGTTGCCGTTGACGAAGCGCACTGCATCAGCGAGTGGGGACACGACTTCAGACCCGACTACATGCGAATCGGCGAGTTGCTAAAAAGCCTCCCCAACGCTCGGGTGCTCGCCTGTACAGCCACCGCCACGCCCATTGTGCGAGACGAAATACTAGACCGACTCGGACTCCCGCCAGATACTCCGCAGCTATTGAAAGGATTCGCAAGACCCAACCTTTCGTTCCGCGTCAGCGAAATACAACGGCGAGCACAGAGCAACACGCACGTAGATCTCTTGCTGAAAGAAGCGCTCGGTGCCCCGGGGAGCGCTGCTGGCACGGCTATCATCTATAGCCCAACCCGCAAAAGGACGGAGGCCGAAGCCGAACGGCTCGCCGAAATCGGCTGGCGTGCCGAAGCGTATCACGCCGGTATGATTGGCCCTGAAAGGGACCGCGTGCAGACGGCCTTTGCATCCGGCGCGCTTGAAATAGTCGTCGCAACAAACGCGTTCGGCATGGGAATAGACCGGGCAGATGTTAGATGCATCGCACACCTTGCACCACCGAGTTCGGTTGAAGCCTACTACCAGGAGGCAGGGAGAGCGGGAAGAGATGGCAAGGACGCCACCTGTTTGCTCATCTTATCCCCTGGCGACATGGCGTTGAGGAGGACCTTGATCGAGGGTGACTACGAAAGCCGGGCAATTGACGAAAACGTTGTTCGCCATAAATGGAATCTGTTTCTCGAATTGATGCGGTGGGCCGAGGGAGGAAGCTGCAGACACGACACCATACTGAGATATTTTGGTGACGAGGAGGAAACCCTTTCGGGTTGTGGACGGTGTGACGTGTGCCTCGAGATGGATGACAACGACTCACAGAACGAAGATGAAACCGCGACCATCGTTCGGAAAGCCCTTTGCGGTGTGGCCCGAGTAAACGGTCGTTTTGGCATTCAAGCCGTCGCGAAACTACTCAAGGGTGCCAAAGACGAACGACTTGATTGGTCCGGTCTTGCTCTCACTCCCACCTTCGGAACGTTAGCAGAGTATAAAGAAGACTGGATTCTCACCGTCCTGCGACGATGTGTGACAGCCGGCTGGGTTGATTTCCACGGAGGACAACGCCCCGTCGTTGTGTTGACGCAAGAGGGCCAGGATGTAATACGAGAGCGTCGCCCCGCCCGGCTCCTACTCCCTTCACGAACCAGCAAGCAGGTCGCCGCCAGCAGTAAGGGAAGTCCTCGCCGCAGACGCTCCGGGCAGAATGACAACCTTGATCCCCAGGCCAGAGGCCTGTTTGAAGAGCTCAGATCCTGGAGACTCGAAACGGCCCGCAAAGGCAAAGTTCCACCTTACGTCGTCGCCAGCGACCGGACTTTGCGGGAGATCGCATCACTGCGGCCTACTACCGAAATGGGATTGGCGCTTGCCCACGGGATTGGCCCGTCAAAGATCAAAAAGTACGGAGCGGCGATACTGGAAGTTATTCGCGCTGCCGACCCCTAAACCGGCTCGCAGGGCAGGTCTGGTTTTTTTTGACGCCAGATGCTACTTTTTGTGCACTTGCTAATTTTTGTGCACAGGCTCCATGAAAACTCCAAATGAATACGGCAATCTTACGAGGCGCGAGCGGGAAATGATGGACATCGTCTACCAGAGCGGGTCGGCAAGCGCCCTCGAGGTCCGGCAACGAATGTCCAGCCCACCCAGTTATTCAGGAGTTCGGCGACTCCTGAAAATCCTGGAGGAAAAGGGTCACCTCCAACACCGGATGGATGGCACCAGGCACACGTTCTTTCCAACTACGCCGCGAGAGAGAGTCCGGGGCTCCGCTATCAAACAACTGGTTGGGACATTTTTTGAGGGATCGGTAAGCCAAACCGTGGTCGCATTGTTGGAAGACGGCGCCGCAAGTCTAACAGAGAGAGAACTGGATGAACTGGCCGCTATGATAGAGACCGCAAAAAGGGAGGGTAGGTAGATGGAACTTCTTTTCAACGGGGCGACAAGCCAGTTCGCAACAAGCGTGTCATCGCTCCTGGTAGAACAGATGGCCAAGGCCTTCCTACTGCTGGGACTTATCGGGTTGATCACCCTGGCCATGCGCAAAACCTCCGCCGCAACACGGCACTTGCTGTGGGCCGCGGGCCTGGCATGCACGCTTCTACTCCCGTTAGGGATGTTTCTTCCCAACTGGTCCCCGGCGAACCTGATTCGCAGCGAAACGAACCAGCCTGAACAATCCAGCGCGGTCGACAGGCTACCTCGGGCAGAAGTCGTCGCTGAACGAAGCCCTCTGTCGGTCACGCCAATCCCAACGACTCCGCCCAACAACGAACAAATGGCTGAGACTGCGGCCGAAACAGAACCAGCCTTCTCCCCCTCCCTCCTCCCCTCTCCCTCCACTCCTACAAACTGGTCAAACTGGACAGTGGCGGTTTGGGCTCTGGGTGTTTTCTCCGTTCTACTTTACGGCCTGATCGGCATCGGTCGCCTGGCGTGGCTAAAACGTCACGCGAAACAGATCACCGACCGCCAATGGAAAACCCTGTGCGGTACAGTGGCCGGCGAACTCGGCACGCACAACCCTCCTATGTTGCTTGAAGGAATCAAGGGACAAACACCCATGACCTGGGGGACATTCAATCCGGTTATCCTCCTTCCGGCGGGGTCCTACGGATGGCCAGAAAACAGGAAGCGAGACATCCTGCTCCACGAGCTATCGCACGTCGCGCGACGAGACCACGCCGTGCAGCTGGTTTCCATGGCTACCGCAGCTATTCAATGGTTCAACCCCCTGGTGTGGGTGGCCGTATGGCGCCTGCGCGTCGAATCAGAGCTAGCTGCTGATGACATGGTCCTTTCCACCGGTAGAAAATCGTCCGGTTACGCCGAAAGCATCCTCACCGTGGCGCGGTATCAAAAAAGTGCCCAACTCGCTGTAGGCGTACCTGCGCTGGGACGTTCACGACTTCGGAACAGACTCCGACGAATGTTGCTGCCCGACGTGGAGAGGACCCCTATGACCCGAAAACGCGCTTACCCAATTCTCCTGCTGACGGGGCTCTTCTTCACTCCCATAGGAGTCGCAACGACTGCCGCAGATAGTACAACCTCAGTTGCCGGGACTATTGAGCTGGAGACGAAACACGCCGCGAACACCCCCCGCCTCCCACCACCGACAACGGTCATTCAAACCGTAGAACCCCCGCCTGCTAGCACCTCTGCGACCCAGGACATCGAATTGCCGTTCGAATGCCGAGAGCCCAACGTAGCGCGATCAGCGTTTATGGCGGCAGTGATGGACGAAGCCAGCCGGCAACGTGAGGTCAATCGGCCGACGAGCGCTCCTAACGGATTCAGGTGGGGCGGATTCGATTGTAGTGTTGACATTCATGTGGCAGGGGACGTGAACTTTAACGACGGATTCGATGACCTGGATGGGATCAGCCCCCGGGGTTATTTCGAAGTCGATTTCAAAAAGGGCGACCTGCGTCGACAAATCGAGTTCACATCAGATAGGCTGGGTCGGATCGATTGGAAGTGGATGGTAGATGGCGAGGAGGCAGCATTCGACTCAGCCGCCAGACAAGAATTTACTCAAATTCTTACCGAAGTTTTTCGCGGCACACACATTTCCGCTACCGAGCGAGCCACGTGGATTCTCAACAACTTCGGGGTCGATTCGCTCCTCGAAGAAATTGACCAACTGCGGACCGGCATTGGACGCAGACTTTACCTGACAGCCCTGTTAAACAGCGAGAGCGTGGATGACAACGACCGAATCGTATCAGCGGAGCGGGTGATACCCTTGTTCCGTTCGCAAGGCGAACTCGCCGTGCTACTGGAAGATATGGCGGTCGATTTTCAACGGACACCTGAACTCAGGGCGGCGTTCTTCCCATGGGTTGCCACCATAGAAGCCGACGTGGACGCCGCGTCCATTTTGACGACTGCTCTCCAGGCCAACCCAGCTGCCGCACTCCAGGTTCTGGAGGTGTCCACCACCATTGACGCGGTTGACGAATTGACCGCGCTGTTGATTAGAGTGGGGGCAACCTTTTCAGTCGATCAAACGTTGCCATCGACATTTGTCCCGACCCTGTCTCACCTCCGTTCCGACCAGCACCGACTTCGAGTGTTGCGTTCGCTATTGGTGCGCCAACCTTCGACACCAGCATTTATCGGTTCGATCATGGAAGCGGCGACTGCCCTTGAAGTTGAAGAGACTCGTGCAGAGCTAGTGCTCTCAGCAATTGCCCGCGATGATGTAGACTCCGAAACACGCGCGGCATGGTTCCAGGGGATTTCAGACCTTTCGTCTTCATATCAACGTGCTCGAGTTATTGCCAGACTTCTCGAAACGGCGACCCTGGACAACGAAACCGCGATCAAGTCGGTGAGACACATTGGCAACCTTGAGTCCGATCACGACAAGGTCGAGCTGCTCACCCTCCTCTGCACCCAACAGGCGAACCCCGCTCCTGGGAACGCGGACATACAAGCGGCGTTCACAGCGGCCGTTGCCACAATTGAATCTGACTACGAAAAAGCGCGGACCCAGTCCAGGCTAATATTTTGCGATAGGAGGGCATCAGGTGTACAACAGGTCGGAGTTATTCGACCACCGCGTCCTCTGCTTCTCAAAGACGGCGCTCGAGTAAAATTCAGTCGCGACAACACAACCTGGCAGTATGGCATAGTGTCGGGTGCAAACAACGTGAACTTTCTGTGCCCGACCATCGCCGCTACCAACTACAACGGGCAGCCTCTGGCACGTACGGAACGCATGAGCAACCGGTTTATTCCAGTGCACAGGGTTTCAGCCCTTCAAATAAGTTCTATCTACCACGCACAGCATGTGCTCGGAGTTGTAACTCTCTTCTATCGAGCAGGCGATGATATCTCAGGAGAACGTTGGACACCGGTCGACATAGACGAAGTCCTTGGAACCTCATCCCGAACGTGTGGGCCGGTGGTCCCAGCCAGAGAACTTCAGATTTCACAAACGAGTCCCGACACCCGCACGCCGCTAGTTGTCCTCGCGCCCGGACATGGCGGAGAATACACAGGCAGCATTCTTGACGGAGGAGTAGCGGAAAAAATCGTCAACCTCGAAGCAGCACAAAGAATCGCCGTGGAACTTACCTCGCAGGGGTTTCGAGTACTGGTTAAGCCCCAGATCGAGCCGGGTCGGGGAGTAAGAATTCCGCAGGAGTTCGCGCGTTCGAATGATGCGATCGCTTTGGTGTCCATCCACGTGGATCCATCCCACAGCAATCGCCCATACAACTCGTTATCGATGTACACATTCCCATCCGACACCGCTAGTCAAAGGTTTGCATCCATCCTGTCGGATCAACTGCTAGTCGACGAAATTGTCGAATCGGTATACCCGCGTCAATCACGCTTCGCCGTTCTGCGGCCGCCTGCCGTTCCGGCGGTCCTTATCCAGTTCAACGTCAATGAACCGAGGTTGAGAGACGCCTCATTTCACGCAGAGCTCGGTATCGCACTGGGCAAAGCTCTCCGCCAACTATAATCAGGGTGGCGTCGTCACCGTTTCTGGGCACTGGACACCAGACGGGGTTCCCTTCGATACTTCTTGGCACAAACAAAACACCGCAATTTGATTAGAGGGAACGGCTACCATGGCTTGCGAAGTTCAACGAATCCGAACCGTGACGTTCTGGACGCAACAGGCGCTCGGAGCAACCGCCGTTGATGCCTTCGAGGCCGCGAGGGGTCGCCTCCGCAACCAGGCGAAGCGGTGGGCCGACTCGCGAAGGCAACGACTGACGTGCCCTGAGGGATGTACCAACCCCCACGGTTTTAGCTATTCGTTTGAAGAACTAGCCGTCGAGGGGCACTACAACTGGAAGCGTGAGATTTATGTCTTCCGCATTCAAGCCCGTCTCCACGCACAATGGGTGTGCGATCCAATCGAGGTCGAGGAACCCACTCCACCCCCGGAGGACGAGTTACCGGGAGAAACCGGGACAGACGGCGGGGGCACGCCCACCGGGGAGGAAGAGGGAGAAGGTCCGGAGTTACCCTGTGTGGTCTCTATCGACATGAACGATCAGAGTCAACGCATCGGACAAGGTGTTTTCGATTGGGATATCGATGCCAGCTTTGAGGCGACTCCATCCAACCCCAACCACGATTGGAAACCGGGCTCAGTGGTTCTGGATGAGGTCCACCTGGTTACAAGTGGGAGCATAGGAGTGGACTGGATCGACGACATTCTCGGCTCAGCGGGAAGCGCGTTTGGTCGAACCGACCTGAGCTCAAAGCTTACTTTATCGAGCGGCCCGGGTTGGGCGTCAATCTCCGGGCACCTCAGCCGAGATGGAGATCGCCTGCCCCTTGATGCGTCGTCGGGGCCGCGTATTCGGGTGAAGGTAACCGCAACGGATGATAACGGCGACACCAGGACGAGGGTGTTTTTTGTTGACCCGGATTAACGGGCCTTTCACATGTCAAAACCACCGTCTCACCGAATTCCGATACCGCCGGTAGTTATCTCCAAACTTCCTTTCGAGATAAGCCTCCTCCTTGCGAATGCAAAACCGGTAAACGGCATAGCAGCCCGGTGCAATCATCACGATGAGCCAAAGACTGTTGGTGGTAAGAGCCAATCCGATCAGCATGACTGCCATCGCCAGATACCCGGGATTTCTTGAAAACCTGAAGGGGCCAGAAACGATCAAAGCGGAATCGCCCAGCCTGCAACTGGAGCTGGTTTCGCACGCCGAGAATTCACGGTCCACTAACCATAACAAAACAAAACTCAGGCCGACTATCAGATAACCAACCGTTTCCGGCAGTGGCTGCGCAACCAGGGGAGTCGGTTTCAGAAAATCGAGCAAAAAGCTCACCGCCAACGCCAGGACAAAGTAAAAAGGGGCAGCCAAGACGATACCGGCTGAATCCGCCGGACCAGATGAATTCCCGGTTAACATTTCTTCGTTGCCTCCCGTTGGGTTGTGATTTTTTCAATCGATGTACGAGTATTACCGAAAAAACTGCACAAATAGTTTGCGATACAAACTGTATTGTAATACAAACATGATTGCGTTACCATGATCAGGCAAATATCTTTCTCTCGATTAACCACATGGAAGCTGATCTTGCCGAAAAACCATGCGCACATAGACGGTCCCGACCGGCGGGCCTTTCGGGCTTTTGTAGACGACGGAATTGCCGACATAATACTCGGCGCGTTCGTATTGAATTTCGCATTGGTACTGGGAACAGATCTCGATCAATTGACGGCGGGCCTTGTGGTCCTCACCGTACCAATCTGGCGAAAATTACGGAGTCGATTTGTTGAACCACGATCGGGCTTTGTACGTCTGAAAGAAGAAAGACTTGGTACCCTGAGGCGCAATAAAGCGACGGTAGGGGTGGCATTACTCTTTTGCCTCGTCACCCTGGTGTTCCTCGTTGCGGGACCCGACCGTGTCCAGGGCTGGACCGCCGACAACAGGGCCCTCCTTCCCGGAATCGTTCTTTCGGTACCGCTCGCAACCGGCGGTTTGGTGCTTCAGATAGGGAGATTATACGGTTACGCTTTTCTTCTGGTGACAATGTCGGTCACCTCCCACGCCCTGCATGCACAACCAGCGATGACTCTAGTCGTCACCGGTGCGGCAATCGTCGCCACAGGGCTCACTTTGCTCACGAAATTCGTGAGGCGCTATCCAATCGATGAGTATTCCCACAGGGGAATGAACGATGTCTAACGCCAAACAGGATGCGGGAACCGCTGCATACGGGATCGACCGCACAGTGCATGAACCGGCGCGTCTTATGGTCCTTTGCCATCTATATGCGGTCGACGCTGCGGATTTCCTTTTCATCATGCGACAGACCGAATTGACTCAGGGCAATCTTTCTTCCCACCTCTCGAAGCTCGAAGCAGAAGGTTTGATCACGGTGAACAAAGAATTCGTGGACAAACGGCCGAGGACTTTGTTGAAGCTCTCAAGCAAAGGACGCAAAGCGTTGTGCAGCTACGCCGTGCGCATGAAACAATTGATTCACGAAATCGAATCCTAACCGAGGCACAGGCCTCGGCGGGGGGTACCGGTTACGGCGTTGCCTTTGACCAGGGCTTTAGAAGTGACGCAGATCTACATCCGCCGCCACGATCTGTAACCGGCGGTTCCTCAAGAACTTTTTGATCACAGGCTTTGTCCGAGCAGTAGTAAACCGTGGTCAAAACGAGCCCACCGGGTTCGTAGCTGTCAAACGATGCGCCCTTTATCAATTCACCATGCCGACAGACCCACGGCAGGTCACCGTACGAGCGATACGCCAACTTCTTGAGGCGTGGCGCCACGGGCGTCTTACGCAGAATCCTTCTTGCTGTCGCGTACACGAATATCTCCACGTACCAAACCAAAACTTCACGGGTCCCTGGTTTCTCCCATCATCAGGCCCATGATACTTCGACACCAATTTCTGCGCTACGGCAAATTTGCGACAAAACGTATCCAATTTGCGTCAATCCGCAGAATTGCAGTCAGGTTTGCAACCGATTATCACTCTGGAGATGACATTTCGAACAATTCCGCCAGGAATGCCAGTTGATTCGCTCTTTCTTCCAGCCCTCCAACTGTATGGCCTCGACCCCAGGCAACCTGCAAGAGAATCGGGTTTTCGCATCCCTGAGCAGATTGCATCGCCGCTAGAAATTTGTACGAATGCGCTGTGGGCGCGAGAACGTCCTGATCACCGTGTGAAATGAGAGTCGGAGGGTAACATTGGCCGTCAGCGATATTGTGATAGGGTGACCATTGGAGCAGGGCCCGGAATTCTTCCTCGTTCTGGACACTGCCAAAATTGGCACTGAGACGATTGCTCAGAGCTTCGTAACGTAACATATCCAAAACGGGGTAACTGATTAACCCCGCTCCAAACAGATAGGGACGCTGGACTATCGCTGCTCCGGCAATCGGACCACTGGCGCTTCCGCCGTTAGCGACAAGTTTTTCGTTGGAAGAAAACCCTGCGTCCACCAGGTATTCCGCAGCGGCTATATAGTCGTCAATTCCTACCTGTTTGTTGACCCTCGATCCTGCATCTATCCACGCCTGGCCGTATTCGCCGCCACCTCGCACGTTGGCCAGCGCGTAAACGCCACCCATATCCAGCCAGGCGCGATGTTGAGTTTGGTACCACGGGGCGGCCGACCAATTCGACCCGTATGCAAACAACCAAACAGGATTGTCTCCATTTTTTTCAAGGCCCTTCAGATACATGAGGAACATCGGGACCATCGTTCCGTCTTTGCTCGGATAGAAGACCTGCTCCGTGACATATTTCGACGGGTCGTACCCCTCGGCAGAGCTGTGGAATTGACTCGTCTCCCCCGAAGTCAGGTCCACCGTGTAAACGCTACCCGGGTCAGCCGTTCCCTGGATATCAAAGGAAGCCACAGTCTGATCGCGATCACCACTGAACCCGCTCCGTAACCAACCGATATACGGAAGTTCAAGCTCTCTTCTGTATCCCCCATCCGAAGAATAGACGACGACCTCGGGAAGAGCGTCCCGCGTGTACTGCGCGACTATTTTGTCACCAAGGTACCAGGCAGCAAACAACGTTGCGTCGGAATCTTCGGGAATCACTTCGTCCCAATCAGCGGGACTCGCTGCAGTCGGATCAATTGAGACGATCCTTCCCTTCGGAGCCCCCCGATGAGTCAATGCCAGTACTCGACCATCAACGAAATCCAACACGCCGATGCGTAGTGATTCGTCGCGGTAAAGCTCCACAGGATCGGCGTCGCCCCATGGATCCAGCACAAACGCCGAACGATCGGCACCGTTCGAAGACTCAACGACAATCTGTTCATCCGATTCACCGGAGCTGGTGACCCAGTAGCGCCAGTCAGGGTTTTCAGGGCTTTCAAAAACGACAGTATCCGAGTCCTGGTCGGTTCCAACGCGGTGAAACCGGACCTTCTGGTTGCTAAGGTCGGGGGCACCTGCCACATCGCCATTTTCGGGGGGAGTTGTGGAGGAATAATAAAAACCTTCACTCGAACGACTCCACCACACTGTCGTGTACATAGAGGTGTTGATGCCAAATATCTCATCGGCCAGTAACCGGTCACGTTCTACATCGTAAACGTGCCATCTCGTCCAACGTTGTCGATCGATCGAGAGTCCAAAGGCAAGGTACCGACCATTCGGACTGACCTGAAATGAAGGGGAACCCGACCCGACCAGAGCCGCAAACCTCTCCGCTCCATCAAAATCGCGCAGATCAACGAGGACCCTGGTCGGAGAATCTTCCCGACTGCGGTGCACTATCTGAACGACTTGCTCATCGCCATCCCGAAACGACAGCTGGTGAAAATATCCATTGGAACGAACGTGCGGTGTACTAGACCGGCTACCGGGTTGGGTCCCTCTTAGGAACTCCAGAATCGACTGCCTCTGTGCCAAAGGCTCGATGGCATTTCGTGCTAACGAATCCTGGGCAGTTATCCACCGTAGCGAAGACTCCGATTCCATATCCTCCAACCAGCGAAACGGGTCTTTCACGGAAACTCCGTGATACACATCGACCTGGTCGACCCTGTGGGCGACAGGCGGCAGCGGTGTGCGAATCTGTGCACGTAACTCCGGTTGATGCAACAGGAGCAGAAGCGTCGCGACTCCAGCAAGTTTCAGAAGGGGATCCTTTTTCACTACTTTTTGCTCCGTGTTTTAGGTTCGGCGGCGGCGGGTGGTCCCTTTTTTAGCTCACAATTGGTACCATTTCTACGCCTGCAGGGGGCACCAAATGTGGTGAAACTGGTCAGCGGAGTGACAGAACCCCGGATACAGAATTCGGGGAGGGTTTTGAAACCCTTGAGTAGCTGGTTCGTATTGTATCACAAGATATAACACTACTCTTACATGGATAAAATTTACGATGCGCCGTCTCCACACCGTCCGCCTTAACTTCTCCCCTCCTCGTCTTCACCACCTCGTCAAATTCACAGTCATCACCGCTCTGTGCTTCGGGGTTTCAGCCTGCGGCGAGTCGGACCATCCCATTCCCGTTGATGGAGTTTATGATGTCCAGGCCTCGCTCGGAGAGAACCAACTGCCAGCACGACTGGAATTGGAAATGACAGACCACGGCTACCGTGGCCGAATCACAGTTTCTCTGGGCTTTCCCTTCCATGTAGCACTTAGAGCAACCGACCAGGATACCAGCACTGTGACATTCGCAACGAGTTCTCCAGCTACCAGTATGGAGATAACCGTCACCGGGGATTCTTTGACAGGGACCTTGAGGCTCGGAGGGAATCGGGATGTGCAATTGCTTGGAGCACTTCTCGCGGACGAGACCTTCCCCCTGGACCTGGCAAACCAATTCGCAATGACACCATGGCAGTCAGATGCAATCTCCGCTCCCGAGCGGGGAGAAGCTTTTCCAACATTCGACCCCGGTGGGACAACTCTCTATTTCAGTTCCTATCAGAACGATTTCGGACACCAGACAATGATGACGACAAGACTGGAAGCTGGTGCCTGGACCCAGCCCGAGCCATTGTCGTTTTCTGGAACTCACAGCGACCGTTCACCTGCGCTGTCTCCAGATGGTTTCCGACTGCTGTTCGCTTCACAACGCCCAATATTTCCCGGCGACACAGCGGAGGTTTACAATCTTTGGCAAGCAACTCTGTCGTCCAACGGCTCCTGGGGTACGCCGCAGGTGTTGTCGGTTAGCTCGCCGTCAGCTGACTACCAGCCATCAGTTACAGACACCGGAATTTTCTTTTCGTCACAACGCGAAGGCGGAATCGGCGGTCAGGATATCTACTTCTGGGACGGAAACGGACCGGCGCAGAACCTCGGTCCACCGATAAATACCGACAACGACGAAATGAGCGTGTTTGTTGCCCGCGACGGCAGCTACATGGTTCTTGGTAGTTCCGCCGGACACGAGGGACAGGTTGGCAACGACGACCTGTACGTAAGCTTTTTCGAGAATGGCGAATGGTCGGAGCCAGCTAACCTCGGGGAACCAATCAACTCGTTCGCGAACGAATACGGAGCGTTCGTTTCAGGTGATGGGCAATATCTCTATTTCACGAGCGACCGACATCCGCCGGCAAATATTTATCGGGTTGAGATCGGCAACATTCTTGGCAGATGAATCAGAGGACCGGGGCTCGGCGGCACTGGTGCACGGATTCTTTGCATCTGTGCCGCCGTGCCACCGCGACACAGTTTATCCCGTCTCTATCGGGACCTGCACGGTCAATTCAAATTTTTCGAATCCATGGGCAAAAGGTCGCCCGATCCATGCTTCGAAGCAGGGATGTGCGCCCGGCACATAACCGGAGAACGGAAGCCACGTTTTGAACATCCAGTCCAGCGCACGTATTTCCAGATCGATGGACCCGTATATCTCCAATTCGGCAACCTGCATCTCGGGGAATTCAATAAGACAGACTTCGCCGTGGGCCGTCTCACCGGGTGGCACTTCAAGTCCCACGTCGTATCGACACTTGTCGTGCGGAACAATTTCTGGGTCATCCCACATGTATCCCAACCACTGACCATCGGCGAGACCCTTCTTCTGCGCCCAGTCAACAAGTCGGCTCGCTGCCTCGGGAACCGCGTTCGGCCGGTATGAGTCCGCAACGCGAATATAAGCAACTGTTCGGCGACGTAACGATCGGATGCACACTTCAAAATTATCCGGGTTCGCACCGGGCTCCAGTCGCTTCAAAAGGTGCCGACGTTCAGGGTCCGCGATTGCAGCTTCCCATTCCTGGCGGCGCGCCGACCTGAATTCTTTGACGTCGAACCGGCTCGGTGGCACGCCATAGCTATGTTTGAAGCTTCTCGAAAAATCGGAAGAAGAAGTGAATCCACACTCAAAGGCGATGTCAGTCAGAGACGGTTTCCTGCGTGTTGCCCAATCCTGGCGTGAAAGCAACGCAACCGCTCTTTCCAATCGCACTCGTTTCACAAATTCGGCGAGCGATTCGCCGATCATCATTTTGAAAATCCGATGGAAATGGAACGGCGAAAACCCCGCCACCACTGCAACAACGTCAAGTTTGAGCGATTGATCCAGGTTCGACAGAATGTAGTTGATCGCCCGGTTAACCCGATCCACGTACAAGCGTTCCTCGCCCGACGTGGCACTATCGTTTCGCAAGATTTGTAAAGCTCCAGAAGCAATGATTAGTTATTTAAGAATCCCCTTGATGATTCAACAAACCAGCACCTTCAACCATACAAAGAAAATACAATATGAAACTTGGAGCCTTTTCCATCAGCCTTGCGGTCAAGGACATCACCGCATCACAGAATTTCTATGAGAAACTTGGATTCGAGCAGGTTGGCGGAGACGTAACCCAGAACTGGCTTATCCTGCGGAACGGTGAAACGACAATCGGTCTTTTTCAGGGAATGTTCGAACGCAATACAATGACCTTCAATCCCGGTTGGTCCAATCAAGCCGAGGCCCTCGACGCTTTTGATGACATCAGGGAGATACAGAAAAGCCTGAAGGCAAACGGCCTAACTCTCACGTCCGAAGCGGACGAGACCGTTGACGGTCCCGCAAGTCTGGCCCTTGTTGATCCCGACGGCAACCCCGTCCTGATCGATCAACACGTGGATTAGTCAATGCCGGAGGTGAACCCGAGGCCGCGGCGCCACTCTTTGCACCGATTCATCGCTTCAGAAGCATGAAAAGGTTGGCGCCGGTGGTTTGTTGAATCTCGGCCACCACCGCCTGCTGGCCTGGAATCGCCACAACGCTGCGCGGGGTGGCGCCGACCCACACCAAATCCGCGACGGCGGTTCCGGGATGGAGCAAGAAGACGTGGTTCTCCACTATGTTGGCATCAAAGGGGGGCGTGTCACCTCCTTTGACTTCCGTACGGACCGCTACTAGAGGTAAACCGTCCAGATTGTCAATGTCCCACATCACTCCTGGTACGTCGGAAACTCCGGACCAGTCAAACGGTACCGGGACCGATGTCACGGCTCCCAACGGTACGTGGTGGATAGTTGAAGAATCGGCGGCTCGAATAAACCAAATGCCGCCGTCAGGGGCAATGGTGTGTGCAATCGGGTTGAGAATTCCGGAGACAAGCGTGACACTTCCGGAATTGACTTCCCAGTCGAAAAGACCGAGAGGAGAAAAGATGGTGTCTCGTCCCAGGGCGTTGAAACCGCCCGTTCCCCCAATGAACCGCACGGTAGTTGAATCGACCCAGACCACTTCGCGAAAGTCGTTGATCCCCCCCCTCGTCACCCGGATAGCGCTCGGGTTGAAAGCGATTGCGCGATCCAGGCTATCGATCGGAGCGACAAACAATTGTCTCTTTGCGGGCTGATTCTGAAGTAGCCTGGCGTTACTCTCCTCCGCTACGAACGAGATACGAGCACCGTCAGGCGAAATCGCAGGATTCAACCAGGCGTTGACGACGAGGTCGGGGCGGCCCCCGTTGGGGCATTCCATCCTGAAAATCCTGCCGCCCTCGACCGGCATGAAGGCAATGCAGCGGTCGCGGTCAAACCGGACGGCGTCGAACCGGCTAAAGACCAGAGTGCTCCCGTGCACAGATGGATTTCGATCGTCCCCGGTATTAAACGTGAGTCGAGTTACAAACGAATTACCGGGGTCGGGCGGGAAAGGGCCCAGTGGTTCGCGAGTCGGCAGATTGAAGGATTCCGTGTGATCGCACGCCACAACAATCACCAGAATCCCCAGGGGCAACAATCTTCGAGCTATGTAGTTTTTCATCACCATCGCCTCAGACACTTTCCAATCCCACTACGTTCCCTCAACGTATTAATTTAACCGTTATCCGACCCAGAATTGGTCAACCGACGTGACGAAGATCTACAACTCGACAAATAAAAAAGAGGGGACTTCAGGTCGGCTGAATGGCAAAGGCTCGCCGTTCTTTACCTGGAGGGTATCGGAAACCTCCTCGATCTCGTATTTACCGGCGAGGACGGCTTTTAGTTCTTCGAGGCGGTTAGTCATTTTGTTTTGCCTTTTACACAACGGTCCACACGACCCAACACGGTTGATTGAATCCTGACATCCAAATTTTCCACTCGTTCGAGGCGGTCTGAAAGTTCTCCCGGATCAACAAGTCCTCGACGACAAATAGCTTCGCAAAACTCGAGATCCTTGGTGCGCCCCGCGACGGACTTTGAAATCCACAGATCGTGGATTTCAAGACACCACGCGACAACCCCGTTAGTCGCAGGGGTTTCAAAGCGAACCAGTCGATCACGCCAACCACCGGGGAGGGTTGCAGTGGATTCCACCACACCCTGGGCGTAATACCCGAATGTGGAATGAAACATCGACGCCTCTCCGATCGACCCATCGATGAGATCTGCCAATCGTCCATCAGGATCATCCATCGCGGCGATATCAACTTCGACCGACCTCCTCGCTTCGATTGGGATGTCACCGCTCAAACTCGCGTGAATGGCCTGGCTTCCAATCACAAGCAGCTCGTTAGAGTCGATAACGGCCCCCGCTGCTCGAACGGCATGCTCAAATTCCTCTTTCTTCACCAGGAATCAAACTCCTTTTCCCGGAACCCAGCGTACACAGCGGCACGCTCCGCCGCTGACAACACACCGGCAAATGGAGTGACGTGCCGCAACTCCCTTGCCCAGGGACTCCTGTCAGCGAGAACCGGCAACAGGGCGTCAACCGGGCGTGCGAGCAACAAGTCCCACTCCTTCAGCCACGCAGATTCTCCCGCGCGAGCATTCATCCTGGCAAGATTCTCCCGCGCAAGAGTAAGCACCTCGGCTGGCCCCTCCATGAGACGTTGAGCGATTGCACGATGCAAACTCAGTGAGCGTCGATCTTCTCTCGTCATAGGCGGATGGAATTCGATCGACGGTTCTAAACCCACCGAACCCGCAAGCCGCACCACAGTGTTGATGGTGGGGCTCTTCCGTCCAGATTCGTATGCCGCCACGGTGGGTTGAGACGTTGCCCCAGACTCGGCGAGTTGGGCCTGAGTGATAGATGCTTTGTCCCTCAGAGATTTTATGGGGTTCATAGGTACAATATATCCGTGCGGATATATTGTACAAGTGGGTTCTCGATTCGAGCGCAGCCTGGATTCTGATTTCGCCACAACAACCTAGGTACTACTCCGTTTTGAAAATCGGTGGTCTGACCAGAGCTTCGCGAACTTCTACCCATCACCGCGGAGCGCTTCGGTCGGCATTATCCTCAGCGCTCGAAGCGTCGGCGCTGTGCAGGCCAATACCCCGATCAAAACTGTGACGCCCAACCCGAGCGCAGTGGCCATAACCAACGGAGATTGGGTCGGAATCGCACCGCCACCCTTAAGCACGGTTAGCAGCCCGAGAGCTATCGTCACTCCGATCACGATGCCCGCGAAAAGCTGAACCAAGGCTCGCTTTGCGACATTTAACACGATTGAGCTTCGTTGCGCCCCTAATGCAATCCGGATACCGATTTCCGACGTCCGTTCAACGACCGTAAAGGACATTATCGCATAAATCCCCGACACCGACAGCGCCAGTAAAATCCCAGTCAAGATTCGACCGCCCCAAGTGATCCAATCTGTCACGTACACCGCGAAAGAGAACACCTCATTTAACGCCATTGGACGAGATATGATCACAGCGGGATCCACTTCGGCAGCGAGTGCGCGCATTCGAGGTATGAATGACTCTGGTTCGTCACCGACATGAACGGCAAGTAACACCCGCTCAGTTTCCTCGGGAGGAAGGACATGAAAAAGCCCTGCGTCAATCGCTGCAAAAGAACCGACGACACCCACTATTTCCAGCCATGGCTCAGTCTGCCCGCCAGTCGGCCTGGTCACGTACCGAACACGCATCCCCAACGGATTGCGGCCTCCAAGAACGTTGTTTACAAAGTTGGTGTTGACGATAACGGCCGAGCGATCTCCGCTCAGATCGGCATACTCGAATCCTCGCCCGGCTAGAATCGGATGGTCCAACCCGTCGAAATACCCGACGTTGACGTGCACGCTAGAAACGCGCCGACCCCTGGGATCGCTCGAATCGTCATCAAGATCCAGTTCGATCCTCCCGCTTGGGTGGTCCATCCCTGGCAAGGAGGTCCCAACTGCAACACCGCGAATTCCCGGTTCGGCCTCAAGGCGCCGGATCAACTCGAGTCGAATTGCGCTGGCTCGTGCCGGTTCCGTGTGCGGCATTCGGAGTCGTGCCGACAGAAACTGGTCTGCTTCGAACGTGGTTCCTTCTTGTGTCTCAGTCAATCCATCGACCACTCCTACAGCCAGGGGCACTGTTGCCACCGCAAGCGTCACGTTTGCGATCGTGAGTGCGCTGGACAGTGCGCCGAAACGCACACCGGAGCGTCCCTCGCCAGCGCCAAGGATGTGCCTCCGAACCTTTTTGCCCGTCACCTTCAAAGCCGGAACGACCCCCATAACACCGGCGCTCAAAACCGCTAGAGAAAACGCCCAGGCCACGGTCCATCGTGTCACTCCCAGATCGAACCAGGGAGGCGAAACATCAGCAATCATGTCAAAACGGCTCGACGAGATCTGGTCCGCCACCAAAAGTCCGACCCCTGCCGCCAGAACGGCCAGCACAAGGGATTCGACAAACAATTGCATTACAACCCGCGCGCGACTGGCCCCCAATGCAGTGCGCACCGCCAACTCCCCTGACCGCGCCACCGTGCGGGTAAAAATCAACATTCCGACATTAGCACACGCGACCACCAGTATCAGCAGTGCCAGTACCTGGAACGCGTAGAATCCTTGCTCCTTCTGTAAGCCGCCTCTAATTCCGAAAAGTCCCTTTGTAAAAGCCACGACCTCCGGTTGAAGCAGCGCATGCGTTTCCGGAGACTCAACCGCCATACGGCGACCAACCACACTGAGATCGGCTTGAGCTTGATGCAGGGAGATTCCATCCGCCAAACGCCCGAACACGAGATAGCCCCTGGCCTTTAGAAGCGTCTCATCAAGCCTGTTGGTCCGCAGTGGTAACCACAGACCTTCACGAAAGGGAAAGAGAAATCCTTCCGGCATAACACCGACCACTGTGTGTGGGACTCCTCCGATTCGGATTGTCCGGCCAATGGCGTCAGGATCCCCGTCAAGGCGAGATTTCCACACCGCATGTCCGATCACCACCACTTCCGGACCTCCAATCAACTCGTCCGAAGGGTCAAGTGTGCGCCCCATTTGCGGTAAAATTCTCAGAATATTAAACGTTGAAGCAGATACGACGGCGCCGGGAACCGGTTCGGCCAACCCGTCATCTGAGATGATGTTGTACAGAGACCCTTTCGTAACGCCGAGCGCTTCAAAGGTCGACAGTGCATCACTCCATTGGAAAAATTCTTGCAACGACGACGGTACCCAATTGGCACTTCCGGCATCCAGGTTCTTGAGAATCCGTACTCGGCGTCCTTCTTCAAACGGGGGATCAGCCTCGAACATCCGCGCGGCATGCATAGGGGCCAACCCGACAGGTATACCGACGGCGAGGGCGAAAACCGCCGCGCCCGTCAAACCTGGATGCTTCGTCAACATTCGCACCCCCAACCTCACGTCTATCATCGAAACCCCAAACCTCGATAACAAGCGTGCAATTGCTGATTCGTTTGTACCAGGGGGTGGCGGCAGTTTACCAGCAGATCGACATGCTTCCACAACTAACTTGAAGTCCCCGAAACGCTGTAGCGCCTTGCGGCGTGCTGCTCCTCGACCTTCCTGAGAATATTCTTCAGCCCTCATGTCGAGATGGAACCGAAGTTCTTCATCGATGTCTCGTGCCAGTTTACGGCGCAAGACGATTCTCCTCAACCAGAGCGGAAGTCGTACCTTACTATCTCGGGTGCCCTTCACGGTGTGTGCAACATCTGTTCGATTGCGTGGGAGTAGCGGGTCCATTCTGAAGTTTCAACTGACAATTGTTTTCGCCCCATGTTGGTGACTTCGTAAAATTTGGCCCGCCTGTTGTTTTCAGAAAGTCCCCAGGAAGATTCGATCCATTTCTTCCTTTCCATGCGGTGCAACGCCGGGTAGAGAGACCCCTCGTCCACACTCAGCACGTCGTCAGTGGCTTGCTCAATCGTACGGGCCACAGAATACCCGTGTTTCGCCTCACGATCCAGAGCCTTGAGGATGAGCATGTCCAGCGTGCCCTGCAGCAGGGCGGTTTTCTCTCGTGGCATCTTTCTCCAGTAGAATGTCTACTGGAGAATATCTTTCCACCCATAGAATGTCAAGGGATAAGGCTTCAGGCCCTGAAAAAGCGTCACCCTGAATGGCACACCACTCGGGAAGAGGAGATGGGATGATCGCCAGATCGGGAGGCACAACCGCCATGGAGGAATCCATGAGTCGTGCGGGCATGCGCGGAAGAATCTTCGGCACCAGGATGGAGTGCGAAAGTTTTTGACGTTGCTCTCCCAACGCCCGGCACCCAGAGCCTACCGAACTATGTGAAACTCAGTCTGACGTTTAACAATCCATCTCATTGGCCCCTCCGCCGTCTGTTCGGCGTCCTCTTCCAAAGCCATCCGTACTCGTTGCCCACCCCATTCCGGCATCGCGGTAGTGGCCTGTAACTCTATGGACCAGTAGACAGATGGACGCAGGGGCACCTGTCCCCGGTCAGGCACACCATCCTGCCGATCCCACAAACCGATTAAACCACCCGCAGCATGCCCGTGATCTCCAACCGGATGAGAATAAATTGAACCGTCAATCCCGACCTCATTCATTCTCGCCAACGCGGCAGCGAGCACCTCATCTCCCGTACGACCGACAGTCATCTCGTCCATGGTAATGTCCTGAAGACGATTGGCGTTAACGAGTGCACGTTTGAGACCCTCCGGCGCATCGCTCTCGCCAACTCGGAGGACGTAGCCCATGTGTTGGGTGTCAGTATGAAGGCCCAGTGCAACGATGCCGAAGTCGCAATGCAAAACGTCTCCTCGCAGTATCACAGTGGAACCGCTCTGGTCCTCCGAGAGCCCACCCCGCCTTTGCACCTCCACCGACGGTTGGAACCAGCTACCAAGGCCGAGGTCGTTGACGCGCTGCCGCATCCACCAAACGACATCTTCGGTAGTCGTCACTCCCGGTATAATCACTTCGTTAGAAAACGCGGTGCCGATGATCTCGTACACAAGCTCCGTCATGCGCCGAAAGACAGGCAACATGTCGGGCACACGCGTCGCCATGTAGTCCACCGGAAGAAGATCCGCCCGTACAACTCTCGCCAACAACTCTGGCCCCAGCGCTGCTTGCATCTGCTCCCACTCACCGGCCGAGAGCCCGTCAGCAAAACTCAACTCGTGGGAGATATTCACGGCGATGTTGGCCGGGTCCCTTTCCCGCACGACATCAGCGAAGAGGCGCCACTGGTCTGCACCCCACAATTCCTGTCGCCTGCCGTCAGGTGTTTCTTGCGTACCGCGCACTGCCTGATAAGCTCCACCCTGGGAGGTACCACCCAACGCGATGCGCTCAACTCCCTCTCCTACCCCACGATCATAAAAGATGTAAATAGTGCGCCTCCGCGCCGCAAAGGTCGTAGGCGAAACCAGAGTTCGGAAAACCGGATCCTCATTGTATTCACGCATGGGAACGACCCACATCGACACACCGTGTTCTCGCATTAAACCGGGAAGGACGGTTTCAAGGCGCTCCTCCAGCCAACGTTGTTGCAGGACTGCCTGATCCCTCAGGCTCCCGAACGGACGTTCTTGAGCTTGTGCTTTGCCGATGGTCGAAAGACTGGCCACCGCGATCAGCGTCGCAAAAACAAGGAAAGACTTCATAGACAGTGGTCTCTCACCCCTAAGAGCATTCATCTATCGCGCCCTCCAAGCGGCAATGATTTCAGGTTCACGGGCCATCAAAGAACCTTCGCCGCGTAGCATGTTTTGACGACGTTCTTCGGTAACGGCATCCGAATTCCACCATTCCAGAATGTCTCGGCAACTTTCGGCCAACGGCCTGAACGTCAATCCGTTCGCAATCCCATGTCTATTATCCACTCGGGCCGAGCCGAAGTTCTCATCAACGGGCATGATCCACGGTATCGCGTCCAGGACATGGTGTTCCTTCAGGAACTCGTAGTCGGGAATTGCGATCCAGTCCACCGGGGACGAAAACGCCGCGTGCGCTCCGAACACAAATTCCCGCATGCCGGTTGGGGAGGCAGGTCCAACCGCATTGAAGGTCCCGCCTGTCCGGTTCTCGACAAGTCGAATCATGAATTCAGCCACATCACGCACGTCGATGTACTGGACCGGATCATGCGGGTTGCCGGGCACCATCACTTCTCCACCTCGATCGAGCCGGACGGGCCAGTAAGGGAAACGATCGGTCCGATCGGCCGGCCCCATCATATAAGTGGGCCGCACCACTATTGCTCGGTCGTTACCAAAAACACGTCGCGCTTCAGTCTCCGAATTGGCCTTCATGACTCCGTAGTCGTACTCCATCTGCCGCACTTCGTCGAGACCGCCCGGGACTTCGCGTACCAACTCCTGATCCTCCCGGATGTCAGAACCGAGGTAGGGGTAGTAAACACCGGTGGAAGACGTGTAGAGGTAGTGGCCCACCGTGTCGGCGAGAAGGCTGGCGGAATCCCTGGTCCAGGTCACTCTGTTGCCCGAATTGTCGATAACTGCATCCCAGGTTCGGCCTTCGAGAGCCGAAAGATTGTCGGCACGGTCTCCTACCAGATGCTCAACCTCAGTGAACAGTCTTTTGTGGACCGTGGGTTGTGTCCGCCCCCGGGTGAAGATGGAAACGTTGTGTCCTCGTCCCAGGGCGTACGCGACCTGATGGGGGCCCAGGAAACTCGTTCCACCAAGTATCAGGATGTCCAGGGGATGCGACGGTTTTTTGTCCACCAGAATCTCTTCCAGGACTATCGGGGGTCGTGGAACTCCGAACGCAAACGCACCACCTGCCAGAGCAGTCGTTTTTATGAAATCCCGTCTGTCGCGCGCCATGATTCACCTATCCGTTGTTTGCCGCCTAATATGCAAGCACGGATCCGTCATGGGAACAACACTTATTCAGACTGGACGCGGACTTGCCTCCAGAACCTGGTTCCTAACGGTCGCCGGAACCCCTCCGCTCCCAGCCTGATTCGGCATTATAAACCCAGGTATCGTTGTTGTATTGCATCCCCCGCGGACCGCCGCCGAACAACACCACGTTACCGGTTCCCGGTGCAGGAGCCAAAGCGGTGAAGTACCTTGTCCCGAGATCGGGGCTCCAGGGCAGCGATGTCCACGATCTGGTGTTGTAATCGAAAGCCGAAAAGGACTCGCCGACGACGTAGAGCATCCGATCCATGTCAGGCGAATACATCATGAAAGGGTGGTGATCCGGTTGCGCATCTCCGGAATATTCAATGCTCTCCCAGTTGTTCTCGTTGTAATCGTAGGACCACATGCTGGCCGCAACCCCATCAGGGCTTCCGCCGAAAGCGAGAACCCGGTCCGCGTTTTCGTCATAAGCCATGCCGAAGTAGGAGCGACCCGGGGGGTTACCCCCGTTGGGCATCTCAGTCCACGAATTGGAGTTGAAATCGTAGCTCCACGTCGTGTTGAACCACTCCGCCGGATCACTCGTGAAATCAGCTCCCCCGAAAAGAATGATCCTGTCCGATTCGGAGTCATAAGACATCCGGGCTCCCATCAGGCCAAACGGGGCGGGATCCGGATTCATTTTCGTCCACTGTCCAGATGACACGTCAAAGGCCCAGGTTTCACTCAAACGCACATACCCCCGGGGAGCAGAGGAATCTAATCTGGTACTAAAAACAAAAACGATCCGATCCGACTCGGCGTCGTAGGCAGCAGCTGTTCCACCGACGGCCACAGGATGCACGGGAGTGTCGAATCGCTTCCAGGTATCCTCGGCGGGGTCATACGACCAGATCGCCTCGAACGAGAAGCGGCGGTTGCTTTCACCACCAAAAAGAATCACGGTGCCCGATGGCGGATGGGAAATCAACTGAGCGTATCCGCGAGCGTCGGGATATGTCTCGGAGTCGGTCGGCGTTTGGCCGTCGGCGGAACAGCTCGCTGTTACTACGGTGAGAAGAAAGAAGGCCCCAATCCCGATTGGAGTGGATTTTCGATTAATATTTGCCAGGATAGTCATGTCTCAGCCCGAGGCTTGGTGTTATGATCGTTCGTATTTTTGTCCCCCACGAAGATATCATCCACTTGCGGATATATCCATTATCGGATATACAGTAAAGCACCACTGAAGTTCCTGCCAAAGCGACTTTAGTTGCCCGGATGTCCACCGCTGTGGCCGAAATCCGCTATGTCATTAGAAATAAATTATCGACTCCCCGCTAGCCAGCATCTTCATGTTTTCGTAAACCTGTCTCAATTCAGGCCTGGGGTCGGCCTCATAAAGCCTTATTTGGGTGCGTGGTCATGTGTGTCTTCCCCTCCTCGAACTCGGTAAACCCCACAAACGAATCCGAAGTCGAGGCATCGAGGATCTCACCCATACGGCCAAAATTACTTGCGAGGTTCGGTTCGTCGCCCCTGCGGCCTCAACGATTTGAGAAGTACCCGGGGTTCGCTCACTATTCGTGTTCTCGGGCGGATTGGCCTCCGCTGGAGAGATCGTTCAATTCGGCGTACGTCAAACATCCTGCGAACAGTTTATCAAACGATTTCGATTCCTTTATCGTCCGCGTCAGGGATACAACAGCACTCATGGCCATGCGCATAGGGCCCGACCCAAGGCTCAACCTTCGCACACCCAGTTCCTGGAGGCAGGCAATGTCCGAGCCGCCCGGAAGCGCCAAAACATTTAAAGGCACATCGATTTCTCGTAGCAATTGAACGATATGCTCAACCTTCAAAAGCCCGGGGACAAAGACACCATCTGCCCCAGCGCGGGAATAGGCCACGCATCGTCGGATAACATTTTCGATGGTGGTGGCCGAAGAATCGTTGTGTCCCCAGAGAACATCGGTTCTGGCGTTAATAAAGAGTGAAAGCCCGTAGCTCTCGGTTATGTTACGGACCACTCGAATCACCTCAATCTGGTCAGAGATCGACAGTAGGCAACCGTCCCCCGGGCGTTTGTCTTCTAAATTGATGCCGACGACGCCTGTCTTAGCTACCCTAACCACATTTTTGGCGATTTCATTCACATTCTTCGAGTACCCTGCCTCGAGATCGGCAGTTACCGGAACATCAATCCCTGCAACGATTTCGCTTATCGAATCGAGCATGAGTTGGAAGGGGATTTTTTCCCCATCGGAGTACCCATTACTGGCAGCGATTCCGGCACTTGTCGTGCCCACGGCACCAAACTCCCCTTTCGCAAATATTCGCGCACTACAGACATCCCAGGCGTTCGGTAGAACGAAAAGGCCGTCTCGCTGATGAAGAGATCGCAAGGTTCTCAGGTCCCGGCTCCTATATCCCGTCATCTAACGCACCACCCACCAAAGAATCAACATCGGGTCCCGCCAAGAAGCTCTCCACGTCACGATAAAGTTGGTGACGCCCGGTTTCTAGATGCATCAGGTGCGTCGCGCGACCGATTGTCGAAAGCCGCTTTGTCGATGTTGCCGTAAGCCCTGAAAAAATATTTCTCGTATCCTCGTCTGACGAAGCTGTGTCCCATTCACCCCGCACTATCAACGTAGGTGCCTTAATGTCGGCGAGCCGATAGGGGAATTCGTTTCCGGACCACAGGTCGAGTAGGTCTGCGATTGGGCCGAACGGGACCCGGACAGAATGGGGTTCGCGTGTGTAGGAAAGCGAATCGCTCGACATATATGCCAGCAACCACTCGACGAGATGGCGCTCAAGTAAAACACGTGGATACCCCTGGGGAACCTCTGAAAGAAAACGACTTCGTTGATCCATTTCGGTAACCTCGTGGTGGGCCGGGAAAGGTTCGGCCTCGCCAAGCTCACCATTGCGGGGAGCAATGGGACCAAAGAGGACTAACCGCTCTACGAGATCAGGGCGTTGCGCCGCCAGCAAAGAGGCAGGCATTGTACCCCATGAGTGGGCTACCATGGAAACGCGATCACTCGAGGTTCGTGAACGAATGAACTCGATCGCTCGCTGAATCTGTTGAGCCGCTTCCGGGGCTCTACCCAGCGGCGTCCCTGCCGTCGGCGGAAGGGACATTTGAGGATACCGGTCCGACTCGCCGTAACCGAGAAAATCGAGAGCCCAGGTGTCGAAGCCTGCCTCGGTTAGTTCGTCCATCCACGACCGTCCATCAAATCGGAACCCCGTGGCGAGGGCGGAGGGGAAGGTAGCTCCGTGAACCATAAGTACAGTGTGGCGGGGCGCACCCGCAGGGGCTTGTCGTCGGAGAAATAGCTCCAAGCCGTCGATCGGGGAATCCAGCCGATAGGTTTGCTGGCCCTGGGCTTGTCTCCCGAAAGCCACGTTCAGAGGAACAAGAAAAACGCCGATCAGCACAAAAGAAATTTTCAATTCCATTCCTCTTTTCGGGAAAATCGTTGGGAATTTAAGGTCGAACTGTATCCAGAAACGCAGGCCGAAAATTGGGCTCACTGCCCAACTGCAAGTGGATGAAAAATATGTTTCCCAGCCGTTCTATGCTTTGATCACGACCAAAGTGTGCGAGGCACCCACTCCACGGCAACTTGAGCCCAAACCGACCAGCAAACGGAGAAGGTTGGTCTGATCGGGGGGGGGACCGTTCAAATAATAACGGTTGGCCAACGTGCATACTTTGATTATTCTCAAAGTATGCACGACGAGACACCAGACATCTCCTCGGTGGCCACTCTGATCGGACACCAGACCCGCACGAGGATGCTTTCTGTCTTAATGGACGGACAGGCACGTACCGCAACCGAATTGGCACTCGAAGGAGAGGTGACTCCGTCCACCGCCAGTTCCCACCTTTCCCGCCTCGTGGCCGCGAAACTGTTGACGATCGTCAGGCAGGGAAGGCACAGATATTTCCGCATCGCCGATGCCAAAGTGGCGACCGCGATCGAGTCACTCATGGTGATCGCTCCTCCAACCAACCGCCCGAAGACGACGTTGCCGGGCCCGCGAGAAGAGGGCCTGCGGAGGGCTCGGATTTGTTATGACCATCTCGCTGGAGAGATGGGAGTGCTCCTTCTGGACCGACTCCGCAAACAACGGATCGTTCGTGGCACCGACAAAAAGCTTGTACTCACAAAATTTGGAGAAACCTGGTGCGAGCGATTAGGGGTGGATCTCGCCAGCATGCGAAAGGGCCGCCGCCCGATGTGTCGGCTGTGCCTCGATTGGAGTGAACGCAGAGTCCACCTGGCCGGAGCCCTTGGCGCGGCTGTGCTTGACCGAATGTTTGTCTTGCGCCTTGCCTCACGATACGGCGATGGACGTGGAGTGCGGTTATCCTCGAGAGGAGAAAATTTTATCGTCACTATGGATTGGTGAGCTGGTGATCGTGCGTCCCGATCCCTTTTAAATCCTCGGAATCACAAGCTAAACATCCGTTTCTTCATTAGAATAGTCGCCGCAATACCGGACCAAATCACGGCTTCAATGACGGAGCGTCCGACCGGATGGCCGAACAGCAGGTGTTGAATGGACAATTGTGTCAAGAAAACGATTGCAAGAACAGACGCGAACTTGGCCACTATCAACCGGGATATCATCACGATATCTCCTTTGCGCCCTGGCGACCGCATATGCCTGACTCGGCAAAGACGGCTTTCATTGCACACCTTCAACAAACTGCATAGCCCCGGCAACGTTGCCCTCGGTGTCCCTGAACATTATTAGTGTGCCCACATTCTCAATCAAAAATGGCTGTTGCGTTACCTTGCCGCCGTGTTGTTCTATTGCTTTCGCGATAGCATGGACGTCATCCACCGCAATCGAACACTCGTAACCGATTAGTCCTCCTCCAGTAACCGGTTCGCGACGTTCTTGAAGAGCCCCGTGGATGTCGCCCGACCCCGTAATGATCCTCCAAAAATTTGGCGGACCCCATGGTTCGAAATTCCATTCAAAGACCTTCTCATAAAATGTTTTTGCTCGCTGGCAATCGTCGGCGTGGATGGCGAAGTGAGCTACGGGGTTGGGCATTTCGATCTCCGGGTTAGTTGGTTAGGGCTTCAAAATAGCCCTATCGGTTTATGCTGTCTTGCAGTATTCTGACAACATATGCCGCAAAACCGCCAACCCGAAAAAGTTGAAGAAAAATCAATAGTGGTGCGGTCGCTATCTGTCAGGCTCCCGTCCAAACACATAATCCGCACGCACAAACACGATTGGCACCAGTTGATATATGCCACTCGGGGGGTTGTTACCGTAGAAACACCTGCCGGTACATGGGTAGTTCCATCCCACCGAGCCGTCTGGATACCGGCCAAATTCGAACACTCGTTAAAGACGACCGGCAACGTTTGGATGCGCACACTCTATTTCCGTCCAGACCTAGCCCGGCACCCATCCACGCCGTGTTGCGTTGTGGATGTCGCGCCGCTTTTGCGGGAATTGATTCTGGAATCAGCCCGGTTGGGCATGCTCCTGGATAACGTGCCGGAGCATGCACGTTTGGCCGCCGTCCTCTTTGATCAGATCGTTCATAGGAACGAAACCGAACTCAAGATAATTTTCCCGTCAGATGCCCGCGCGCGTCGGGTCGTAGAAAAAGTCCGAGAGAACCTATCGACTGTTCAACCGATTTCCCTTTTGGCCAGAGGTTGCGGAGCAAGCCCAAGGACCATTGAACGCCTCTTTCGACAGGAGACCGGGCTCACATTCGGGCGTTGGGTGCAACTCGTCAAAACCCTCCACGCGTTGGAACGAATCGCGGCAGGTGATTCTGTCGCGGCCGCGGGATTGGCTGTCGGCTACGACAACACAAGTGCGTTCATCGCAATGTTCAGACGGGTTCTTGGGACCACACCTGGAAAGTACTTTCAGCACTCACGTCCCCTCCCGACGAGCGATCGATCGAAAGGCTAATTTTTCGGGGACCTCGTGAAGCAAGGAAAACTCGTTCGGCAATGCCCAAAAAACCCGGCACCCAGGGTCCCCTCGCATTCTTGACCTGAGCTTTCATTTAATTGTCGTTTTTGCGGCATGAAATGACAGAATACCGCAAGACAGCTTCGAACAGGCTGACTATTTTGAGGTGGAGACTCAGCCAAACTTGTGTGGTTGTGGTAACCCGGTCGAATCACGTCACCAGCAAACCCACTTTTCCTTGAATAGATACCGCCACGGCACCACCAAAAACCAACCATTAAATGAAGGGTTGGAAAAAGCCTTCAAAAACGTTTCGAATATCATCGAAAATACATCAAGGGAAGAATTATTTGCTCCCATCGCAGACAAGAGGATCATGTGCGGCTTGCCGCGCTGCGCCATCGTCAACTCCATCACGGATCATACGGCTCACCACCGCGGCGCTCTTGCCGTATACGCCCGTTTGCTCGGCATAGAACCCCTAATGCCCTACATATCAGACGCAACTCCACCGGTAGCGTGAGGTACAGATGAGTGATTTTTTCCGATTTCTTGGCAGCACCGGCATACGAGTCTCGCCCCTTTGTTTCGGAACGATGACGTTTGGATCGGAAACCGACCAGGCCACTTCTTCGAAAATGTTTTCGGCTTGTCGCGACCATGGTTTGAATTTCTTCGATTGCGCGGATGTGTACGGGGATGGCCGGGCCGAGCAAATTCTCGGAGACCTGACGCAATCGTGTCGCGACGAAGTCGTGATCACCTCCAAATTCGGCTATCGCAGCGGGCGCGATCCCAACGCCCAAGGGGCTAGCGTCTACCACATGTTCCGGTCAGTCGAAGCGAGCCTCAAACGCCTCCGGACCGACCGCATTGACCTTTACTTCATTCACCGTCCTCCGGCTGGAATTCCTCTCCAAGAGGTACTGCGGGGCCTCGAGATACTCGTTCAACATGGCAAAATCCTTTACCCAGCCCTCAGCAACCTCTCCGCGTGGCAATCCGCGTTAGCCCTTGGCTGGGCGGAGGCAAATGGCTGGAGGAGTGTCGGGTGCCTGGAGCCGATGTATAACCTCGCCAAACGGCAAGCAGAAGTCGAAATCCTACCCCTCGCCCAGGCCCGAGGTCTCGGCGTGATTTGTTACAGCCCACTCGGAGGAGGGCTACTCACGGGGAAATACGACCTACAGGGCAAAGGATCAGGGAGGCTGGCCGAGAGCACCATGTATTCCAGTAGGTATGGGAGCCAGACGAATTTCGAACTCGCCACGCGTTTCGCAGCGCTCGCGCGGGACCTTGGCTACTCCCCTGCTGCTCTGGCCGTCGCCTGGGCCGGCAGGCACCCGGCGGTAACCGCGCCAATAATCGGTGCCCGGAACCTCGAACAGTTGAACGAGATCCTCCCAGCAGCAGAAATCAAACTAACTACCGAGGAATACAAAGCGATTTCTTTGCTTTCCCCCGCACCGCCCCCGGCAAACGACCGGAACGACGAAATTGAATGAACCGAACACTCGTAACCGTCCTTGTCTCCGCAGACTTAATCGTTAAACACCAACTCCTTTCGCAAATGGGCTTCCGACCTGTCACCCCATCTGGCGACCTCGCGTTCGCCTCCTAGCGCACCATTGAAACGCAAATATTTTTTCTACGAGCATTCACTTTCAGATGTATCGACCATCGGCAATACCTGAAGCATCACGGAGGTTCCTGCCAGCGACTTTAGTTGCCCGGATGCCCACGTTGTGGCCCAGGACCCCAACAAATCAGAGGATCCGCATTTATCGGGGGATTTGGAAATAGAAATCGACTCTAGGCGACGTTGAGGGTTGCACCCCGCCGGTCACATCGATCCGAAACCAATTTTGGAAAAACGCGAGCCCGACACCGAGCCCCACCATCGAATCAAATTCATCAAGCGGGGTTGCCACACCTCCGATCAGTACCGGGGCGACCCAGTCGCTGGTGACAAGCTCCCACTCGGCGCTCAACGCTGAAAAACTTTCGGCCGCTCCGAATCCGTAATGGAAGCCGGGGACAGTTTGCGGCCCACCCAATCTGAAATTGAGCTGCGGGAGCGAATCGCCAAAGACCGTTCCAGCACTGGCCCGGATCAGAATCCGAGAGTCACCAATCGACAAAGGAAACGCTATCGCCCCCCAAACACGGCCGGCAATCAGTGAGTCGGAGACCTGCCCCCCGACTCCTATTCGAATGTCGCGACGTTGGTTAACATCCCTGTGTTCCAGCGAGCCCACTGCGAAATCGCCCTTGGCAATCGACGGATTGGCCTGAAAAGCCCGTTCGCCGAACAGAACGTCGTTTATGACCGACCCGGTCGAACTGGCTACGCTGGACTGCCGTTCAAATCCCAACCTCAGCGTCTTGTTTCGGAAAAACCCGGTGCGCCCTTCAAGCCTGACGAACCCGCCCTCAGCGAGGAAGTAGTCACCATCGTCCCAACCGAGGAACAGGGATTTGGCTGAGGCACCAAGGGACTGTCCGTTCGTCCATGGTTCGGTTTCCCTAAGGCTCCGTCCCACAGAAACCTCCAGGAACGACTCCGGCGCATCCCTTCGAAACGCGACCGTGGCAAGCAGTCTCTTGTCGGATAATCCGAACCTCGCTGAACCAGCGATTGAGGAGAACGTTCCAGGAAAAGTAACTTGTTCGTCCCACCCCAGTGAAAGGCCCTGCACCCGGTTGAAACGCGGAGCCTTCCGAGCCACCGTAAGCAAGCTGTTCGACTTCCCCGGTGTTGACGGCCTCAGGCCGTAATGGTCAGTGGCAACGCGAGCAAGTTCTGCAATGACTTCATCACCCGCATCCCTCTCAGCGGCAGTAGCGTCAAGCTCAAGGGGTTCCTCCCATACGAAAGCCTCCAGAGAATCCAAAGGTGGAACCGTCGCGGTGAATTCAATGCCGTTGACCACAGTCGAAGATCTAATCCAACTCGAACCACATTCCTCAATTCTTTCGGCATCGCCGAACATCATAACTTCGTCACAATCCCACGCCATGCGGTGGTTTCGCCGGGTGATCGTAGGACCATCGACAGGTGTCAGCGATGGTGTGCCGGGATTGAGTACATAATCAGAAAACTCCGTTACAATCTGCGACCGCAGCCTCAGCCCCCCGGCTAATGGGACCTTCCAACCGACCAGAATAATTTGTCTCTGTGGCATCCAGGCGAGGTTTTCGTACAGCGCATACTCGAGGTTCGCCTCGGCATGGGTCATTTCTAGCTCTTCATCTTCGTCATCATCCAGCACCTCAGTACCTACGAAAACGATCGCCATTCTAACCACGTCCAATGTGCCAGCGTCCACCCAGATCTTGCCAGCGACGAAACTTGGACCCTCAGCCTTCGGTTCGACTTCGATCTGAACCGCCCGGATGGTTCTGATTGAAGATTCCATCGTTGTCGTGTCGACAATCGAGTAGCGGTAATACAATTCCCCTTCAACCGCCAGCGGATGGAGCGCAGCAGTACTCGGCACGCCGATCATCTGAATGCTGTCATTGAAAGCACGCGGTACGAAAAAAGGCTCCGCTGAAAAGAGATCGACCCAGAACCCGTTCCACGCTCTATCGCTCCAACCAGGGATTCGCGCCGACTCGAGGCGACTACCAAGAACTTCCATATTGAGACGATTGGGAGCTGACCATGAAATCCGCGAAGCCATCTGGTGGGAGAAAGCCGGGAACCCTCGGTCGAAATCGCCGGGCGCAAAACGTCCGTCGGCTCTCGAGGTAATCGTCGCCCTGTATTTTTTTACTAAAGTGTCCTGAACCAGGTGCCTCAACCGCGCACCATTGATCAGGTCGCGGGTTTGTTCGTTGGCGTAGGTGGTCGTGTCTCCCGGCACCTGCGCCTCCAGGCGTGGGTTGGCGCCAAACGCACAGGCCGCCACCACTGCAACTACGGCAGTAAGCCAGCTAGCTGCGTTGAAGGAGGGGCGTTTTTCGGGTGCCCGGCGATCCTGGGAAATCAAAGGTCCGCCACCCGGTGATATTGAATCACTCCGCTTAGGCAAATCGACGACATGGACAATCTACGGAGATTGGCATCATGATGTTTCGCTCCACAGCCTTCCTGGACTTGTGACAATATCATTGGGGCGATAGCCTGACATGGGGGGTCGGACTTCCGGCAGGTCAACCCAACCTGACGACCTTGTAATCCGGCCTCTTACCGGACCATCGAAACCGGGATATTTTCTCCGCGAACCCTTCGGAGAATTACCGATGCAGAGCCCGATAAAGTATTCCATCACGTCCGCTCTTGGTATCACCCTGGCAACCGTCGCTCTCGAGGCGCAAGAGCCCCTGACCACTGCCGCTGTTTACCAAACACCACCGGCGAATCTGGCCGCTATCGTCGATGCTCCTCCGACTCCCGGTGTTTCGGTCGCACCTGGGAAGGACTGGATGTTGCTCATGCACCGCCCGAGTCTCCCTCCCATATCAGAACTGGCAGAACCGGAACTGCGCCTGGCAGGTGTGCGAATCAAGCCTGCTACCAATGGTCCGAGTCGAAGCGGGTGGTTCAACGGACTGACCTTGAAACACATCACGAATGGTACCGAGCGTGCAGTCACAGGTGTGCCCGCCGACGGGAGAATAAGCGACCTTCTGTGGGCGGACGACGGAGCTAATATCGCGTTTCTGGTGACGACAGCGGATCATATCGAACTCTGGAAAGCAGATGTTACCAGCGGACGCGCCGAACGCCTGACAAATCGCGAAGTCAACGACACTTACGGGGCATCGCTACGCTGGGCAGACAACTCGACTCTGATCGTGAAGTTGATTCCGGAGGGCAGAGGCGCTGTACCGGCCGATGACGGGGTGCCAACCGGACCTACCATTCAACAGAACCTGGGCGAAGCGACCCCCGCGCGAACTTACCAGGACATGTTGAAAAACGTGCACGACGAAGAACTCTTTGATTACTATTTCACCGCTCAGTTGGCTTCGGTCTCGTTGTCCGGCGCCCTGGTCCACCTTGGTGATCCGGGCATTTTTTCAAGTATCAACACCTCTCCCGACGGCCGTTTCATCCTCGTGCAACAACGCCATCGGCCATTTTCTTATCAGGTTCCCGCGTCGCGTTTTCCCAATCTGATTGAAGTTTGGGACCGAAACGGAAACGTGGTCCATACTGTGGCTGACCTCCCACTGGCGGACGATATTCCGATAGGAGTCGGATCAGTGGCTGAGGGGCCGAGGTCGGTTTCGTGGCGCAGTGACGCAGCCGCGACACTTTCGTGGACCGAGGCGCGTGACGGCGGGGACGTAATGCGGGAGGCCGAAATCCGTGACGAGGTCTTCCTTCTGGAGGCGCCTTTTAACACGCAGCCCACCTCGCTGGTCGTGTTGGCTCAACGATTCGGCGGTGTTACCTGGGGCAACGGTGAACATGCTCTGGTTTGGAGCTGGTGGTGGCGCACAAGAAACCAGCAAGGGCTCCTGGTCAAACCTAATGATCCATCAGCTCCGGGCATTACTTTGTTCGACTACTCCTGGCAGGATCGCTACAACGATCCGGGAACCCCGGTGACAGAACGATCCGAGTGGGGCACTTCAATTCTTCGGATTTCCGACGACGGGCATATCTTCCTTGCTGGAAACGGAGCATCCGCCGAAGGAGACAGGCCTTTCCTGGATCGATTGGAACTGGCAACCGGTAACACAAAACGATTGTGGAGGTCTCAGGCCCCGTACTACGAGCGCGCCATCGACATCCTCGATTCCGATGGAATGACGATGTTGACCAGCCGCGAATCCGAGACCGAACCCACCAACTTTTTTGTTCGCACTTTAGGTAGCGGTGATCTTCACCAGATTACCGACATTGAGCACCCCTACCCCGCGATGCTCGAAGTGTCCAAAGAGATGATCACCTATTCAAGAGCCGATGGTGTGGGGCTTACCGGGACGCTTTACCTTCCCCCCGACTACGAAAACCGCGATGGCCCGCTTCCAACGATTCTCTGGGCTTATCCAACCGAGTACAAAAGCGCTGATGCAGCAGGCCAGGTGCAGGGTTCACCGTACCAATTCACGCGAGTTGGGTGGTGGTCACCCATCCCCTGGGTATTGGCGGGGTACGCGGTGTTCGATGATCCATCGTTGCCGATTATTGGCGAGGGCGACGTCGAACCCAACGATACTTTTATCGACCAGCTGGTCACCGGGGCTCGCGCGGCCATCGATTTACTGGCCGACCGTGGTGTGACCGACCCGAATAGGGTGGCCATCGGCGGACATTCATACGGAGCATTCATGACTGCCAACCTGCTGGCACATTCAGATCTCTTCAGGGCTGGGATCGCCCGGAGCGGAGCCTACAACCGGACCCTCACGCCGTTTGGTTTCCAGGCCGAGGAACGAAAGTTCTGGGAGGCCCCGGAAATATATTTCGCGATGTCGCCCTTTATGCATGCTGACAAAATCGACGAACCAATGTTGATGATACACGGAGAGGCTGACAACAACTCTGGCACTTTCCCCATGCAAAGTGAACGGATGTTTGCTGCCATGAAGGGCCTGGGCGGTACGGCTCGCCTCGTGATGTTGCCCGACGAGAGCCACGGCTACCGCGCGCGGGAGTCGGTCATGCACATGACCTGGGAGATGACAGAATGGTTGAATCGCTATGTAAAAGACGCGGCTCCAAGAGAAGAATTAACGCCCTAAATTGACACCGGCCGAAGCGGCCCCTTAGGGGGCCGCATGCGGCGGCGGACCGGCTCCTACCACATCTCTTTTTACTCACGTCGGCCGTGTCTGGCGTCTCCACGTTGTACCTTCCGACATAAAACGGAGCGTAACATTGCGGTGATTTGAAGACCGGTTTTCTCTTCCATAGCCCCCAACTACGATTGCCCGACCCCTTAAGCCCGAATACAATCACCGAGGTAAGAATGGAATTGTTTTTACAAGGAGCATCATCGCTCGGAGCCGCCTGCGTGCTTGGCGCCTATCTCGCCCTTCATCGTAACCGGTGCAACAACACGAACCGGCTCTATCTGTGGGCTAACATCGTGGGGGCCGGCCTTCTCACCGTAGTCGCAGTCGCCGACCGACGTGTCGGTTTCGTTGTGCTCGAAGCGGCCTGGGCGTTGATCAGCATGTGGACTCTGTTAAGCACCAAAGGTGTCAGAGGCGAGGCCGAGGTGTGACGGTGCGAGAGTGAGGTTGGACCATGAGATTGCAGAAGACTGAATGGCGGACGGCAATGCAGAATTCACTATTCTCAATCCGCCATTCTGGAATCACCATTCCAATGGGCCTGGGAATATTTACCGCGGCCCTACTCGACTGGGCAACGGATGCGCTTGCAGCACTTAGAGAACGACATTTAGTTCCCCTGTCTAAGGACATTCTAACGGGTTTTTAACCACCACGTCACGCCCCCCTTTATATCCTGACCGTGTATCAACATTTCCCGCTCGTTGGATCGGCTATGCCAACGCGGGGGCAGGGTTGGCCAAATAACAATTGCCCAGCCCCGCCGATCTGATCGGGATTGCAATGCGACCGGAGACGGAACCAGAGTTCTTCCAGATCGTTCTGCAAAACATTGCGGACGGAGTGTTTACGGTTGATCAAAAACTCAGGATAACTTCATTCAACCGCGCCGCCGAGCGAATCACGGGAGTCCAGGCTCAAAAGGCCATCGGTAGATCCTGCTCTGATGTTTTTCACTCCGACCTCTGTGCTTCCGACTGCCCGATCCGCAAAATATGGGATACAGATATTGAGGTCACTGAGCGCCCTGCCCGTATTACTCGCCAGGATGGCCGCAAAATCCCAATCCACATCAACGCAGCGGTACTTCGTGACGAGACCGGCAACGTCATTGGGGCTGTCGAAACATTCCGGGATCTCTCCGACCTCGAGCAACTTCGGCGTGAAATTCATTCGCAGCACACTGTAGAGGACATTGTCGGAAAAAGCGAGGCATTCCAGAAGATGTTTCGGATTCTGCCCGAGATATCAGAAAGCGAAAGTACCGTACTGATCGAAGGCCCGAGCGGCTCCGGAAAGGAGTTGATAGCACGAGCAATCCACAACCTGGGGCATCGAAAAGCCGGACCCTATGTAGTGGTCAATTGCGGTACACTGCCGACGAATCTGGTTGAGTCGGAGTTGTTCGGATACAAGAAGGGTGCCTTCACAGACGCTAAAAAAGATAAACCCGGTCGGGTCAAAGCGGCCGAGGGCGGTACTATCTTCTTCGACGAGATCGGTGACTTGCTGCCGGAAACCCAGGGGAAATTGCTGCGGTTGTTGCAGGAACGAGAATATGAGCCCGTTGGCGGAACGGGTCCGCTCAAAGCCGATGTACGAGTAGTGGCTGCAACCAACAAAAAACTTCCCGACATGGTCAAGCAGGGTCTCTTTCGAGATGACCTATATTTCCGCCTGGCTGTTGTGCGGCTTTCGATACCGCCGTTGAAGGAGCGAAAGGAAGACATCCCCTACCTGATCGATCATTTCATTGAACGCTTCAATACTAAGACCGGTCGAAACGTCGACGGCGTCACCCCGGCCGTGGCCGAAATCCTGATCAGGCATCAATTCCCCGGCAACGCTCGGGAATTGATGAATATCATCGAGTACACGTTCGCGTTTTGCCACTCAGGACTCATCGATGTCCGTCACTTGCCGGAAGAATTGCAGCCGCCCAGACCTCTCATGGACGCTCATTTGGGTACGCAACAGTGGTTCCCCCTCCAACGTGCCGAAGCAGAAACCGTCGTTGCCGCACTCATCAACAATGCAGGACATTCGGGGCACGCCGCGGAAGAGTTAGGTATCAGCCGCCCCACGTTCTGGCGCAAGCTCACCAAATATTCGATCGACCCAAAGGCCTATCGGCGAACGCGCGACGAATGATTCACAACTGAAACAAACGCGGTTCCGAAAATCACGAATTTGTAACACAGGTTCCAGCCTCCCGGCCAACAACTACGTCCTATATACCGACGCGTCTGGCCCGGGAAATGCAAGTGAATGATATTGGAGGTGAGCATTTGATTAGCGTGTCATTCGACCAAATCTTAAGGACACAGGGGATGCGAAAAAACGGGGCTCATCGGCGGAAAGGACCTGGCGCCAATGTTCACTCAAGAAAGAGTTCCCGGGCTCACCCGGCCAACGGTGGCCTTGATAATGTTTTCGGTAGCAGTCCTGGGAGGACTGGTAGTCGTTTCCCAGTCGGTTGCTGTCGCTTCCGGTGTGATCTTGTTAGCCATAGCGGCCGGGATATGTGTTCAGATAGCCACTGCGGCAACTCTGTGGGGTGTCGCTCTGGTTGCCGCTGTGAAAGAATTGGTGAATTGGTCACTGGGGCGAAATTAGATCTCCTCGTCGTGGAATTCAGACCTGGCACGGTCTGAGAAGGAGGCAACCACCCGACCAGCTCCCTCCGAAGCAACTCTGTGCCCTCGGTGGGCCGGAAGGATGTCAACACCATCATCAAGTGCTACCGGCGGCCCGACTTGGATCAATTGCGAGAGGCGCTCGGTTCCCTTTCGGTAATAAGGAAGATTGGCTGTTTTGTACCCTTCCCACAGCACCACTGGGCCCACCGGCCGGAACCCGGTGTGGAATGCTGGGTAACCAACGCCGTAACACCTTGGCTTCACCCAAACCGAATTTCACGAAAACCGGGCTGCTCACCTTCGCAGCCCTAGCGAATGAGGTAAAGAATGTCTTTGAACAAGGGTATCGACAAACCCCGTTTCGGGTACTCACCTCGATTCTTGTCTCTCGTCGTTGGCTTGGTGGGGGTCACTATTTTTTCAGGTTGCTCAGACGGCCGAACGGAGCCGTCCGTTTATACAATGGTTTCCTTCAATGGCCAGACTCTACCCCAGGACCCCGACCGGGGCTGCTGTCACTGGAGAGGAGGAACCATTGCATTGGGAGCGACCGACTACAAGGCTTCTTTCGTAATTACGAATAAAGCCCTGACGGCTGTCTCTATGGGTGCCGTGGCTTCGGATCCCGACGGCCGTTCATTGGTCGAAGAAGAAGGAGAATTTGCTCTCGACGGCACCACGATTACTTTGAGTCGCGATTTCAGTACGCTACCTATTATGGCCCTGACCAACCTCAGACTTGAAGGTGACGAAATTTTTGCGACACTTACAGTCGACCCGCGTACCCGACAATCTGAATCCCACGAGGTTGTTTTTCGGCGGTAACGGCCCGGAGTATTTTTTGAGTTGGGCAAGGCCCGAAGCGCACCCACAGGATCCATCCGGCCAGCTCGACGGGCTGGCCGGATATCCATCAGCCCCCTGGCAACGGATCGTCACGCCGACTAACGCATGGGTCCATCTGCAGCCAAGGGACGGCAGGCAATCAATTGACAGCAGCCCCCGACAGTAGGCCACTTTTCGGCACGAAAAATAAAACCCTGCCAGGAGCTAAGTCGGAGCTGAGCTCAACTTTGCGGGAAGTGGGTCTGGGAGATTTGGAAGCCGCAGATTAAACGCTGATCTGATCAGATGACTTGGGTATCGCAGTGGAACGGGGGATTGCAGAATGGTGCAGGCGAGCGGCGAATTTGCAGCGCGCAAAGTCGCTCAACTCACAATGCTCGCCTTCGCATTCCGACCTCACGCATATCAGGCCAGCCCAATACGCAGCCAACTACGGCATCTTAACGTATACCGCGACGTTTCGGACCGAGCCATGCCGTAGTTTGACTCTTCCATGCCGTACTTTGACGACATTAACCGACAGTAAGACCGACACCCAGCTAACGAGGTCGAGAAGGAGCTAAATCCAGCCCTAAAACTGAGTTCTTGTCAACGTGTCGAAATTTTCTTATTATTTCGACACGTTAGCCCGATGCGTCGATTGCATCGACATATCACTTCCGCATCCAGGAACTCATTTTGGCCATGCTAAAACCTTATCCAGAAAGAGCTTACAATGACTTGCCCCGTTTGCCGCCGGAAGCTGACCTGGAAACGCGACCCGTTCTAAAAGCGTGCATCAACGCACGATCCGCCATTGCAGAGTTGAAACAAGCCGGTGCTCTCCTGCCCAATCAGGATGTGCTCATCAATACCATCCCGCTTCTGGAGGCCCGCGCCAGTTCCGAGATCGAGAATATCGTAACGACGGCCGACCGCTTGTTTCAATTTGCAAGTCCCGGCAGAGAAGACGGTGCCGACCCCGCCACGAAGGAAGCGCTCCGCTACCGGGCTGCCCTTCGACGCGGCGCCGAGATAATCGCGGCGAAACCGCTCTCAATCGCTACGGCGGTGAACGTCTGTTCCGTCCTGAAGGGCTGCGAAATGCAGATTAGGCGGGTGCCCGGCACTGCCCTGATGAACGAGGCGACTGGAGATACGATCTATACTCCCCCCGAAGGCCCTGACTTGCTTCGCGACCTGCTTTCCAACTGGGAATCGTTCCTTCACAATCATGATTCGTTGGACCCACTTATTCGTATGGCGGTGGCACACTACCAGTTCGAGGCGATTCACCCTTTTTCCGACGGCAATGGTCGCACGGGCAGGATTATCAATCTTCTCTATCTGCTAGAGACCGGACTACTCGAACTGCCGGTCCTTTACCTCAGCCGCGCCATCATCACAAAAAAGTCAGAATATTACCGCCTCCTCAATGCCGTAACACAGGACGGTGACTGGGAAGGCTGGCTACTCTTCATGCTGGCCGCCGTGACGGAAACCGCAGCTTGGACCACAAATCGCATTCGAGCAATTCGAGAGTTGATGGTCGAAACAACGAGCTTCACCAGAGACAGGTTCCCGGGGTTCTATAGTCGCGAATTGGTTGAACTGATTTTCGTACAACCCTATTGCCGCATTTCCAACGTCGTAGATGCCGGCATCGCCAAACGCCAAACTGCATCTTCATACCTCAGGGAGTTGGCAAACGCAGGGGTGCTCGAACACACACAATCGGGACGAGAGAAGCTGTTCATCAACCCCCGGCTGATGTCGTTGCTGACACAAGATGAACCGGGGGACCTTTCCTTCGATTCCCAGCCTTGATAGGAACAAAGTGGGAGGTGTCGGACTGTAGGACGGTGGAACAAAACAGTGAACGGCCTCGAAGCGGGTTTGAACTTGTGGAAAGTGGGCCTGGGAGATTCGAAAGCCACAGATTGCCGCAAATCAAAGGTTGGACCAGATAGGACCAGAGACATGGCGGTTGCCGCCTTTGCGTTCCGACCTCACGCTTATCAGGCCATATGAATAAGCAGCCAACTACGGCAAATTAACGTACTTTGCGACGTTTGGACCGAGCTATACCGTACTTTGACGTTATCGTGCCGTACTTTTACGACATTAACCGACAGTCGAACCGACAGCGATTCGACGGAGACGTTGAGTCATCATTCCATTCGCCACCTGAAGATGGCTACATATTATACCGGTGTGAACAATTTTCCTGACGTAGAGGAGATTTTATGACGAATCCGAACGAATGGATCACCTCGTTGATTGAAGCTCACGACATAACCGACGACAATCTGAGGCTCCGGCGTTCCTGCCATTTGAAGCGGTCGAGGAAGAGAGGTTAGCCTGTACCGGCGCGCTGGGGATGCAGTCACCCGAGGTTCAACCGTGCCGATTGTCCACGTAGCCATCCCGGTTCAGGACGAGGTCGAGCGCCTTCCCGGCTGCCTCGACGCGCTTCGGCAACAAGACGGAGTGCGATTCGTCACCTGGCTATGCGTCAACCAACCGGAGGCCTGGCAACACGACCCGGATCGACGTGTCGTGCGCGATGCGAACCAGGCCTCTCTCCAACTGCTCTCCGCCATCACGGACCTCGACCTCCGCATCATCGACCGCACCTCGCCGGGCCGGGGCTGGCCGCCGAAGCGGGGCGGAGTCGGCCACGCCCGGAAGGAATTGATGGATGCGATCAGTGCTGCGGCCGCCCCTCACGATCTCATCGTCAGCCTGGACGCCGACACCCTGACGCCCCCGGGCTACCTGCAGTCGCTCGTCGCCGCATTCGCCCGGCACCCGACTGCCTGCGGCCTGTCGGCGCGATACCTCCATCCCCTCACGGAAGACGACGCCGTCACGCGCGCCATGTTGGGGTACGAGATCTACATGCGCTACTACGCCCTCAACCTGTGGCGAATCGGGTCGCCTTACGCGTTCACCGCGCTCGGCTCGGCGATCGCGCTGCCGGTGTACGTCTACCGGAAGGTGGGGGGCCTGACGCCTCGCACCAGCGGCGAGGACTTCTACTTTCTGCAGAAACTGACCAAACACGGCCGGGTGCTTCACTGGTCCGACGCTCCGGTCGCTCCAGCGACCCGCAAGTCCTGGCGCGTTCCCGTCGGTACCGGTCAAGCCATCGTCGCGGCGTGCGAGGGCGAATACACCGACCGCTACCCACTTTATCCTGCAGAACTCTTCGACAGGGTTCGCCGCACGACCGAGGCCTTCCCCAATCTGTTCGCCGCGCCGGTAGAGACTCCGCTGGACGGATTCCTTCGCAAAAAAACCGACACCGATGACCCCTGGCAACCACTGCGCGAGAACCACAAGACGGTGGATCGATTCGTCCGCGCCTGCCACGAGCGACTCGACGGGCTCCGCATCTTGCAGTACCTGAAAGCCGAGTATCGTCGGGTGCCGACGGATGATCGGGCGACGTTGATCGATTGGCTGGACCGGCACGGGAGCGTCCTTCCAGGAACGGAGTCCGAGGCATCACATGCGCGGTCTTTTCTCTGCGAGCGCACGCTGGCCGAGCTGAGCATTCCGGAACTCGACGGGATACGGCGGATGCTCTTCAAAATGGAAGACCGCTATCGCCAGGAGGATTACCTCCGTGGCTGAGTCACCGATCCCGCTAATTTGTATCCTGGGGCCCACCGCGGCCGGAAAGACCCGTCTCGCAGCTCACGTCGCCGCGGCGGCAAACGGCGAGGTGGTCAGCGCCGACTCGCGTCAGGTCTACCGGCACATGGACATCGGGACCGGGAAGGACCGGGAGGACTACACGGTCAACGACCGTACCGTCCCAAACCACCTCATCGACATTGCCGACCCCGGGTACGAATACAACCTCTTCGAGTTCAAACGGGACTGCATCGCCGCCATCCGAGAGATCCATTCGCGCGGGCGTCTCCCGGTTTTATGCGGCGGCACCGGTCTCTACCTGAGCGCGGTCCTGCAGGACTACCAGCTTCTGTCCGCTCCGCCAGACCCAACACGCCATGCCGAGCTGGAGGCGATACCCACGGAGCAGTTGATCGCCGAGCTTCGATCACACGGTCCGCTCCACAATACGAGTGACGTCCAAGATCGCAAACGCCTGATTCGCGCCATCGAAATCGCGGAGGCCGATCCTTCCGCTCGAGCGCCGTCGATCGCACTCGACTCGCGCGTCTTCGGGGTTCGCTGGGAGCGCCGCGAGCTGCGAGAGCGCATCACGCGACGATTGGCGTACCGGCTGGACCACGGGCTAATCGAAGAAGTCGAGACGTTGCTGGGTCGCGGGCTGACCCATGACCAGCTCATCTTCTATGGATTGGAATACCGCTACGTCACCGAGCACCTGCGCGGCGACATCACCCGAAAGCAGATGTTCTCCCAGCTAGAAGCCGCGATCCACCAGTTCGCCAAACGACAGGACACGTGGTTTCGGCGCATGGAACGTCAGGGCGTCGAGATCCGCTGGCTGGACGGCCGGGACTCTCCCGAGGCTAACGCGGAGAAGGCGTTAGAAAAAGGCGGTTAGAAGAGGGCGGTTAATAAAAGGCGGTCTCGGCTGGCCCCGGCGGGAAGGACGCGCCAGATCCAAAGGACCGAATAACAGCCCTAACCAGGCCCGCAGACGTGTCAATTTTTTCTTATTGTTTCGACACGTTAGCTCGATGTGTCGATTACATCGACATATCACCCTCGCATCCAAAAATACCAGTTCGAGGCGATTCACCCCTTTTCCGACGGTAATGGTCGCACGGGTAGGATCATCAATCTTCTCTATCTACTAGAGACCGGCCTACTCGAAATTCCGATCCTTTACCTCAGCCGCGCTATCATCGCAAAAAAGTCAGAATATTATAGTCTCCTCAATGCCGTGACACAGGACGGAGACTGGGAAGGGTGGCTACTCTTCATGCTGGGCGCGGTGACGGAAACCGCAGCCTGGACCACAAATCGCATTCGAGCAATTCGAGAGTTGATGGTCGAAACAACGAGCTTCACCAGAGCCAGGTTCCCGGGATTCTATTAGTCGCGAATTGGTCGAACTGGTTTTCGTACAACCCTATTGCCGCATTTCCAACGTCGTAGATGCCGGCATCGCCAACGCCAAACTGCATCTTCATACCTCAGGGAGTTGGCAAACGCAGGGGTGCTCGAACACACACAATCGGGACGAGAAAAGCTGTTCATCAACCCCAGGTTGATGGCTTTGCTTACGCAGGATGAACCGGGGGACTTTCCTTCGACTCTCCGGCATGACCTGGTCGATGGGTATTGAGTGAGCCTGGGAAGATTTGCTGCGGCTTCATGCCACCGAGCACCGCCGCAAGCGGGCGGAGGTGAACTTCCTGCGACAAAGCTCGTTCCAATCGCTTTGCGCAGAGTCGCGCCCCTCGTAAACTCGGGGACGCGGTCAAGCACACCGCTCATTCCAGTCGCGCTGTACTTAGTCGCTCAACTCACAACCATCGCTCGTCAACGACTCGCGATGTTGGCAGTCATCATCGCTCACTTTGTTCGCGATTGATGTTCCCTACGCTCGCCTTCGCGTGACGACCTCACTCTTATCAGGCCATCCGTCGGGCTGTAAGAATAAGCAGCCAACTACGGCAAATTAACGTACTTTGCGCCGTTTGGACCGAGCCATGCCGTAACTTTGACGCTTCGATGTCGTACTTCTACGACATTAACTGACAGTGGAACTGACAGCGATTTGTGCTGGGGAGGCTTTCGAACACCCGACCATCAACTGGATAACTCCGGTTCCAGGTTCATCATCAAGATGCCGGACCAGACCTGACAGAACTCTGACACATTTTTTCTCGCCAAAAGCGGTCAGCTGCGGTATTAGTTCAGACCCCCACGAAGAGGAGCCGACCGAATGTTTTCCGCAATCGCACAGGATCTGAAGTTTGCCATTCGCGCTCTGCTGCGGCAACGGGCATACACGGTCGCGGCTTTGTTGGTCCTTACGCTCGGCGTGGGAGCCAACGGAGCCATTTTCAGCGTCACCAACGGCATTCTGCTGACCCCCTTGCCGTATGACCAACCGGACGAGCTGGTTCGACTCTGGGCTTCCAATCCAGAACAAGACCTTCCCCGGTTCTCCTTTACCAAGTTAGAATTCGACGCTTACCGAAATCGGACCGCTGCGCTGGCGGAACTCGGAGGATATTTCGGAGACAGCTTCACAATCGGTGTCGCTGATGAGACGGAAAGACTTACAGGCGCACGTGTTACTCCCTCATTTTTCCCAACACTTGGCACGGGAGCGGCGGCCGGCCGGCTCTTCCTCGATTCCGACCGGGACGACACGGCAGTAGCGGTGCTGGCACACGGGCTCTGGACCCGCCGTTACGGCGCTGACCCCGGAGTGATTGGTGATGCCATCCAGGTCGACGGACGGCCCGTCACAATTATCGGAGTCGCGGATGCCGGGTTCCGAGACATAGACGGTGAGGGATACGAGATATTTCTTCACCACGACTACCGCACAACGCGATGGACCGCCAGATGGTTGGACCTCGTGGGCCGGCTGGCTCCTAGCGTTACAGAAGAACAATTGTACGCTGAACTCGATGCCCTTGCTCCAACATTGGGAGCAGAACTCGGGCGCAGAAGCGTAGGATGGAAGCCGGTAGGAGTGGGTCTGCACACGGCGATCGTGGGGGACACAAGGGGACCGCTATTAATGCTCCAGGCGGTGGTAGGGTTTGTGCTCCTCATCGCCGCGGTGAACCTGGCTAACCTCACCCTGGCTCGCGGCGTATCCCGCACCCGTGAAACCGAATTGAAACTGGCCATCGGTGCCGGCAAGGCCCGGATTGTTGGCGCCGTGATCTCGGAAACCGCCTTGATCGGTATCATCGGCGGTCTGCTGGGGGTCCTCCTTTCCGTCGTCGGCGTAAAACTATTGATTCGCAACGCGCCGGCGGAACTGCCACGCGTCGAATCGATCTCAGTCGACTCGAACGTGTTGCTGGTTTCGCTCTCCCTGGCGTTGCTGGCAGGTGTCCTCGCAGGAATTCTGGCGGTCTGGAAACAGGCACATTCCAAATCTTTCAACACGCTCACATCAGGCGGCGCCTCATCGGGGCGCGCGGGAAATACCGCGCTCGGTACCCTCGTGGCAACCGAATTTGCGCTAGCACTGACTCTTGTCATCGCCTCGGGCCTCACTGTTAAGAGTTTTGTCGCCCTGAGCCATGTCGATACGGGATTTGCAAACAGCGACGCGATGACGATGAGGATAGCTCTCCCTTCAACTACTTTGTCAAGCATGGCAGCCACCGCAACCGCGCTTGACCAAATTCTCGAAGCCACAAAGGGGTTGCCCGGAGTTGAATCAGCCGCCGTAACCGCCTTTCTCCCGCTGACCGGGCAGGGAGCGATCGGTTCTCTGAATTCAGCCGAACGTGTAGCTGCCGGCAACGAGGAGGCAATCTCGCTACAGCAGCGCGTCGTCAGCGACGATTACTTCGCGACCCTGGGAATAGAACTTCTCGAAGGAAGACTTTTTCGGCCAACCGATACACCGGAGTCCGGAGCGGTCGTCCTGGTCTCGAGATCGGCGGCCGAGACGCTTTATCCCCGCGGGAGCGCTGTCGGTAAAGTAGCCGTTCGCAACGACGGTGAAACCGGGCCTACGATCATCGGAGTGGTCGACGACGTAAAGCACGTCGGGCTCGAGACGGAAAGCGAACTCCAATACTACCAATCCCACCGGCAGTGGCCTTGGAACCCATACTACCTGATCATCCGAGGTAGCGACCTCTCTCCTACACTCGCATCGGCGGCAATGGCTCGCATTGGAGAAATCACCACCGGAACACCGGTTTACGACATAGGGACAACCGGGGATCTATCCCGCGCGGCTTCGGCAGCGCCGAGGTTCAACGCTATTGTGGTAGTCGGGTTTGCGGTAGTTGCACTGTTGCTGGCGGCGGTGGGGATTTTTGGTGTACTTTCCTTTCTTGTTTCCCAACGACAACGAGAACTCGGGATCCGAATAGCAATAGGGGCCCAGTCGGGCCAGATCATCGGGACCGTAATGCGCAGGTCATTCGTCTGGATGGCTGGAGGAACAATCGTCGGTCTAGCCATGTCACTCGCCTTGGCCCGCGTTGTTTCATCACTTCTGTTCGGTGTTAATCCTATCGACTACGGCGTGTTTGTCGGTGCCGCTATCCTCCAGGGAACGGTCGGGCTGATCGCTTCTTTCCTGCCGGCGCGACGGGCGAACAAGTTGGACCCCGTTCGGGTTCTCCGCTCAGATTAGGCAGGACTTGTTGGAATGGGCCGGGAAGATTTGCTGCGGTTTTTTGCCGCCGAACATCGCCGAAGGCGAGCGGAGGTCCACTTCAAGCACACCGCTCTTTTCAATGGCGCTGTATCGAGTCGCTCACCTCACATGCTGCCGTCGCATGCCGACCTCACGTTTCAGGCCACATGAACAGGTGGAAACGCGCCTACGCAGTCATCATCGCTCACTTTGTTCGCGATTGATGTTCACTACGCTCGCCGCCGCGGGCCGACCTCACGCTTATCAGAACCGCGATTTACGACGGTGGGCAACGGTGGACGTCGACTCACGCATGTTAAACTAACGATAGCAGCGATGGGCGTCGACCGGCGCAGCAACATTGTTGTAACCCTCCTAGCACTCACCTACCCGAAGTCGGACCGATTGGGTTCTTGGTTAACCATTTGACAATCCGAGCACAACAATCCTCAATCGAAATCCTTGGGCCCCAAAACATTGGATCAATTTCGCGGTGTGCGGCTTCCAGGGCAGAACGGCGTTTAGCATCCCGTAGCTCAAATGCCGAGTCTGTCGAATGGATCTCACGTCCTTTCAAACAATTGTTAACTATTTCCTGTTTGGTTTCATCCTTAAGTTGTGGGAATTGGCCCGCGGCTTCGATCAAATGTGCTAGATCTTCGTAGTGCCGGGCAAATTCTTCGGGAGCGAAAACTTCCCTCGCGTAACGCTTCGATACGGAATCAAGCTTGTCGATCAAAGTTACCAGTGGATGCACGCAGCTCATTCCGACAGGGCGATTGTCAACATATTGCTCCACCAGTCCCAGTTCCAACACGTGCTCGTGCAGCAGGCTCGTGAGGTTGCGAGACACCGCAGGAGGTTTCCACGAACGGAGCCCCGGTTCCAGCCGCACGAAGGGGCGCAGGTTTCCTGGCAACTCGAACAACTTCGGATAGTATGCCTCACACTCGACACTGATCCAACGACCGTCGGCGGGAGCCAACAACCTGACGCCCGTGGTGCCGGGAATATCAATAGCTACACAAAGAGCTTCGAAGAATACGCGCCGTTTTTTCGTTGCACCCGGCGTCTTACTCCTGAGGCTTCCGAGTTCAGGTAAGTCAGTACGTGACCCACGGCCAATCGTAAGATCAACATCTTCGGAAAACCGCTCAATCAACCCGAAGCCTTTGGATAGTGAGGTACCGCCTTTGAAGTAGATTTCAAGACCTGTTTCTTTTAAAGACCACAGGGCGTGAGTCACCCAATAATCTTTTTCTACGATCCCCTCAGAAACTTTCCTCTTATCAGCGACCAAACGGATAAGCTCGCGAAACTCAGGGTCATCATGCAAGAAAATCGGGTTCATCTATTTTCCATGGCTCGCGAGATTGCCGTCTCAACAACGGTCTCCGTGGACTTGCGGCCATAGCGTTTCGCACTGCGCCTCAACTCCGAAGGTTTCAGCCGCCCCTCAGCCACGGCTCTACTAACTGCCTTCTCAATTCGTCCAACTGAAACACCGGCCTGACGGTGATTCTTTATCAGGTCAATGGCGAAGTACTCGGCGGCGGGGTTTTGCGGAAACGCCACTCGTCTGAGAGTGAAACGCCGTCCGCCCAGCTCGACCTCACCGCTACGGGCCTCGTTGTAAACGAGCTGGGAGGCGAACAGTGCCGTCGAACCCAGGTTGAGTACGTTCCACTGTTCGGGCCCCGAGAAAATGAAACGGCCGCCGTTCAGGTAAGCCCGCATGAGTTCTTCTCTGCTTGGAGGCAGAGCGCCGAACTTGCTGGTTTCCCGGTGAACAAAGATTCCACGCCCCAACGGATGCAGTCGGCCCTCGCCAACCAAGCGTTTGGCCAACCGTGGGGCGTTCTTTCCGTACTTCTCCAAATCCATGGTCCGATAGACTTTTCCAGGCTTGAGCTTCGGTCTCGCAGCGGCAGGCATTCATGCTCCTATTGTATTAATTTTCCTTGGAAAAAAGATACAACGATACGCCACGGAAAGAAAGCCTCGCATCATCGGTAACTTGTGGAGTTTGACACGGAGGTGGCTCTTCTCGTTGACGACTGGTACCAACAGCCGCAAAAAATTTTGTTACCCGACCCGAGGTTCAAAAAAAAAGCCACTTCGCTAAGTCGCGACGTGGCTTTGATTTACGGGAGTGGGCCTGGGAAGATTTGAACTTCCGACCTCACGCTTATCAGGCGTGCGCTCTAACCAACTGAGCTACAGGCCCCGGATTCGGGAGACGCAATCTAAACGATTACGATAGAAGATAAAAGTTTGGAGTTAAAAGAGGAGTGAGACCGACTCCGGATCCACCGATCCGCTACGCCACCAGAGGATTTACCCACCGCAGTCCTGTGAAACGTCCGAAGTCTGCATCGGTTGAGACCAACTCGCACCCGTGCTCGATCGCCAGGGCCGCGAGGTGGGCATCGGTGGTGAGGTTACCAGCGGCGCCCGAGTGGGAGAGGAGTTCGCTCATTATGCTCCAGTGCTCGGCTCCCGGCTGAACGGCTGCCACCAAAGGGTGGTCGATCCAATCGTCAACAACAGCCATAGCCCCGACTATATCCAGGGGCTTCGGAAGGATTCTCCGGTTAGTAGTTATCCTCAGAAACCCGAGGATAACTACCCAGGACAACCCGATCATTTCTTCTCCCGCGAATAGCTTCTCCAGCCAGACCTTCGCCCCTTTGTGTTGTGGAGCGTCCCGGTTCACCGCGTAGAGCAGGATGTTAAGATCGAGCAACTTCATTTACAGCTATTTTCGCGCCTCCAGCTCGCGAGTTACGGCGTCGTCCTCAAGAGCAGCTGACACGCCGAGCGCTTTGTCTAGATCTACCGATGGTGTACCCATCGAGAAGCTGGGACATCGGTACGGACGGGACGGAGGTTCATGCTTCCCCTCCAATCCATCCAACAGGAGTCGATTCAGGAGGTGCTTGAAGGCGACTCCGCGCCGCACCGCTTCATGACGCAACCGCACCAGCAGGGAATCTTCGATATCGACAGTGGTTCTCATGTTTGATGCTATGACATCATTAAATTGATGTCAATACATCAACATGTCTCCCTCGAACCCTGGTATCGCACGTGTCTTTCGAAACATCGGCCTCGCCCAAAAGGGCCGGAAAGCCGCCGTACGGGCAACACTTGAAAGCCCTTCCACTTTCGCGCTGGTCCCGGCAGGATATGCAGCAGACCAGATCGGCAATAAGTCTCGGCGACAGCGCGGCTGCCTGGAACGCATTTTCCGGCTTCATGGCCAACCGGAGAAATCCTGACTCCGTTGAACAGGTAGAGGTCGACGAGTGCACCGAGTTGATGTCGATGTTCAGAACCGACAACTATGTCAGACTTCGGAAGTTAGATGTCAGAAGTTTCCGGAGTGCCCGGGAAAGCTCTGTAGATCACCGCATCAAACCGCGCCTTGAGTCTCTCCATCTGGTCCGAACTCAACCGTTGCCCAACCACACTCGACCCGTGCAGCAGCAAGATCACCACCACACCTATCGGCAGGCCCCAGAACCCCCACGGAGTCTGGTCCACCATCATCTGTACGTATCCGAACGATGCGCCGAAAAGGCCCAGAAACACCATGAAGAAGTAAATGAACATCACGAGAGTCCAAATCTCCGGTCGCGGCGAAAAACGTGCGTGGATTTCACACCCCCAGGCTGAATCGTTAGCCTGACAGGATAAATAGGGCGACCACACGCGGTACTCCTCAACGGGAACTCTTAACTCAGCGTGATTCCCGGCAGACGCCGAAGGACCGGGGTCTATCTCATCGAGTGCCGCACGAAACCGTTCCATTGTCTCATCTGAATTCGCAGGAAGAACGACCGTGAACCTGGGCCGGAGAACACCCTTCGCATCGTTAGCTTCCACGTACATCTCCTTCCAGGGTGACCCAACTCTACATTCTATATCCTAAACCCGCTCAAACCTACGCTGAAGATATTCTACGAAGGTCTTCGGCACCCCCGCAACTCTGGAGTATTCACTCCATCCCTCAAGCGCCCCGACCACCTCGTCGGTTAACTCGTCACCACCGCGCGGAATGTCGAACTGCCGGGCCACTTCCCCCAGGTCGGTTCGTGTAATCCCGTCGAACTTCCCGTTAATCGACATCTGGTGTTGCCGGGTCCACTCCTTATTCTCGGCGTACATAACATCATAGGCAGGCGCCAAACTCCAGCTCCCCTTCCGATCCATCAGAAAAGAAAAATTCTTGAGATGGTCATCGAAGTTGATCGTCGCCACCGCAAAAACCATTCTACGAAACGCCTGATCAATAGCCGGTTGGCCCAGACCGAGAGCGCGTATCGTGTCGAAGTAGGCTTCGTAACTGAAGACATACTGATCGTTGTAGTCCACGTGCTGCACGCCTCCCAGAGTGTGCATATGGATCGGCCCGGTATGCGTGCGGTCAAACCGTCTGGTCATGAAGTGAGCCAGGTCGCCATCAGCCAGTAAATGTGTTTCGGCCATGTCGATCCCCGCATCCCGGGCCATCTGCGAATACACATACTCAATACGACCCCACGGCTGCGGCTCCCGGTCGGCGTGCATGCCGAGTCCTCCCGAATCCCGGGACACCCCATCGAACTTGATGATCCATTGTTCATCACCCTGGAGGGGAGTCGCGTATCCTGAACGCACTATGTCGGTTTCTCGATTCCAATTGATAAGCGCCTTTGCTCTCGCCCCACCTACGGTCGAACCAACCTGCATGATCTCAGGAATAGCGATGTCAGTGTTCCCTTCAATCACGCTGCGAGCCTGATCGACCAACAGCCGGACTTCGATCGCCTCTTCCGTACCGGCAGTTAATTCGATTCCCGGCTGAAACGAGAGTGCGCCCATGGCCCGGTCACCCACGTAGAGGAGCTTTTGCACGGGAGACAAAACAGCCGCAGGACGACCTTTGCCCTCGAAGTATCGCTTGATAAGTTCGTTGCCGAATCGATCCGGGAGAGCATCGGCAAAAACACCGGGAAGTCCCGCAAAAGCTTTGAGTCTTTGGAGTTCGGGAAACGTGAATGTACCATCGCGTTCGAGAGGTAGATGAAGCGGAGAGATTTCAAGGCCGGTGCCCCGGAAAGAGTCTTCATACTCAAACGCAATCTGACCGTTCGACGACTCGGTTATCGCACCCACGTCGTGATCCCAGAGCCTGACCGTAGCAAACGAGTAATCAGCCATCTCGGGGACCAGATGCCCGTAAACGCTGTTTGCCACCCCGCTCGGCAACCATCAGCGGCGATACACCAGGATCGGGAAGAAAAGATTCAAGAGCCTGCAACCTGCCCAGAGCTCGAAGTATCCTTATAACCGACTCAAGCCCCACCGACTTCCCCCCCTCCAATCGGCGCACAGTGTTGATACCAACCCCGGCATCCCGCGCTAGATCTTCTATCTTGAGGTTTTGCTGGAGCCGAGTACGTCGCAACCGCGCCCCCAACTCATTCAATACGTCCGGTGTCCTGCTAGTAGAGAGGATTACAGCCATCGTTCCTGCCAGATTAGAACTGATAGGAATATATAATAATCGGCGACAGAATACAACATAAACGCCCAATTACGGACTTTTACAACCTACTAACACCATTTAGCGCCCTAGTAACAGCCGTTATGTCAGTACGGTCAGTACGGTCAGTATATCCCCGTCCTGTTCTGTCCCGTCCCGTCCTTCCTACGCCCTTTTCGCTGCCCTCATCGATTTCTTCCGCTCGATCGCTGACAAATGCCGCTTCCTCAAGCGAACCGAGTTGGGAGTAATCTCGATCAACTCATCATCCTCGATGTACTCCAGCGCCACTTCCAGCGTAATCTCCCTCGGCGTTTCGAGTTTGATCATGTCGTCCGCAGCGTGTGTCCGCATGTTTGTGAGTTTTTTCTCTCTGCAGATATTCACGTCCATGTCACCCGGACGAGAGTTTTCCCCGACCACCATTCCTTCGTAAACCGGAATACCAGGACTCACGAACATCACCGAACGCTCCTGGAGACCAAAGATAGCGAAGCCCACCGCCTGACCCTGACGGTCAGCTACCAGCACGCCCTGTTTCCTGCCGCCGAGTTCTCCAGCCCACTGGCCGTATTCAGCAAAGCGGTGATGCATGATTCCTTCGCCGCGGGTATCGGTCAGGAAGTCGGATCGGTAGCCGAACAGACCTCTGGCGGGGATTTTAAAGTTTATCCTCACCATTCCTCCACCGTGGTTCACCATATCAAGCATTTCCGCTTTCCTGGGACCGAGTCCTTCCATAACGGTACCGACATGGTTTTCGGGTACATCAATGGTGAGTTCTTCGTACGGCTCAAGCGTCTTCCCGTTGTCATCCTTTTTCATGATGACCTTTGGGCGACTAACCTGAAACTCGTAGCCCTCGCGACGCATCGTCTCCATTAAAATGGAGAGGTGCAGCTCACCGCGCCCCGAGACCTTGATGACCTCCGGCGTTTCGGTGTCTTCCACCTTAAGAGCAACGTTGCGATCGAGTTCTTTGAAAAGGCGGTCGCGAACCTGACGTGTGGTCACAAATTTCCCCGACTGACCCGCAAATGGAGAGTTGTTAACCAGAAAGTCTACTGAGATAGTAGGCTCCTCAACGGCAATACCTTTCATCCGCTCCGGCGTATCGGGGTCTGCCATGGTCCTACCGATTTCGATCCCCTCAAGCCCTGCAACAGCGACGATGTCTCCCGCCACGGCCTCATCGAGTTCCACTTTGGTGAGGCCCTGGTAACTCATTACTTTGACGACTTTGCCGGTCATTACCAATTCGTCTTTGACAATACCCGGACGACCGATAGGCATGACAGTTACCCTCTGACCGGGCACAACCTTACCACGCTCAATCCGGCCGATGCCCAGCCGTCCCACGTACTGGGAATGCTCAATGGTCGAGATCAACATCTGGAATGGTCCTTCTTTGTCTCCCTGCGGACCGGGCACCGATTCGATAATAGCATCAAACAGCGGCGTCAGATCGGAGCTTTCTCCTTCGACTGACCGGGAAATGTGTCCGTCACGGGCTGAGCCATATAGAAACGGAGCGTCGAGCTGGGCTTCCGAAGCCTCGAGGTCCATAAACAGTTCCAGCACCTCATCATGCACCCACTCGGCCCTGGCTTCGGGTCGATCTGTCTTGTTGATAACAACTATGGGCTGCACCCCGAGTTCAAGCGCTTTCCTGGTAACGAAACGTGTCTGGGGCATCGGCCCTTCCACAGCGTCGACCAGTAGCAGAACCCCGTCGACCATCCGAAGGATCCGTTCGACCTCACCACCGAAGTCGGCATGTCCCGGTGTATCGACTACATTGATTTTTACACCTTTCCAGTTCAGCGAAGCGTTCTTAGAAAGGATCGTGATGCCGCGCTCTTTCTCCAGCGGACTGGAGTCCATAACGCGGTCGTCCACGTGCTGGTGGGCTCCGAAGACTCCGGCCTGGTGTAACATTTTGTCGACCAGTGTTGTTTTACCATGATCAACGTGAGCGATAATCGCTATGTTTCTAAACTGCATGAGTTTCACTTTTGGGGGTAACAATAAAAGATAACTGGGAACCCTCTCATTCCCTATGTTAACCCTTACGGAAAAGATCTTTGAGGGTCGATATTTGAGGGGACTGAATGCAGAATTGTTGTCTCTTCCCCCCATCCCCACATACCCTCATATTACTTACCAGATGCCCGACGACCTTTCGATCTCAGCGATCCTCATACGCCTTGCGGCAGTTCTGATCCTCGTGGGAGCCAATGCCTTTTTTGTCGCGTCTGAATTCGCTCTTGTTGCTTCCCGAAGAACCCGCATTCAAGCGCTGGTAGACGCCGGCGACCGCAAAGCCAAAATGGCCCAAATGGCCATTGAGGATATGGATCGGTATATCTCGGGTACCCAGCTCGGAATCACGCTGGCCAGCCTGGCACTGGGTTGGATAGGAGAACCCGCCATCGCTTCGATGCTCGACGGTTTCTTCGAAGGCCTGCCACCGACGATGGCTTTGATAGCCACCCACGGTGTGGCGGTCGCAATCGCCTTCATGATAATAACCTTCCTCCACATCGTGCTGGGCGAGTTGGCCCCGAAATCCATCGCAATCCTACATCCGGAAGAGACCAGTCGTTGGATCGCGGCCCCGTTGATCGGCTTCACCAAATTGGCAAGTCCATTCATCTGGGTGCTCAACGGATCGGCCAACTTCGTCCTTAAGATGTTAGGTGCTCGGCAACCAGGAGAACACGAACGGGTGCACCGACCCGAAGAGATCGTAATGCTGGTCAGGCAAAGTCAGGAATCGGGCAATCTTGCTACCGAAGATGTCCAGATGATCGAGGGCATTTTCCAATTCACTGAAAAAAACGTATGGGACGTCATGACGCCGAGGACACAGGTGGTCGGTTTTCCCCTCAACCTTACGGTGGAAGAGTCGGTCGAAAAGGTTGCGGAGGCAGGACTATCCCGCTTTCCTGTCTACGACGAAACGCTCGACGACATCAAAGGAATCGTCCATGCCAAAACGATCCTCGCCAACTTGAAGGACGCCCGATTCCAACCAGTCAGCGCCATCATGACCGAGCCCTTCTTTGTACCGGGCGCCCGCGAGGTGGAGCACCTTCTGGCCGACATGAAGTACAAAAAGAACCATTTTGCAGTAGTACTGGATGAGTTCGGAGGTTGCGCTGGAATCGTTACGATGGAAGACCTGCTGGAAGAAATCGTAGGCGAAATTTATGACGAATACGACGCCCCCGAAGACGAACTGAAAGAGCAGGGCGACAACGTCACCGTCCCCGGCGATACGCCCTCGAATGCAGCAAACACGAAATACGACCTGGGTATTGACGAGGACGCCTACCAGACCGTTGGGGGCTTCGTATTCGGCACCCTCGGTCACCTCCCCGTGGTCGGGGACAGAGTCCAATACGAAAACGGCTGGATCACCGTTCTGTCGATGGATGCCAGAAGGGTTGAAACCGTGGGGATCACAAAGAGTTAGAAGTCAGAAGTTAGACGCAAGCCGTTAGACGTCGGGGGGTTTCCCACCGCTCAATCCAGAGCTACCCACGAACAACCATTTGTCGAAATCAAATACTTGGTAACGACAATCAAGGATGACATCTCTTCGACTCGCTGTTGAAAGAGCGCCAGGGTATCGCCGATAAAATTCACAAGCGGAGTGGCTACGGACGATTGATGGACTGGCAGGTCCCCACACGCGCTTTTCCCGTCGAGGCTCAAACGCTCACAAACATCTTCGAAGCAGCTCTATCTCTAAATTCCCCCGCAAAAACCACCACCACCAAGTCATCCGAAACGTCCGCGGCCGTCCACAAATTGAAATTGATCAGAGACGGATCGAATCATAATCTCGGGTATCAGCAGGAAATGGGACAGCTCACCGCTGGAAGGGTTCCACGAAGTCACCGAGGTGCCTCCACCAAGCCTCATGTCTCCAAAAAACACATGGCCGTTGGCGGTGACTGCACCACCACACCCCGACGCTGCAAATAACGCAACAATTCCTATCATCATCACCTCCATGATAATTACCCCGCCTCTCTCTGGACTCTTCCCCGGTTACCCCCGCTCCCCGCCAACCGCTCCCCGCTCCCCGATCTCCACCGCCAACTTCACCGCCTCAATCATCGACGACGGGTCAGCAATCCCCTTCCCCGCGATATCGAAGGCGGTACCGTGATCCGGGGATGTCCTGATAAACGGCAATCCCAGCGTTAGGTTCACGGCGCTTCCGAACGAAGCAACCTTGATAGCGGTCATCCCTACATCATGGTAGGGTGCCAGCACGGCGTCGAATTCTCCCTTGATAGCTCGAACAAACACCGTGTCGGCAGGATACGGCCCGGAAATTCCCAGATCGCGTGCGACCGGTTCGAGTGTGTCGGTCTCTTCGTTGCCGAGCAGGCCCGATTCGCCAGCGTGGGGGTTAAGTGCGCAGAGTGCCAGCCGAGGTTCGAGGAAACCGAAGTTTTCAACCAACGCCTTTTTGGTCACGTTTGCAACCCGTTCGATCGCGTCCCGTGTGAGGGCACCCGGTACTTGCGCCAGAGGAATGTGCTTTGTGATCAAAACGACCCGCAACCTGTCGGACGCGAGCATCATGGCAACATCAACGTCTCCAGCAAGATGTGCGAGCATCTCCGTGTGCCCTGGGAAAACGAATCCAGCTGCGTTGATAGCCGCCTTGCTGATAGGCGCCGTAACGATCGCGTCGACCTTTCCGGCCATCGCCAATTGCACTGCTTTTTCTATTGAGAGTGCAGACACGCGACCGGCCGAGCTTTCATCACCTTCTACAAATTTGGCGTCGACGGGTTCAACCTCACACTCGGCCGATATGAGGGCGGGTGGCCCCACAACGACGAGATCCGCCCCGGGAGGCGGATCTGCCAAAACCTTGTGTACGAGTTCAGGACCGATCCCCCGGGGATCGCCGATCGTTAGAGCAAGTTTTGTCACATCTCTAATTGAGACTGACGGCGGGCCGCCGCGGTCCCGTCGGCGGAGGAGGCAGTCGGATATCTATATAAGTATTTGCCCGTAGCGTTTCCACATAACGTTTTATGCCCGCCTCCCGGGAAAGAAGCGACCGGATTTGGTCTCTCACATCCTCAAAGGTCGGGAGGCCCGGTTCACGTCGTCCCTGATAGAGGATGACAGAGTGCTTCGTAAACTCGGGTCCGTATTGGAGCTGAAGCGGGCCGACAATGTCGTTCTCAACCGCCTGCGCAAACACTTCGCCATAGAGAGGGGGTAGCGCTTCCTCAGGCATGTCTTCGACTACCGCCTGTTCCGAATCGTCGTGGTAGATCCGGGTCAGCGAGTCGAGTGGCAACCCGTTAGCCAACATTACGGCAATAGAATCTGCCATTTCGCGTGCATCAACATTGTTCTGCGTGGTAAGGTGTGGAATGATGAGGATGTGTCGCGCGTGAACCTCAGCGGGTTCCCGCCGAAGAACCTCGACGATGTGGATGCCGAACGGAGACAGGAACGGGTTTGATATATTCCCCGGTCGCAGTCGAAAAGCGACGTTCTCAAAATCCCGGTGCATCCTACCGCGACGGAAAAAACCTAAGTCCCCGCCGAGGTCCTTGCTACCAGGGTCTTCTGAAAAGGTACGGGCAGCCTCGGCGAAATCACCACCATCGCGGAGAGCCGCAACCAGTGAATCGGCCAATCGCATAGCGTCTGCAAATGCGGCACTGTCTGCCTGGGGTTTAACAACTATCTGCCTGAAATTCACCGTGGCCGGTCGGGCCTGCCACTGGTTGATATTTGCGTCGTAATAGGCGCGCATCTCAGCCTGCGTGGGCGGAATTTCCCGCACATCACCCATTTGTTGGCGAGTGGTGATGAGATTGGTGCGCAACATATCCCTGAGTTGGCGTCTGCCAAGGTACTCGCGATAGTGTTGGGCATTTTCGAAACCAGCAGCCTTCAACTCGATTTCGTATTCGGTCTCACTGTTAAATTGATCCCGAATCTCAGCCATCTTTTCATCGACCGCCTCCGTGACGTCAAGCGTGGTGACCGTCACCGTCGTGTCGGAATTGGCTTCCTGAACAAGCACTTCCTCGTTGATCATACGTTGGAGGACCTCATGCTTAAGCCTTTCAACTTCAGCACTGTCTTCCGGCATACCGCCGCGACCCTGAAAAACTCCCAGCAACTCCTGGGTCAATTGGCTTTCAGTGATGGGTACGGCGCCAACAACCGCAACGATTTTGTCGATCGGAAACCACTCAACATCATCTTGCCCCACTGCCAATTGGGGCGCGACCATTACCAATCCTACGGCGCTCAAGATTCGCAGCATGTTCAACCTCACTTACTGGTTGGTCGGCGGCGTCGCGGGGACGCCAATGGGACCAGGGGCAAACTCACTGGAAGGCAACAGGGCCCGCAGTTCTTCCGCCCGTTCAACAACACGGTCCACACCTGCCGAATAAACTTCCCACTCTTTGCTTGCCCGCAAAGTATCGGCAAGGTACGGCGGCACCGACACGAAAGTCCTCTCGTTGCGCGCGATGGCCTGCAGATACTGATCAATTCTCAGTTCAAGCTGTCTGCTCCGTTCTGAAACCGTCGTAGCTGTGTCGCCCAGCGATTGGTCGGTGATGTTCATTGTGGCGCGCACCACCGCGACGTTGTTCAGATAGGCATCGTTCAAAAATGCGAAGTCTGACGAATCGAGTGCCATGCCGGCATTGCGGGCTTCAATGACAAGCACGTGATTGGTGATTACCTCGCGGAGGAACGTCTCCAGGTCTTCGTCCGGAAGAGAGGCAATCTGCGTCTGAGCCGCAGGATCAAACCCCTCGAACCACCTGATGAAATCTCTCATCAAGAATCTTCCACCCTCGTAACTTCCCAACCGAACGTCGGAGCCTTTGGAAGCCAGGACGTTACGGAAGGCCTCACGAACCTTGTCTGTGGCGTTTCCGCGCACAGAGATGTTCATCTGATCAGCGAAATTGTCGAGGAAGGAGGTATCGGCGTCGAGAATGAGTCGTTGTTCGATTCCGCTCTTGAAATCGTCAAAAATTTCTGCCAGAGGCGGGCGAAGGATCAGGTGATAACCGAGGGTCGTTTCCACCACATCTGAAATAGCACCGGGAGCCAGAGCAAACGCAGCCGCCTCAAAATCGGGAATGTGCTGCCCCCTCTCAACCACTCCAAGGTTCCCGCCAACATCTCGGGATCGATCGTCGTTATACTCTGAATTCAGATCGTCCCAGGACATGCCGTTGCGGAATCTCTGCAGCGCAGTCTCAGCTCGGCCGCGGCGCTCGGCCCGCACCGGGGGAGCATCCGTTGCAGCCGACCTTACTACGATGTGTTTCAGAAAACGGAACTGATCGGCGTTGTAAATACTATCCAACTGCGCCGAATCAACGTTGGCAACCGGAGCAACCACTTCATTGTAATAGTGGTCCGCAATCAGCTGCTGCACGTCGCGCCACATTGCGGCCTCAACTATCGCCGAATCGTAGAGAGGTGCTCCTTCAGCAATCGTCTGGGCCAGAACGGCATAGTCCACCCAGAGATTCGCCACCTGCTGTGCGACTTCTCTGCGTATGGGCATGTTCTTTCCCTCAGCCATGACCTGTGCCAGCCTGTCCACGCGCAGTTCGTAGTTACCAACCCGGGCAACCACGTCCGCTGATCCTCCAACGCCATCACACCCGGCGGTGGCAATTACGATCCCAAATACAACTAACCGGCGCATACTACTCTCCTTAAAGTCATTCACGGGCCGTTTCTGCTACCGGCTCCGGTATTTTTTCTCCAAGCGCTGTTGCAAAGGCGTAAACCAGTCCAGGCCCGGGCTGCAACCCGCCTAACCTGGTCAGCCGCAAAGAAAGCGGCATCGCCCTGCGCACCTCAGCATCAAACTGAACTTCGTCGAGGGCGGTGGTAAGCCTGGCAAGCCGCGGTGCAGCTCCCGTTCTAAAGCTCACCCTGGCAACATCGCCCTTTACAGTGATCGATTCGATCCCCATTCTGGCTCCCAGGAATCTCAATTCTGTACTGGCCAAAAGTCTCTCAGCCTTCACCGGAATTGGGCCAAAACGATCCCTGAGTTCAGAGCGCAACTGCGCAATCTCGCTAAGTTCGGTCACTCGCGCCAGCCGTCGGTAAAAGTCGAGCTTGGCACGTTCATCGTTTACATATTCACTGGGAATATGAGCCGACCCATCGAAATACACTTCAGGCGGCGGATGGATCTCTCCGGCCTCCTCTCCCCGAAGGGCCCGTACCATGTCGTTAAGCATCCTCAAATACAGGTCCATCCCCACATTATGGGCATGTCCGGACTGCTCAGAACCCAGGAGATTCCCGGCTCCCCTATGCTCCAGATCCCGGACGGCAAGCCGGTATCCTGATCCCAATTCGGTATGGTGCTCCATCAATTTGAGGCGTTCTTCAGCCGCAGGATCCAGGTTGTCAGGCACCAGAAGGTAGCAATATGCCCGCCGGTGCCCGCGGCCCACTCGGCCCCTGAGCTGGTACAGTTGGGCAAGCCCGAAGTACTCGGCCCGGCTCACAATCATCGTATTTGCGTTGGGAACGTCCAGACCCGACTCTACTATCATCGTCGATACCAGAATATCCAGGTCTCCGCTAACGAACCTCCTCATCACCTGGTCGAGTTCTTTTTCTTTCATTTGGCCGTGCCCCACCGCCAGACTCGCCTGGGGGGCTAGTCTCCTGATTCGAGCCGCAATGGTCTCAATCGTCTCCACCCGGTTGTGCACAAAAAAGACCTGACCGCCCCGGTCCAACTCCCTGGCAATCACCTCTTCGATAAGAACGTCGTCCCAGGGCTCCACGAAGGTGAGCACCGGCGACCGGTCCCGCGGGGCAGTTTCTATCAGACTCATATCCCGCAGACCGGAAAGAGCCAGATGCAACGTCCGGGGAATGGGGGTGGCGGTCAGCGTTATGATATCGATGTTCAGTTTCAGTTGCTTCAGTTTCTCTTTGTGTCGTACACCAAACCGGTGCTCTTCATCCACAACCAGCAGGCCAAGCTCCTTGAAGGAGACATCTTTCGAAAGGAGACGGTGGGTCCCAACCACTACGTCGACTTTGCCGGTTTTGAGATCTTCCAACACTACTTTTTGCTGCGCTGCAGACCTAAATCGACTCAACACTTCGATCCGAACCGGGAAATTGGCCATCCGGTCGCCCAGAGTAGATCCGTGCTGCTCGGCGAGAATTGTGGTGGGAACCAGCACGGCTACCTGTTTGCCCGCCATCACCGCCTTGAAGGCTGCCCGCACAGCAATTTCGGTTTTGCCATACCCCACATCTCCAATGATCAGACGATCCATCACCGTCGCCTGCTCCATAGCGCGCTTTACTTCCTCGGAGGCGGTGCGTTGATCTGGAGTGTCTTCATAAAGGAATGACGACTCCAGCTCGGCTTGCCACCGGGTATCGGGCGGAAACGCAAACCCACTGGCCACTGATCGACGCGCGTACAGTTCCACCAGTTCCGCAGCCATTTTTTTGATGGCGCTTTCAGTCTTCTTCCTCTGCTTAGCCCAACGCGTTCCACCTAGCTTGTGCAATTTCGGGGGGGCTCGATCGGCGCCATCTGCGGTCCGGAATCGCTCAATTTGATCAATGCGGTAAAGCGGGACATTAAGTCGGTCACCCCCCTCATATTCGATGACCGCAACTTCGATTTCATTTCCTTCGCCAAGCGTAATTGTATCGGTGGACCTGTAGATCCCGACTCCGTGTTCGAGGTGAACCACATAGTCACCTTCCCGGAGTGCCTCGTCCGCCATGGCTACTGCCTGGCGGTAACGTCGTGCCCGCCGCAAACGCCTGGCCCTGGAAAAAATTTCGTGATCCGTGAGCACCATTAATTGCGGCATTTTGAAACCAGCGCTCAAAGCCCCCAGTGCCAGAGTGGCGTTGCCCGAAACCGCTCCACCCGATTTGGGCGAGAGAAGTTCCTCGAGCCGTTCCAACTGACCATCGTTGTCACACAGGATTAACGTTTCACCTGCGGAAACTACCTTTGTGAGTTCTTTGATGTTGCGATCTACGCGGGCAGGCTCGCCGAGCAAGAAATCAATGTCGACATCGGCCTGCTCGAACTCGATGGCCGCGAACCTATCACGCGTCTTCACCCAATGATCAGGGTCGCAAAACAGCGCTTCACGCGTCTGAACATTTTCTCCCCTGCGTTCGGCCAGTTCCAGGTGGTGGGCCGCCTCCTCCCAGACACGGGTTACTTCGGTTGACTCGCCGTGTCCGCCCGAAACGAGCACGGTGTCCGGCGGGACGATTTCAAGAAGGCTTTTTCGATCAAACGCCCCATCGCCCAGAACTCTACGAGTCCCGGAGACCGGAAGAATCGTTACAGATCTTTTTTCGGATTCGGAGCGCTGCGTATCGAGGTCAAACTCACGAATGGAGACAATCTCGTCCCCCCACCATTCCAGACGTGTCGGAGCGGCCATGCCAAACCCGTACACGTCGAGAATGCCCCCTCGTACAGCGAATTGCGCGACGTCCCGAACCGACGGCACTCTCTCGTAACCCATCGATTCCAGCCTGTCAGCAATGTCTTCGGGTCGCACTTCCCAACCACTGGCAACAATAAGGCGCCCCTGATCCACCGACCGCGACACCGGCGTCAACTCAGCGGTCGCACGGAGGGTGGTAACCAGCACCCGAGCCTGACCGTGTAACAACGCTTCCAACGTTTCCACCCGTTCGCCAGCTATTTCGAGATGCGGCTCCTCTTCACCCAACGCCTCCCGCTGAGGATAGAGTCGCACCGCCCCGGGCGTCAAAACTCCCAGGTCAGAAAACCATTTTTCGGCGTCGGCCGGATTTTCGGCCATAACGAGAAACACTCGCTGCGGATGATCCTGAACAAGAGAAGCGAGCAGGACCGCCGGACTGGACCCGACCAGGCCCGCAGCGCGCAACGAGTTCCCCTCCGAAGGAAGTTGCCCCGAAACGCTGCGATAGGCAGGAAGTTCTCGAAATGCCGAAATCAGGGAGGGAAGCAACGATGGTCCTTCGAGGTTACTGAATCTGTGGGGTTAAATAACGAGAAATGAAACTAACCACATCGTCTTTGGTTTGCGCCCCTTTTCCGCGCTTAAAAGCGCGGCGCAGCCGATGCTACGCATTGAGTAGTCCTGAGGACTAGAAAGTACCCTGAAACTTATGTGTCTTTCAAGACACATCCCGAAGGGGCCGAGCGGCGGCTTCAGCCGCCGAACAACCGAAAAAACCCGGAGGATTGAGGGCTCCCTCTCTCCCAACTCCTCCCTTAATTATCTCGCTCCCCGCTCCTTGCCCCCAGCTCCCCGTCCCGTCGCCACCCAGAGTTCTACCAGCGCCGTAACCAGCGCGAGTGCGATCAAAACGGTGGTAAGGTCGATTCTGCCTCCACCGTTGAAGAGCACAGGACCCAGATCGGAAGTTGGCGCCACGATGTCTGCGCCAAAGGAGGCCGCGAGCATCGAGAGGCTGGCCTGCTCCAACCGTGATTCTCTGGGATCGTGCGTAACGGTCACGGCACCCAGCGTGTCGCCCTGGTCCCCCGTCATGAAATAGACCCCGGGCACCAGAGGTGCCAGAGACCTTGAGTCGGGTTGAACATCCAGATGAACGGAGTCCGAGCGAAGGGCCGCAGCTCCAGGGGGAACCTGGAACGTATTTCCGGGCGTAACCGCAACCTGCCGTGCTCCCCCTGAGGCAAGTGAGTTGATAAGAAAATCGACAAACGGAATGAAATCGGCTTTCAAGGGCAAATCCGACCACTGGGGGGCTGCCCTGCTGGCGACGACGATAATGTTTCCATCCTTTATCAACCAGGGCTCCGAGCCCGCCCGGGCCAACACTTCCCCGTCGCCGATCACGCGGTGGCGCTTCCGGACGGTGATGTCCCGTAGTTGCGTTAGATCGCCCTCAAGAAGCCATTCGCCATCTACCCGATCCCCAAATCTCAGGTTGGAGCCAGCACGTTCCAGGGAACGGTTGGTTGCTCCTACCAGAACGGGATCTTCCGGTGGGAAAACCAAGCTCGTACCGGAACCCGCCAGAACGCCGATCACCACCTCCGACCCGGTTGTGATCCTACCGGCCTCTCTCAGCACCGCCAGAGAAAGGTCAAGAAACTGACCCATCGAAGCGGTAACATCAATCGCTGCAGGAGGCGCTTCGAGGACTGCCACGTGGCGCGTATCATCGGCACGCAATTCATCAGGATCAAGAGCAAGGTGGGCAACCGACCATCCAGAGGCACCCCGTCCAGTAGTGCCGTGCATTACCAGTTGCTCGCCCGCTCGGACCACGGCTCTGTCAATCTGTCGACCGTCAATCGACAAACGCGCCGCGATGGGATCCGCCCCACTTCCTCCTATCCATGCCGCGACCGAACCACCCGTTCGAAGAGTGGCTCCTTCGGTGGTAACCGAGTCTATGCCGTGATTGTCAGGTGGCACGGGGGACTGCCAGAAAACCACGCGGGCACTGACCGCCTGACCTGACGTTAGCGCCGTTCTCTGCAAGTCGCTCAGGACGACGACTTCAGAGTTCGGCATCTGCGCCCGATCGATTGCGCCGGCCACAGCACGAACCGCCTCCCCAATATCCATTCTGGCCCAGCTCGTTCCGAGCGTGTCGATGATTTCAGCGGCTTCGACGCGGCCCAGGGCCTGAGGCACTCCGTCAACGGTTACCAACCACAAACGATCATCGTTGCCCAACCCCCGCAGCACAGATCGCGCCTCCTCGCGCATCATATCCAGAACACTCCGCCCTTCGATAACCAGTCCTGAAGACATCGAATTGTCGATCACCAATCCAACCGCAGTCGGGGGATGCGATGAGCCGGCTCCCAGGTTTAACACCGGTCGCGAGGCGGCAAGAATCACCAAAACGATCAAGAGAGTCCTGAGAACCAGCAGGAGCAGATTCCTGAGTTTCAAACGCTTGCTGTGAACGCGTTCGGTCTCCTGTATGTAGCGCACCGCAGGGAACGGGACCTCAGGGGGTTGTCTCCTGGTCATCAGATGGAGCAACGCTGGAATTGCCGCCGCCGCCAGTCCAAACAGAGCTAAGGGCTGGAGAAATCCCATCTATCTGACACCGGCCGAACGAGAAGTGGCCTTGCGGAGCACATGTCCGAAGGGTGTGTCAGTGGTGACGTGGTGATATGCGATTCCACCTGATCGACAGGCGGACCTCCACTGGGTAACGGCCTGGGTAACGGTCTCATTGTAGGCGGCTCCCAACTCACGGGGCCGGGCAACAACACTCCCCGCATTTTCCAGGTCGACGAATTTGGCTTCGGGAGGTCCTTCCAGTCTCATTTCGCCGGGATCCATGATGTGAAACGCCACAACCTGATGACCGCGGTGGCGTAGGAACTGCAACGCCTTCAGGACCAATTCTTGGTCCAAAAGAAAATCGGAGATAAAAACAACCAACCCGCGCCTCCGCAAAAAATCAGTCACACGGCGCAACGCAGGTTCAGCAGCCGTACCGCCGCCGGGAGAAACGCCAATGATTTCCTTCACAAGGTTAGTCCACTGCTGGCGCCGAGCCCGTGCCGGCACTATCGTATTGATCTCCTCAGCGAAGGAGATGAACCCGGTTGCATCACGTTGGGTCAGGAGGATATGGGCCAGTGCGGCCGCGAGGCGCTTCGCGTATTCAAGTTTCGTCAGCCGGTCCTCGGCACCACTCCAATCCATTGAAGCACTACTATCAAGAACGACCATCGACCGCAGGTTGGTCTCTTCTTCGTACTGCTTGACCACCAATCGATCTGAACGAGCCAACATCTTCCAGTCGATGTATCGCAGTTCGTCGCCGGGCTGATATGGCCTGTGTTCCGCGAATTCAACCGAAAACCCATGGAACGGCGACCGATGGAGGCCCGACAAAAAACCTTCGACCACGCCTCGGCTTACGAACTCAATACCGCCCAACTGGGCGACCTCATAGGGATCAAGAAGGTCTATTCTTTGCGAAGCTGTCATATAATTTAAGGTAATCGGGTGGGTGCCGAGAAATTACACCGGGATCCGGGTGTTGTTTCGAAAACCTGCCACAACCGTTGAAATCGCTCCGGGGCCGGCGGGACCCTCACGAGGGGGACGGCGTAGTACCTTTCTGAATTAGAGAAAAACCCTCTTTGGAGACTCCCATGAAACGTGTTTTCCTAGCCGGCGCACTGATGTTCGCGCCGGGCATACTGGCCGCCCAGGGCATGGCCAGCGTCGATGAAGCCCTGAATTCGATCACTGAAGACGATGTTCGCAACCGGATCGCGCTTATAGCCGACGATTCGATGATGGGGCGCGACACGCCATCACCGGGCCTGGAAGCGACCGCCAACTACGTCGCCGGGCAGTTTTATTCGTTCGGCCTCAAGCCCCTTGGCGACGCCGGTAGCTACATGCAACGTTACCCACTCAATGAGACTGTTTGGGACCTTAACGCCTCGCACATCACCATCGGCGGCACCCGGCTGGCGGCTGGCGAAGGCTTTCAGGTCCTTTTCGGGCGTGGAAGCACGGGAACCATCAGCGGTAACGCCGTAGTCGTTTCCGGCTCCTTTGCCGACGAGAACGCTGCATCGCTGGACCTTACCGACAAGATCGTTTTTGCCGTTGTGCCCACGGTCAACGGTGATTTCGAGGGCCGGTGGCCCGGGTTGATCAACTCGATTCTCCGTAGCGGGGCGGCATCTTTCGTGCTGGTTTCTCAGCGTAGCGATGAAGCGTTCGCCGCGGCAGGATCTTTCCTTGAACGACGATCAACCGTGCGTGCCTGGGCCGAAAGCGGAGTCGGCGGGGCTGGATATTTTGAAGTTCGCGATTCTGATGTTGCCGATGCGTTGGAGATGGCCGGTTTCGACCTGGCCGCGGCACGAGCCAACCCCGCAGCTCCAATCACCGCTACGCCGCTAACCGGCGAAGTTTCCCTCGAACTGAAACAACGCATCGCAGGACGTGCATCTGCGCCCAATGTGGTGGCCGTTCTCGAGGGTTCCGATCCGGAGTTGAAGGATGAGTACGTAGTTTTCAGCGCTCACATGGATCACATCGGGATCAGCAGCCGCCCCAATGAAGACGGCGACAGTATCTCAAACGGAGCCGACGACGATGCGTCCGGCACCGCGGCGGTACTTGAACTCGCGGAAGCATATTCCATGATGGCCGAACGCCCGCGTCGTTCAATGATTTTCCTCACGGTCAGTGGTGAAGAAAAAGGACTCTGGGGCAGCGAGTACTTCGCCAACAACCTTCCGGTACCGACCGAACAGGTCGTCGCCAACATCAACATCGACATGGTAGCCCGCAACTGGGCCGACACTATCGTCGTGATCGGGAAAGAGCATTCCGACCTCGGCGAGACGCTCAATCGCGTCAACGCGGAGCATCCGGAACTTGGAATGACCGCCATCGACGATATGTGGCCTGATGAGCGTTTCTACTTCCGATCCGATCACTTCAATTTCGCGCAGAAGGGAATTCCAATCCTCTTCTTCTTCAACGGGGTACACGACGACTACCACGGAGTTGATGACGAAGTTGACCGCATCGACGCCGAAAAGGAGGCGCGGATCATCCGACTCAACTTCCACCTCGGCCTGGAAGTGGCCAACTCGGACCAGCGACCCCGCTGGGTACCCGAGAGTTACGAACAGATTGTGAATACCTCTGAGTGATATTTGATGGTTGAGGGGTTGAGGGGTGGCGGAGCCACTCCTCTTCCCCCCTCATCCGTCTATACTGCAGGACTCAGATCGCCATCCCCTCCCGACTTCCCCACCTCCCCACCGTTATATTTGTTTTCCCATGAAACAGTCCCGCATACGCAATTTTTGCATCGTCGCTCATATTGACCACGGCAAGTCCACTCTCGCCGACCGGTTGATTGAGTGCACATCTACGCTCCAGAAGCGGGAGATGCGCGAGCAGGTTCTCGACACTATGGACCTGGAGCGGGAACGGGGCATTACTATCAAGCTCAATGCCGTTAGGATGACCTACACGGCGAAAAGCGGTGACGAGCACGAGTTAAACCTGATCGACACACCGGGACACGTCGACTTTACCTACGAGGTTTCCCGCTCTCTGGCGGCCTGCGAAGGCGCAGTACTCGTGGTCGACGCGTCGCAGGGGATCCAGGCTCAGACTCTCAGCAACCTGTTTTTGGCCATGGAGGCCGACCTGGAGATCATTCCAGTCCTCAACAAGATCGACCTTCCAGCCTCAGAACCGGAAAAGAGAGCCGAAGAGATCGGAGACCTGCTAGGCATTGATCCCGATTCGATTCTCAGAGTTTCTGCCAAAGCGGGAGATGGGGTCCCGGAATTGTTGGAGGAAATAGTGACCAGGGTGCCTGCGCCGCGCGGAAACCCGAAAGACCACCTGCGAGCCCTGATCTTTGACTCCTACTACGACAGGTATCGGGGAGCGATCCCCTCAATCCGCGTGATCGATGGCGAGCTGAAGCCCGGGATGAGAATCGCATTTGGCTCACACCTTCAAGACTCGTACGAAGTCGCGGAGGTGGGCTACCTTCAGTTGGGGCAAATAAAAGCGAAGAAGTTGACGGCGGGAGAGGTGGGTTATGTGGTTGCCAACACTCGTGGAGTCGGGGAAACTCGGGTCGGCGACACAATTGTCGACGATGACCACCACCCCGACCAAATGCTGGCCGGTTACCTGGAAATCAACCCCATGGTGTTCGCCGGTATCTATACTACGGACACCACGCAGTACGAAGGCTTGCGAGACGCTCTTGAAAAACTCCAGCTCAACGACGCCTCGCTCCATTTTGAGCCCGAAACATCAGTAGCCCTCGGATTCGGGTTTCGTTGCGGATTCCTGGGGCTGCTCCACATGGATATCATACGGGAGAGGCTGGAGAGGGAGTTCAATCTCGACCTGATCGCAACAGTACCCAACGTGGAGTACCACGTCGACAAAACAGACGGTACCATCGAGATCATCGAGAACCCTACCCGCCTACCAACCGACGCCAGCGTCGAACGAGTACGCGAGCCGTACGTGAAGAGCCGCATAACCTGCCCCGCCGACTACATCGGACCGATAATGACGCTGGGACAGGAAAGAAGGGGCGTCTACGTGGGGATGCACTACCTCGATCAGGAGCGAGTGCAATTCGAATGGGAATTCCCGCTGTCAGAAATAATCCTCGATTTTTACGACCGGCTCAAAACGATTAGCCGTGGCTACGCGGCGATGGATTATGAATTCCTTGAATACCGTGCGTCCAACCTTGCCAAACTCGACATGCTCATCAACGGTGAACCGATCGACGCTTTCAGCGTGATCATCCATCGCGACAAAGCGTACGACTGGGGACGACGGATAGCCAAGAAACTAAGAGAGCTGATTCCACGTCAACTTTTTGAAGTCGTCATTCAGGCTGCCATTCACCAAAACGTCATCGCCCGGGAGCGCGTCGCTCCGCTCCGGAAAAACGTTACTGCAAAGTGCTACGGCGGCGATATCACTCGAAAGAGAAAACTCCTGGAAAAGCAAAAAGAAGGTAAGAAGAGAATGAAACAGGTGGGGTCGGTAGAGATTCCCCAGGAAGCGTTTCTCGCGGTGCTGCAACTCGATTGACCAGAGCCCTGGTCGTCCAAACCGCCTTCCTCGGCGACGTGGTTTTGACCACTCCGCTAGTATCTTTTCTTGCGTCCACCCACGACTCAGTCGATGTGGTATGCACTCCGTTAGCTTGCCCCATCCTTGAGACGAACCCCGCAGTGGCCAACGCAATTCCTTTCGACAAGCGAGCTAAAGATCGCGGAGTAAGGGGCATTCTGCATCTCGCTACAACTCTACGTGGCCTCAAGTATGACGTGGCCTACCTGCCACACCGCTCGCTGCGAAGCGCCTTGCTCGCCAGAGCCGCAGGCATCAAGCGTCGGGTCGGATACCGGGAGTCGCCATGGCGCTTTCTGTACACGGAGAGCAGGCCTGCAGGTTCAGGGCATGAGACCACGCGACATCTTTCCCTGGCCTGCGGCACAGACCCGGGAGAGCCCATCCCGCCTATGTCGCTTACACTTACCCGGGAAGATCAGGACACCGCTCGTCGCTATCTGACCTCTAACGGGATTGACCCGCAAGCTCCTTTTCTTGTCCTGGCTCCAGGTGCTACATGGGCGACAAAACGCTGGCCTCACTTCGACGAGCTTGCCGAGTTGCTGAAGGGGTTTATTCCGATGGTTTCTGTAGGGACCGACCGGGAGAAAGGCGTGTTTAGACCCGGGAGCGACGTGGTCGACCTTGCCGGACGCCTCACGATTCGCGAGTCGGCGGTCGTGATAGAAGCGGCAACCGCGGCTCTTACCAACGATTCGGCGCCCCTGCACATCGCGGGCGCAACGGGGACACCCACGCTGGCTATATTTGGTCCTACGGCCCCAAATTCAGGTTTCGGGCCGATCGGCGACAACAGCGACGTAGCGGAGTTGGAAAACCTGGACTGCAGACCCTGTTCTACTCACGGGAGTAAGCGTTGCCCCCTGCGTCACCACCGGTGCATGATAGACCTCAAACCGCACACGGTTGCCGAGAGGCTGCAATCCATGATCACCGGAATCACGGAGAAAACGAATTGCGATTCATAATAGGGGTAGACCTCGGTGGCACAAACATCGTTGTAGGCACCCTGTCCGAGGATGGGGAGACCATTTACGGCCAGGAGTCCCGACCAACGCCTGTTTCAGAAGGCTCCGAGACTGTAATTGAACTTATTTCGAAAATGGCCAAAGGGTCCGCGGAAGCCGCCCGCCGCGTGGCCGGCTCCGACCTCGACATAGTAGGTGTGGGAATAGGCTCGCCAGGTCCGCTAAGCACCAAGACGGGGATCGTGGAGATCACCCCGAATCTCAAGTGGAAAAACGTGCCACTCCGCCAGATGATCAGCGACTCCCTCGGCCTTCCCGCTTCTCTGGACAATGATGCCAACTGCGCTGTGCTGGGGGAAGCGTGGAAAGGTGCCGCCAGAGGCGCCGTGTCAGTTGTTGGTTTGACGGTGGGTACTGGAATCGGTGGCGGAATCGTAGTACACGACCGACTTTACCACGGCGCTTCAGACATGGCCGGGGAGTTCGGGCACATGACTATTGATTCGAACGGTAGGCGTTGCCAGTGCGGTAATTACGGGTGTCTGGAAGCATATGCATCGGGACCGGCGATCGCCCTGCGCTCCGTCGAAGCCATCGAGACCGGGTACGCGTCCCAAATAAGTGAGCTGGTAAACGGCAAGCTTGAGGACGTCACAGCGCAGACAGTCTACGACGCCGCAAAAAACGGCGACGCCCTCGCTCAGGAAGTCGTCAGAAACACAGCGGGCTTTCTCGGGGCCGGAATAGCAAACATCGTAAACATCCTCAACCCGGAAGTTTTCGTTATCTGCGGTGGGGTCACCCAGGCCGGAGCAGCGCTGTTCCAACCACTGCGTACCGAGGTCAGACGCCGCGCCTTCCGAGCTGGAGTCGACGCCTGCCGAATCGTACCGGGGGAGCTTCCTGGAACGGCCGGTGTCTATGGAGCAGTGGCGTCGTTCAAAACGCAGCGGTTGGAATTGAAGTGAAAAAAATTGGTGTGATCGGCACGATGGTGTGGGATACCATCCATGGCAGAAGAGATCGCGGGGAAAGCGAGGTCGAGGAGTGGGGTGGAATCGCTTATGCGCTGGGCGCTCTCGAGGCGGGACTTGGACCTGACTGGGAAATAGTCCCACTGGTAAAAGTCGGCAACGACCTCGCCTTTGAGGCGAACGAGTTCTTGCGGGACCTGACCCATCGCAGAGGTGCTACACGGTTTCTGGAGGTACCGGAACCAAACAACCGGGTAACCTTGCGGTATACAAGCGCCACCAGACGCACAGAGCAACTCCGAGGAGGAGTCCCCGGATGGTCCTGGTCCGAGCTGGGGCCATTGGTCGCGGACCTTGACGCCATCTATGTCAATTTCATTTCGGGTTGGGAGCTGGATCTCGAAACTGCCCTTCACCTGCGCAGAGGCTTTGACGGTCCCATTTATTGCGACCTCCACTCGCTCCTGTTCGGGATGGCTGCCAACGGTATTCGCGAGTTTCGCCCGCTTCCTGATCTCAGGGCCTGGTTCAGTTGTTTTGACGCAGTGCAGCTAAACGAGGACGAGATGGGCGCCCTGGAGACCAACCCGATGGAACTGGCTGCTGCCGCGCTGCACGCGGGCGTACAACTCCTGGTTGTCACTCTGGGGCCCGAGGGTGCGGTCTATTTTGCCAACGATCCTTTTGCCCTGCGACGAAATGGTGTATCCAGTTCTGGACATATCAAGACCGCAAAAATCCCGGCACAAGAGACGGTCGAGGGCGATCCCACTGGATGCGGGGATGTTTTCGGAGCAACCCTGATTGCACAACTGCTGGCAGAAGTTGATCTTGAAACGGGAATACGGACGGCAAACAGGATGGCCGAACGAAATCTGGCCAGCCGCGGGGCGTCCCGGTTGCACTACCACCTGAGAGGGGAAATCGCACCCAAATGACCAGGGTTGTTGAAATACCGACAAGCTTTGATGATCAAACATTCGACCAATTCGCAAAGAATTTCGGTGAACCGGGAGATGAAAAACTCCTGTTCGATGCCCACGCCGCCAACTGGGCTACGCCATATGGGCTTACCGGAATCCTTGTGGCCGGTCAGGTTTTGCGCGACTCAGGTGCAGAAAAACCTCTGTTTACGATCCCCAATGATCGGAATGTCTCGGGCTACTGGAGCCGCCTCGGTTTCTTCGATTTTGCTGAGGAATTCTTTGAACTTCATGGCAAGGTCCCAAAGGTCATTCCCAAGAACAAACAGGACGTTCTTCTTGAGATAACTCCCATCAGGGAGGTCGACGATGTCCATGAGGTAGTGCGGAAGATCCAGGAACGTGCAGTTGCCATTTTGACGCACGAATTAAAGCTGGATTCTACTTCGACTATGGGATTCGCTATGGCGCTTTCGGAGGCTTGTCAGAATATTGTGGAGCACTCTGGGACCTCAGGTTGGGTATCGGTCCAGAGTTATAACTGGAAGAAACGTTTGGGGAGAAAAATCGTTTTGATTGCGGTTAGCGACTCCGGCATGGGATTCAGGGAATCTTTAGAACCCAGCCTCGCCAAGCATCATGGGGACAGATGGGGAGATGGTCCGGCACTGGAAGCGGCGCTAATGCAGGCCGTCAGTCGGTTTCGGGATCCCGGCCGCGGTCAGGGTTTACAGGGAATTCGCCGATATCTCAATCGCTGGGATGGTAAAATGAGCGTTCGGAGCGGAACCTCGCGATTGACCATTTCTCCCGACTGGGATTCGGACGATCCCCGTCTTGACAACCTGGCTAAATTTCCTGGTAGCCAGATCCAAATGATCATCCCGGAACAACTCGAAACGAGCAAGGGAAGCAAGTAGAACGAATGCAGCTGATTGATCTCAAAGGGATTCTCAACCTGACGCAGTCGCCGCTCTACAACAACCTGGTTACGCGTAGCACAGGGCGAGCGGTACGAAGCAGGGTAGAAGAAGAGCTCGAGAAGATTGACGAAGCCCAGCTTGCAGTCATCGATTTTGGTCAGGTCAACTGCCTCGACTTCTCGTGCGCAGACGAAATCGTCGCCAAACTCCTTCTGGCCCACGGCACCGGGCGCTATTTCCTCCTTCGCGGGGTCAGTGGCGCCCACATGGAGGCCATTGAGGCCGTCCTTGATCGGCACGGCCTTGCAACCGTGGCCGAGGATCGGTCGGGTGAAGTCCAACTACTGGGTCCCATCAACGAAATTGCCCGCAAGGCATTCGGCATGGTCATGAAGAACGGATCGGCCCGCGAGCAGGATCTGTTGGAGTCCCTGGATTATAGCCCGGACAGCGTGAAGGAAGCCCTGGACGAACTTTGCACACGCCGTCTGATATTCCTTGCGTCAGCGAGTTACCAACCCCTCACCAGTATTTGAACCCCGGTAGGTCTTCTTCTTGACCGGCCGACGCTCTTACATGCAACTCTTCACTTCGAAGTACCAGCTTGATCAAGTTCACCAGAGTCTTTAAGGCGTACCCCAAAGGGGACCTGGCGCTGAAGGACGTCTCCTTTCACCTGCGCAAGGGCGAATTCGCATTCCTCACCGGACACTCCGGCGCAGGAAAGTCCACCGTCCTGAGCCTTATCCATGCCGAACGTAAGCCCACCGAAGGCGAGGTAAGGGTGTCTGGATTCAATACCACCAGCATGCCGCGCCGAGAGATCCCTAAACTGCGTCGACGCCTCGGCATCGTGTTTCAAGATTTCCGATTGCTCGAAGACCGTACCGCCGAAGAAAATGTTGCGTTTGCTCTCGAAGCGACCGGCGCCCGCTCGAATACAATCGGCCCCAAGGTCGTTCGCGTTCTGACACAGGTCGGTTTGGCCGGCAAAGCGAAGGCCTTCCCAAAGGAACTCTCCGGGGGGGAACGGCAGCGGGTGGCCATTGCCCGCGCACTGGTAAATGATCCGTTCGTACTGCTCGCCGACGAGCCAACCGGGAATCTGGATCAAAGAGCCACCCGCGGAATATTCAAATTATTGGAAGACGTCAACGCAAGCGGAACTGCCGTCCTGATGGCTACACACAATCTCGACCTCGTAAAGAATTCGCCGTACCGGAGCATTGAACTTGAACACGGCGAGATAGTCTTCGATTCAGTTGTCGACGCCGACCAGGAGGCAGCCCGGTGAGCCTGGTAATTCGCGAGGCCTTTCTCTCTTTCCGTCGTGCCCCATCGCTTTCGATCCTTTCGATTATCACCATAGGTTTTGCCCTCTTCGTCGTGGGGTTGTTCGGATTGGTGGCCTTGAACTTCAAAGAAGCATTGGAAGAGGTAGGCGAACGTGTTGAAGTAGTTGTCTACCTCACCCGCGGCACGCCTGAGACGGTTGCCCTGGCCGCATATGATGACATCTTGACCTTCCCAGAGGTGGAATCGGTCGATTTCGTTTCCGCAGACGAAGCTCTGGTCGAAGCGAGGGAACAGCTGACCGAGTTTCAGGGTCTTTACAGCGATCTTGCAACCAACCCTCTGCCTTCTTCCCTTGGAATAAAGCTCAAACCCGGGTTCCGGAACGAAGAGAGCGTGCGAGCCGTCGCCGATCGCGTGTCAGGCTTCCGCTTTGCGGAAGACATTCAATTCGGCGACGATTGGATCGCTACCCTCGACCGGGTTCGCAATATCGCCGCGATTATCGGTTTGGTGGTGGGCGCCGCCTTCGCCCTGGCATCCATAATGATCATCGGCACCACGATCCGCATGACCATCATCCAGCGGGCCCGCGAAATTGGCATCATGAGGCTGGTCGGGGCGACCGATAGTTTCATTCGAATGCCGTTCCTGCTGGAGGGCGTGGTCAAAGGTGCACTCGGTGGCGTTGCGGCAGTAGGGTTGAACTACGCAGTTTTTGAACTGGTCAACCGGACCCTTTTGCAGGCCAGCTTTTTCGGCACCGAACACATCCTCCTAATCGTAGCATTCGGCATTTTGCTCGGCTTTTTCGCCAGCGTTTTCAGCGTCAGGAGACACCTCAGGGCAGTATGATCACCGCTTCCCCTCGTAGGCCGGGCGGTCCAGCCCCCATCGCAAACTTTTGGGTTCGCTCTTTGGTCATAACGGCCCTCGTCGCGATGGCCTCGGTCACCAACCCCGAGCTGTCGCTGGCTCAGGAAAACATCGGCCAACAGCTGAGGGAAAATGAGGACCGGTTAGCCGAGCTTCGAAACCAGCGGCAAAACCTTGAGACCGTCGCCAACCGATTGCGCGGCAGGGTCCACGAAATAACCGCCGAACTCGAGAACATAGAGCAACGAAAAAACGCCACCGGGCGTATGGTGAATGAGATTGATCGGCAAATCAACGTTATGGGGCTGGCTCTCGACACAATCACACTTGATCTCATCCTAGCCCAGGATGCCCTGGAAGAGAAAAAGGCAGTGCTCGATCGCAGGTTGGCCGACATTTATAAAAGGGGTTCACTGTGGGCATTTCAGGTCCTGCTCGCCGCAGAGAGTTTCGGGGACCTCATCAACAGGTACAAATACCTCTACCTGGTAGGACGGCAGGACAAAGCCCTCACGGCGGACCTCGAATCACTCAGGGACCGGATCGCCGCACGCCGCAACGAGTTGGTCTCGGTCAATGCGGCCATGCAACGGAGAAGAAGCGATCGGGGCGCGGAGTTGAGCGAGTTCCGCCGACTGCAGAGTCGACGGGAACGCACCCTGGCCAATACTCAGCGCACACAACGTGAGACTGAACAGCAAATTGAAACGATTGACCAGAACGAACGACAGTTGCAAACCGAGCTGGCCCGATTGGAGCGAGCACGTAATGCAGCCGAAGCAGATGGATCCGTACCCACAGTCGCTACAATCACCGCCGACGACATTGGTAGTCTTCCCTGGCCGGTCAACGGACCTCTGGTTCACGGATTCGGTCGGGTCAGAATGCCAAACAACACGGTTATCGATCAACGGGGCATCGGGATCAGGGTCGCCGAGGGCACACCCGTAAAAGCGGTAGCTGGTGGAAGAATTGAAATAGCCATGCCGGTGGGCACATACGGGCCTAGCGTCTGGATTGGCCACGGAGGCGGGTTCCGGACGCTTTATCTCTTCCTTTCTCGTATCGACGTGAGGGAGGGACAATTCGTCGCCGCAGGAGAACAGGTGGGGCTCTCTGGAGGTTCGCTTTCGGCCTGGGGCCCGCACGTCGAGTTCCAGATTCGTGGAGAAGGAACGATACCGCTTGATCCGGCAAATTGGCTCAGACCGCAAAGGTAAACTCGGATAAGCACAACGAAACGCGAACTATTGAATGCGAACCGCAAGCTATGGTATCTCGTATTTTTTATGGTGATTAGACGTCTGTAGCAGAAACGCAACCACAGAGACTCTACCCTGGCACTGTGTTTGCATATACCTTGGTTCATGTCCGACGAAACACTTCTTACGCTACGGCAGATCTCACAGGAGCTCAAGCTTCCTGAGTCAACGGTCAGGTACTACCGGGATTTATTCTCGGCCTACCTGCCCACCGTTGGAATGGGACGCAGACGTAGGTATCCCGTAAACGCAGTGCCGGTTTTTCGGCATATCGCGTCGGGCTATGCAAACGGTAAGAGCAAAGAAGAAATTGAGTCGGCACTCTCCCTTGCCACCGCCGAATCGGTTGAAGCCGAACCGGTGCTCGGTTTTGGCGCCAGCACAGACGGCGGAGAAGAACCGGTTTCTCGTTATCTCGAAGGAGAACAGGACCGCAGAGACGCCATGTGGCAAATGGCCCGCGAAATAGTCCGACTGGGCGAAACTATTGATAGACAGGGAGTCATGATTGGCAACCTGGCCAAGCAGTTAGCCGACCAGGCGAACCGGACGCTTCCGAGCACCACCACAGAGCCGATCTCACAGCCCTCGCCCGCACCGCTGGACGAGCCCGGAAGCGCACAGGTTGAAGCCGAGAAATCATCGGTCGAGACCGCGACCCCCGAAACGGTTGCGGCTGAAACATTGAGAGGGAAATCAAAGGACTCACCTCCCTCCTCCCCCCAAACTCCCTCCGGCGATGCACCTTCCGAGGAGGACGAGGGTACTGTGGACGAATTAAGCGCTCTCAAAGAAGAGCTCGCCAGGGAACGTGACCTCGTGGAGAGATTGCGAAAATCCAAATTGGACATCGAACGCCGCGCCGCAGACGCAGAAAGCCGTTTGGGGTACACTGCTGAGCCTCCGGTCCCACGAAGTTCAAGGCCGTCTTTGTTCACGAGGTTTTTCAACAAGGGCTAAGCGGGTAAATTCGTTTCTCTGACAACCCACACCATTTCCGGGAGTTACAGTTTGAAACGTCCAACGGGCTTTTTCCCAGCTACCCTAGTTTTCTTTGCCAGCCTGTTGCCAACGGGGGCCCTCCAGGCACAGGACAAGCTGAGCATCCTCATTTCAAACGATGACGGGTTTCAGGCCCCCGGCCTTGCCGCCCTGGTGCGCGCATTCCAGCCTATCGCCAACATCGTCGTGGCAGCACCGGCTGTTCAGCAAAGCGGAGCCGGTCACAGCATCACCTATCGCGAGCCGCTTATGGTCACGACAGTGCACGAAAGCGACACGCTGAAGTGGTATGCCATCACCGCAGCACCGGCGTCCGTTGTCCGCGTTGCACTGGACGAATTGGTGGAATCCCGTCCGGATGTGGTAATCTCTGGTATTAACACCAGCCCCAACCTGGCTTCGGGTACATGGGTTTCTGGAACTGTGGGGGCCGCACGGGAAGGGGCCCTCGACGGAATCACTTCCCTGGCGACATCGCTGCAGGATGGCGGAAGCAACGGACCTGCCGCGGAATATGACGCAGCTGCTATGATCATCAGGGGGATTGTCGAACAACTGCACGAGCGCGGGGAATTGAACCGCGGTTTGTTTCTCAACGTGAACGTCCCGAGGAACCCCACCCGGGGAATCATGGGAACGGTGGTCATTCCCGCAGGGCACCGTTCAGGAGTGCAACATTATGAACGCCGTACCCGCCCCCTGGGATCGACTTACTTCTGGGATACCTGGGTGGAAAAAGACGACGATGAGGAAGGAACCGACATCCACGCCCTCGCGCGCCGCTACGTCACAGTTACACCACTCGTCGTCAATCAAACAGCGCTAGATTTAATGGAATCCATCCAATACCTTGGTGACCGGTAACTTATGAAAACTGTCTTGGCCAAAGTTTTTAGAATCCCCGGCGGCATTGGCGCAACTGTGGCGCTGTTGCTACTTGTGCAACCGGCTCATGCACAACTCATGGTTGAGGTCGGAGGCGGAGTCACAGCTTCGACCAGACTGGTCCGCGACTCAATCGTCACACCGATTGATGTGGGTGTAGACCCCGGGTTTGCTGCGTCGTTTCGGGTTGGTACCCAACTGGACAGCGCCAACACCCTTCAACTGGGACTCTCTCTTTCGCGAAATACGCTCACACGAGACGGCGGCGGCGGGTCAACAGAAATCACTTCAATCAACGTTTGGTTTCCATCGGTAGGACTGAAGCGACCGTTTATCGGGCCAACCGCGATTCGCGGAATGATCGGCGCACTTATCTACGATCCAGAGGAGACCGTCGGAACCCCGTTCAGGGACGGTTCTCCGGTTCTCGCTGCGGCAGGCCTCGGCCTGACATACACCCCCGGTTTTACCAACGGCCTTTCACTTGATCTTGCCTGGGACCTCCACAGATTCAATACTTCCGCCCTTCGCCTGGAAGGTTTCGGCGGAGACCAGATCGTCCATCGAATCACTCTGTTGCTCCAGCTTGGAATCAAAAATGGCAACTAAATACTCTCCGACGCCACGGCGTCTTCGAGGCGCTGTCCCCGTGGTTCTGGCACTGGCTTTTGGCGCCGCCGGATGTTCAGACCCTCAGGTTCCGGCCCGGGCCGCGACCTATCAGTTCGCTGATGGTTTTGGCGAGGTTTTTCGGTGGCCCCATGACCGCTCTCCGGTCCGATTCTGGGTCGAAGAACGCGGTGCCCTCCCGTCATACGTCGCGGCCTCTCTCGACCTCTGGGAGCGGCAGTTCCTGTATGGAGAGTGGTCCGGCACCGTTGTGGATGATTCGACGCAAGCCGACGTCATTGTCCTGCTGGGTGGCGGCACCCCGCCACCGTCTCCGCTTACCAGCGATCCACCGGTAAGGGCTTGTTTCGGAGAAACCAATGGGACGGTTGTTGGAGATGCCATCGAAGGCGCGATCACAACCACAGTATTTTGGTCGGTTGGCGCGGCAGCTACCGACATCGCCAACTGTCTCTCGCGGGTTACGGCTCACGAGATTGGTCACACTCTGGGCTTACTTGGTCACTCGCCCGACCCCGACGACCTGATGTTCACCAACCCTACGGTTCGGTCGCCGTCGCAGGCCGACAAGAACACCGTCCAGACGCTTTACGATACCGTTCCTTCACTTGCGCCACCGGCAAGATGAGCAAACTCATTTCCGAGGCGCAGATCAGGGCGGCCCACTCAAAGGGACGGCCGATTGAGGTGGAGCCGGGTCAAATAGTTACACCCGCCGCCAGGGATCTCGCAAGAAAACTCGGAGTCGCTATTACCGAAGATAAAAAGACGGCCCGCCGAAGGGGTACCGTCGTCGTTGGCTCAGACCACGGCGGTTTCGTCCTCAAAGAAGCTTTAAAACCAAAAATCAAAGAGATCGGCTTCGAAGTGAGAGACGTCGGTTGCGATGGCACCGATGCAGTTGATTACCCGGTTTACGCAGCCAGAGTCGCTGACACACTCGTATCGGGCGACGCCCAGGCCGGAATAATGATTGACGGGGCCGGGATCGGCAGCTCCATGGTGGGCAACAAAATAGCAGGAGTCAGAGCAGCGCTCTGTTATGACATCACCACCGCCCGAAACGCCAGGGAACACAACAACGCCAACATGCTCACTCTCGGCGGAAGCCTCATTGGCCCTGGGTTGGCCACTCAAATCGTCGAAGCCTTCCTGGAAACCGATTTCGGCGGCGGGCGGCACCAACGACGAGTGTCCATGATAGACGCCCTCGATCAAGAAAACCGGAGCTCATAGGCCTCCGGCGCCCAATCGATTATCTTTACCCCATAACAATTTTGGCGGCCCCGCCGCATTAAAAAAAGAAACCACGGTCGATATTTCGCCCGTGGTTCCCATAAATAAGAAGCTTCTGAGGACAACGGAAAATGACCAACCAGGCAACCGTCGGTAGCGAGATCGCTGCCGGTTTGAACCCAAAGGGAACAGTAAGAAGCAACCTTAAAGCAGCTCGTTTGCTGGAGCTGGCCGTGATTCGAGGCGAAGGTAAGTTGACCGAACATGGCGCCTTCGTAGGCAACACCACCCCACACACCGGTCGTTCTCCCAACGACAAATTCGTCGTACGTGAACCAGAGAGTGAAGACCACATCTGGTGGGGTAAGGTCAACCAGGGAATGTCTTCAGAACACTTCGAAACGCTTCACCAGGATGTGCTCGAATTCCTGTCCGACCAGGATCTTTTCGTCCAGGACCTCTTCGGCGGTGCAGACAAAACTTGTAGAGTGCCGGTGCGTTTCGTTTCGACCAACGCATGGCATGCGAACTTCGTCCGCAACATGTTTATCCGTCCAACCGACGAAGACCTCGAAAATTTCGAAGCTGAGTTCACTGTGCTGCACGCTCCCGAGTTGCAGACTGACCCGGCGCGCCATGGTACCAACAGTAGCACCTTCGTCGCCCTGAGTTTTGCAAAAAAATTGGTCCTTATTGGCGGCACGCGCTACGCGGGCGAGATGAAGAAATCGATTTTTACAGTCCTGAACTACCTGTACCCGCAAAACGGCACCTTGCCGATGCACTGTTCGGCCAATCTCGGGGATGATGGTTCGACGGCCGTCTTTTTTGGTCTGTCCGGCACCGGCAAGACTACTCTCTCTGCCGATTCGTCACGTAAACTCATCGGGGACGACGAACACGGATGGAGCGACAACGGCGTCTTTAATTTTGAAGGCGGCTGTTACGCCAAGGTTATCAAACTCTCCCGCGAAGGTGAACCCGAGATCTATGCCACAACTCGCATGTTCGGCACAGTGCTTGAGAATGTCGTAATTGACGACGAGTCACGAGAGATTGACCTTGACGACGACTCGATAACCGAAAATACGAGAGCGTCATACCCGATCCATTTCATTCCGAACCATCAGCCCAATGGTCAGGGAGGACATCCCGACAACATCGTGTTCCTGACAGCCGATGCCTTCGGTGTGTTGCCGCCGGTAGCCAGACTCACGGCTCAACAGGCCATGTACCACTTCTTATCAGGTTACACAGCAAAAGTAGCCGGTACCGAGCGCGGAGTAACCGAACCACAAGCCACTTTTTCGGCCTGCTTCGGCGCGCCGTTCCTGCCGCTCCACCCCTCACGTTATGCGGAAATGCTTGGTGAGAAGATCGCCAAACACGGGGTAAAATGTTGGCTCGTAAACACCGGCTGGACCGGTGGGGCCTTCGGGACCGGAAACCGCATGGAATTGTCCCACACCCGGGCCATGGTGGCGGCGACATTGGACGGAACGCTCGCCAGGTGCGAAACCCGCACCGACCCGGTCTTCGGCCTCGAAATCCCCGTTAAATTGGCAGGTGTTCCTTCGGAAGTGCTCAACCCCAGACTTACCTGGAGCGATGGCGAAGCATACGACAAGCAGGCCGCCGAACTCGCTGCCATGTTCCGCGATAACTTCGTCAAATTCGAAGACCTTGTCCCGGCTGAGGTCAAGGACGCAGGACCCAGAGGGTAATAGCTGGTGGGAGGTGACTTCGAAGTTATACGTGATCCTCTCTGGAACAACATTAGGCTGGACGATGAGGCGCTGAAACTGCTCGATAGTGAGCCGTTTCAGCGCCTCCGTTACGTCCGCCAACTCGGCCACGCCTTCCTAGTTTACCCCGGCGGAACTCACTCGCGTTTCGAACATGCTCTCGGTACTTATCACCTCACCAGGAAGGTGGTGGGTCTCCTCGCCGAACGGGGCGAACTGGCAACGACCGGGAACGAAGAAAAGCGGCTGGTGACGATAGCTGCTTTGCTTCATGACATCGGGCATTACCCATTTTCCCACTCCCTTGAAGAAGCGGGTTTCCCGAATCACGAATCGCTCGCATCATTCTGGTTTGACCGACCCGAGATTCGCACGATACTCGAAGGCACCGGCATATCTAATGCCCGGGGGCAGATACTCAAATTGATTGCGGGCGAAAGCGATCTATCTCTGGGCGGCTTGATTTCTGGTTCACTGGACCTCGACAAAATTGACTACCTCACAAGAGACGCACGGATGTGCGGCGTACCCTACGGGACGGTAGATGTCGATCGGTTGATTCACTCGGTCACCCTGATCGAAACAGGCGGGCGCCGTACTGTCGGAATTCACGAGAAAGGCGTGAGCGCGCTGGAGTCACTGTTATTCGCCAAGTACCAGATGTATCGCAACGTTTACTGGCACCACGCCGTCAGGAGCGCAACCGCAATGTTTAAGCGGCTGGTTCGTGATGCCGTCCGTGGAGGTTCGATTGATGCCACCCAAATCGGCACATGCACGGACGAATCCCTGATGAACCTCCTGCGAAACACCGGGAATCACCTCAGCGCACGCCTGACTCAACGCAAACTCTATAAACGATCAGTCGAAATCCCGGCAGTCGGGCTTGACTCGGGTTTCGGTGATTGGATTTCAGGGGATCCTGGACGCTGCGAGGCCGCAGAGAACGAAATGGCGGGCGAAGTCGGCCTGGTAGCCGGAGAACTGCTAATCGACCTGCCTTCAAAAGCTTCAATGCTCGCCGCCGACCTCCCCGTGTTGCGCAGAGATGGATCGATCACAAACCTGGGGTCCCCGGATGGAGCTTCACTGCTCGGGCTTCAGGGGATAGCCCCCCAGCTCCACGCAAACGCACGTAAACTCCGGGTATTTGTTGCCCGCGAAGTGGAAATTGACGCGGATTGGGTAATCAGCCGCCTAACGATATGAGCGGGATCAATACGCAGTTTCGGAACCAATCCGTGGCCAAGTCGCAGGGTCTCGGTTACCTTCTTCTTCGACCGAGACACGGAAGAAGTGATGACTGGGAAACCTGCGGGACCCAACCAAAGAACCCCAAGCCGCTCAGCGTTTGTTGTTGCCCGGATCGGAGACAAGGACTCCCCGGAACGGCGTTTGACCGACGACTTGATTGCTGCGGTTATCCGGCCGGCGCTGGAAGAACTCGGGTTTGGCGACATAAAGGCTGCCCACGAAATGGATCAACCGGGTTCGATAACCAAACAAGTTATCGGCAGGCTGTTGACTGATGATCTTGTTGTTGTTGACCTCACCGGCCTGAACCCAAACGTGATGTATGAGCTAGCGGTACGCCACGCATCTCGCAAACCTGTCATTACTATCGCTGTCGAAGGCACCGACCTGCCGTTTGACGTCGCCGACCAGCGGACTATCCCCTACGTAAACGACATAGGGGGAGGCAGAATCCTCGAGAAGGAATTGCGCAGTTACGTGGAATCTGCATTCGAAATAAAGGATGAAGAGCGGGACAACCCAATTTATAGAGTTGCAGAAGCCGAGGTGATTAAAGCGGGAACCGGCCAAGAAAGTGAAATAAACACATACATTGTCAGAGCATTGGACCGCCTAGAATCGCAGCTCACTCGACTTGAGTTAGAGCAAGTTGACAAAAAAGGGCCGGAGCGAAAACACCTCAGAGGATATATTTTCGAGGGCCCTACCTCAAATTCTGGGGGTTTCGAGACCGAGGTAAGGGGATTGGAAATCGTCCAAACCGCAAACACCGCAGACATAGGCAAAGGCTTGGCTCACGTGTCGGTTGAGGCGGAAGCTAATGATCGTACCCGTCAAATCCTCGTACACGCTGCACGTCAACACAAATTCACATTGCACGACCTCACTCAACCGTTGGATCCAACTCGGAAGTGGAAAATTTAATCGGTTTCGGCGCGCCCTACTCCATCATCTGACGGCGTTCCACCGGCAACCGCCAGCTCCGACGCCAGCGCTCTGTAATATTTGGAGTCCTCCGGACGATTGGCTGTATCCATAGACACTGCGCAAACTTCTAGTGCATAGAGAATTGCGGCGAGGTTAGCCGCGGCGACTTTGCCGACGAGCGGGGCGTTGGGGCCCTGGGTTTCGGGCAAGGTCAAAGCAAAGCCGAGGGGTTCAAGCCGCTTCTACGCGAACCAGAACCACCGTTATGTTGTCGAGTCCACCGCGGGCATTACCCTCGGTAATTAACTCGTCAAGTTTTTGCTCAAGGTCGGTGTCTTTTTTGATAATTTCTTCGACTTCATGGTCCTCGAGCATTCCGGTCAGCCCGTCGGAGGCCAACAGGTAGAGGTCGTTGGGATGGAGAGTCCCGGCATAGACATCCGGCCATACGTCTTCGTTGGCGCCAACACAGCGCGTGATCACGTTGCTGTATGGATGAACCCTGGCCTGCTCCGGCGTGAGGTAACCGGCATCGACCTGCTCCTGGACGTAAGAATGGTCCTTGGTCAGCTGATCAAAACGACCATCTCGCAAAACGTACGCGCGGCTATCCCCTACCTGGCCGATGAGATATCTGGAACCACTGACGAGCATGGCCGTGACTGTCGTGCCCATTCCCCGTTTGTCCTGCTCCTCAACGGTCCTTTGAAAGATCACCTCGTTGGCCGTGCGCAGAGCGCCACGCATCCTTTCGCCCGCAGCTTCGTGAGGGTCCGCCGAGGCGCCAACAAGTTCACGCGCAACGATGCGAACCGCCATTTCGCTGGCAACCTCGCCAGCCGCGTGTCCTCCCATTCCGTCGGCCACTATATAGGCGCCTTCGTCCGGGATCATCAAATAATTGTCTTCGTTGCCAGATCGCACAACGCCGACATCCGTGCGTCCCGCACCAATAATTCGCAGAGTCACGACGGATTACCCTCCGGGGGACGGGGCGGCATTTTGATGGCACTCATCATCTTGGTGGAAGAACCCTTGGCAGCGTCAACAGTGTCATCAATCGGCTCAAAGAAAGTCTTTATCTCGCCGAAACGCACAACAGCCCCCGGAGCTAGTGGCACATCTTCGGTGACCTTTTCCCCATCGACAAACGTGCCGTTGGTCGAATCAAGATCGATCAAAAACCACATGCCTTCTCGCCTTTGTAGCTTGGCGTGTTGCGTGGATACGCTGTCCTCGGGGATCACCAGATCGTTGTAATCGGCCCGCCCGATGTTAACAATCGGTACCCGAACCGGCAATCGTTGCCCGAGGAGAGTACCACTGCGAATAACCAGATTGGCAAGGACTGCCGGACCTGCCCCGGCCGCTGGTTCCTTCGGCGGGACGGAAGGCCTCGCCGGTGGCGCAGGAGGTGTCTGCCGGACAGGCGGAGCTGGAGGCGTCGGAGGTTTCGGCGGCGACGGAGGAGTAACTGGAGCTCCTCCCGGAATACCATGCATCGTGTCGTTCAGCCGATTGTCGACCAATGGAGGCAGCCTTTCCGGTGCCGATGGGCGCACTGCAGCGGGAATGCCATGCATCGTGTTGTTAAGTCTGTTTCCTGCGCCAGGCGGAGGCGAGGGCGTAGCCACTGGAGGCGACGGGGAAGCGGGTGGAGTGGTGGCGACCGGAGGTGTTGGCGGTGCGGATGCGACCGAAGGTGAGGCCGTGGAAGGCTTTTGGGAAACATCCGCATAAAACCGGAAATCGTCGTCCCCAACCCGGACTACATCAGCCCTGGACAGCAGTTGTTGTCCTTGAACTCGCGTTCCGTTAACCAGCGTCCCATTGGTGCTCGTATCGATGAGCATGTAACCGGTCGGGGTTACAACTATTTCCGCGTGCTTGCGGGACACGTTCTTTGAAGTAACTACGATATCACAACCGGCTTCGCGGCCAAACCGTACCGACCCGCTGATGGTGTATTCTCGCCCATCGGTGAGACACACCAATCGTCCCCCGGTTGCGGCGGTCGCCTGGCCGGGCGATTTTGACTTCGAAGCAGCTCCAAGGCCGGCTAAACGTTGGGCATCAACGGCGCTCACATACTGAGTACTGCCGCTGGTGGTTTCTTCAGCGAAGAGAATTTCGGCGGCGCCGATCCCGATCTTGTCCCCATGCAGTAAAGGATGGGGTTGTGGGCCAAGAGGAACGCCATTGATTCTCACAACCACAGATTCGTCAACAATTTTGACGGAAACCTGGCCGTCCGCCGACGCAGTAATGTGCGCGTGGCGGGCAGCTACGTCTTTTTCTTGTATTACTACTTTGTTGGAGGCATCGCTGCCGATGTAGCCCTCTCCGGGCTCCACGGACATGCGCTGACCCCCAAACTCAAGATACGACATCCGGCAAATCCCTCGTGATTCGGCTTGGGGCAGCGAAAACTAGTACTCGAAAAGGCATGAAGCAACCAACCGGGGTCGCTCGATTATTCCCCACCGGCAGCCTCAACGGGCTCAGACAACAGGTCACCCTTTTGGGTCGCCCCTTTGAGCCACCACCAAAATACCACCGAGCCCACCCCAACGGTCAAATAGCTGGTCACAAAACGCCATAGAAACAGATAGGAAGGCACCTGATCATCAGGCATATAGATCGCCATCACGGCAAAAGACAGCAATTCCGCGATTCCGGCGCCTCCTGGAGTAGGCGCAAAGTATAAAAGGAATGTTATCAGGGTCTGCAAGAGCAAAACGTCGACAAAATTGGCGTGAACTCCAAGCATTCGAAGGACAACAAAACCCGCCAGCAGGCGGTTGGCAAACGCGAACGCCGACATGAAGACAGCCCCACCCAATGCCGCCCAACCTCTCCAATTATTAAAGAATGTCACGAGACAATCGTGCGACTGCTTGACTCCGTCCTCGGCCTTCTGAACCCGGTCAGCCAGGCCCAGCTTGCCCCGCGCCCTCAGCCAGGCGCCCAGTTTCCTGGCAAGCCTCGCTACGATCGAAGGGAACATCACGAGAATAATGATGACGACTCCAATCGAAATGAACCCACCCAGACTCACCATGAACAGGTCGTAGAGCGTCATCGACTGGCCGAGCACGTTTCGTTCTTCGAGAGCCTTCCCGGCGCCCAGTAAAAGTGCAAACGGCCCTGCAAGCCCGTAAAAAATGATTGTCGCGATAAAGGTCATCAGCGCGATGATGATTGATTCGTGCATCGGCACACCATGACGCTTCAGCGCGTAAATCATCAGGGGGCCACCACCGGTCTGAGATGGCGTGATAATACTACCCCAGGCCGCGAGGCCGCCGGCGATAATTGACCCCTTGAACGGTGCATCAGGCCTCAGGTGCCTAAGCAGGACCCATATCCTCATCCCACCACCAACCCAGTCAAGTGAGGCAAGCGCAATTCCTGCCAGCACCCAACCCCACTGCAACGAAACCATCGTTGAAAGGAAGGCGTCGAGATTGCTCGTGAAAAAAAGGAAGCTGACGAACCCGAGGAGGGACAGTGCAGTAAAGACCTCTAGGCCACGGCTCAGGAGTTTTGGAGTAATTGCCATGCGTTGGCAACCTAGGGGATTCGAGGGTCCGCCGTCAATGGTTTTGAAACTTGAATCAAGCACCTAAGGGTCGCTAACCTTCGTGCCCATGTCGCACAAAGACCTCATCGTCCACGAAGCCCGTCAAAATAACTTGAAGGGCATTACTGTCCGCATTCCGCGTCGGGCACTGACTATCGTCACCGGGCCCTCAGGATCGGGCAAAAGCTCGTTGGCGTTCGACACTATCTACGCCGAAGGCCAACGTCGCTACGTGGAATCGCTATCAACCTACGCCAAACAGTTTCTGGAAAGGATGGCCAAACCAGACGTTGGGAGGTTGGAAGGCATCTCACCTTCGGTTGCAATCGAGCAAAAAAACCCGACCACAAGCAGCCGGTCCACTGTAGGCACCGCCACCGAAATCCAGGACTATTTGAGGCTTCTCTGGGCGCGGGCCGGTGTCCCACACTGTCGCAAATGCGACGCCCTCGTGCAATCTGATTCGCCCAGCTCTGCGACGCAGCAGGTCCTGGACACAATGGATGGTCAATCCGTCACGATCCTCTTCAAACCACCCAGAGCGTCGCACGACGTAATGCTCGAAACCCTGAGCAGTCTGGGGTTCGTCCGGGTCATGATAGGCGACGACGTGCACCGTATCGACGACTTACCCAAAAACGTATCGCTCGATAACTCGAAACTTTCTGTCGTTGTGGATCGAACAACTACTTCAGAAAAAAAAAGGAGCCGCCTCGCCGACTCGATAGCCACCGCTTTCGTGGAAGGGTCGGGCACTGCAGAAGTACGGGGAGAAGAAAGCATCAAATTTTCGCAAGCGTTGCGTTGCATCGAATGCGAAACGCCCGGCACACGACTCACCCCTTCACTCTTCTCTTTCAACAACCCCCACGGCGCATGTGACACTTGCAGCGGCTTCGGTGCCGTGCTGGAATACGACGAAGCACTTATTGTACCGGACCGCTCAGCAACCCTGCAACAGGGTGCCATCGACCCGTGGACCAAGCCGCGGTACACCTCCCGTCGTACCCTGCTTCGATCAACCGCAGAGAAACACGGAATCGGCACCGACATCGCCTGGAGCAAACTGAAGGAGATGGATCGCAACCTCCTGCTATACGGTAAGTCCGGACGGTTTGTGGGCGCGATACCCTTTTTGCAAGGACTGGAGAAGAAGAGATACAAACAGTACATCCGGGTTTTTCTCCGTCAGTATCAGAAAGCTCAGACCTGTCCAGAATGCTCAGGGAACAGGCTCAAACCAGACGCTCTTGCCGTTCGGGTTGGCGGCAGCAGAATGGGTGAGGTCGCGAACATGACGCCGCCCCAATTATTGACCTGGCTGAAAAATCTGGAGCTTGGTGAGCTCAAGTCCTCGATCGCACAGCCGATCCTCAAAGAACTCAAAGCCCGCGCGAGTTTCCTTGACGACGTTGGGCTCGGGTATCTGACCTTCGACCGCCAGACGCGCACACTCTCGGGCGGCGAAGCGCAACGAATATCCCTTTCCAACGCCCTCGGGGCCAACCTGATGGACACACTCTATGTCCTCGACGAACCCACAATTGGGCTGCACTCTCGCGACACAGCCAGGCTGATTTCACTCCTGGAAAAACTCCGCGATGCAGGTAACACCGTTCTCGTAGTCGAACACGACATGGACACGGTGAAAAAGGCCGACTGGATCGTTGAGTTAGGACCGAAAAGCGGTGAGCAGGGAGGCGAACTCGTGTTCGCAGGCCCAATCGGTTCTATCGGTTCGGACACTGCTACAGGCGCCTACCTCAACGGCGAAAGAACGATTCCTGTCCCGGTGTTGCGTCGCACGCCTGGCAACAGAGCAATATCGATGAAAGGCGCCACACTCAACAACATCAAGAAATTGGATGTGGATTTTCCACTGAACTGCCTCACTGTGGTCACCGGAGTCTCGGGATCTGGAAAGTCCACTCTGGTGCACAACGTTCTTTACCGACAGTTGGCCAAAAGAGTAAAAGGAAGTCACGGAGCCAAGGAACACCTGGGAGAGCAGATCGGCAGCATTTCGTCTTTGACGGGTTGGAAGCATCTCGACGATGTCGTCCTTGTTGACCAGACTCCAATCGGAAAATCACCGCGATCGAATCCGGTCACCTATGTGAAGGGCTTCGACGATGTGAGAAGCCTCTTCGCCCGACAACCGCTCTCCCAGGCACGGGGGTACACCCCGACGACGTTCAGCTTTAACGCTCATGGCGGAGGGCGCTGCAAAAATTGTGATGGAGCCGGTTTCATCATCGTGGAAATGGTCTTTATGGCGGACGTTTTCGTAGCATGCGAACGGTGCGACGGAACCCGGTACGAGAGAGAGGTTCGCGAGGTGAAAATAGCAGGCTTTTCGATCGCGGATGTCCTGAACCTCACCGTCGACGAGGCCATATTACGCTTCAAACATCAGGACAAACTCGGCCGGGCCCTATGGCGTTTACAGCAGGTAGGTTTGGGTTACCTGAAACTCGGACAACCGGCCACAACCCTTTCGGGCGGGGAGGCACAACGCCTGAAAATCGCCCGACAGTTGGCCACGGTCTCGAAGGGCGGACGCAGACTCTACATACTCGACGAGCCGACAACCGGTCTGCATTCGTCTGATGTTTTTGTTCTGGCCAAGGTACTCGACAGACTGGTAGACGCCGGACACACCGTCATTGTAATCGAGCATAACCTGGACCTGGTCAAACGAGCCGACTGGGTAATAGATATGGGACCGGAAGGAGGTCCGGCGGGGGGAACTGTGGTAGCTGTCGGCACACCGGAGCAGATAGCAGCTTCCGGTTCACATACAGGCCAATTCCTGGCACCGGTTTTAAACGCAGATTGAAGTATTAGTTGTTGACCGCGCGACCAAGAGTCGCAATCTTTACGGCCATGAAAAAAACACTCATGGTTCTCCTCCTCTTTGCCAGCCCTCTCGCGGCACAGCGAAGAGGCCTCGTCGTCACAAATGATTCGATCTACACCCTCAAGCCCGGCGATATTATTCGGGTCGACGTCTGGGGGCATGAAGAATTTTCGGGCGAGTTTCAGGTAAACGTCGAGGGAATCATCACCTATCCCGGAATCGGCGAGCTTAACACCAATGACCTGAAACTCAACGACCTCAGAGATTCCGTGGGCACAGCGCTGGGCAATATTTTCAACCGCCCGTTCGTGACCGTAACCCCCCTGTTCAGGATGGCTGTGCTCGGCCATATCATGAACCCGGGACTGTATACTGTCGATCCGACGATGACCGTTTTCGACATGATCGCGCTGGCGGGTGGGGCCAGTCCGGACGGCGACCTCAACAAGATCCGCCTCCTCAGAGACGGCCAGGCCCTGCGTTTTAGTTTCCAGGACAATGCACTGCACGGGCGAACGCTTCAGGATCTCGGCATCCGATCAGGTGACCAGGTATTTGTAAACCGAAAGAGCATAACTGCAGGAGACATACTCATTGCTCTCTCGGCGGCTCAGCTGCTGCTCTCAATCGCGATTTTGGTCAGGCAGTAGGGAGGGCGGTCGTTCGAGTCGGCGGTTGAATACTGGCCCGTTCCTGGTTAGAATCGTTATCCACAAAATTCAATCCCCTGTAGCTCAGTTGGTAGAGCAGCGGACTGTTAATCCGCTTGTCGTTGGTTCGAGTCCAACCGGGGGAGCTTTGGAAAGAGAGTGCCACGCGCACTCTCTTTTTTTGGCCAGTGTGTGGGCTAGATAGCTTGTCCCTCTCGTCAAACAGTGCGAAATTCCGACCATGAAGGCACTCCTGCTGGTCGTCGACAACGCCGAAATATCTTCCCGCATCACCGCAGGCCTAGGTGACGATTTCGACTTACCGGTAAATCAATGCGACAGTCTCGCCAACGCCCAAAAGTGTATAGAGGACCTGACCCCTGCCATGGTTTTGACGCAGCTCACGCTCTCGGACGGTCCGACGAAAGAATTGATCGCAGAACTCAGCTCCTCCTTCCCGTTGATTGTCCTTGTCGACCCGGGCAAGGAACGGGAAGCCGCCGACGCGATCCGGGTCGGCGCCCTCGATTACGTTCTAACCACCCCTGACTCATTGGCCGACATTCAACACGTTATCCAACGGGCTCGCAGGGAGTGGGCCCGAATCATCGAAGGCCGGAACGCGGAACAAGCTCTGCGCAAAAGCGAAGAAAGGTACGCCCTCGTAGCCAACGGAGCATCCGTAGGACTCTGGGATGTCGATTACGAGGCCAAAGATATGTTTTTCTCACCCAGGCTCCGCGCGCTCCTTGGTTATGGCGAAGAGGACCCCTTTGATATCGACGACCAGTTCCAGACCAAGATCCACCCCGAAGACCGCCAACGATATAAGGCCACAGTTTCCTCCCACCTTAAAGCCAGGACCCCTTACGATTTCGAGCTGAGGATCAAGAGAAAGGACGGAGTCTACCGATGGTTTCGAGTGGTCGGCCAGGCCGTCTGGAACAGCAAAGGCAGAGCCACCAGAGTCGCCGGATCTATTGAGGACATCTCAGCCCGGCGAGAAGCCGAAGAGAAGGCAACGCGCCTGGGACGATTACTAGATCAATCACTCAGCGAGATTTACGTTTTCGACGCTAACACCTACGTGTTTTTGGACGTAAATCAGGGTGCTCTGGAGAATATTCAGAGATCACTGTCCGAGATGCGGGAGCTCACCTTCCTCGACATAAGCCCCGGATCAACACGCACGTCGATAGACACGTTGCTTCGCCCACTGCGCGACGGGATTCGCGACAGAGTTGAAACCAGGGGGGCGCACTCCCGGGCCGACGGCACCCATTACCCCACATTGATGGCGGTGCAACTTTCCACTTACGGAGACCATCCGGTATTCATCGCTATAGTCTCAGACGATTCCGAACGCGAAGCAGCCGAAGAAGAACGGTCCTTTCTCGAGTCGCAACTACAGCAGGCTCAAAAAATGGAAACGATCGGCACGCTCGCCGGCGGTATCGCTCACGATTTCAATAACATTCTCTCCCCGATCCTCGGCTACGCCGATCTTGCCCTCGCGTCGGTCGGAGAAAACCCCACAGCGCTAAGGCAGATCCAGAGTATCATTGAGTCGGCCGAAAGCGCCAAGAAACTGGTTCGTCAGATTCTCACGTTTAGTCGGCGTTCCGATTCCGACTACAAGCCTTTACAGTTAACCAAAATTATCGGAGAAGCGATGACGCTGATCCGCGCTTCGATCCCTGCTACGATCGAAGTGTCGGAGGCCCTCGGAAACGACCCCGGCGCTGTCATTGCAGACCCAACTCAATTACACCAAATACTCCTCAACCTTTGCACCAATTCCCTGCAAGCGATGCCAGAAAGAGGGGGCAAGATCGACGTTAGTTTGGAAAGGGTCGAGCTCGATTCCTATTTCATCACCGCACGCCCCGCTCTTAGACGCGGTCCGCACTTCAAGTTGAACGTGCGAGACAACGGAATCGGGATGTCGCAGGAAACTATTGACAGGATCTTTGAGCCCTTTTTCACCACCAAGGCTGCGTCGGATGGCACGGGACTTGGCCTATCGGTAGTGCACGGCCTGGTAAGGAGTCACGGCGGCGACGTGGTTGTGACCAGCGAACTCGGCGTGGGCACAGAATTCTCGATTTACCTCCCCTACGTGGATGCCCAAACAGACGTCGCCCCGGAGGTAACGGACGGGATTGCCAGCGGCACCGAACACGTCCTTTTCGTGGACGACGCTCAGAACATTGCGGGAATGGTCAGAGAGATGTTACTCCATCTTGGCTATCGAGCCACAGTCGAAACGAGTTCCACTGACGCGCTGGAAGCCTTCTCCAGAGACCCGGCGGCCTTCGACATAGTCGTCACCGATCAAACAATGCCGGAAATGACGGGGATGGAGTTGTCGGCCAGGATACACGACCTAAGAGCCGAGACGCCAATTATTCTGGTCAGCGGCATCAGCGAAACGATTAGAGATAAAGACAAAGAAGAGGTAGGAATCACCTCAAGTCTAATGAAGCCGCTGACGATATCTGAATTGGGGGGAGCAATTCGAAAAGCTCTCGACCAACGAGTGAAAGCCTGATGAAAACACCGGTGAGACAACGACCCGGTTGGATCGCCGCCCCACCGTGTGAGAGGTTTAGTTGAGAGTTATCTCTACTTTCCTCGGCTTGGCCTGAGGAACTTTCGGAAGGGTTAATTCCAACACGCCATTCTTGAATTTCCCCTGGATCGAATCAGTGTCCACCACTTCGGGAAGCTTGAAGGTCCTGCTGAAACGACCCGTGCGACGCTCGACCAGATGGGATTCCACCCCATCTTCCCGAACTTCCTCGTCGCGCTCACCACTAATGCTCAACACACCCTTATCCACCGACACTTCGACGTTTTCGGGAGTGAGGCCCGGCAACTCCGCACGGACAACATAGGCGTCTTTGGATTCCAGCACGTCCACGGCCGGACTCAGGCTGCGGCCGGAAATACCGGAGTCAACTCCGCCGAAGAAACGGTCGAAGACATTGTCAAAATCTGAAGTCGCGCAAACCCCGTTCCCACTGGAAACTGGACGCCGACGAATAATTGGGTACATCATGGCTAAAGCTCCTTTAATTTTGTTGATTGGGGATCATTCCCCGGCGGGCAGGAGCTTTGCATCACCGGTGCCATCATTTACGCGCCATATCGGCACGTTGACATCAATTTCACAGTCAAAACGACAGTTCGCGCCGTCAAGTCGAATTCGTCAGCTCCGCGGCGGCAGCCCTGATATCTTCCAATCCCTGGTCCAGCCTGTCCCGGTGAGTGCGGAACGAGAGGATACAAATCCGTAGCACAAATTCGCCGCGGAGATTGGTGCCAGTTATATAGATTCGGTTCCGATCGTTGATCCGATCAATGAACTTTTCATTCAAAGCATTAAGCTCATCACGCACCATACCGTCTGCCTCAAGACGAAACGCGACAACCGTTAGTTGAGGTCGGGCGACAATGCGGACCGAGGGAATTTCCTCCAACCCTCGGGTGGCAATTTCTATTAGATCCAATTTTTCATCGAGGTTAGCTCTAAAAGGACCCATGCCATGCATTTTGACGGGGAGCCAGATCCGGAGCCCTCGGGCATCGCGGGATAGCTCGGGAGATATTTCACAAAAGTCGACCAGATTCGGATCATCCTGAATCGCGGGCAGGTACTCGGCGGTCATTGAGTGAGCGTCCCGGAGCTTCGACACATCTCGCACTACCAGGGCCCCCGTGCCATAGGGCAGGAACATCCCTTTGTGAGGATCCAGCGTAACCGAGTCAGCCTTCTCTATCCCGCTCAAAATTCCCCGACCCCGTTCGGTCAGCTGGAAAAAGCCCCCGTACGCCGCGTCAACGTGATACCACAACCCATGTTCGTTCGTTATCCGGGCAAGGGCGGAGAGGTCATCAACCGCTCCTGTGTTGGTTGTGCCCGCCGACCCGACCAGGAGGGTTGGTTTCAACCCTCCTGCTTTGTCTTCCTCAATCATCGACCGCAGGGCTCCGAGGTCAATTCTAAAGAGGTCGTCGGAAGGAACGGACCTGATGTTGGCTACTCGGAACCCCGCCATCCGTCCAGCTTTGACGACGGAGTGGTGGACCTGGTCGGAAGCGTAGATCGTGCCAACGCTCAGCTCTTCACCGAGCACGGCGTGGCGGGCCGCGATAACAGCGGAAAAATTCGCCAGCGACCCCCCCGTGGTGAGGAAACCGCCGGAGCCTTCTCCCAGTCCAACAATGGAAGCCAGCCAATCAACAACATTGGCTTCGATACGGGCCAGTCCTGGCGCCGGACGCCAGGCACCGACATATCGATTGACCGAGTCAGCGATAAGATCAGCCACGGCGGAGTGAAAAATTCCGCCGCCTGGTATGTAAGCCATGAACCCGGGTCCCGGCGTGTTCAGTGATTTCGGGAGCACAACTTCGAAGAGGTGGTCCATTATTGCTGACGTTTTCTCGCCCTGTTCCGGCGCCGTCGACTCAATCAAACCCAGAGACAGCTTTTCTGCGTCCTTTAGATCGTGCGCTGGCCGGTCGGCTAATGACGAGACGTGCTTAACAATCCTTTCCATAGCCTCGTCAACCAACAAACGCATTTTTTCGTCAGATAACTCCAGAGTGCGGTCGACTTTACGGGTCATTGCGAGTCCTCGCTCATTTTGGCCTTTAATATGAAAACGATCAATCTAGCAGATTTGTTTTTTGACGGAGTGGGAGCCAGAGTACCCTGTTCCACGAAACCGACACCCGATCAACTAACCAAAACTAGATAACCCACTGTCGCGACAGCAACGAAACATCGAACCATAAAACGTCCAACCGCCTGTTTTACGGGATCTGCACGCCCAAATTTATAGGACATTTCCCAACTATCCGACAGTCCCAGGATGGTACTAAATATGTGAGTGTTCACTCGTTAATCCAAAGACGAGCCTAGGCCTCACTTAACACATTGAAAAACAATGGCTTAAGAGCTGCCACTACCCCACTAAAACACCCCCTATTACCTTCCGCACTCATGGCATTACACGAAATTTACGGGCACCAGGCCCTCACGACCCGCCTCGCCGAAGGAATCGCCGCGGGCAGATTCCCACAGGTGGCAATGGTGCAGGGACCCCCAGGTGTTGGAAAACAAAGGATAGCTCTGTGGGCCGCACAGGCGTTGCTTTGCGGCAATGGACCTGGAATGCCATGTAAAACGTGTCCATCCTGCAAACAAGCCCAAAATCTCAGCCACCCGGATATTCACTGGTTTTTTCCGATTCCCCGCCCAAAAGCGGCAGATCATGAAAAACAGGTCGCCGAGGCCCAAGAATTGCTGGGTAATGCCATCGCAGAACGACGCGAGAACGCTATATATGGCCGTTCGGACGGAATGTTAGGACACCCTGTTGCGTCAATGCGGTTATTGAAGCGTAAGGTGTCAATGAAACCTTATTCCGGGAGGATGAAGGCAATAATCATCGGAAACGCTGAACGACTCGTCATTCAGGAGTCTAGTCAGGAATCGGCAAATTCACTGCTGAAGGTGTTGGAGGAACCACCCAACGACACTTCCATTATCCTGACGACCAGCCAGCCCGGCTCGATACTGCCTACGATAAAATCCAGGATGATCCCGATAAGGGTCGGGAGGTTGAGCGATGACGAAGTAAAGGCATTCCTCCAAAACATCGTCCCGGACGCGCCAACCGGTCGGACTCTGGAAAAGATCACACTGCTTTCGGAAGGAAGCCCTGGCAACGCGGTAACGCGAATCCAGGAATCAGGACAAAAAAGTGGCGCTGCCGAACGTTTTCTCACGGCAACAGCCAGAGGTTCATCGGCGTGGGCAGGGGAAGCCTTCGGGCAGCCAACCTTCGCCGCGCGGGGCGCTTTCAGCGAAATGCTGGATGATATCGCGCTGGTGTTTCGGGAACGATTGGCGAGTGGCAATGCCAGTGAGTTGGACACAAAAAATGCACTCAAGGCTCTTGGAGTCGTGGCTGAGATAAAAGAAGGAACTGAAACCAACGTCAATCCACAGCTGGCGACAGCCGCTCTGGCGTTGAAGTTGGAGAAATTAATATGAAACTATCGCACATAGATCAGTCCGGTAACGCCAGGATGGTGGATGTTGGACGAAAAGCAATCACCCGAAGGGTGGCAAAAGCAGAAGGGTCGATTGAGATGTCCCGGGAGGCTTTGCAGCTTGTCATAGACAATTCCGGCCCTAAAGGGAATGTGATCAGCACGGCTGAACTTGCAGGTGTAATGGGAGCAAAGAAAACGTCAGATCTAATTCCCCTCTGCCATCCACTCGGTATGGATCATGTTGAAGTTGTCGGCAGTGTAGACGAGTTGAATTCGCGCGTGGTCATGCGTGCAACGGCAACGGTAACCGCGCGTACGGGCGTGGAGATGGAAGCACTAACTGCGGTGTCAGTGGGCCTGCTAACGGTATACGACATGCTTAAAGCAGCGGGCCATAGCATGGAGATCGGTGGGATCAGGTTGTTGGAAAAGACCGGCGGCTCAAACGGTGACTGGAGCGCTGACAATTCCGAGGAAGGCAGGAAGATCTAATGGGTAATCTCACTGTGTGGCAAACGAAATCGTTACCTGACAACACGAGTACCGTGTCAATTGTGACACGGGGTGCCCTTTTTGCAGGCGTAATGATTCTACTCGTTTCCGCGGTAGGCTTCATGAGCCCCGCTTCCGACGGCGCATCCCACGCCACTCACACTGAGCTTGAACGTTCCCTGAGTGCTGCTGAACGAGACCTTTCGGTCGCAACCGTTCGTCTTGAGCGAGCCGAGCGAATAATCGATTATTCGACGAGGTTCGGGATTGCCGCCGATCTGGCTGCCATGATCAACGACGTTGCCCTAAGCGAGCGCATCGACCCGGAACTTGCCTTTCGACTAATCTCAGTCGAGAGTGGCTTCAAGCCCACAGCCGTCAGCCCGGTGGGAGCAATTGGAATGGCTCAGGTAATGTTGGGAACTGCGCAGTACTTCAGTCCTGGAATTACGCGTTCCGAGTTGATGAATCCCGAAACCAATCTGCGGATAGGGTTGAAACACCTCGGTTACCTGCTTGATCGTTACGATGACGAAGAATACGCGCTTCTCGCCTACAACCGCGGAGCTAACCGTATCACGGAACTACTGGATGCCGATGCAGACCCCCGCAACGGGTATGCCTCATCGATCATGGACGGCTACCTGAGGTAGAAACGTGTCGTATTTAGGGTGCGGTTAAGCGGAGAGTCTGGCCCACCCGCAATACGGCATTTTGAGGAAGGCCGTTCCATTCACGGATTCGTCCGTGGGGAATACCGTACCTGCGCCCGATCACCCACAGCGACTCACCTCGGGCAACCGTGTGGCTTGGCGGAGCGGATCCTACAAGCAACTGCTGACCTATGCGCAGCACCTGACCCGAGGACAAACCGTTCAACTCCTGCAACGCATCAATTGTCGTGTTATAGTGGCGAGCGATAACCCACAGCGATTCGCCGCGGGAAACCGTGTGCCGTGTGCCGGCCCCGGTTGGACGCCGAGCCGGAGTGGGTCTGGAGGAAACCACCGGCCGCGCCTCACCGCTTCGGGCTGCAGCACTCACCGGAATCGTAAGCACGCTTCCGATTCGCAATCGGCGTGGATGGACATTTGAGTTCGCAGCCCTCAGAAGACCAACCGAGACACCGTACCGTAATCCGATTCCACCCAGGGTTTCCCCGTTTCGAACCCGATGTTCCAGGAAATTCAAACGATCTTCTGGTGTCAGCTCGGCAGAACGTCTTGCTACCAGGAGTCCGGTACCCCGCGGTACCCTGACCGTCGCAGTCTCCCCGGGAGGCGTAGCCCCACGATGATAAGCGGGATTCAGTTCCATTACTGCCGAAGTCGTCGTATCCGCGAGCCCGGCCAGGACATCCAAACCGGTTGCATCTGTTACCGTGATCTCGTCAAAGGTCAAAGGAGAGAGGGATGGGATTTCTTCGAACCCGTATCGGGACGGCTCTTTGGCAATAATCGCAGCAGCGATGAGTTTGGGCACGTAATCGCGCGTTTCACGCCGGATATAACGCTGGTCGTACAGGGCAAAGAACGTCTCGTCAGACGAGGTTTCCACCGCACCCAGCCTGCTGATACCCCGTGACACTCGTCCTGCTCCGCCGTTGTAGGCTGCAGCGGCGAGGTACCACGACCCGAACCGTTCGTTAAGGTCGCCGAGGTGCCGGGCGGCTGCGTCGGTGGCCCGGTAAGGATCCCTTCGCTCATCAACCCAGCTATCCACCCTCAGACCGTAGGGTCGAGCGGCGTAAGACATGAACTGCCACATACCCACGGCACGAGCTCTGGAGACCGCGGTGTTGGAAAACCCGCTTTCAATCAACGCCAGGTAGACCATGTCCTCTGGAAGCCCGTAACCTCGGAACGACTCTCGGATCATTCCTTCATAACGGCTCATCCTGCCCAGCCAGACGTTAAAACGCTCCCTTCCACGACCTGTGAAATAATCGACGTAGTACCTGACACGGGTGTGGTCAGCAAACGACTCAATCTCGATATCGTACGCCGGGCCACTCAGAGCTTCAGGCCCGCCACCGCCCGAACGATTGGCCGGAAGTGTCGAAAAAGGAACGCTGTCGGGAGCTGGAAAAACACCGGTGATCTGATAACCACCCGGTACGAGACTGTTAAACGAGAGTTCGTGCAGATCCCTGAGAGCTACCTCATCCGCCTCGGACTCGGTGAGTACTCCAAGAGAATCCACCTCCGTGGTCGTTGGCTGAACATCTGCAAAATCCGATTCGTCGACCGGCCCGGCATTCGGGTCTACTGAAGCTACCTCAACTCCGCGGCTGCAACCCGACAGTAAAGCCAGAAACAAGAACCCGTGAGAGGAACGCTTCAACGGGCGTGGATCATGTTGCCAACCAGACGATTGGTTGCATTCAAGACCGCCAGGGCCGCTCCACGCGGAGCATCTTCCTGGATAATACACGAACCGACCAGGCGTTGGACTTTGTTGTCCATGTTGCTGGTCAAAGAGACAATAACCACCACCGAATCGAATGCTTTGATCGACTTCACCCCGAGGAGATCAAGTGAAATCCCATGCTCTTTGACCAACTCGTCCAGGGCCAATATGGCGGCTTCAGCGGAGCATCGGAGGATTCCCGTCTGCGAGTTCACGCCCTGTGACCTGCCGACAGTTTCCTCTCCAGAATCGAACCCCAGCAAGACCTCCGCCTCGCAGTTGCCGCGGGGCGAATCCCTCAGCTTAAAGTCCTTGAAACGAACACGTTTGTGGATATCAGTCACTTCGAACCTCTTGCTCCCTAGGGAGTACCTTCGAACCGCACTTCTAGTTGTGTCAGGTCTACTGTTTCAGAACGGAAGACATCAACGTCGAGTTTGGGGGTGCCGTCGCCTTCGTTAACCATCGAGACCAGGAGCGTCTCTCCACCGTCGAGTGCTATCTTGAGTTGCTTACGGTCAGCTCTAACGACGACGTCCTGGACGCTATGACCCTTCAGGCGTTCTAGCGAATCGGCAATACGCCTGAGTTCCTGGACTGTGGTGGCTTGAGACACGGAAGATGTGTCTAGCTCGCGCGGTCAGCGATCAGGTTGAGCAGGTCTTCGTCTGAAATACCCTCTGCCTGGGAAAAAAGTGAGGACTTGGACGACGATTCAATCGGGAACGGCGCCCAGAAAACAGCCGGGTTTTCCGTAGTTTTTTGCCGAAAACTCAACATTAACTTCCAGGCGTTCTGGTTGGCCCTGCGTTCAGCTGCCGGTTGAACGTGCCAGGTATTTTCCTCAGTTTCGATTACTCTCCAAGCCATTGCATAACGCCCTATTTCAGTATCAGAAAGATGCCGGAGTCCGTTCTATCATGCCGTGCTACATATCACCAAAGCCGCCCCAGAATATGTGAAGCTCCCTGCATATGGTCAAGAGCTTCAGGTAAAGGCACTCAAAACATTGTAAATCAATGAGTTGCCAAAACCGGTCATACTCGCAATCGGGACACCAAACCACCATATTGTGGAAAACCAAAAACGATAAATAAAGCCAAACACTGGAGATCATAAAATGCCAATGGGAGTTCTTGGATTCGCCTTGATAGCTGGAGGACTTGTCGCAATGTTCCAAAAGGGCTCGGCGGCAAGCAAAATGCGCGGAATCGGATTCGTTCTCATCATTCTTGGCTTCGCTGGAGTGGGTACATCAATGTTCACCGTCATCGGGGTCGGCGAAATCGGTGTCGTGCACGCCTTCGGTCGCGTCGACACCGCGTCACTCGAATCGGGAATACACTTTGTCAGACCCTGGGCTCAGGTAGAGAAATTCAGTATCCGTGAGATTCAATTCCCCGGCGGGGGACGTGTGGAAACAATGGATGCTCTGTCGCGCGAACAAATGGCCGTCGACGTCGAAGTCGCGGTGCGATATCAAGTTCACCAACAAGACATCGTCACGTTGTACAGGACAATTGGGGGGCACGAAGCGGTCGAAGCCGCAGTGCTCAACGCCATTAGGGCAGGAGTGCGAGACGGCATGGCGAAGCACGGAATTGCTGACATCGAATTCCGTGATTCAATCGCAATTAGCATGTCCAGCGCAGTTCAGGAAAAACTGGTTACAGCTGAGGCGGGTGTGGAGATTGCCACTCTCACCCAGATGTTCCTTCGCAAGATTACGCCACCTCGAGAAGTTGCAGAGGCTATCAACGCAAAGATCCAACAGGAACAACTGATCGAAACCGAAAGGTTCGCCGTCCAGGTGGTAGAGCAGCAGGCCCTGCAGCGTGTCACCGAAGCACGGGGGGTTGCTGAGTCGCAAGAGATCATCAATTCAACTCTGAGTCCACAGTACTTGATGCGCCAGTACATTACGAGTCTCACCGAGGCGGCCGAATCGCCGGGTACGATAATTATTTTCCCAACCGAGGGAGGGTTACCTATTCTCGATCTGAATTCGTTCAGGGGCCGTGTAGGCGCCAACTAATGCACCTGGTCAAACGGGGTCGTGACACACAACCGGCCCCGTTTTCCTCGCTTCAACACCGCAACAACGCACTTAGCGAATCAACACGAAGACCAGTACCGGTGGGCGATGTAATGGTCACTGTAATCCGCTCCCCAGCAGCCTCCGCAACAGTCTCCCAGCGCGCAACGAATGGCCCCTGATCTCTAGAGCCAGATGCACCACCCGTGCAACCCCGCGCAATGCGGTTTTCGATAACAGAACTTCCGAGTACGGCAGCGGTGCTGTACCGCTGCCCCTGGGCAATCATTCGGTGCGACAAGGCCAGGGTGGTTGCCAGCGAAAGAAGGCCCACCGAGAGTACCACAGTAGCCACAACGGCTTCAACGATCGCAAACCCGGAATTACCTCCCCCACCAGTTTTTTTTCGGTTTTCCATCCCGCAACATGAGCCTTCACGCGCCGCCGCAATCACCGAAAACTTGCACGAGTATACAAAAAAACTCGGAGCGCCTCATGAAGAAACGCTCCGAGCTTTTTTGCTTTAGCTGAAAGCCCTTAGGGCGACAACTGACTGAAGTACGTCGCGACGTTGAAGTTTGCCGGATCAACCTCGAAATATCTCCCCCGGGCGAAATGGCCTGTGGTGGGGAAATACGGAGGCGGCTCGTTAAGCACACATTGATCGTACGCATAACGTTTGACGTAACCGCGACCACTTGTGAGGCCTACGGCCCCACGCTGTCTCTGAATGATCCCACCGGTAAGATAGATGCACCCGCGACCGGCTTGCTTATTCTCGCAGAACTGGGCGCTACTTGAGCCGCTGTTGTAGTTCTGCACGGTGAAGATATCGAGAGCCAGCACCACACCGTGAATAAACTCACTGGATGTGTCGTCGTAGGTGTAGTACGGATTACTGCTCGTGCCCGGTCGTTTTCGCATAAACGGTGCATTGATCGGGTTGTCCGCAATAATCACGTCATCACCGGCGAAAATCCCCAGCAGATCAGCACACAATCCTGTACCCGGGTCCGTTGCATAAACGATGTCATCGCCAATGACAATATCGCCCGTGGCGGCCAGAGTAATTCTGCCACGCAGAACGCCACTGATAACCACATTACCGTTCACGAAGATCACACCCTTTGAATTGGGGTTAAGCGCCCTGGAAAGAGGCCAGAGGTATTCGCGATCGGCCCGACCGGCGAGCAACGGGCTAACAGTGCCCGCCCACTTCACCCAACCGCCTCTACTGTCAGTGGGTTGGAATCCGCCCCAGAGAGAATCAGACCCGCCGAGGTAACAACGCCTGCTACTGCTGCTAAGGGCGTTGGTCCAGCTATCTCCACCACTTGTACCGTGGGCGTCAGCTTCAACGAAGGTGTTGCCGTGGTAGTGACCACAGTTATCGGAATTCCTCAATCCATTGGTGTTGTAATCCGACGGTTCTTCGCCCGTAACCCAGCGCCAATCAGTTGATTGATAAACCCGTATGAAACCCTCATTGGACCCGGTCGTGAGGCCGTCGCCATCAAGGTCTAGCGCTATGAATTGGATACGCGTTGTCGCAGTACCCGAGTTGCCGTTGCCGTTGCCTACGATAGCCATACTTCCGGCCGCCGCCTGAGTTTGGAGCTTATTGAGATCGGCAGTCTGCGGGAGGGGAATATTCGGACCGTACTCTGTGTAACCCAGATCGAACGTGCCGTACTGGGGATCTTGAATGTAACTCGCCGTAACCACCTCACCGTGAAACGATGCCCCGGACCAGTAGATACGGATCCTGTCATTGGAGTGTACCGGACCCCATATCTGGTCACCACCACCGAACACGATGTTTCCTTCGATGTTTGTGAAATAGGCGTATTTAGCGAAGCTTTCCTGCTGAATTTCTCCGCGACGTACTACCTTGTTTCCGTAGTCGTCTTCCGCGACCGAAACCACGCTACCGAACACGCCATACTGGCCGGAGGTAATACCGGTAGGACCGACATAGGTGGAACGTCGAACATTGGGAATCGTCGCACCCGAAGCATCTGTGACCGCCGCCCCACTTTCGATGGCAATATATCCTGAATCCGGATACGTGACTGCCCCGCCGTTAACCCTTGAGCGGGCCTCTTCCAGCGCCGCGTCAGCCACTGATTCTAACTGGCTGAGTCGGTTGGAGTACCTGTTTACCAGGGAAGCGTTAACCTTCAGCATGGCCGCGCCTGTAGAGATTGCCGCTACCGCAACCACCACCAGGAGGGTGACCATCAACGAAATCCCTCGTTCGTTGTCCAGGTGTTTAAATGTAATGTTCATTCTTGCACTCCTTATGGTATTGCAATTGTTGCACTGGTAGCCAGGGAAGACAGCGACGGCGTGCAATCAAGTGCCGCAATCGCATAGGCGTAACTCTGCCCTGATTCCACCGTTTCATCGTCGTAGACATATGACGCCTGTCCGGACGGGATACTCAAAAACGGATCGCCCCAATCGATCGCAGGCATTTCCCTGCGCCAGATCGAATAACGGGTTACGTCCTGCTCACCGCCCGATTCGTCGATCGCCTGGCCCCATGTCAAACGGATCCGGGGGTCACCCTGCGTCGTAAGCCCGAACGTGGCGGCAAAGGCTACACCCAACAGCGGTTCATCACCGCAGGTCAATTTTACTGCCAACCCGGCGTTAGGCATCTGGATCAGTCTGGTCACAGCCCGGGTTTGCTCATCAGCACCAGATCGTCCGTTGGTGGTCGTGAAATTCACACGTACACCCCTGACGCTATCAATAAGAGCGACCGCACCGGTGTCGTTTACGGAGAGGTGGTTCTTGGCTGAGTGCCGCAGCGGCAACGAGGCTGCCGGGACCTTGGTCACCTGGATCGGTTGAGCCCCGATTTTACTGTGCCGATAGTATTCGAAAAAGTCGGCGCCATTGGTCTGCAGAATATTCCGCGCCACCAACTCTGGCGTACCCGAATTGATTTGCCGGAACAGAGCAAAGTCGTCAATCCGGCTTGTCGAAGAATCCGCCGTGAAGAAAAAGATCAAAGTTTCAGCCGGACTATTGACGCCGGATTGCATATAACTCGTGTCAGGATATCCAAACGTCGAATTCGGAATCGTCAACCGCATGGAGGAAGTCATTGCGTTTACGGTCCCCGCAGGCGAGTCGGGATCGTAGTATACCGCGTACGGATCTCCGGCAACGTTGGTAGCGTAGTCTCCGCTAAAAGCGATGACATCGTCGTCGAGCAGAATCAGATATGGCTGGTCGTCAGGAATGTTAGCGCCAACCACACGGAGGTCTTTTTCGAGTGTGTTAGCGGCAAACCGGAGATTCTGCAAAAGCGTCATCCGATCGGTGCCGATTCTGTAACCTTCGCTGTGACTATTCAGGGTACTCAAGGCACCAGCGATCACGATACTGAAGATGGTGAGAGCCACCATTATCTCGATCAGCGTCATACCCGATTCGGATCTGAGTGTTTTCTGGTTCATGGGGCCGCCAACGTTATGGTTCTATTTACCGGATTTGCCAGAGTGGGCCCGGCAACCGTCACCGTTATTTTCTTGTGATCCTGTGTGCTACTCGGACCACCGATTTGCGTAATCACCGTCTTCCGGGTGAAGCCCGCCATCGTCGGGAAGTTGTTTTCCGTGCCGGGATAGATGCTGTCCAGCGTGGCATAATTCGGATCCATCCTGATTTCGGCGATCTTATCGTCGGCAAGCTGGAGCGCCGCCGCCTCAATATCGCCTACCGCGACTTCGTGGATGAACCCAGACGTCGCTGAGAACCCTCCGAGAATAACCACAGTAAGAATCACCAGGGCCATCACAACTTCAATAATCGTGAAACCTTTGTTGGACTTCATCAGAATCCCCTTTGCCAGCCAGCTGCAGTGTATCTAAACCACGACGTTCTCCCGGTTGCGCGATCAAGTTGCAGCGCACGGGTAGAGCTGTTTTCTGTATTGTTGCGGCCCGGGTTGGCGGAGGTCAAATAAAAGCCGCCCGCTTCACTGGTGCTGCCGTTACGGTGAAAAGTGATGTATGGAATACCGTTTCGGAGATTGGCGAAAGTCGTCTGAGCACCCGACCAACCGGGCATCGCCGTAGCCGACCCCATGCCGAACTTCACGTTGTCACCCAGGGGATAATTCCTGACGATTTCGCCAACGTCTTCGGCACCGTTGTTGTTCAGATCCCGGTGAACCCTGAGCAGGTCGTTGTTCGTATCCAGATAGACAACGACATCGTGCTGGGCGGTAACCGACGAACGCTGGGCTGCCAGAAGGAGTGTCCCCAGGGATTGCATGGCCGTTTCAACCCTGTAGCGCCCGAAATTGATATTGGGGGCCGCTATAGCAATCATTAGCCCGATCATAACCAGAACGATGAGCAACTCCATCAAGGAGAAGCCGCGCCGGCTGGCGTTAAATCGATTGTCGTTTGTCTTGTTTTGAAAAACCATTTGAACTCCCGGTAGCTCCGCTGTCTCTCTTCGTGATCGAGACCGGTTGCTTTGCGCTGCCGCAGTCGCCTGCGGGTTGCCCTTTTCGGTCGTCTCAAATGAGGAGAGGACGAACCGGAACCTCTTGTTTCCCAACCCCCAAATGGGGTCGGACGGAACCAATCGGCTTCTGACCATCGGCAGCGGGCCGCACCGGTATCCTACTAGGCTACACTCGCAAGGTATGAGCCACAAGACACCCGACCCCCTAATTCCCCGCCTGAAAAAGCCGAATTACCCTGTCTGCCTAGATAATACTGGAGTTTCGTGAAGAAATCGCTAACGGCAGGCACCGCACAAACGTGACCCCCGTCACACCCTGCCCATCGCTTTTCGCGCCGTTTCTTGCGAAACGCAAAGCGTATCACCTTACCCAGGAGGAGAGGGGAACGTCGCCACCATGCCCATGCCGCCACCCATTCCTCCGCCCATTCCCATACCCATACCCATGCCCATGCCCATGCCCATGCCTCCCATCATCATTGACGCTCCCTGCGCCACAAGATGTTCGGGAGTCATAACGCTATGCACTACCGGAGATGCGTAGGCAGAAGCCTTCGCTAGCGTTACGAGAAATGAACGACGGTCCAGGGCTCCCATACGCCTCTAAATCGCCCTTTTTCCAGGAGGCGGATTGGACCCAGGACTCGGAGCCCGAGGAGGTGGGGGGGTTGGTGAATTCATGGTAGACTGCATCCTCGGTGAACTCGTCATGGCAGCCTGGGAATTCCACCCGAAAATCTCACAAATTGTCGGAAAATAGTCACAAAACGTCATCATCATCGCCATCGACGGCCCCTGAGCCATCAGGTTCTCTGGCGCGGCAATGGACATAATCGCAGGGGTGGAGTAGGTCACTCCCTGCGCTATCGTCTTGATGAACTTTCGTCTGCTATTGTCCAATTAGGGTCCTTCTGAACCATTATCCACTTTAATCAGAACGCTCCGAGAAATCAGGTCTCGGATCACGTTTTCTCCTGCCAACCTTGCCTCTTCCCGCGTTTTTCCCGAATCCGCACCATTGGCAAGATCGGCCAAAATCTCGGAAACTGACGCTCCTTTCTCAATTTGATGCAAAATCCGCGCCTGGACCCGGGCGTCGGCGCTCAGTTTGAGGTGGCCGGCCGATTCGACGGGAAGCACATCTTCCAGCGACGCCGGTTGGCCCTTGAACTCGTGACCAGTCCTTTTGTCCTCACCACAAACAGCCGACCATTTCAGCCAACCGGGTCGCCCGGACCTGGTTTTCACGGGCCCCACGGCGACCTCAAGGGTGTCTTTCGCACCGACTGTGAGGGGCTTTTCGAACGGGAGAAACAGATTGCCCCAGGACCCGGGATCGGTTTCCGGGGCATTGGACAACCATGTTTCGCCTACGTCCAATTCAAACCAATAGGCGACGCCGTGAAGCACCGCAGGTTCGTTGAATTCCCACGAGGTCTCTCCGCCAAGTTCCGCCGCGTGGGGGACAGAGGCCAGATCAACCTCTCGGATGACCCGGGCTTCGTGAGCCAGGTCCTCTGCTCTGAGCACAGACTCCTGCGGTTGGTTGTGCATGTATTCGAGCATCGGCTCCCAATCGATTCCATAGGCCCTGTCGTCCTCGGAAGTAAACCTGCGAAGACGCTTCCACAGGCGCGGTGAGGATACGGGCGCGGCCATGTAGCGGGCTCGTGACGGGATCAACTGCCCGCCAGACTTCAGCGCCTTGTGAACCAGATCGTGAAGGATTCGGTAGGAATCTGCACCCAGAAGGCGGGGCGGGTAATCTTCGAAAATCACAACATCAACCCTCTCTTCCGGGCCGACAGTTGGATACCAACCCTGCAAAAATTCTACGTTCGAATAGCCATTGTACCGCCCGATTGTGGAAGCAACACTGTTTATCGAACCACCTTCGACCGCGGTTACACGAGCCGCTCCGGCGTCAGCGGCAAAGAAGGCGTAAGTCCCCAAACCCGCACCGACTTCGAGAACCGTATCTCCCTTTTTCACAACTTCATGGATGTGTTTTCTGAAAGCTTCGATTCGAATCGGCTGATCCAACAGGCCGCGATAATACTCGACAGTCATTGCAAGAGCCCCAGAGCTTTGAAACGCCCAAGTGTATCCCGCGTGTCTTTGAGCACCGTTTCCCAATCGGTTTCGCCCTCGAAACTGGATGCCACGGACTCGGCAATTTCCCGAGCATTCATATCACCATCGCAGTGGGTCCACACCAACGCGGCAACGAGGTTCAGCACATGGATTTTTTCAACCTCGGGGTCGAATACGACCCACTCGTCTTTGAGTTGTCGAAACACGACGTCATCCCGTGTGTGTGGAGAAAAATCCTCATCCACGGGAGGAGCCTCGCTGGAAATCGGATCGCTGTTCAGAGTTTCATCACTTTCCGCACTACCTGAAGGGCATGCATCGAATAGGCCACCGGCAACGGGCTCCGCCAGCGCCAACGCAAAAAGTCAGGTGGCGGAAACAACGAATCTGCAATCAGCGTTGCCGTCACACTACCGTCGAGAAGGCTCTGCCTTGTCTTGATCCTGCCGGTTGTTATCATCGCACGTTCTGACATAGTGGCGGAAAACGAATTCCTTAGCAAGTCGACAAGTTCTAACGCGGGCGATCCGGATAGTGCCCGTTTCGAGAACACGTTGGTCAACCCGAATTCACGTTCCATGAACCCAGCTACGTCCAGCAGGAAGCCACCCATCTTGAATTCCACAGCCATGCGCTGGAGAGCCCGGGTATCAGACTCCGACAAGGAGTTCCATATTAGAGCCAGATCCGCCAGTGTGTGGAATTGCAGCAGGTCGTTATGGACAAGTTGATGTAGCAGAATCAGACAATGGACCGGGGCACCTGGAACCGGCACCGCAAATTTTTCATCTACAGCTTGCCACGCGCATTCGTCAAACCTCCTATCGGGTCGCGGGAGCAAACGTTCAAGTGGGTCAAGCCCCCGATGACAGTCAACGTGGACGTTGTCGATCGACCCTGCCCCTTCGCGCTCCAGAGTAACTGCAGACCGCAAAGATGCCGGCCCAGACTGTTGAGAATCCATCAATTGAAAGAACACGTCCTCGGTCAACGCTTCGATTCCGCTTTCAAACGAGTCAAAAGGAACGTATACATCAACATCAGATAGCGTACGATCTCCGTCGGAATAGACACCGGTTTCCAGCAGAGCGACCCCTTTGGCAAAAAAATGAGGTACTCCGGCATCACTCAATGCTCGGGAGACCTCTCCGGCCGCCTCACGGCAAAGGGCAGAGTTCAATACGAGCAGGCGATCGAGCCCCTCCTCCCGCCCAACCGCGAGACCTGGAAGACCAACAGCTCGCACCACCTCGTCAGCCGAGACCTGCAGCTCGGTCGCGACGATTTCGGCCACCTCGCGGATGCGTTGGACTATTGAGCCGTTCAATTTCAAAAATCCACCAGGGTCGGTGCCGCCTTTGCCGGATCCTGAATCGAAGCCCGGAAACACCGCGCGTGCTTCACCAGAGAAATGAGGTCGTCGAGGCACTCACCGGCGGAAAGCCCTTCCGGCATCAGGCTCACCGACAACCAGCCCAGAGCTTCCTCAATTCCCACCTCCGACAATTTCATCTTTTCGGACACATTTTTTTCCACCAATAGCACCCGGGCAACCCCGTGCGCGCCGCTGGCCCAACCGCCATAGCCTCTGGGATCGAACCAAACTTCGGAAGAAAGGGACGACCAAAAAGGTGACGCGTTTTTGTCCAATCCGAGTTTCTTAAAACGCCGCGAGTCCACTTCAAACATTCTTTGGAAAGCGGATATTTTCCCGCTCGGCTCCAGGCGCAGAATATCGTCTCCCAACACCTGAAGGCCGTTGACACACCAGTGGAGGGCGAGGGACGACTTCCCTGCCCCTGATTTCCCAAGGACGAGGATGGCCTCGTCCGGTCTTACGAGGACGGCAGATCCGTGGATGTACGCAGCCAGCGGCGGTGCAGACAGCAGCTCGACGGTGATAGCAAACTCCAACTCGTCGATCAGCCCGCTACGGGTGGCAATCGACAGGTCACCCGCAGGTAATCCAACCAGTAACCACCCGATTTTTTTTCGTTTCACCTGGAACGTCGCTGATGATTCCGACGGCGACCTCACCAGGTAACCCGGGAATAACTCGGTAATCTGGTCCAGGAGGTTCGACTCGCTACTCACGACGGCAACCGTCTTGTCGCGATATCGGAAAAAAACTTGCCCGGCCTGGGAATCGGTCATGGGAGTGAAGTTAGCGGAAGGGCGACCGGCGACTCAAGTCAAAAGTCGCCTGGGCCGAAACCAGGGAGGTACGATAGGAGAGAAAATGACCGGGCTGGGGTTCGAACCCAGGACCTACGGATTAAAAGTCCGTTGCTCTACCAGCTGAGCTACCCGGTCGGGGAAAACAAAAGTCGCTAGTACCAACGAGTTAGACAAGTTCCTTTTTCGAACACAGATTCGGACACCACCGATTGCTCGCAATTTTGTTAGCACTTTTATGCCCTTTTCAGACCCTTCCGCGCAGCTTCGTGCCTTGCCGCTGCCTCCTGGTCGGTGAGTCCGGACATGTGGTCAGCGATCGGGACGCCAGCCTGGGCCGCATGCACGGCAAACGTGTGCCTGGCATCATGCGGTGTCGCTTCTAAAATCTCAGCAGTAGCGCAGGTCTTATCCCAAACCGATCGAAGTTGATGGTATCCTTTGTCTCCCCCTGGGATTGCAGGGAAAATGTAATCGTTCGGGCCCGGGGACACCGTCGCCAGGTGGCCTGCAAGAGGTTCCTTCAGGGGCCCAGGAATCGGCAGATCCCGAATCGCGTTCGATGATTTCACGCGGCGGCTACCCTCATGGATAACAATTCTGCCGGCGGAAAGGAGAACATCGCCACCTCTCAGCCCTCGTGCTTCACCGAGTCTCATCCCGGTGTAAAAGAGCGCTGCAAAGAACGGCCACCAGGAGTCGGGGCATTCCTTCTTAAACGACGCTAGTTCCTCGGAGGACAACCAACGCTCCTTGCCCCGCGTCTCTTTCTCTCGCGGGATTCGTGGGCGATCGACCGCCATCCCTTTGATATCAGCTGCCCAACGGAGGAACGCGCCCAACGCGGCAAAGTCCCTGTTGACCGTCGCCCCCGATGGAGGCTTACCAACGTCCTTCCTCTTGAGTCCGCTGTTGAGTTCACGCGGAGACAATAGTACCTCGATCGCATGAATCTAAATGATGCCATTTCGCCGGCGAACTTAGTAATGGGTACTGTAAAAGGGCTGGGTTACGGCCAGGTTCTCGACGCTGCTGCGGCCTTTCACAGGATGCTAGTCACAGATTTGAGCCAGGGAGGAACGAACATATTCATTGCCGGCGAACAGGACCAGGGGTGCCTGGAGTTCCTCAAACAAACTGGTGTCCTAACCCGGTGACCCTCCTTCGTCGTGAGAGGCAAGCAGTTGTTTACGTTTCTGGCCTAACCTGAGGAAAAAAATGACCGACCTGCCTAAGATTCCGCTGCGGCGTGGGATTTTGAACTCCGACGAGTACGAAGCAGGATGTTACGGCACTCTGGGTTTGGACTGCGTCGAAATGAGGTTGGATGTCGACGGGGATGATAGCGCCCAACGTCTGTACCGGGGGGCTGGCCACGTGGGGCATAACTTGGAGAAAAAACTCGAACTCACCTGTTACGATCGGGAGTATCTTTTTTCTCAAAAAGGCGGCCTTGGGGGAGAGCGAAACGTAACGTTCTTCGCATTGGACCTCCTTGCAAGAGAGTGGGATCCAATCCCACCCACTACGAGCCTATTGTGAACCCAAGCAATTCAAGGGGCGGTCGTTCGGGGAAACCTGGAGATTCTTTCCAGTCGCGCGGAAGGTGACGTGAAAAATTCATACGTCCGTTTTTTCTGCCCGGGCGACATTGACATACCCAGAAACAAGGTCACTCAAGTCTTTGCTAAGGCCGGCGATCGGGAAACCCAGAGTGGTCACCTGAATCTTTGGGTGTTCGCAGTAGACGATTGGAATTTCCACATACGCCGGGAAGACAAGGGAATCGACGTGGGTGTGACTTGCGGGGCGCAGGGGGAAATCTGGCCAGAGGGTTTTGACACTCGAGTAGAAGAGGCTCTTTGGCTGATCACGGGCGTGCCTGTGACCTGGTCGGTGTTGGAAGAGGGACGGAGCCCGGCGACACTTCGAGCGTTGTTTCGCAGCCACCCCCAAAAGGCCCGAGGATTTCGATTAGGGCCGGCGTTCTCCAATACCGTCATCGGAGCGCATGAGCGAGCTCGTGATTTGTTCGCCAAGTACATTGGGAAAACGGTTGGATTCCGTAAGCGGGAAAACCACCCGGTGGCTGTTCTTTTTCGCCGGATTTATTCGGCCTCAGCTTTTTCTATTGAGGCGGAGGCCTTGGCCCTAAGTGTTTCTGTCGAGAGGATTGTGGAATCTGTATTTCTCCGAGCATGGAGTCCCCGACAAGTCCGTCCGAGAAGAGCTCCAATGGGCGGTTGACCACATGTCAGATTGGGAGGGCAACCAGGAAATTTCTAAGAGGATACAGAATTCAATTGACCAAATGGGTGGCCGAAACAATCGGACTGCACTCAAACGGATGGCAGATAAGGGTCTGATCGGCGAACGACACTGGAAAGCATTTGAAGACGTGCGTCACAAGGTCACGCACGGGAAGCCTTTCGATGGAAACCACGAGACCCTCATCACCAATTGCGACACGTTATACGAGCTATTCCTGATTCTGGTCGCCCGTTGGATTGGTTACGAAGGGAAGCTCACAAGTTTCAGTAATAACGGTAGGCCCCTGCGGACACTGAAGGAGTTGTCCTCCCTTGACACCCCGGTGGACCCGGGTGACCCTCCTACGTCCTAGGAGCCTGGGAAAACTCGGTGAATGGCAACGGACCCAAAAAATCGGGCTCGACAGTTATGTGAGCCATCCCCTATTCTGTCAACCGGGCGACTGGGCTCCCGAACCCTCGGAGTCCTGCCCGCGCGGTCCCAGTTTCTTTTTTCCGAGATTCACCGCGTATATCACTAGTGGAACCATTAGGCCCCAAAAAAATTCCAAATGATCGGCGACGAAAGCCAAAACCTCGCGCGGCCAGCTCACGCGCACATTGAATTGTACATTGAGAACCCGCACTTCCCACGGGGACGGGCCTACACGCAATGGCAGCTCCGCGTCTAGCAAGAGCTCAAGACGTTGTTTACCGCCAGCGACCGGGGTGACATCCCATTCCCAAGGTCTGGCGGATGTCTCGCCGATTAGGTGAGTGACCGGGGCGGAGGGTGAAATCTCAAACCCCGCTCCTCGGAGTCGCGCCGTCATTCTCGGCGAGTACCTTACCGGTCGAGTATCGATAGACTCAGAGTCGAACTCATTGGACAGCTCTATCAAAGTGGCTACCAACGAATCACGAATCGGCTGGGTTATGACCAGCGTATCGGTAATGAAAGGGTCCCCTACACTCGGATCCAGGACAAGCGCAACGCGCTTCGTTTGCCCGATTCCCCAATCCAATTCGGGGACTGTGAAGGCGACGCCCGCGAAAGGTAGAGAAAGTAGGAGGCTATCAACTTCGTTCTCCGGTTTGACTGCAGCGTACTGTCGAAACCCGGGGTTATCTGGGGAGCAAAAAACCTCCCCATCGGGGCCCAAAGGCGCCACTTGATTTGATCTGATATTGATCGTGCAGATTTCCTCCGACGCTTCGTGTGTAGCCATTGCACTCCACCCACTGTCTCTAACATGGCCGACTGCAATCGTCACGCCCTCGGTTTCGAAGACACGCAAAGCCTCCAAGCTGCTCGCATACGTCACGTTTTCCGAGAAATATGATTCTTGGCTTGTGGCCAAGTTGCGAAGATCTGACTTCATTGAAGCGACGTAGGCCTTTTCTCGAGTGTTCGAAAACTTGGGAATAGCGGTCGCGGCGAGGAATCCAATAATCACGGCGACGACCAATAGTTCTATCAGTGTAAACCCCATTACACTGATAGTTCGCAAAACCCGGGTCGCACTCGGAGGCGCCACAAACATAAATTCTCCTTTGTGGGTGGCGCCCAACAAAAAACTTGCAGCCGTAGTTCATGGCTTGTCAAGGGAATCTCAAACTGAAACGCCGGGGGTTTGACGCCAGGTTGATCCCAGGTGCCCATCGTTTCACCGAACTTCAACCGGAGACGTTATGGTACAGCACTTTGATTTCGGGTACCCGATACCGGATTGGGACAGGCCCCGCCGGGGAAGGCTACGAAGAGGCGCGGGAGAAGCTGGTTAGGTTGTTGGAGACCAGAGGGGATTGGCCAGAAGAGCCGCCCCAGCCTAGACGAAACCTACGCTCGAGATAACTAGAGGTCGTTTCGTCTTTTCGGGATCAATGACGTGTTGCCCGTTCGCGTCGAACCAGGGGCCGATTATTTCGAACCGCGAGTTAGGGTTCCAGGCATCTGCTCGAATGCCTTTGAATTGTCGGAGAGTGTGCTTGCCCCTGAGAATGTCCATTACCGGAGATGCATATAGGCCAGCTTGCGCAAGTTGGTCAAACCCGAACCCTCCATTGTGAAAGAGGAACGGGCACTGCTCCCACAAGCCGTTAAAGATGTAAACATTAGTCCTGGTCCTTTCTTTATTCGGCCATATCTTTGTGCCCTTTCCGAAATGGTGTCGATCGGCGCCCGCCCAGACGATTTCGTTCTCGAAATCGCTATTTTTGAAAATGGCCTGCAAAACGGCCTCCTCGTATTCAACACCAAGTTTCGGGTCCATGAAATAACGGGCTCGCAACCCGAAGGGGCCGTTGAGAAAGGAGTCAAAAACAGTAGGACTAGGCTTTGCGGAGACCCTCCAGCGCCACCAACCAGGTTTGTTGATCTTGTCATTGGCGATTTCCCTCCTGCAATTGGTGTAATCCAAATGATCGGCTACAAAACGGGGTGCAGCGAGTTCTATGCTCCGGATATCTGGCCGTTCATCGGGCCAGTGGTTGAACCAACGGGCTGGCATGAGTTCCCATGTATCGGGGAAAAAACCACTCGTCTGTGCAAGCACGTCATACTTTCCGTCTCCGTTAAGTCGAATCGTCGCCTTTTGGTTGGCCCCGAAAGATCCGGCCGCCAAGTTAATCGTAGTCGAGCCGTCCCCGTTGGAAACGCTTTCTCCGAATATCATGAATCGATTGGCATTGGCTCTCTTGGTTTTGCCGTAAAGGAACCTGCCCGAGTTGTGGAGTTTCCAAAAGCAAGACTGCCTCAAAACACTGAGGTTTAAGCCATCCGGAATCGGAACAAACAAGAACCCTGTGTTTTGGCTCCAAATCTCAGCAGTGTTCTCAACCTTCGTAGAGAATCGTTGGGCGTACAGATGAAGTCCGCTCGCTCCAATCGCAAGGTTTGCGGAAGTCCGCCGACCGAATAATTTCCAATAATTGCCCCATGCCCATCCGAAAGGTTGGTTCAACAACTCAAGCCGCGTATCGGAAATCCCAAGCCACTTCCCAATTGCATTGGGTGCGATACAGGTACCGGTGTCATTGAAATCCATCCATTGGACGCAAACTCCATCTTTGACATCCTTAGTGAGCCCCAAGCCTTCAGGCCCACTTTTCACACTTACGTACCAAGCTTCGGGGTACCCGCTGGCTCCCCGAGTGATGAGTTCGCTGGAGAGACTTTGGAGGAAATACCTTCCCGCCGGAGATTCGCAACCCATTCATGTTCCCTGCGTTAGAGGAGTTTTGGGAGGCACCAGGGCCGGAGTTTTTGTCCGGAGCCTACTCTGCTAGCCAAGTTGCCTTGTGTGATCCTCCTACGTCCTGAGATGCTAGGGGTTGACTCTAAACCCGCCGCCCCGCTATTCGTCGTCGAGAAAGCTCCCGGCAAACGCCCCTCAATTCACCATTCTTGCAGCTCCCGGTTTGTAGTGTAGCCCTCGTCCGCCAATTGCCTGCACTGAGACTCTGAAGAAAAACCAAACAGGTATACCGGGTCAACATTGTGGCGTCCACCAGCGTTGTTATGGTCCCCGCGTTTAGGGGCGTTTACCAGGTGTAGCATCTCATGGACGATGACCCCGACCAAGCTACAATGGTCCCCGGATCGGCCATAGGCGTCTCTTCGGCGAACGTTGTCGTAGCAGATGACCATGTTAGCAATTCCTTGTGTCACCCATACGTGGCTTAACCAAGGGGCCGCCTCGCCCTCGAGGGCGCTATTCCCGCACGCGGGATAAGTCAGATCGCCACAGGTGAAAGCTGTCGCGTTCGCCCCCTGCATAACATGGCCTATGAAACGCTGCTGGACACCGCTTATCCGATTAGTGACCTTTTTCCGAAGTCTCTCTGGCCGGATGAGCGAAATCACGCTTGACCAATCGTCGACCAAGAAGTCCCGGTTCGCCACAATAGTGGTCCAGGCCCATAGCAACTCGTCAGTCGCCGAAGGTGAACATTGGCTGATTTGCCCGCTTAAAGAATTTGTCGAGAGCAGCAATAGCACAACGGCGCCGATGGCGGAATCGGAGCCTGTCAATAAAAGTGAGACACTCACGGGTTAGAGTTTAAAGAGCATTTGCAAACATCGGCTCCTCGTTGCCAAGGCTGATTAGCTCGGATTTCGGAGTATTTCCACCACTGGTCACCTCAAGATGGTCGTTCAC
>JAJCZX010000009.1 GCA_029262195.1 Gemmatimonadota bacterium | reverse complement strand
GGTGACCAACGGCGTCGCGATATTTGCAGACTTGATGATCGATAGTATCGGCACCGGATATCAGCTTGAAGCTACGTCCGGTCAACTTCCCCCCGACACTTCCCTCACGTTCGACATCGTACTCGGCGGGGCCGCTACCGTTGAGATAGTTGAGTTGGATACGGTTCCCCCGCAACAACTTCCGGATTCTGTGTTTTCGCAAGAATTGGATCCGCTCAATGATCCCGCAATCCTGGGTGTGGAAGCGCGGGATGCCGGTGGCAATCTGATCGTCAATCCTGTTGTCACATGGGTTACACTGGATCCGGCTGTCGCGGCAATTGACTCGATCAGGGCCGACACAGCCTTCGGTCGCGCCGCTGGAAACGGAACCACCATGGTTATCGCTACGGTGGATGCTGTAGCCGATACTCTGGTGGTCGTGGTTCGTCAGATCGCGGCTACGTTTGTGGTAAGTCCAAGCTCAGGTGCCATAGCGGTCGTCGGAGACAGCGTGCCATTCAACGCTCTACCGTCTGATGCGAATGGGTTCCTTGTCGGGGACCTGACAATCACCTGGAGTTCCACTAATCCCGCAGTGGCGAGTATCGGGACGCAGCTGGGTCAGTCAGCGTTCGTTATCGGTAACTCAATTGGGACGACGCAGATAATTGCTTCCGAGCCCGGCGGACTCGCTGATACCGCGACCGTTACGGTCGGGTCGACATCTGGGATAGCGAGATGGATCAATCCCAACGGTGGTGTTTGGAGCCTGGGGTCCAACTGGGATCGCGGTACACCGCCCGGGAGCGCCGACACTGCCGTAATTGACCTGGACGCATCCATTGTCGTGCAGGTCGATGCGACAACCAGCGTCAGGCGTTTGATTGTGGGTGATTCGCTGGGTGCGAATCAAAACGCTCAGATTGTGGCCACCACCGGTGGCTCTTTGATAGTCGGATCCAGCGGCGGAGTCATCTATCCCTCCGGCGCTATTAGTCACGCCGTCTTCACGCTTCGGACCAGTGACACCCTTCTGGTAAAAGGGTCCCTGGTCTGGGGTGGTGGCTCGATTGCGGGTGGGGTCGGCGGATTGATAGAAATAGATCCAATGGGCACGCTTTCAATATCCGGTGGTGGTAAGAACCTGTTCGATGGTATTCGACTGGTTAACCGGGGAATCGGTAGCTGGCTGGCTGGCAACATAAGCGCGTCAAAAGGCAGCAAGCTCGAAGTTGGGGTTGGCGGTGTACTAAATGTTGGAACCGGCGCCAATGATACTATTTCGTTCACGCAACCGATTGGCGACAGCACGGCGTTCAGGTCCAACGGGACCGTAACAGTGTTCGCGTCTGACTTCACGGTGGATGGTGACTTTATCATAGATGCCGGATCGATCCTTAAGGGGACTGGTTCGATTGATGTATCCGGGTCGCCCAATGTGCAGATGAGTGGTTCGATCGCTCCGGGACTTTCTCCTGGCACCCTCTCCATGGTCGGTAACATTGACCTCGATCTCGCTTCTTCGTTTGACGTCGAAATAAATGGTGTCACGTCGGGACTTCATGATGTTCTTGCAGTCAACGGACAAGTGAACCTTCAGGGTCCTCTAAATGTCGCGCAGACGGGCACCTTCAGCCCGGGTGACACCGTAACCGTTTTGACCGCTACAGGGTTGACCGGAGGTTTCTCGGCCACCAATGGCCTCGGCGTTTTGCAGGTGCTGATTGAGCCGACGGCAGTCAAAATTGTCAGACCTATCGGCTCGATAAGGTGGGCCAGCGGGGTTAGCGGATTTTGGAGTGACCCCACGAAGTGGGATCTCGGTCGAGTCCCCACAGCTGCTGACACGGTAGCGATTGATGCTCCCGGCACATACGCCGTGAGTATGATCAACTCCGATAGCATCACGGCCCTCTACGTGGGCTCTCCGTCAGGAACGCCGAAACTTTCGCTCCAATCGGGAGCAACGCTGGTGATAGATAGCTCAAGTACCATCGCCTCCAACGGTGTCTTCGACGTACAGGCTGGAACCCTTGCAATAAACAGCCTCAACACCCTGGTAGTGGATGGCGCGTTGAACTGGTTCGCGGGAATCCTGACGAGGCCCGGAAGAATTCAAATTGGCCCATCCGGGTCGATGACCATTTCTGGCACAGCTATCAAGAGTCTTAATGAACTGGGAATATATGTTGACGGCACTGTCACCTATGACGGCAGCGGCCTGACAAGCAACAACAGTCCGACCGCTGGGCACTTTACGATTAACCCAACCGGTACATTTGATCTTGCCGGAGACGGAAGCTTTACCTGGAATTCCAGTGGCGTTCAGCCCATGATAACGAACGACGGAACGTTTAGAAAATCATCTGGCACGGGGCAGAGCAATTTCGACGTTGTGTTTGATAACAACGGGTCGCTCTTCGCCCAATCCGGGATGCTGAATTTACAGGGAGGTGGTTTCAGTATCGGGACCTTTGACGTCTCCCTTCCGGGGACGGTCATTTTTTCCGGCGGAACGCATGACCTCGATGCCGCCTCCAGTGTCCTTGGAGCCGGTTCCGTTTATTTCCAGGGGGGCACTACCAACGTCGGCGGGAGTTACACTCCGGCTTTGACGGATATCAGTGCTGGAACCGTCAACTTTAACTGCACCGCGCCGCAGGACACCGCATTCATCACTGGAGGGCAAAGTGGTGGCGTCATGGGTGGAATCGCGGCGGCTCGTGTTACAGGCACCTGGAATTGGACCGCAGGAACTGTGACCGATGTTGGGAACTTGGTCATCGGTTTGAATGACACGCTTCTGGTCACGGGGGCTGGAGGGCAGACGTTCAGCGGGGCAGGAGTAACAGAGGTTCTGGCCGGTGGTCTGATGGTCGTGAATGGCACCATCAACCTGCAAACACGCCGCCTCGACAACGCAGGCGTAGTTGATTGGAATAGTGGTGATCTACGCATGGGTAGTGGCGCTTTATTTCAGACTCTCCCTGGCGGCGTGACCAATTTCAACGTGCCAATGTCCATGGTGAACGCGTTTGGTGGAGCACCGCAGTTGATCACCAACCAGGGGACCTGGGATGTCGACCCGGTCTCCGGCCGCGTGATTGTTGCCAATCCGTTCACAAACTCCGGAGCCATTGACCTTCGAAGTGATACACTAAGACTCTCGGCAAGCACCACCGTTGGCGGTACCACTACTTTCAGCGGTGGAGCACTCGAGTTCGGGGGGGGCACTCACACTATTGCGGATGGCCATGTGTTTTCCGGTCCCGTGCACTTTGCTTCGGGAGCGACATTGACCAACGCGGCCGCCGAGACGATGACCTTTACCAACGTTGTGCAAAGTACGGGTACAATTGTCACCGGTGGCGGTACCTTTGCGGTGCCATCTGGCGGGACCTTCGATTGGGAAGGTGGAACACATATGGGTACCGGGACGACACAAATCCAGTCAGGTGCCTCTGCAGTCGTTGGCGTCACCAACGTGGTTCTTCGCAACAGGTTATTTGAAAACCTTGGGACCCTGGATTGGAATGTGGGCAACCTTCAGATGGGTGATGGGTCGATTTTCCGTACGGGCGTGGGTGGAGTGACCAACATCAATGCTGCTATCACGATGTCGAATGTATTCGGTGGAGCGGTTCAAACCCTGGACAACCAGGGAACGCTGAACGTTAATCCGACAACAGGACTTGTGCGTCTTCAGAACCCGTTTACAAATACGGGAACGGTGGATGTGCAGAGTGGTGTGCTAACGTTGGAAAATTCCTCTACTCTGAGTGCCTCCCCGACGCTGAGCGGAGGAATACTACGCTTCACCAGTAACACTCACACGATAGCCGATGGATTGACGTTTACCGGGCCGGTTGAGATTACTGGCGCGACGTTGACGAATGCGGCGACCGAGACGATGACGTTTAGTGATCTGACCCACAGCAGTGGAACGATCACTGGTGCGGGCACCCTGGCAGTTGCCTCTGGCGGTACCTATGTCTGGAACGGCGGAACCAACAGCGGGACCGGGACCACTCAGATATCCCTTGGGGCTACGATGACTGTGGGCAACACAGTAAACCTCCAGACGCGTTTGCTGGAGAACCTGGGGACGTTGACCTGGAATACCGGTAACCTGCAGATGGGATCGGGCGCGATATTCCGTACGGGTTCGGGTGGCGTCACAACCGTGAACACGGCGATGACTATGTCGAATTTCTTCGGTGGCGCAGCGCAGTCGCTAGACAACCAGGGAACGCTCAACGTCAATCCCACAACCGGACTCGTGCGTCTTCAGAACCCGTTTACAAATACGGGAACGGTGGATGTGCAGAGTGGTGTTCTGACGTTGGAGAGCTCGTCGACCCTCAACGCCGCACCGACGTTGAGCGGAGGGATTCTACGCTTCACGGGCAGTACGCACACAATAGCCGATGGTTTGACGTTTAGCGGACCGGTAGAGATCACGGGCGCGACGTTGACTAATGCCGTAGCGGAAACCATGACGTTTAATGATCTAACCCAAACCGGTGGTACCGTGACCGGGGGCGGTACTCTGTTGGTTGCCTCTGGCGGGACTTATTCCTGGAACGGTGGAACCAACAGCGGTACTGGAACCACTCGGATACCTCTTGGCGCGACGATGATTGTGGGCAACACCGTAAACCTCCAGACGCGTTTGCTGGAGAACCTGGGGACGTTGACCTGGAATACCGGTAACCTGCAAATGGGGTCAGGTGCGATATTCCGCACT
>JAJCZX010000008.1 GCA_029262195.1 Gemmatimonadota bacterium | reverse complement strand
TTGACGATGTGACAATGGTGAAGCAGCCGATCGATCAGGGCACTGGCCATGACATCGTCACCGAAGATCGAGCCCCACTCTTCGAATCCCTTGTTGCTCGTTAATACCGTTGAGCCGTGCTCGTACCTCCTGCTCATCAGTTGGAAGAAGAGCATTGCCCCGTTGCGAGTGATCGGCAGGTAGCCAATCTCGTCGACCACCAGTAGTGCCGGGTGAGTCAGGGTCTTGAGACGATGGTTAAGCCGTCCCGAGGTCTGGGCCTCCTCCAGCGAGTCTATCAAGTCGGCCAACGATCCGTAGTAGATCCTGCGCCCACGCTGGGCTGTGGTCACTGCCAGGCTAAGAGCCAGGTGAGTCTTGCCCACGCCTGGAGGGCCGAGAAAGATGACATTCTCCTTGCGCTGGACGAAGCCCAGCTGATGCAAGCTTTCGATCTGCTCTCGTTTGATCGAAGGCTGAAAGGTGAAATCGAAATCAGCCAGCGTCTTGATTGCCGGCAGTCTTGAGGACCTCATAGCAGTCTGCAGCCGTCGCTGATTCCTGAGCTCAATCTGCGAGCCCAATAAGGCCTCAATGGCATCTACCCCCGCAAGCTCGCCACCATCTATTCGGGCCAGAATTCCGTCCAGTGCCTCCACTGCACCGGGCAATTTAAGATCGGCTAACTGTGCGCCAATGCGCTCGCGGTAACTCACAGGACACTCCCGGCCAGATCGGCACCCGAATGGGTCTCGTAAGGTCGCGATGGCCCCCTCGATACTCCTGAAGATTCTCGAGGCCAGGGGAAGGCAAAGGAGGGTGCAAGAAAATGCCCTCTCAGGCTTTGATGACGACGCACCCCTGGGAAGAACCTGGGGATCAGATGTCCATCCAGTGCGAACCAGCGCGAGACCGATCAGCGAAATCACCGACTCTGCGGGGATCGCGTTGATCCCAATTATATCCGGTAGGCCCGCGATGAAGGTGTCTATTCCTATCACGGCATCTCCAGTGTGAGTCGTCCCCTTCGCTGTGGCGCTCACAAAGGCTTCCCAAAGGAATAGTCCTTGTTGTCGCGACTCGAACTCCGACCAATCCAATGAGGCCTTTATCTCAGGTTGAACTGCCGAGCGGATTCTCCGAAGAATCCAAGCCGATTCGGTAATCCCCATGGCTAAGGCCCCAGGCCCTGCCCCAGCGCTCCAAGGCCTTCTTCCTTCTCCTCGCCTAGCTTTGGTCAAATGAGTTGGGTCGTCGGGTAATGGGACGAAAAGTGGACATTCAAGTCCTAACGCGACCGGACGGTCTTCGGTGAGATCCCATGCCACTCGATCTGCAAATTCCTGGATGTCGGTGCCCGTTTCGGTTACGGAATCGACGGGACGACGTGCCCAACCAAAATTGCCGGTTGCCACGCTCCCGATGTCAGCACAGTAGACCACGAGATTTTGCACACCAGAGTATAGTGCTACTTCTATCCCGTCGCTACTTCTATGCCTCGTCCGTAGCGTGTTGCCAATATGGCAAAGCGAACCGGCGATCTTCGACAAGCGGTAGGGAGCGAGAGCCAGCGTGGGCGAAAGAATCCGTGGTGGCCCGTGCTATTTGTTCGGCTACGACAGCTCCAATGGAGGAAGACGTCGTCGGTCGTTGGGTTTCAGGGTGAGGGACGCTCAGGGGGAACTGATTCCAGCCCTGATTACCAAGGCAAAGAAAGAAGCGATCGCCCTCTCCAACAATCTCATTCAGGGCGACCTGTAACGCGCCATGCGGCTTCATCTTGGCTCAAGCAGGGATGGAAGCTCGCGGGCCTCCGCAGGAAGTCCGGCGGCTCGTGGCATGCTTTTCCGGCGTTCGTGGGCATCGCAACGGAAGGGGATGTCAGTTAAGGACGTCTGCGCCGCAGGCTGCTGAAGAGTTACCAACACGCCGACGAGGAGACGCTTCTCAAGGTGGTTCTCGGGGGAAGGAGGCTCACTGGTATTCGATAGCACCAAACGCAGTACCAAAAATTCTTGCTGACACTTGGTCTGCCAATCGGCGGACCTTTTTTATGGAGCAACAATTATGACCGACCTACTGTGCACGACTTGTCTCACAATCGGGACTCCGATAACGAAAACGCCTGGTTACTTCATTGTAGAACTCATTGTTTGGATTGCCTTTATTGGGGGCAGCTACCTCACTGGCCTTTGGTTGCTGTTACTGGTGCCCCTGGTGTACTCCATCTCTCGACAGGGCCGGTCAGCGTAAAGGCTGCCGTGCCTGCGCCGGAAACGAACTCATCCCCCTAGACTCGCCTCGGGCGGTGAAGATGCTTAAAGACTCAAAAGGCGACTGGCGCGGGTCCTGACTCGAGTCCATTGATGTGGCGGAGGCTCCCGAATTGACGTTTCCACGGGCATTCGGGAGTCTCTGTTACGGGCCTGCCCGACCTGTGACCCGGTTCACCCGGCGTTATTCCTCCCGTATCACTCTCATGGGATCCACCGTCAACGCTTTTCGGGTTGGCTGAATGGCCGCCAAAACAGCGACTCCCAAAACGGCTAGCCCGCTCCCCGTGAAAATGCTGGGGTCAAGGGCTTCGACCCCGTAGAGCAAACTGTCCAACAGCCTAGATCCAGCTAAAGAAAGAACAACACCGAGAGCAACTCCTGCCAAAGCCATCGCACCCACTTCCAACGAAACGATTCCAACAATATGGGACGCGGACGCGCCAAGTGCTCTCCGGATCCCAATGTCCTGTTCGCGCCGCTGCACACTCAGTGTTATCACCCCATAGAAACCGATTATCGCCACCAACACAGAAATCGCCGCGAACCCACCTAGGAGTACCATGTAGAATCGCGGTCTTCCTACGGATTTCGATACAACGTCGTCGAACTCCCGCAGGCCGTCTATCGGGATCAGGGGGTCGAGCTCCCGAACTACCCGGCGAATCGAAGGATATACCTGTGCGGGAGGAAGAGAGGTCTTCATCACAACCGAAAATGAGCTTGACCGAACACTACTCAAAAGATGGTAGATTGTCGGGGGAGGCGCATCAGCCAGCGTTTCGATCCGTACATCTCTAACTATTCCAATCACTTCTCCGAAATCCCTGACGAAAAAGCTCATGGCCTGTTGTCCGAGGGGTTCGGTCCCTGGGAACGCTGTCCGGGCAGCTGTTTCGTTAAGCAGGACAACTCCGGTTGCACCATTCCAATCGGAATGATCGAAACCACGCCCTCTTTCCAATTCGATCCCCAACGACTCGAGATATCCGGGGGTAATGCCGACAACGTGCACTCTTCGTTCGGGATCGCCTGACGGCAACGAAGGTGTCGCGAGTGGCGACCGCATGTTGAGCCCCGAAGCTGGGAGATTGTTTGTACCAGCTCCCGCTGACAACACCCCTGGTAAAGCCGCCAGCTCGGACAGGAGCTCGGCCTGGAATTGGTTGTGTCGGGCATTGGACGCGTATCGATATGACGGAAGGGACAAATCAAACGTAACGACGCCGGATGCCTCGTAACCACCGTCCTGGGTAACGGCGACGTACAAGCTTTTGGTCAACAAACCGGCACCAGTCAACAGAACCAACGTCAAACTAAGCTCCCCGACGACTAAAATTCTGAGCGCTGTCGTCCCAGATCCGTTCGACGTCGAAGAGCGCCCGCCCTCTCGTAGCACCGTTGCAAGATCACCGTTATTCAGAGTTCTCAGCATCGGAATCACTGCGGCTACTACACCTGCTCCCAGAGCCACAGAAATACCCAAGACGCCAACCCGCCAGTCAACTGCGACGCTCGAACTCCTCGGGAATGCATCCGGAGCCCAGGCGATGACTGCGGGCAACGCAATGGTGGCAAAAAGAATCGCGAACGCGGCAGAGATCAGCGCTAGAATAATGCCCTCGGAAAGTGCCGAAATGACTAGCCCCAGGCGACCCCCACCCAAGGCCAATCTCATAGCCGCCTCACGGCGCCGGGAAAAAGATCTGGCCAGCAATACACTTCCGACGTTTGCGCACGAAACCAACAAGACGAGCCCTACGGCACCGAGCAACATTGCGAGGGGTCGGCGAGATTCGCGAACTACCGATTCTTTAAGACTTCTGATGTGGGGAAAAATATTGGCCGACCACTCGGTATCTAACGGCATTGTCCCCCGCAGTTCGTCCGCTGCGGCTGCTGGGGAGACCCCGGGAGCCAAAAGCCCGACCACCCCCAGAAACTTGGCCCCCCAAAGACCCGGGCGGTTGGGAGGCAAATTTGGCCCGATCGGTATCCACCCCTCGACTCCAATCGGATACTCATATCCCTGGCGAACCACTCCAACCAATGTTGTTGCCGCACCTGCAACAGTTAGGGTTTTTCCGATGAGTGATTCATCCGCGCCGAACGCCGAGCGCCAAATCGCTTCTGTTAAAACAATCGTGGGAGCCGCCCCAGGAATGTCATCCGCTTCAGTGAATCCCCGCCCCAAAAGCATTGGCGATCCCATCATCCCGAAAAAACCGGCGCCAACTGCAGATGCATCAAGGGTCAACGGGCCGGACTCATTACCGACCTCAAGGCGGCGTGGGGATACCGCAGAAATCGCCGCCAAGGAACTCCCGCCGCGGTCCGACCAAAGCCGAAAAGTCGGCGGCGAAACTCGGCCCGGGGCCCCATCGGTCGAGAGCGAATCAATGGAGCGGATTTCAACCAACGAACCCGCATTCATGTAAGGAAGCGGCGCCACTAGGACGTTGTCTACTATAGTATAGACTATTGTCGTCGAGGTCAGCCCGAGGCACAAAACGGCCACAATTCCAATCGCATCCTGGGGCGTGCGACGCAATCGCCGTAGTGTCCAGGTAAACTCCTTGAAGAAAGTCAAAACAATTCTGTTCTTGGGTCTCATTGCCTTCCTCCGGTTTATTGCCTCTAATTCCCGTTGATACGCAGCTTGATCGCCGAAAGCACGCAACGCTTCCTCAACCGCCTCTTCTTCGGCCATTCCGGCGGCGACAAGGCGATCGGTACGCAAGGACACGTGGTGGCTGAGTTCGGCTTCATAAGGATCGTCGGGAGGGGGGCAGCGTCTCTTGCCGCCCGTCGAACTACGCATGAGACAGTTGTTCTACAGCTTTCACATATTCCGCCCAACGTTTCGATTCGCTTTTTGCTGCGGCACGACCGGTGGCGGACAAGTGGTAGTATTTGGCCTTACGCCCTAGGTCAGATACAGCCCACTCACTGTCAAGCCACCCACGTTTCTCCATCCTGTGAAGGGCGGGATAAAGAGCCCCTTCCTCGATGTCCAGCGGCGGTTTTCCTGCCGACCGCATCCATTCCAGAATTTCAAACCCATGGGATTCTCCACGAGCACTCAATGTTTTCAGTACCAATAACTCGAGCGTGCCCCTCACAACCGACAATCTTTTCGTCTTGGTCATAGCATAAGAATCTTAGGTTAAGATACCTAAGATACTTAGGGTATTAACAAAAGGTTCCGCCTTGCAAAGACTCAGCTCAGACCAACGGGCGAGTATTCAGCCGAAGTGTCCAAAAAAACAAGCCCAGATGTAGCCGCAGCGGGTCCTGACTCGGGTCCACTGACGTTTCGGAGGCTCCCGAATTGACGTTGCCACGTGGGTTCGGGAGTTTCTGCTACAGGCCTGTGTGACCTGTGGCACGACGCCCGGCTGCCCATCTAATCCCCGCTTGACAAGTTATGGGTACGGTCCTAACGTCTCCCCATAATGAGACAGGGCGCCAACCCACATACGTGGTGTGGTGCCCTGTCTTTTTCCAGGCCCGACCATGATGAGTAGGGGAGCGGCGATGGTGGAAAACTTTGGTCCCTCAGACTGGCAACAACACTACCCCACGTATGGGTACGTTAAACGAGACATCGTCATTGCTGAGTACGAGGCGGCAGCACAAAGTGCAGCCACGGAAGAAAAGTTGTTTCTCAGTTCTGGCAACATCGCGTTTGTAGTGGCAGCCGGGCTGGGTTCCTTCGCATTGGGACGAGCCGACGACCTATATAACGATCTGAATCCGATCCTCCCCGTACCACTTGTATTCTCATTGTTAGTTTTGCTCGTCCTCCTCTTTTCCGGACTCACCCTGAAACATTTCGCCGAACGCCAGAAGGCGATTCAATTCGCCAAGAGAAAGATGGTGGTGCTCCGTGCGATGCTCGGATTGGATTTCGGCCATCTTCAGCTAGTCCTACCCAATTGGCGTCTGGAGGGGGCGACGCAACCGTTTGCGATAAGACTGTTTCCGGGCTGGTGGACCTACGCTGCTTATCCGTTTTGGGTCATCGGATCATTCTCGGCGGTGCTGATTCTGGTCCTCACTGGGCACTTCGTTGTCTTTCTCAGCGATGACACCCTTGATCCTCTATTGATTTCATTTGCTGCTGCCGCCGGGTGGTTTGTCTTACTCGCGACGATTTACCGCGGGGCGCTGTACGACACGAACGAAAGGCCAGGGTTAAGCTTTGCCCGTATGGTCGCGTCGGTCCTCCGCGTGCGCCTGGTAGATTCCGTCGAGTACACCCTTTACCGAGCCCGGTTGGCCGCTTACGAACTTGATCGGCTTTCCTTTGACCTTTCGAAAACGGAAAGCATGGCCACGTTCATTGAAGATCGCCGCTTCTTCAGCCATCGGGGCATCAGCCTCAGAGCTGCCGGCAGAGCGATTCGTGATTACCTGAGGAAAGGGAAGATATCTGGAGGCTCGACAATCTCACAACAACTTGCAAGAAGTCTCTTTGTTGTGGATTATCACAAGCTCTTCCGGCGAAAGATAGTAGAGATGATCTTGACGTTGTGGTTGGAGAGAGTGTTGTCAAAGACAGACATCATGCGCCTTTACCTCGCATCCGTGCGCTTCGAAAGAGGGGTTTTGGGGATCGCAGCGGCCAAGCAGCACTTTTTCGAACAGACGACCGGAAATCCAACTGAGGCACAGACTTTCGTTCTCATCGAGCGGATCGGCAATATCCGGGGCCGCATCTTGTCGAGGCGAATCGACGATCTCCTTACTCAAGCAACAGCTGCTGGCGTTTTTTCTCGAGAAGAGGCGTGCTCAGTCGTACGTATCTATCGCGACCTGGCTGATTCGAATTTGCTGGCTGCCGACAACCCTGCCTCCTTCCTAAGACTCCAGGAAAGTTGGTGTGGGATCGAGAAAACCACTAACAGCCCGGGTGTATAACTCCGTTAAGTAGCTTTTAGTCAAGTAGACGTACGTTTCCTAGGGCGGCGGGCGGATGCTCGCCGTCTGTTGTCCAGTTACTAGAAAGTCGCTCTGGCCGCAGTCGGGTTTTGTTTCAGCTCGGCAATTGACGACCAA
>JAJCZX010000007.1 GCA_029262195.1 Gemmatimonadota bacterium | reverse complement strand
CGGCGGTGCCGCCCGAGGTCGTCTGGATCAACAAACCGAAAGAAAACGGGAGCGAGAAAGAAACCAAATTTGAAGGAAACCCTGTGAACGACCATCTTGAGGTGACCAGTGGTGGAAATACTCCGAAATCCGAGCTAATCAAACGAGGAGCCGATGTTTGCAAATGCTCTTTAAACTCTAACCCGTGAGTGTCTCACTTTTATTGACAGGCTCCGCCCGCTGCGCGATGTATCCGGCACTTATTCCGAACGCACGCCCAGACGAACCGCTTGTCGAGATATCTTGCGCTTCCGGTAGAGTGCCCCCCAGGCACGCAATCCATCGATCACCGGAATCGTTGTCAGGCCAAGATCTGTGATTGCGTAGTCAACGTGGGGCGGAACAACGGGATGCACTGTGCGGGTGATCATTCCCGCGCTCTCCAACTCCCTGAGTTGCTGGGTAAGCATCTTATGAGACACGCGCTTGAGATCCCGGCGAATCTCGTTGTACCGCCAAACACGGTCCCTGAGCCGCCACAAGATCGGCATCTTCCACTTGCCTCCGATCAGGTGCAGCGCCAGCTCGACGGGGTTTTGATACCGCTGGCCCTCGAATTCAAACTCTGGCATTGTGAGCGCTCTCCTTTTGGTAAGTATCACTCTTAAAGGTGCATACTAGCCCAAATAATGTTGTTCTGATAGCCTCCTCTTCGTTCGGCACTGCTAGGAGAGCATATGAGCGCAAAGGTGAACGTGACCAACGCAAAAAAGCACAAGACAGTTCTTCTGATCGCGGCCAACCCCGCCGTATCGAAGACGACGGACTGGCCAATTGGCTTCTGGTGGGCCGAGCTGACCCACCCCTACTGGGCCTTCGCCGAAGCTGGCTACGATATCGAGATTCGCAGCCCTAATGGCGGCGCACTTCAGGCGGATGGCTACTCCGACCCCGAAGACCCGAGCGGATACTCCGCCCACGACATCGTGAGCCTCGGCTTCAAGAAGTCGCCCACGCACATGGCGCTGATCCAGGACACGAGAAGCCTCGATGACGTCGACGTCGCCGGATACGACGCAGTCTTCGTGACAGGCGGACAATCGCCGATGTATACCTATCGGGGCAACCCGAAGCTCACCAAACTCGTCGCGAAGTTCTACGAGGCCGGGAAGATCACCGCTCTCGTTTGTCACGGCACATGCCTGCTCCTTGAGACCAAGCTCAGCAACGGGGACCTCCTCGTGAATGGGAAGACCTGGACCGGCTTCGCTAACAGCGAAGAGAGGTTCGCCGACGACTTCGTCGGCAAGCGTATTCAGCCATTCTGGATCGAAGACGAAGCACGGAAACTCGAAGGCACGAACTTTATCGTCGATCAGATGTTCCGCGAATTCGCTGTGCGCGACGGCCTCCTGGTCACCGGGCAGCAGCAATTCTCGGGCGCCGCCACGGCGCGTCTTGTGATCGAAGCACTGGGGCGGTAGGGAGGTTCTGATGGTGACTGTTGCGATCCTAGGGGTCGGGAGCGTCGGTCGCGCCCTTGGCGAACGACTGATCCGCGTGGGCGTTGATCTACGCTTTGGCGTTCGAGATCCCGCGTCTGCCGCCAGCAAGCTGACGGGGCCGCTGGTCGACGTTCCTGCACTTCTTCCCGGCGCAGCAGCAACCGATGCGGAGATCATCTTCCTCGCGGTTCCCGCTCCGGCCGCCCTAGCTGCTGCCCGCTCTGCTGGTAGCCTGAGAGGAAAGACTCTTCTGGATTGCACCAATCCCCTCCGTTGGGACGGCGGTCCGATATGGGCACCGCCCCCGGAAGGCTCGGTCGCTCAGGCGCTGGCGGCTGCGTTCCCCGACACTTCAGTTATCAAGGGGTTCAACCACTTCGGCGCCGAGATCCAGCGGAGCCCGGAGCTTGCGACCGGCCCGGCCGACGCGTTCTTCGCCGGAGATGACCCAACGGCGAAGGCGGCTGTTATGGACCTCGCAACGCGCCTGGGATTCCGGGCGCGCGATGCTGGGCCGTTGCGAAATGCTGCGCTTCTCGAGAACCTCGCCGTTCTTTGGATCCATCTCGCATCCGCTGGAGGCGTGGGTCGCAACTTCGGTTTCCAAATCGAGGAACAGCCGTGACCACCCACCGCATCGAGGCGTTGAGCGACGGGGTGTTCGCCATCGCCATGACTCTTTTGATCATCGAAGTGCACGTCCCTCATGTGGACACGACCGACGCTTCGGCGCTTGTCCAGGCCCTCCGGCAACTCGCGCCCCAGATTGGAGCTTTCGTCGTCAGCTTCCTAATCCTTGGCACGCTCTGGATCGGTTACCACACCACTTCGCCCACATTCGGAAAGTGGATCGCACATTGCTGTGGCTCAACATTGGCTATCTATGTTCAATTGCCTTCCTTCCTTTCTCCACGGCATTTGTGGCCTCATACTGGCGCCAGCCGATCGGCGGAGCGCTGTACGGAATCAATTTGCTCGTGGCAGGCGTGTTCCTATGGCTGCACTGGGTCTATGCCACGGGTGGCCGCCGGCTCGTTGCGCCCGATCTCGGTGATGGAGCGGTTCGCTCTGCTCGCCTCCGAATCGAGATGGGCTTGGCCGTCTATCTGGCAGCGACCCTTCTCGCGCTCGTCTGGCCCCCCACCAATCTTGTCCTCTTCGCAGCGATGCCCATCGCCTATATGATTCCCGGGCGCGTTGACCAGCACTTGGTTCGGTAGGAAGGCTGCCTAACAACAGCATGCAGCTGGGGCGCTGGGCGTTAGGCGGGAGGGACCAGTGGACTTCTTGATCGCGTATGTTGATGGCCGGTTCGAGTTGAGCGTGACAGGGGACGCAAGCGTCAGTGGGTATGACGATCTGTTTGCGACCCTGACGACTCACAAGAGATGGCAGCCAGGTTCGATGGTGCTTTCTGATGAAACGGCTTTGAAAGCATCCCACTTGATTCCCGGGATGTTGCCGAAATTGCGGATGTTTGTGGAATTCACCGAGAGGTCATGGGTAAGGCAAAGATCGCGGTTCTGGCTCAGGGAGACCTCCTATTCGGACTCAATCGCATGTGGGGGGTTCTTGTTGAGGGCCAGTGGGAAGCGAGTGTCCTTGGTCTGTCGATCACGCTCAGAAGCGGTAGAATGGCTGTCTGTCTAGCACGACCGGCCTGTGCGGAGCTCGCGCTATTTGATGACGAATGTCGCAGTCCATCACCCAACTGCAGTTCCCAAAACCACGTAAAGCGTTGAGCGCACCTGATCTCGTAGGAGTTCTCCTCCTTCTTCTGCGGCAGGGCCAAAGATCTTGACGACGAAATCCATAGCCGCCGTGATCAAGGGAGGCACCCCCGTGCTTTCAATCGCATCACGAATCGGATTGTGGCTCATGTAACACCTCCTATTTCCACCCTCAACGTACATCGAGATCGTTTGAGGTTGCGCCACGGTCCTACTCCGCTCAAGGGAAACGAGAAATCCCCGATGCCCAGACACCCGGGGTTCATTTTGACCAAAACTGAATCTCTTGGGTCGTATTGGTTGCAAATTTGGTCGCGCTGGTGAAATCGGAGTTGGAAGTGACGCCAAGGGGTGAAGTTTCAAACGCCCCTATCTCTTAACCCGTGATGCGTTGAAGAGGAAAATCGAATCCACTATTAACCAGAGCCGAATTTATCCGCTCACGACTCTCCCTTAAACGCGTCGATCCCCAGGACCGCCGCACTGAATACTGTTGCTGCCACAACGGGCTCCGTGTTTGGTACGAAGCCACGATAAACTCCCAAAGGGATAATCTCGTACCAGATTAACGCATGCAGAGTCTTAATCACGCAGGAGGTGTCGTAAAGCTTTTTTTCGGACACGGTGACCCTACGCCTCAACTTGAGCCACCCGAACCTCCTTTGAAGAGACGCGGGTTCGAGGCAACGAACCTCCCGATCCATTGCTCCAGAAACGAATCAGTCCCGGCCGTTCGGAGATAGCCCCATCCAAGAAGAGCAATGACAAGAGCACCCACTCCGTCGACTATTAAATCCCACATCGTGTCGACGAGGCCGCTCTTCTGCATGTTGAGGCCGAAACCCCAATCCATGGCAAACTCGAAAATTTCCCAGATTGCCCCCATACCCATGGCAAACATGAACGCGAAGAACGCAACGAATCCAGGTTTCATGTCCAATTCGATGTCTTCCTTTTCATTCAACACGTGAACGAGTAGAAAGCCCACTATCCCCAGAAGAAAACCGGACCCCGTATGCAACAAAGCATCCCACCACCAGAAACGAATGTAGTACCCCCGCACCTCGCCCAAAAAAAGCGACGCATAGAGGAACACGACGGCCAGTAATTCAAACTCAGGGGGAATACAAAGGTCGAACCGACGACTCAACAGAACAGGAATCAGTGTGAGGGTTATGATCGCGCCCGTGGTAGCTGCCACGAGCCATCGGTTTTGGAGAACCGCCAGAACAAGACCAACCACCAGTATCCCCTGAAGAGTCACAGTCAATGACCGATGGATTCGCGAATCCCTCCCGGGCGGTTTCGGTTCGGTCATTGGAAGTTTTCCATCTCTCGCAACGCTCTAACGGCGGTTTCGAATCGGGGGAGTTTCATAGTTAACGCCCCTTGAAGCAGCTCCGAACCGAATCAGGTTGCCGCTCCCGGTGCCGGTCACGAATGCGGTAGAAACTGTCAGCCTGTTTGGTCTAACCTCGACCATTCCCAGATCGATCGTGCGAATCACCTGGCCTCCGCGCCTCACATCCAACGTCACACTATGGGATCCCGCAGGCAGGGTAAACCGCGCAAGGCGAATCTCGGCGGGCAGGAGGGACCAACTGCGCGTGTCGGCCCTTTCGCTCAACGTTGCGGCAGTCCTGGTTCCAATTCTCGCCAGTATCCCGGCAAATGCTCCGATGCGCTCCGTAGCTGCCGCCTCGACCCTGGTGGCGCTCACCTCTTTGAATAACCCCCTGGCGATCATACGTGCGAGAAGGCGTGGCTTCTGTTCCTCATAATTACGCGACGCTATAGCGGAAAGATCTTCCACGACCACGGCAGCTCGCCCCAAACCGCCTACGTTGACGGTTATGTCCGGCGCCACATGTGCTTCCATTTCATACGAGGCCCACGCGAAGGACAACAAATCGGCGTCCAATGCTGTGGCACCAAGTAGCAGTAACCCCTCATATTCCCGCAGGTATGACCGTGTTTCACTGGATGCCTGGTTCATCAAAACAAGCGACCGAATCATGATGTTGGCCGTAGCAATAAGAATTGAATCGGCTGACCCGGTGGCTATGGCGCGTTTCTCGCTCCGAAAAACCGGTATGTAAATTTTTTGCTCGGTGCGATGAGCGATGAAGCCGTTTTCAACCACCACCAGCACTTCACCATAACCCGGTGGTACCTCGTCTCCAGGGCCAATCCGATACCGGTCCCTGGCTATTTCAGCCACGTCTGTAACCCCCACCCTACCCGCCAGCCGAGCCAGGTCTACTCCAAATTCCCTGGGCGGAGAGATACTCAAACGCTCGCCATAGGAATCGAAAGCATCCTGGGCCCTGCGTAACGAAACCAGTGCGTCGTTGTCGTCCCCTCCACTCCAGTGGAGCAAACCCGCCACGTATTGCACCAGCGCATCGTCGGTATAAGATCTGCGTCCGCCGTTATCGCGGTCGTACCTCTCGAGAAAAGCGTTGGCGCGGCGCGCCTCGACCAATGCATCCTCCGAATTGCCAAGTGCCAGGTAGTTCACCATTCCGTAATAGTGGATCATGGCGCGTTCGAGGGCGGACGGCGTGTAATCGAGGACCCGGTCGTTAACCATGAACGCAGCCACGTTTTGGCTTATGCTGCGCGTATAGCGCACCTCCGCGAGGGCTTCGGCCTCCTGCAACGCCAGGTTACTCGCTTCATACCGGCCCAGGCGGTGCAGGTAAAGTCCCCGATTGAGCAGCCGCACCAGACGATCCTCGGGTCCTGAGCGTTCGATTGCGTCCAGAACCGTCGAATCCCCGGCGACAACGTAATGGCGTAGAGCGGCGTCGTATTGGCTCAGGGAACGACTTGCATACGGGGACGCTGGGGGAACGCGTACCTCCGGCTTCCCACACCCAGCAACCCCTGCAAGTAGCAGTGCGCTAAGGCACCGCAGCGACACAATTATCTCCTGTTGCCGCTACGCTGAACGAATTTCTTGATGCGCTTCTGCCCGACCCACACCAGTTCGTTGTTCTCAAGATTAGTAAGGTTTAGATCTATCTGATAATACTTCACTTCGCGCCCGCCTTCGCGGTCGAAGATCGTGTTGATTTCACCAAGCAACATGAAATTGGCTCCTAGTTCTTCCCGCAGCCGGGAACGGGTATCTGCAGAGGCAAAATCCTGTTGTTCCCATCTTTCGTTGCGTACCTGCTCACGCTGATCACCGCCGGAAACCACCCGGGCAACTTCTGTTCGAACAAAAACAGCGACCATGTCCTGGATAAACGTCCTGGTGTTGATGTGTTCAGCCGACAGGTTCGCAATTCGCCCGACTACCACAGTAGGCCTCTGCCCACTGTTAACTTCCATATAACGCCGAGCCCAGGGCATCGTCGTCGCATCACGGACCATTTCTTCGGATACAAGGCGTGAATCGGTGTCGTTCCAATTCCCTGAAACATCAACCACCTGGTCGGGCTCAATCCGATCCACCCTGGTAGATCCCGAGGAGCAACCAAATGCAAGAGTGCCGGCAAACAGGCCTGCGATCGCTGCTACTATTGTGCGGTGCGACTTCATGGAAACCTCCTAAGGCGAGCCTCCCGACCCGCGTTTTCTATTCGTCGTGCAACCAATTTCGCCAACGAGGATATTACATCAAAGTAGCGCATTCTTCGGATACGCGTACCGCTCTGACAGTAGCTCTGACGTGATGAAATGAAGTATGATAAGATCTATTGCAGACGCAAGTCATTCACCCGGACCCCGGGTAGACCCATAACACCTGTGTTACGAACCATTCCCAAACATTTTCGAAACGGTGCAACGCTCAGTGTTGCGGCCCACATTTTTGGTGCCGCACTGATTGCTCAAACGAGGTCCCTCGAAGTAGAAATCGTGGGTTTGAGAGGCCAGGAACGGACAAATGTTTTGGCCACTCTGAGCATCGCGACGGCCGCAACTGAGAGATCGGTATCCGAGGCACGTGTGCGGAGGCTGCACTCACGCGCCCCTGGCGAAATTGCTCTGGCCCTGCAACCCTTTGGGCGCTACCGGGTGGGGGTTGAATCACACTTGTCCGCTAACGGGCCGCCATGGCGAGTTCGTTACACAATTGACCCGGGGCCACAGATGTCGGTCCGGACTGTCGAGATAAGCATTGCCGGTGATGGAGCAAACGATCCCAACTTCGTACGCACCCGCACAGAGTTTCCTCTGGCATCCGGCGGTCCCCTGTCACATGCTTTGTATGAGCAGGGGAAACTCCGGATCATGACCGCAGCTTCGGAGTTGGGTTATTTGGACGGTCGGTTTACCCGCCGCGAGCTCAGGGTCGACAGGGAGTTGAACGTTGCCGACGTGATCCTGCATTACGACACAGGCACACGCTACCGATTCGGTTCGATCACTTTTTTCCAAAATGTCGTGGATTCCACTCTGTTGGCCGGTTTCGTACAATTCCAACGAGGTGACCCATTCGATACGCGACAATTGCTCAACCTCCAGGCAAATCTGGGTGCGAGTCCTTATTTTTCGCGGGTAGAGGTCGTTCCGCGCAGGGACCTTGCCGACGGAATTGAGGTGCCCATCGAAGTGCACCTGACCCCGCGGCCGTCCCAAAGGTTTCAGATCGGGGCAGGCTTCGGTACCAACTCTGGCGCGCGTGGAACGGCTGAGGCAGAATTTCGCCGCCTCAACCGTGCGGGACACCGGGCCGAGCTGGAAGTGGGAGCTTCACCAATAGAGCGAAATGTGTCGGCCAGGTATGTAATCCCTCTCGCTTTTCCACGTACCGAAGTCTTCACGATTACCACGGCGTACCTGAACCGCACACTCGCCACCAGCAACAGCGAGGCGGTACTGGCAAGAGTTTCAGTGGCCCGGCGGCGTGGAGTCTGGCAGGAGACCCTGGGACTTACGTACCAACAAGAGTCATTCGAAGTCGGCACCGACAGCGGAACGACCAGTCTGCTGTTCCCAGGTGTTTCGTGGACATTCGCCAGGGCTGATGACAGAATCTTTCCGACACGCGGACACCGACTCCGTTTCGAACTCCAGGGTGGGAGCGACGCCGTTGGTTCCGACGTTTCATTTGTCCGCGCCCGGGCCACCGCTCGGCTGATTCGACCGCTGAGTCAGAGAACCCGGTTTTTGACGCGGCTCGAAGGGGGGGCAACCTCGTCGTCGTCCTTTCGACGCCTACCTCCGTCGATCCGTTTTTTTGCTGGCGGAGACCAAAGCGTCCGGGGTTACGAGTATCAATCTTTAGGGCCCGGTGACGCGCTGGGAAACGTCGTCGGTGGCGAGTTCCTCATCACCGGCAGTATTGAACTGGAACAACGTTTACTGGAGCGCTGGGGAATCGCAGCTTTCCTTGATTTCGGAAACGCGCTGAGCGCATTCGAACTTTCCCTCGAACAAGGCGTGGGCGGAGGTTTACGTTGGTTGTCTCCGGTCGGCATGGTGCGCCTGGATCTGGCCGCCGCAGTCAGTCAACCGGGAACGCCGCTGAGGCTCCACCTCGTCGTGGGACCTGATCTTTGAAGAAGAAGATATGGAGTCGTTTCCGGACCCCGTGGGCCATCGCGACATTGTCGATCGTCGCCGTCCTCTTTTGCCTGCTTTGGATTTTTATTTCCAGCGAAACCGGGACGCGTATTGCTGTGAAGTACGCCCGCACCCGGCTCCCCGACGCGGTCACCATTGACGAGGTTCGCGGACGCCTGAAGGGGCCCCTCACGTTCATCAATATCACCTACGAAGACGAAGCGGTTTCTGCCAGTATCGACACCACCGTGGTTGACTGGAACCTGTTCGCGCTGCTTTTCAAGCGCATTGATCTGGTGGACGTGCAAATAGCCGGTGTCGATGTAACACTGGTAGCTGCATCCCAGGACCAACCGCCTCGGCCCGAAACTACCGAGATCGGGTCAGACCAGACGTTCGGCATATGGCTCGACCAAGCCGTAGTGCGCCGACTGGAACTCGTATTGCCAGGAACCGATTCTGTCTACCAAATCGATTCAATCGAAGTCGGCAAGACTGAATTTCGCGACCAACTGCGCGTTTCGAACCTGGAATTGTCGTCATCATTTCTGCAGGCCACGCTTGTGCTGACAGTGGGTCCGTCGGAACCCTACCCCACCGACGCTTCTTTCTCATGGTCCGCGTCGAAAAACGGCTATGCCTTGGTGGGTAGCGGCACCGCCCGGGGTACACTTGAAAGCCTGACAATCACCCACACTCTTACGGCCCCTGTAGAGCTAAACCTCGCCGCAACGGTGCAAGACGTACTTGGGAACACCACCTTTGGCGCCACATTAAATACGCCCGGTTTCGACACAGGGGACATTGACTCGACTCTGGCCCCCGCCCATGTCGCAGGAGAACTAAACCTCAACGGTACGCCACAACGGTTCACCAGTGATGGAACCCTGCAAATCACCGAACCCTCCCTTGGCCGTATCGAGGCTTTTTTGAGGGCGACAGTTGAGGACAGCATCGTCCAACTTGATACCGTCGGGATTCGGTTCCCCGACCGACCGGGATTTGTAGGTCTGGGCGGTGTGCTGCGACGGAGCGATAGTGCCTTCGCTGGTGAATTTGGAATGGTCTGGAATGAAATTGGTTGGCCACTGGATGGCCCGGCGCAGTTGTCATCTCGAGGCCGGGGCCAATTGCAGTTTGTCGGCGCCGATTTGAATTTCGACATCGTGACCACCCTGGCCGGGAAAAATTTGCCCACAGGCGAAATAAAGGTCCTCGGTGACGGGAACCAACAACGGATCCGATTTTCTGGTTCGGGAAATGCCCTTGGAGGATCGGTAACCGCAGCCGGGCAGGTTACGTTGGAACCGAGCGTTTCCTGGCGCGCGAGCATCACCGCACGACAACTGGATCTTACCCCGTTAATGAAAGATTCAACGTACGTGTCGCGACAGGTAGCCCTGCTAGGACGTACCACCTGTCGAGTGGTGGCTGATAGTTTTGTCGGTACGGTCACACTGGACTCCGCCCGCGCAACGCTGGACGATATCCCGATTTTTGTCGCCGGAAAGGGCAATTTCGGCCCCTCGGCAATGGCATTGGATTCAGCGACAGCGAGTTTGCTCGGAGGGACTTTTGAAGTCGGTGGGGAGATCACTTGGGCACCCCGCGTAACGTGGGACCTTTCCTTCAACGCCAATGACCTTGAGCCAGGCCCGTTGTTACCAATCCCTACCGATTGGCCGGGACAACTTAGCGCCCGCGGCCACACGGCAGGCGAGATGGGGACCGATGTTCTTCAAATAGCCGTGCGACTTGATACACTGCGCGGCACGTTGAGGGGACAGACTCTGGGGGGAGGTGGGAGCGGGAGCTACAGGAATAACCTGCTTTACGTTGATCGTGCTGCGCTGGATTGGGGATCCCTCCGCTTCAACGCATCCGGCGAACTGGGGACAGACGTTTCGGGACGAGTGGAATTGCACGCCCCGGACCTTTCGATTGCCCACCCGGAGACAGCCGGAAGTTTGACATTGGAAGCGAATTTCAGTGGCTCCCGCAATTCGCCCAGAATAACAGCCGACGTGACCGGCGATACCTTGACGTTCCGCGAAATGGCGGCGGGCGGCATTCGTGCTGCAGCCGACCTCAATTTTGCCCCCGGTGGAACGTTCGAACTCGAATTGAAGGGACATGGCATCTCAACACCGGATAGAGCGCTGGATTCCCTCACAGTAGATTTTGATGGCACCAGCGAAGCCCACGACTTTGCAGTATGGGTGGCGGCCAACGAGCATCAAGTGGCCGCGGGAGGACGGGGAAGTCTTGAAGCACAAACCTGGCGAGCCGGGTTGACCGGCCTTGATGTAACCGGCCAGTCCGGAGAGTGGGAACTGACGTCGAGGGCCCCACTTGAAGTATCGAGAACCTCTGTCGTAGTTGGAAATTTTTGCTTGGAGGGAAACGGCAGTTTATGTGCGTCGGGGACGTGGCAAAGAAACGGACCATGGGGCGGTACGTTCCAAACTACCGCCCTCAACCTTGCCGACCTCAGCGGTCTCTACGCATCTGAACTGGAGATAACCGGCCCCATCGATGTCGACGGTTTCGTCCGCGCCGACTCTGCGGGCACTCTCGACGGTCGTGCCGACATTGCTATGGGGCCAGGTGAACTTACATACCGGGTGCGGGGCCGCGCCCGCCAACTCGCGTTCGACCGCACCACGCTCAACTCTCGAATCGGGCCGACCGGGGCTCAAACAAACTGGGTCACGTCGCTACATGCAGTAGGGGCGGATTCGACTTTGACACGGGTAGACGGTTTTTTGGCTCTGCCCGACTACCGTCGGTTGACTGATAGTTTGCCCACCCAACGGATCTCCGGGCAAATCAACGCCGTGGTTGACGATTTTTCCGCAGTGGAGGCGTTTTTTCCGGGCATAGTAAACCCGGCCGGAATTCTCAGTTTCCAGTTCGGAGTTGATGGCACCCTACGACGTCCGCGCTTGTTGGGCAACGCGCAGTTAAGCGATTTGCGTGTAGATGTCCCCGAATTGGGTTTAGAACTGCGAGAAGGATCACTGGTGGCAACCGGTGGGGAGAACGGAATAACTCTTGTCGGTCGAATCAGATCCGGGGACGGTATTCTCGACATCGAAGGAAGTTCGAGCGGCCAACTGGCTGCCGACACCGTGCTCAACTTGCACCTCTCGGGCTCAAATATCCAGGCTGCCGCAACCACCGAAGTGCAGATGAAAGCCTCCCCCGATTTACTGGTTAGCGCCGGCCGCTCCTGGGTGGCTGTCGAAGGAGATGTCACCATCCCCTGGGCAGTCTTCGAGCTACGAGAAATCCCCGCCACAGCCATACCCGTTTCGGGCGACCTGATATACGTCGGCGACACAATTACAGTGGGCCCGAACGACCTGAACTTGCACACCAGGGTACGGGTGGTTCTCGGTGACTCGGTGTCATTCAAAGGTTTCGGATTCACCGTGCGGCCCCGCGGTAGCCTCCTTGTAATCGACGAGCCCGGACGAGTGACAACCGGCACCGGACAGCTCACATTGGACGGTGGACGCTACAGAGCCTACGGACAAGACCTTACAATTGATTACGGACGTGTGATCTTTGCCGGATCGGCGATCGACAATCCGGCACTAGACGTGCGGGCAATTCGAAGAGCGCGAGATAGCACCATTGCGGGACTTGCTATCAGCGGTACCCTGCGCCAACCAGAAGTCACCATCTTTTCGGACCCTGTAATGTTGCAGAGTGACGCATTTTCTTACCTGTTGATCGGACGGCCTCTCTCGGAGGCAACTGCTTCCGAGGGTAATCGACTCTCCGGGGCGGCTCGGTCCCTGGGGTTGCGCGGCGGCAACTTTCTGGCGCAACGAATCGGCACCCGGTTCGGACTCGACGATCTCCGCATCCAGGCAGACGAGTCCTGGAGGGAAGCGTCTTTCCTGGCAGGTAAATACCTCTCCCCTCGGCTTTACGTTGCCTATAGTTTGGGCCTGTTCGACTCCGCCGATCTTCTGCGTGTTCGCTATCTGCTTTCTAGTAAATGGACGTTACAAGCCGAGACGGGCGAGGGCACCGCGACTGATATTTTTTATCGTATCGAACGGGGTCGGTGATGTACCCGACTCTTATGCCCCCAGAACCTCAATCACGCACAGGCCGCGGCCGCGTTGTCAGACTTGTCGATTACCGCAGCGTTTGGACCTACCTCGCGGTGCACAGCTACTCCTCCGATCACCAGCGCCACTCCCACCATTTCTATTGGAGACGGGATTTGTCGCAGAACAGTGACACCAATGACCACCGCTGTCGCCGGGAGAATCGAGACGAACAGTGCGTAAGTGGCTCGGGACAGCCGCTCCATCGCTAACTGGTCAAAAACATAGGGAATGACCGAAGAGCTAACCCCCACCCCAATGCCCGCGAGGATAGCAACAGGATCCAACAAATTCGGCATGACAGCAACGAATCCAATTGGCGTAATGATCACTGAAGCAACCAACATTGAGGCCCCCAGACGATCGATCGCTTTCAAGCCATCATCAAACCGTGAAAGTCGATGGGCCAGCACTATGTAGAGAGTGAACAAGACCGCGTTCGCAAACGCAAAAGCGAAGCCTGCAACCTCACCGACAATCCTTACATCCGTCAGTACATACACGCCTGCCCCTGCCATCGCCAACGCAAACAGATTCCTAAACGTCCGCATACCCAACACGGCCAGCCCAACCGGACCTACGAATTCGATAGCAGCCACAGTGCCCAGTGGGAGTCGGTTGATCGCCTCGTAGAAGCAAATATTCATCGCGGCGAAAACAACGCCGAGCGCGATAGTCGTGGCCCGAGCGGGCGAACGAGTGAGAAGCACTTTCCACGGCCGCCGCCAGACTGCAAACACCAGCCCCGCTGACACGATGCGCAGCCACGCTACACCTATGACCGAAACCCTGGCGAAAAGCAGTACCGCAAACGCCGGACCGAGATAGTGGAAGATCGCGCTTCCAACAAAATACAAATGCGGGGGAGCAACTTTGCGGCGCCCGCTTTTACCAGCTATCTTATCCATGGCAGTAAAACTTAATCCGGATACCTTTACCAGTCAACCGGCTTTTGGAGGTAAAATCACATCGACGCGTTACGATTAGACCCGAGGGGTTATTCCGGCACTTATAAGCTCGTCGGCGGCCGGACCTGTCTTGACTTTGTTAACACCCTGGCCTGGCGCGGTTCCGACAGGGAACACGATTGGTTGGAGCCGTGGACCAATGTTGTCGACTGGGCAAAGCACTCCGACATCGTCACTGGCAGCCAGGCGACGGACCTGGTTCGGCTCAATCGGACCGGGGCCCAAACAATGGCGTCCACGCTGGCCGCGATCAAGAATCACAGGGACCTCCTACGTAGCGTTTTGTCACCCCTGGCCCAGGGGAAGAAACCGCCTGCAAAGGTGGTTGATAAATTCAACGGCGCGCTTGAAGCCGCTTTGACCCTTCGCTGCATTGACGCCAAGAAACTGGAGTGGCGTTGGAAGCATATCACCAGACTTGAAGACATAGTGGCTCCGGCGATTCTTGATGCTGCGGATCTCCTCACCTCCGGCGACCATTCCCGCGTGGGGAGTTGTCCGGCGTGTGGCTGGTTGTTTTACGACAGCTCCCGAAACAAGTGCCGTCAATGGTGTGACATGGCGGATTGCGGAAGTCGCGACAAGGCCCTCAAGTACTACCATCGTAAACGCCGTACCGAACAGGGGCATAGCCTGAAATGAAAGTTTCAGGCTACAGCTTAATTCGTACACCAAATGAGTAAGGTCATAGTTCAAGACTACGATCCTTGTTGGCCGCAAGTTTTCGAAGACTTGCGATCGCCGATTCAGAACGCCTTGTCGGATATCTGCCTATCGATCGAGCACGTGGGCAGCACCGCAGTCCCGGGTCTTCCAGCCAAGCCTGTTGTCGACATAGATGTGGTGGTCCGTGCGACAGACCTCGAAAAGGGGATTTCCGGGTTGGGCTCGCTCGGGTACATACACCGAGGCAACCTGGGAATCGCCGAGAGACACGCCTTTAATCAACCTGCAGGACTGCCAAAACATCACGCTTATCTGTGCCCGGAAGGCAGCACCGCTCTGGCGAACCACCTGGCGGTTCGCGATTATCTTCGGGCAAACGACTCAGCTGTCAGAGAGTACGGCGCTCTCAAAAAACGCCTGGCCGCACAATACCCGAACGATATCGACAGCTACGTCGAAGGCAAAACCAATTTCCTTGTTAGCATCTTGAACCAGGTTGGATTCGATCCTATGTCATTGGCCGAGATCGTTCGAGTAAACAAAAGGCCACAGACGTAGTTAAACCCAACCTGGATGGGATCCCTGGATACAATACGTAAAACCTGGTTACGGGGTTGGAGGTTAGGGCGGAACTGAACCGAATGCCGTGGAGAAGAAACATGAAAACAAGATACGCCTTTTTCCTGGGACTCACGGCGCTCCTGGTCGCAGCATGCTCCAATGGATCGTCGACCTCTCTCGAACAAAACAAAGCCGTTGTCAGACAGATGATAGCCGCCATCAACGCTCGCGATTTAGACGCCCTGGATTCTCTCGTAGCCCCCGGGATTGTCAGGCATAGCCAGGCTACACCGAATGTCATGGTAGGAAATTTGGATGAGTTCAAAGCGTTCCTTGAACAAGATATCGCGACGATCCCAGACTCTCATCAAGAGATCGTTTCGATGATCGCCGAGGAAGACCGAGTGGCGGTGATGGCAACATTGCGCGGTACGCAGAGCGGTCCTTTCGGTGACCTTCCCGCTACTGACAAACCCGTCGATCTTCGCTTTCTAGGAATGCTCCGTATCGAGGATGGGAAAGTGGCGGAGATCTGGGTGGAATGGGACAATTTATCTGTGCTAACCCAGCTCGGACTTTTCCCACCCGCCGTTGATTAATGGCGCGGCCACGAAACGGCCGTTACAAACCGCCCTGTTTGGGGTACGTTTGCGGCGGTAGAGGCACCCCGACGAGCAGTTGAAGGAACTCCTTGTGGAGAAAACCATGGCCATGCATACGAGGCAAAAAAACTGGATCACCATAAAGCGATTCACGCGGCCCTGCAAGAATACTCAACCAGGTCCTTTGAGCGGATCCTCTATGAAGACTGAAAAGCTGTCCGTCCTCGGGCGGCCGGTCACGAAGCGGTTTACAGACTTCAGACGGCGACGAAGGCTCGTCGCTCCGCTGTCGGCGTTGGCCCTCCTGTGCTTGCTCGCCCCCGGCCTCAGAGCACAACAACGTGTTTGGATAAATATCCAACCTGATGGAGAACTGGCGGGCACCCTCTGGGAAGCGACACCAGTATCAGGTGCCGCCCTTTTCGTTCACGGTTGCCTCAGTGACCAAACCGAATTCGGCGAGTTGGCCAGAGCACTCCGTTCTTCCGGCAACACCGTCATGACCTACGACCTCTTCTCACACGGCGAAAGCCGAACTCAACGAGTCGAAATCGTTTCACAGGAAACTCACGATCAGGTACTCGGCCGAGTTTCGCACGACGGGATGAAAGCCCGGGACATTCTGATGTCGCACGTCCCCACCGGCACACCTCTCACTCTAATTTTGGCTGGTTGCACCGCAGCGTGGGCAAACGAACTCATAAGGACTTCGGCGGATTTGGTGCAGGTCATACTTTTCTCAGCACCCCTCCATCCAGATATCTCCGAGACGTTGTCTGATCGGCCTAACCTGGCTCTGCTCGGAATCTCTGCTGAAGACGATGTGGAAAGAATGCGGACGGCCTTGTACGAAAACATCGCATCTTCATCGTCAACACGAAGCCGGATGCTGACGGTTTCGTCCGGGGGTCACGGGGCGAGGGGAATAATCGAACGGCACGGAACAGAAGTCATTAATTCCATATTGCAGTGGATCAACCCGATGGAGCCACAGCCGACCGGAGTGAATTAAAAGACACGGCTAAAACATTCTCGAGTTTTGCCGCCAAACGCGCATGAAATCAATTTGAGATGAGAGACAAACCCTGTTTTTCTTGCTCCGCCCTGGTTCCCGATATCGATGGTCCGGTGCACAGGTACATGAGTTCTTCTCCCGGGTGTTGGGCAGCTTTTGGCGAAGTGCTGGCGCGTGAATACACCGACGCCAGGTATGGCAAGAACCATCGCCTGACGGTTGACTCCTATGCCGTACAACACCCGGGCACATCGTCGCAGCAGAGTATCAGTTCAGTCGCCGTTCACCTTGCCAGTTTAAACATGGTGCTCGAAAACAATATGACGCAGCCAGAGGCGACCAAATTCATTCAAGAATTTGTCCGTCATAAACATTCTTTTTACTGGCTAGAACCACCCGCAGACCTCGGGAAAATCACCGTGCGGCATGTCCTGGCAGCGAGCAGCCCCGTCGACCACTTGAAAGCTGTGGAAGATTGGGCTCGGGCAGCCTGGAGTGCCTGGGCGATACATCATGCCCAAATAAAACTATGGATGGAGACGTCTTCTAAGACTCTGGATTAACCCCGATATTTCCGCAGTGTTGCTAGGCTCGGTCCACAGCAAATCCATTGAGGGAGTGAAGGGTCGTTCGCAGTTCTTCATCCTTCGGAAATGGCGTGCCTTTTTATGTTTTCCAACGCTTCTTTGTAGTCGCGCGCCGTTGCCTCACCCACCAGGTTTTCAACCCTGGGACCCACTGATTGGTCCCCAGGGAGACATCGCGTTTTCAGATGAGACCGAGGTCGGAACGAGCAACTTCTGGACATGGCCGGTCGGGGTCGGACTGCGGTTCAAGTTCTAACCGCCACTTTTGAAAAGGCGCGTCACGCCGTAACATCAAAGGTCCGACGAAGACATACCTAACAACCCTCGTCGACCCGCAGGAGGACTCGCAAGACTCCTGACTAAGGAGGAAAGATGAAGAAAAAAACCATTGTGGTAAACGATCTTATGCAATCGGGATACAGCTACAGCCTAACCGAGCCGGTCGCCACCAATTTCCACCCCGATTTCGTTCCTGAACTCACACCACCCCAACTTCTCGAACTCGGTGTTTTTGGCGGCAAGTATATGACGGACTGCGTCGAGGAATTTCCGGCCGAGTGGTTTGCAAACGCGCGACTGTGTTCCGAACGACATGACCCCGACCTGAACTTTTTCCGCATCAACGCATCACAACCTCTTTCAGTATGGCGTGAAAAATCCTGGGTTAACGACGAGGACCCTCGCGGGTGGTTTCAATGGTACTGTCGCTATTACCTCGGCAGAAGGATCGCCGACGACCAACGACAGATAAAACGCTGGAAAGCGATACGCCGACACGCAGGGCAGATAAAAGCCAACTGCAAACCCGGGGACTGGAACTGCCGCCCGAAACAGAGACAGGCCCTGCTTCACTGGGCCTATGACTCGCGCAGGATTTAGTATCCTGTGGCGGAAAGCCCCGGATCCCATGGATTCCCCTTCTTTACGGGGTTTCTTGCTTCGCCGAACTTTCGGTGGACCCGCATCTGTCCCCGGTTGGTGGGTGTCGGCGTACCACAATTCTTCCGCCGCAACGGTGGCCTTATCTGGGACCTTTGAAAGGAGCCGGTACGCTCAACGAATCACCAAATTCACTTCGTTGGCGAAGCCATCCGGCGGATACTTGGAATTCAAACACTTCCGACCGGACGAGAACCGACTGGTCTCCATTCGCCAAGAAGAGTGTATCACCCCTAACCCGAAACCCGGCGCAGGTTAACCTCCCAAGATCCCCTATGCAGAAACCACCTGGCAAGGTTGCAGCTCCAACCTGCCATCGGGAAATGTCTCGGTCACCGGCTTGGACCGCGCTTGGATGCCCTTTGGCCCCCCCCCGGGGCCCAGAAAAATCGTGTCGCGCCGATCAGACGGAGGAAAAACTCGTACCCACGCTCCTTGAATCGAATCAGGGAATGCATCGTCAATAATTCGTGTGGGTGAAGAGCGCTCGGAGCAGGCCAGACTTCCGACTAGGCCGAAACAAAACAACCAACGCGCAAAGGACCCGCCCGAAAAAAACGATACCCGCGTAGGGGGGTGAAACAATCCACTGGATAGCACCGTTGGTTAACGGCCCAGGGAATACAATACGACCCGTTCAACTCCATCCGCATCCGTCCGCACCCCGGCTACCCGATCATGACTTATTTCGTGTATCCTCACCCCACCCGGGAAACGGGCTTTGGCAATCCAAGCGCCAGATCTATCCAGAACGTAGACATCCCTGGCCCGGTGGGGCAGTTCGGAGAACGATTCGACCCAAACCTCCCCATCGACTCCCGGATGAATCTTAACGAACAACGGGGCCTTCCGGGGAAGTAGACGCTCAGAGTAGAGCTCAGTTATTCTTGCGGAAGCGATTCCATTCGGACTGCGAACATCGGTCATCGCTTCACGCCTTGCCTCAAGCAAGGCGGCTTCGTCGAACGACCTTGCAGCGACCGGATATCGGCTCTCGGATACCACAACACCGCTCGCGCCATATTGGGTAATTCGGCCGTCCCCGGAATCTCCTATCCATAATCGGCCCGATGAAACTGTCCGGACCAATGCGGGGCCCAACGAGTATCCTGCTACAGACCTAGAAACGGGTCTTCCTTCGGGCAATGGAAAGGAATAAAGAGATGCAGTTTTAAAAACTCCTAGCCAGTGCATGACCGGTTGGGGGAGGAAGGAAAAAATCCCGAGTGTCGTAGAATCACGAACAATAACCCCCTGAGCAGGGGGCTCAACCACCCGAAACGACTGACCCCGAGTGACCACCAAGTCGTTAGGCGAAAGAAAGGCAAGCGGAGAAGCTCCGTCTTGAGAGTATTCTTCGAAACGTACGGTACTGGTCGACAGGAATCCCGAATCAATTCGGAAAGTGTGGATACGCACTGGCCCACGAAACGGGAGTTCGAAAGCAATCAACGAATCTCCATTTACCAAGAGCCCTTTGAGGTCGTGAAATTCGCCAGGTCCCTCCCCTGGGCTTCCAAAGCTCCCGGAAAACCGTCCGTCTCTCTCGTAGGTTTTGAGCTCTTGGGACCCAGAATTCGCAACGACCACCGAGCCCGTCTTGTGAAACGTTACGTCGACAATTCGATGAAACTCATACCGGGGATCGCCTTCCGCCCCAATCTCAACAACCGGGTTTTCCGAAATCACCCAAACCGGCAGCGTTGGCTCTTCTTCTTCCGGTGCCCCCCTAACACAAGATTGTGTGAGAATGAAAAACACTAAAAGAGACACACCCAGAAACCTGTGCACCTCTTTTTTCACGTTTCGGGTGTTTGACTCTCGCTCCATGAAAACGATTCTCATTCGGACACCATCGACATAATCGTCATCGCGTCCACCGCACCCTTTTCTACTGTTGAAGGTGACACGAACGTCGGTGTGCCAGTTATTCCCAATTCCCTTACAAGGGATGAATGACGATCCAACGTCGGCACCATCTCGCCATTTTCGAAACATGCCTGAAAACCATCAACGTTGACCACCCCGGCCGACTCTGCCTCGAAGACCCAGTTCGGATCGTTTTGCCATCCATCGGTAAACATAAGGCGGGAATGCATGGCAGAGAATTTACCGTATTTAGCAGCGCATAGGCTCGCAAGAGCAGCCTCTTTCCCAACCCCAAGCGTATCCCTCGTGACGAGTAAGAATGCGATTTTGGCTCCGCGATGCACTGCCGAATCCACAGCCGCTGCTCCCAGTCGTGCAACAGGTATACAACCGCGGAAGTACTAAACCATCTTCCGCAAGTAGTAGTTTCACATCGAAACGTCAATGGTTTGCTGCGGTGTTCGGAATGAGGGTAGGCATCACTGACATCCTTGCATTGAGAAAGCCAGATTCGGTGAAAAAAGAGGAACCCTGACTTGGAGAGCCTAGTCCGGTTCCAACGAGAAAGTGCCGCAGTAGTGCGAAACAACGTATGTCACCGTGATTTTCCGAGGCAGTTTCAGCATCAGATAATGTTGAACCCGATGGTACGGGAACTGACCTACAACAACCTTGTAATAGTGAACGGAATGGTTGCGGCAGTTGAGATCGCCCGGTTGCTTTTGTGTCGGGGAAACTTCCGCCCGACCAGAGCGATAAGACACGCTCTGATTATTGGAATATTGCAAGCGGGACACTTGGGCAGTGGAGAGGTTGAGGGATTTAGCGTAGACACTACGGAAATTGGCGCACGCGATGCACGGTGACCAAAACACCTTGCGTAATTTGAATTTTAGTACGGGCTATACAAGGGGAAGTTTTTTGTTGGGCGTATAAACAAGAGGCTTGAACTAACCTGGATAGGTAAGGAACTCCGCTCTCGCCTCGAACCGCGAATCCTCCTAGAAGACTCGGAACTTTCTTATCACGCCAAGAAGCGTGTTACGAAAAACATATTTTCGATAACCATCTGATCCACGGTGACAACCTCCTTGCCCTTGGGGCGCTGGAGTGGGATACGCCGGAAAGGTCAAATGTATATTCGTGGATCCGCCCTAAAACACTGGCGGCGCTTTGAGCAGTATGGTGACGGCCTTGAGCACTCCATTTGGCTATCGCCTAAGGCGGACCCTTGGAACTCCTCGGCTCGCTAGTTCCCGCAGTTAGCACTCTAACTGACGGGCTCTCGGATAGAGGGAATTCCAAAGGCAAATGCGTCATTTATTGACTGTTTCACGACAACTGTTGGCGTTGTTGGGGGATCTTCTTGACTCGGGCCATCACGATCAACAGTTGTATGATTTGGGAAACTCGTCGACGTGCGAGGCGAGCGTCGTCCAACCGGGCCAACGGGAGAATGACGAACCGAGTTGCGGCACCTACTGTCATCCGCACCCAACACTGCACGAAGAACAGTCACTTGGAGGTCAATTTGATGAAAAAGTATTCATTAGCGAAGCTGCTACAGATCACGTTTATTCTAGCGGCGTTTGCACCTGGCGTGATGGTCTTAACGGCGCCCACCGCCGTGGAAGCGGCTGAGACGGGAGCCGGGTATTGCAATGCACCGCAGGGCCAGGAGTTCTGTTGCCAGTGCGTTGCCGGGCAGGGCACATGTTGGGAAAACCCGGGCGGGGGCGGGACGACCCATTGTAGTCCCACCATCTGCCCGTATTGGGAGCCGCCTTGTTGGGGTGTCAATTAAGAAGAAAAGACGAATGCTCGGAGGCAATGGCCTTCGGGCAGAAAAGGCGACGAATGGTAGTTCGTAAGAGGGATATTTGTTGCGGGTTCATGTGTTTGGTCGTTACGTTCGCGTGCGAACAAGGTCCAAGTCCCTATTTCGCTGAGATGGATCGGCCGAGGATGGAAGATCCCCAGGAAATTGGAGAATACGAACTCGTTCTTGAGGCAGAGTATGGAGCTCAGGACGGAGGAGAGGCTTTCGGGCGGATTAGTGCCGTTGCTGCACATACAGATGGCAGCCTTGCAATAGCTGACGAGTTTTCTTGTGAAATCCACCTGATTCGACCCACCGGAACTCGCTCGGTGTTCGGGTCATGCGGCGGAGGTCCAGCCGAATTTGGGCAAATATCAAAAATCGCCTTTCGGCATGATACCCTTGTCGTGCTAGATGGTAGGAACCGGACGTTGGTGTTCTTGGGAATGGACGGGTCGGAGATTCGCCGCCTGTCTTTGCCGTACGACCGAATTGCTGGTCTGGATTCATTCGGGCAGTGGACGGATTCTACGGCCATAGCGGGATTGCGACTTCTCCCAGCCAGTTACGCTGGGGCAACGCACGACCTGTTGAGCATGGTTGATCTGAGGGAAGGTAGAATTCTTCCATGGTCCCTTCGTGATGCTGACTTGTCAACGAGGAATGAAAGGAACATGGCACGCGGTGTATCCTTTTGCTCCAACGTTGAGGGCGAACCGATGATTGCAGCTGCCAATTGGTGGGCGCCCCAGACAATTACATTTCAGGGCACTGATCTCCGGCCTTTTGGTAATTTTGGTGTTAATCTTGAGTGGAAAGAAGCGCGAGAAGATTCATTAGGTATTCTTCCTGCCCTTCCAGCTCCAACCATTGCTTGTGGGGCTCATTTCGTCCTAATAATGTACCAGGCGCGTGAAAGAACTGAGGACGGCATCGTCGTGGCAAAAGCCTACCTGGAAGCACGGTCGTACAGCGGCGAGATAGTCGTGAGCTCCCTTCGAGACACCCCTGGCACCGGTACGATTTTTGTGACCGCTCTCGCCGCAGCGACCGGTGACCGTTTTTTTTCCTTTACCAATAGCTTTTTTGACTATCCAGTTGTGCGGGAATATAGGTTGGTTCAAACCCGTGCAAACTCGAGATCGCGGTAAAGTCTCTTGAAAAGCACATTGGGCCGCATGATCATCGGTGGATTGGTTTTTAGTTGCTCGGTCTTGGCCTATCGTTTAGAAACGGTGGCTGCGGACGCCCGCGACCAATCGGACGAGATGCGATTGCTTGAAGAAACTGCGGGCAGCCTTTCGCGTGACAGGGCTGCACTCTGGCAGCACCTCATTGCCCATCCCTTGGCGAGTCCGTTTTTAGTTGGAGCCACAGCGGTAACGGGTGAGCTTCTCAACGTCGCCGAACCTAACGACGGCGTCTACATGTTGATGGCGGAGACTTGCCCTGCATGCCCGCGAAATTACCCGTTCTTGAACGAGCTCCACATTTCGAGGGGTGGTTTCGATGTTGTCGGCATGGTCCTTTCGAATGACCTGCCAGCCATGTACCTAAGTACGTTTGAAAGTCTATCCAGGCATGTAACAGATCTTGAAGTGCTGTTCCCCGTCGTTTTTGAACCGACGGGATCGCTCCTTGAGGTGGTGCCCTTGTGGGGAACTCCTTTGGTCTTGGTGTTTTCCGATGGTGAACCTACATATATGGCCGTGGGGGCCCTTTCGGATGGTCAGAAGGCAGATATTAGAGAAATCCTTGGGTCTGAATAAAACGCAAAGTGACGATCCGGAAATTTTGAAAAGAAGGGTAGGCCGTGGCGATTTCGCAGAGAGTTTCCCTCACCGATTCATTAACTTCGCAATTCGGTCGGGATCTCCCAAGCTTACCGCAGTCCGAAAGGTGAAGGAGAGGACGAACCATAGCCCGGCCCAGGATTAACACTCCGCGAAGCAGTAGTGAAACTCATAAAAACAGCCGCCCGAAATCCTCACTCGACTTTTCGATAAATTCGTTGACCGACCGAAAAAATTCAGAATTACCAACAAAGTATCAAGGCCTAAGAAAAATTTCTGGCAAAGAGAAGTACAAGCTGGTTCACCCTCCCGAGGGAGAGTGGCGTCCACACGGCGTACGCATTCCGGTTAAACCGGAATTGGGGCTCGAGATTAACGGAGATATTTACGCAATAAAGCTCTATTTCAACAAAAGTGAGAGGCTTTCAAAGAACCGCACCGAAATGATACTGCTGCCTTCTCCTGGCCTCGGAGATTTTGAGGAGTATCTCAGGACCGTTCCGGACCTGCAAAACCCCAGAGAAGCCACCGGTACCTCCCCCGAAGTGGACCCGAGTCTGTACCCGCGAGAGTACCGGAAAAACCTACACGAACCCCCGAGCAGTGCCGGAAAAACCGACATCGGAGGGATTTAGGCCGAAATACGGGAAGGCATTCCGAAACGCTTCTTCCCCCCGAAAAGCGTGTATTTACGTCCCTTACCCATTACATTCATCCCCTCAAGCGGCCGTGGTGGAATTGGTAGACATGCAGGATTTAGGAGCCTGTGACTACAAACAAACATCTCCCTGACGACAGGGCGCACCAACCGTCCGACCCTTCCCTCATCCTGCTCACCGGGGCAACCGGTTATATCGGAGGACGGTTGCTCCTGGCCCTGGAAACGCAGGGGCACCGATTGCGTTGCCTTGCCCGCCGCCCACAGTATCTGGAATCCCGAGTCTCACCACCTACTCAAGTCGTTGCGGGCGACCTGTTGGACTACGAAAGCTTGCGGCAGGCGATGGATGGGGTCGAGATCGCATACTACCTGGTTCATTCAATGGGCTCATCCAGCTCATTCGAAACCGCCGACCGCCTGGCCGCAAAGAACTTTGCTCAGGCTGCAGGGGAAGCCTCCGTCAGGAAAATCATTTACCTGGGCGGCCTCGGTGACGAATCGGAAACCCTATCACCCCACCTGAGAAGCCGACAGGAAGTGGGTGAGGTACTGCGAGAGTCAGAGATTCCAGTCGTAGAACTGCGTGCGTCCATTGTTATTGGGTCCGGGAGCCTCTCATTTGAAATGATTCGTTCGTTGGTCGAGCGCCTCCCTATTATGATCACGCCTCGCTGGGTGGCAGCAGCAGCACAGCCGATCTTCATAGGCGACGTTATCGACTACTTAACCACATCGATCGACCTGGCAGATGCTGATTGCAAGACTTACGAAATAGGTGGTGCAGACCAGGTGTCCTACGGAGGTATCATGGCAACTTACGCAGAGGCTCGCCAACTCCGCATCAGAATGATCCCCGTTCCGATGCTCACACCCTATTTATCCAGCCTGTGGCTGGGCCTGGTCACCCCGCTTTATGCTCGGGTGGGGCGCAAACTGATCACGAGTATCGTCCACTCGACGGTCGTTCGGAATAATGAGGCCCTATCAAAATTCCCCGTAAAGCCCAGAGGAATAAAGGAATCGATCAGGCTTGCACTCAACAACGAAGAAAAGGAGTTCGCTGCGACCAGATGGTCCGACTCTATCTCATCTTCGGGCCAGCTGATCTCCAGAGAGGGAACAAAGTTTACCAGCCGACTTGTTGACTCCCGCACTATCGCGGTCCCTCTCCCTCCCTCGGATGCCTTTCGACCTATCGAAAACATAGGAGGCGAAACGGGTTGGTATGCTTACAACTGGATGTGGAACCTTCGAGGGTTGGCGGACCTACTGCTTGGCGGAGTCGGCATGCGAAGAGGACGTCCCCGACAGCTGAGGAACGGGGACACGATCGATTTCTGGAGGGTGGAGTTGTTCGAACGGGGTCATCTTCTCCGCCTGTCAGCAGAGATGAAACTGCCCGGACGAGCGTGGCTAGAATTCGAAGTCACCGGAGATCTGAATTCTTCTACAATTCGACAAACAGCCGTTTTTGATCCAATCGGTTTTTGGGGAAGGCTTTACTGGTACGCGCTTTATCCCGCACACCTGTTGATCTTCGCGGCCATGTTGCGAGGAATTCGTCGGGCAGCACAAACGAACGTTGTCCAGAACTAAAACTCCAGATTAACCCCGATCGACGGCAGTATTCCCAGGGACTCGTCGGTTTCAGGGATTTGGTTTCGAGCATCCCAGCGAATTCCAGAAACATTCCTCGCACCATAGGCATTCTGGACGTCGAGATAGACCACCAACTGGGACCCCCTGAAACTCCAGCGGCGATCGACCCTCAGGTCAAGGGCATGAAAAGCCGGTAGCCGAGATCCTGTATTATGCCGGGAGAAATCAAACTGACCCGCCAAAGACCCCGAGCCGATGAACGGAGTTGTTGGAAGCCCGGTGGAATATCGGAATTTTCCACTCAATTCCCAGGACCGGTTGGGGCGCCATCCCACTACCAGATTAGAAATAGCACGTACATCATAACTCCCGGTGCGCCAAACCCGATCAAGGGCAGAAAATTCCGATCGCATTAACGAGATGCTGGCCATTCCATATACAGGCAGAGCACCGAACTTTTTCCTGGCAAGCATTTCCAGGCCATAGACCCTACCCCGTCCCTCAGATACCAACGGTTCCAGTCCGAACGGAATATCTGCCGTAACGTCCTCAAACCCGGTTGGGGCCAGCACAGCTTGAGGTCGCCAGATACGCGCAGGATATACGGGGTAACGTTTGTAGTAACCTTCAAGCTGAAGCCTGAAGTCCCCCGACGGATCATACGAAGCCCCGACAATAAGCTGTTGCGCCCTGATGGGGTCGATGGACTCGGGGTTATTCGGGTCTCCGACAAGCCATACGAAGGACGGGGCCTGGTGGTACATTCCCGCCCTAACCCACGCCACTGAACGGCGGCCCGTTGTCAATTTGACCCCCAACCTCGGTTCGGCTCGAAGCTCGCCCAGAAACCCGAAATAACTGACCCGAACTCCGGCAGTCGCTTCCAGTTGGGATGAAAAAAGGTGCGTTGCCTGAAGGTACGAAGCATTGGTAACAGCAGTGAAACTCGTGTCTACGGACAGCGGCTGCGCAACGCCATTGTTATCCCTGCGAAACTGTCCGTCGATTTGAACATCATACTCAAGCGCGCTCGCGAAGCTCAGTTCGTTCCCGATGTTTAAATCCAGTCGATCCGACACCTGCCACACAAGATCGGTGCGAAGACTATTCTGACCCTCGCGGGAGCGGTTACGGAACGTTGTCACTCCCAGGGAGTCGTTCTGCCGGGCATCAAAGCTCACAAACGTGCGACCCACGGTTACGGTCAAAACGGCATCAGCCAGCAACCGGCGCACTGTAAAGGCAGACACATACTGCTGCTGCTCGGGCGCCAGGATTCGACTGTTATCGAAACGATCGTCTGCAGTCTCGTTCAGGAACGAAACCGAATTGAGAGCACCGATCCCGAGAAAGCCAACCGTGGTTCGGGCATCGAGCTGCGTTGTAGTCTTTAATTGAAAATCCCAGTAAGAAGGAACAAAGCTGAACCCGGCAGCCTTGAAAAGAAGATCCAGGTAACTCCGCCGAGCCCCGAACCAAAAAGTAGTCCCACCGACCGGACCTTCGAGGATGGCCCCCGCACCCGTGGCTGAAAGATTGAGTTCACCTGAGATCCTATCGTTTGCGCCCTGGCGCAAAGTAATGTCGGTCACCGAGGCAGTACGGTTTCCGTGGCGAGCGGACACGCCTCCCGTCGCGAACTCCACCCGTTCTACCAGATCGACATTCAGCAGCGAGAGCGGTCCACCTGTAGACCCTTGCGACCCGAAGTGATTGATATTCGGTACCGCCAGACCATCGATTATGAAGAGGTTCTCGTAAGGAGCGCCGCCGCGGACTATCAAATCATTTCGCCCGCCGCTGGTGACACCCACTCCCGGGAGCAACGCGGCACTCCGGACCACATCCTCCTGCACACCGGGCGCCCGGCGAGTTTCCTCCGACGTGAGAGTCTGCGCCCCCGGAGAACCGGTGCGAGCCTGCTCAAAATATGAAGGTTCGGCGACTATTCCCCGGAGAACGATCGCGGCCGGCGAAAGTTCAACGTTCAATTCGGTCGTCTTGCCACTGCTCACCACTATGTTGGACCTGACCACCGGTGTGTAGCCAATTGACCGCACACGAACGGCATAAACCCCGACAGGTATCCCATCCAGAGAGAACAGCCCGAGGGAGTCTGCCCGGGCGACAACGTCCAATCCGTCCACTTCAATTTCTGCGCCGAAGGCTCCGATCCGAGTGACGGAATTGGTAACGTGTCCCTGAATTCCACCTGTGGGCCGTGCTTGTCCTGAAGCTTCGCAGGGGAAGGTCATGAAACCGGCAACCAGCAACGGCAACAGACGGCCTCTGGTCGTTGGGCCCCGCGGGCCCTCAACCAAAAACATCCTTCCTCGACTCATGAAGCGCTCGCTGAAATCCAGCCTGCGGCAGAATAACCAGTGGCTGCGATCGTCGCGGCGATCAACGCCCCCCATGTCATATCGACAACTGCAACAATCGTTGGAAACCCCTTGGTAAGTGCAAGGTTGGTCAGATCATAAGTAGCGTAGCAGACCAAACCCAGGAACGCACCTGAAACCACGGCCCGAGCGAGTGACCCCCGCTCCACTCCAGGGATCACTGCAAACACCAACACAGCGCTGACAAAAAGGAGATAGAAAATGACAGCTGGGACCCATTGTACGTCTGGTCGAAGCATGAACCCTATCTTTGCCTGGAAGAACTTGTTTGCAACAACCGCTATCCAGACAACGTCGATGACGAAGAAAACGACTGTCATCAACAGGTAGACTTTGAGAAGAGCGCTAATTGACATTTTTCCTGCGACGGAAAATTTCGTCAATGACCTTCAACCGGTAATCAAAAATAGCTTCGAGTTGCCTGCGGACCACAAGAGAATGAACCAATCGCCCCAGCGGACCGAAAGGAAGCCGGTATTTCACGACATCGGAGACCTCAATACCACCCGGCACTTCTGTGAACAGATGCCGGTGATACCAATCCCTATAAGGACCCCTCAACATCTCGTCTGCAAATAAAACACCACGCTCATACTCACTTATTCGTGATTTCCACCTCATCGGAAATATTTTCCACCACAACCGGTATGAAACCTCAGTGTTCTTTCTGACCCTCTCGTCGGTCGAATGGCGGACTTGAAAACGCATCCACGGAGGGGTAATGACCTCGAGATTTTTGGGATCCTCGAAGAAACCGAACACATCATCCATCGTACCCGGCACTGTCTGGCTGCGCTTCAAAACGTAGCTACTCATTCCGTGCACTCCGGCTTCAGAAAATAATGCCCGACCAACCACTCGTTACCACCGCGATATCCAAAGAGTTCTTCGCAGGACAGAAAAAACAGACGCCACCTGTGATACCAGCGTTCGGCATCAGAAGCGTAAGTATCCCTGAAAATCTCCAAGACCCTATCACGACGGCTTTCGAGGTTTTCCCTCCATGCCCGAGCAGTCCGGCTGTAGTGACCACCTTCAACGACCCAGCGCTGCTCAACACTCATGTGTCGATCGAATTGCTGGAAGAGATCCAACGAAGGCATGATGCCGCCAGTAAAGAAGTGACGTCCCATCCAGTTATTCGCCCCGTTTGTTTCGAAAGGGTAAGCGTACTCGCGGTGACAAAAAACGTGAACGAAAAGTTTCCCATCGGGCTTGAGCCAACCACGGATCCGCCGTAGCAGCTCGTGGTAGTTTCTCATGTGTTCAAACATTTCGACGCTAACCACGCGATCGGACTTCCGATCGATCTCGAAATCGTTCATGTCAGCCGTGATCACCTTCACGTTAGCAGGCGCCCGGCTTTCAATGAAACGCCGCTGCTCAGCGGAATTGGAGACGGCAGTAATTCTGCTGTTGGGATACTCTCTGGCCATATAAAGCGTCAACGATCCCCAGCCACACCCTAGCTCAAGGACATCCTGGCCATCAACCAGCCGGGCCCGCTGACAACTGATCTTGAGCATCTCAAGTTCAGCCGACTCAAGCTCAACAACGCCGGCGGGCCAATACCCGCTGCTGTACTTCAGATGAGGCCCGAGCACCAACTCGAAAAACGCCGATGGTACTTCATAGTGTTGCTCGTTGGCAGCTTGAGTGCTCAGTGCCAGGCGACTCGCAGCCAGTTCTGAAGCGAACGTAACTGTATCTGGACCCTCCGACGCTTCGCGCAGCCGCCGCGCCAGCAATCGACGAATCCCAAATCGAAGCCCCGGTAAAGGCAGGAGCCCACGCTCCGCCAACCCAATCGCAGCTGACATGCTCACAGAGTCTCTCCTTTAGGTGGCCACGGAACGAACACGCTGGTGGTGGCCTGGTACTTTCGATAGGCTTCGCCACGACTGCGAAGGGCCTGCATCTCTGTGTATGGGATCCCGGTCACGTGGAATAGAAACAGGAACATCGCTGCCGGTCCAAGCCACGTTAGCGCTGCCCCCCCACCGATGATCGTGTACGACCACCAGTGGATCCACTCAAAGAAATAGTTGGGATGCCGAGAGTAACGCCAGAGCCCCTCACGGCATACCTGCCCTCTGGTACTGGGGTCAGCCCTGAAGGCAGCCAGTTGCCGGTCGGCGATAGTTTCACCACCAACGGCTATGACCCACACTGCAATTCCGACCCATGTCAAAGCACCGGGTTGTCCGCCGTGCATCGCCGCGTATATGGGCAACGAAAACATCACCGCCACCGCAGCCTGTCCCTGATAGAAAAAGAAGAAGTAGAGACCTGCACGACTCCCCCAGTGTTTCCTGAGGGCCTTGTAACGACCGTCTTCTTCTCTATGGGCCAGAACCCGGTCGCTCAGGAGGTGCCAGGCGAGCCGGAGCGCCCAGATCCCCCCGAGCGTTCCGACTATGGCGCGCCGAACCGGATCACCGTCGACGAACCAGGGATACAGAAACGATAGAAACACGAGACCAGCAGACCACGCAACATCCACACTAGTGGCATTGAGGGTAACCTGTTGGCGGGCCCATAAAGCCCCGAGCCCCACGGCCAGCACTATCCATCCAATAACAACAATTTCCATCAGGCCACCGCCTCCCTTTCGCTCGCTGCCTCGGCAAACAAACCACCGCTGGCACGGGGTTTTGCGAACAGAAGCTGCACATCTCCAAGAACTGCTTCGTTGAAACCGCCCTCACAGTAAGAGAAGTAAGCGTGCCAGAGACGTTTGAAGTCTTCGCCATACCCTAGTGATTGTATTTCCAACCAGTTTTCAAAGAATCGCCCGCGCCACCGCCTCAATGTTTCAGCATAATGCGGTGTAATATCTTCAAGGTCGATAAGCCTCAGGTCAGTCTGCGCGGCGGCGGCAGCAAGCACCGACACGGCTGGAATACAGCTTCCGGGAAAAATGTATTTCTTGATAAAGTCGACTTCGCGCCGGGCCGACTCGTAGAAGCGATCCTGAATCGTTATTGCCTGGATGGCTGCGAGCCCATCGGTTTTGAGCAAGTTCGCGCACTGGGCGAAGAACGTTTCATAATATTGATGACCAACTGCCTCGATCATCTCTATCGACACTATCCTGTCGAAACTGCCGGTCAGGTCGCGATAGTCGCTACGCAATAAAGTGACTCTGTCACTCAGCCCCGTAGCCTCAACTCGTTCGGCCGCCAGGCTGAATTGTTCATCGGAAATCGTAGTCGTCGTTACCCGACACCCGTATTTCCCCGCAGCGTGAATAGCGAACCCGCCCCAGCCGGTGCCGATCTCAAGAACGTGGTGATCCCGATCGAGCCCCAGTTTTCGACAGAGCCGATCATACTTTTCAATCGACGCCTCTCTCATGGAGCTTTCTCGCCGGTCAAAAACCCCACAGGAGTACGTCATCGTCTCGTCCAGGAACAGAGCGAAAAATTCGTTACCGAGATCATAATGCGCAACGATGTTGCGCTTGCTACCAGTTCTTGTGTTTCTATTCCAGGCATGAAGCAGGGCTCGGGCCGGTTGTACCAGGCTAGCGAACCCCGTCTCCAGATCGTCAAGCACCTGTCTGTTCCGCAACAGGATCTGCACCACGGCTGTCAGGTTATCGGTTTCCCAGTTGCCTTCGACAAAGGACTCAACGGCGCCGATGTGGCCCCCGAAAGCAACATCGCTAAAGAACCTTTCATCACGAACGGTGATACATGCAACAGGAGAAACCCCCGACCCGTAGACCGTAGATATACCATCGCAGTAAAGGGTAAGTCTCCCTTCTTTCAAGCGGCGCAACCGCCAGCTCAAAGCACGACGCGCGATGGACGACAAGACATTCATGCGATACCCTTTCCAGGGTTTGGAAAGAAGGGAGTGCGCTTTAGCCACAGAAGCGTAGCCTGCCAGTAGATAGCCAGAGCAACGCGGGCGGTCATGAAGGGAAAACGCACCAGTACTCCCGCAAGGCTTTTTCCGGTTATCTCCTCACGATCGAGTGCGAGGATTGCCTCAAAAACACTCGAACGGTTCTTTGAATTTTCCATGTGAACATCCAGACTTTGGCCCGGATCACTGAACAACCAACGGTACTCCTGGCCCATGTCCATAAAGGGCGACACGTGGAATTCCTTTGCGAAGTGGTGGTCACTGTCCGTAGCTCCACCATCTCCAACTGCTCCGAGAGCGTATACGTGACGTTCATTCCATGGTGTATTGGTAATTTCCGCCAGGATGGCCTGAACCGTTTCACCCGTGGAGTCGAAGCAATAGTAAAACGTGACGGGATTCATCACGTATCCGAAATAGCGCAGATGTGTGAGAACTCGAATCGGTCCTTTGGGACGTTGCCCCAGTAAACGTTCAACCTCATCGCGAACGGCTACGTCCAGGGGAATAATGGCATCGCCGAGATAATCCCGCCGTCGGAACCAGGCTACCGCGGGACTCTTTGTTGACCACAGCCAGCGACGATCAAACAGCCGGGGCAGCTCGTCCAGGTCGATGTACATCATGAAGATGTTGTATCGGAAACTGTGCGTTCGCGGCTGTTTCCGTCGATGCAGCAGTGTGCCCCGGTAAATACAACTCTTCACAATGCCACTCCAAATTGTTCGGCAACCCTCGTGGCACTGCTGACGCCGTCTTCGTGAAACCCGAACCCCCAGTACGCACCGCAGTAATGAGTTCGCTCTAAACCACTGATCTCCTTGAAGCGCGACCGCGCTTTCATTCCTTCGATGGTGTAAAGCGGATGGCTGTATTCGGTTTCGTACAGAACCTTCTCGGAGTTGATCGAACTCGGAGGATTCAGAGTGACGCAAAACGTTTTTGGCGAATCCAAACGCTGTAAGATGTTCATGTTGTACGTCACGGTTACTGGAGCATCTTCAGCCCTTCGAATGTGGTAGTTCCAGGCACCCCATGCACGCTTTCGTGAAGGCAAGACCGTTTCGTCAGTGTGAAGTACGACATGATTTTTTTGATATGGCAGAGCCCCGAGCACTTCCCTCTCGGCTGATGATGGATCTTCAAGTACTGCCAGAGCTTGATCAGAGTGGCAGGCTAGAACCACATGATCGAATTCTTCGCCGTTGACGCATACGTGATCTGGATGGCGGACCACACTTTTTACGGCAGTGCTCGTTCGAATGTTGTTCGCGAAAGAGCGAACAAGTTTCTCGACATATCTGTCGGAGCCACCCTGCACTACTCTCCACCGCGGCCGGTCATCGACCGTGAGCATGCCGTGGTTTCCAAAAAAACGAACAAAAAACTCCGTCGGCATTTCAAGAACACGTTGTCGGGGAATCGACCATAGTGCCGACCCCATGGGGATTAGATAGTGCTCCGAGAGCCGGCTGGAGTAGGCAGCACCAGCGAGGTATTCGCCAAGTGGTAAAACTCCGGCTCCGCGGGATACAGCCTCGGGGGCTTCACGGTTGAACCTCAAAACATCCTTGATCATTCGGAGAAAACCGGGCCTCAGCAAATTTCTTTTCTGAACGAATAGTTGCCTCAGCGTCGAACCGTTGTATTCCAGACCAGTCCGGTCGCACCGAACACTGAAACTCATCTCTGTATCCTGCGAGGCCACACCCAGGCGACTCAGGATCTTCGTAAATAGCGGGTAGTTGTTTTCGTTGTATACAATGAAGCCCGTGTCGATCGACCACTCATCCCGGTCATCGGTGTGGGTGACAGTGTTGACATGCCCACCGATTCGCTCGCTGGCTTCAAACACTGCAATCTCGTGTTTTTCGTTGAGGAGGTGAGCCGCAACAAGCCCCGAGACGCCGCTTCCGACAATCGCGATCCGCATGGTTCAGGCCGACCCCAGAATGCGTTTCGGAGGTTGGCGCAAATCCTTGATGACACCCAGAGCCTCAAGGGCCCTTAATCCGTAGAAGGTCAGATCAATTTCCCACCAGAAAAACCCCTGGCGAGTCGAACCGGGGAATTTGTGGTGGTTGTTGTGCCACCCTTCGCCGAACGTTAGCAGAGCCAACAGGAAATTGTTGCGGCTTTGATCTCCGGTGTCATAGCGTTGCGTTCCGAATTGGTGCGCCAGAGAGTTGATGAAACAGGTGCAGTGAAACAACGCTATGGTGCTCACGAAAAAACCCCAAACCAGCAACTGCGCGCCACCAATCAAGAAAAGCCCTACTGCCAAAACAAAAGGAACTATGATATCGAATCTGTCCAGGAACCTCAGCTCTGAATATCGTGATAAATCCCGCACCTCATCGAAATCGGTGGGAAAATTCCTGGGTGACGTTATCCAGCCCATGTGACTCCACCAGAAGCCATGCTGGTGCGGCGAGTGAACGTCGTTTTCCCCATCTGAATGGCGATGGTGCTTCCGATGGTGGGCCGCCCACCACAGGGGACCGCGCTGCACCGAGCTGGCTCCAATCAACGCGAAAACAAACTGGGCGACCCTGGAAGTCTTGAAAGTGCGGTGGGAAAAATACCTGTGGTAAAAACCGGTAATGGCGAACATACGAATCGCATACAGACCGAACGCCGCCGCCAATGCCGCAGAGCTCCACCCCACCCAGAAAACAGCAGCGCACGCCAGATGCATCCCAATGAACGGGAGCACCCGAACCCAATCAACCCGATCAGTCAACTCGGCGCCGCCACCAGCAGCTCCAGCGTCGAACCACAGAATCAGTCTACCGAGTTTTTTCTTGACTGTTTCAACCATTGTCTAACAAATCGCCCATTCAAATCCTAAAGAAGTACGGTTTCGAGCACGCATTATGGCCCCTTGAACAGCTAATGTCAAGCGTTTGTACAAATAAACACAAACAAATATTTTGACAAACCATATACATCAATTTACTTTGAAAGCATGGAATCACAGAAGGACCCCACACCCAGACATCCTATTAGAGTTGTCGCGAATCGAACTGGTTTGACGACAGCCTCGCTGCGAGCCTGGGAGCGCCGATATAAGGCGATAAAGCCGGAACGTTCTCAGAGCGGACAACGGCTCTACTCGGATCGGGATATCCAACGTCTCTCCCTGCTGCGGGAGCTCACGGAAGCCGGTAGGGCGATTAGCGGCGTGGCCGACCTGTCCCTGGAACAATTGCTCGAACTCGCAGCTGAAGACCGCGCAGCCGAACACTCAAGCACAGGCCGGAACGGAACGGTCGCCTCTTCCAGCTGGCTGGACGAAGCATTTGAACAGGTGGTTAAGCTCGACGCACGCGAACTAGAGAGGATCCTGTGGAAATCGGCGATGATTCTTGGAGCCAACAGATTCATTGACGAGCTAGTAACACCGCTTATTCACGGAATCGGAAGTGAATGGGTGTCAGGCCAAATCACCCCGGCTCAGGAGCATATGGGAACCGAGGTGGTGGATCGCACACTGGCCAAACTCACCGGACCAACACCGAACCAATCGAGTCCACACATGTTAGTGGCTACACTCCACAGTGAATTACACGGGCTCGGCGCACGCCTCGTGTCTACCGTTGCAGCACTGGAAGGTTGGAAGGTGACACACCTTGGTACGAGTTTATCCGCTACCGAAATTGCGCAGGCTGCGGCTGAAATTGATGCGACTGCGGTTGCCATTAGCGTTGTGAACGAGGACCGAATTGAGGATCGTCGCGGCGACATCAGCCGCTTACGAGCCCACCTGGACCCGTCGATTTCGGTGCTGGTCGGGGGTAGAGCATCCGGCCAACTTGAGGAAGCACGTTTGGCGGGAGTCCGCGTCGTTCTTGGTGGGCTGCCGGAACTAAGGCAAATATGCCGGGAGGCGATGTAATTCATGAACGGCAAGAACGCAAACCCGGACACGGATTCCAACGCCCCGAGCAAGTTCGCCATAGGATGGCTTCAGGATTTCATTCGGCTGGAAGCAGCAGGTGGGCTCGTGCTCTTTGCAGCTGCAGCCGCTGCGATGCTAGTTGCCAACTCCCCGTTTTCATCGGCCTATTCAAGTTTCCTATCGTTGCCCCTGGAAATTCGGGCAGGATCGTTAGAGTTGGCCAAGCCGTTACTTTTGTGGATCAATGACGGTTTGATGGCTGTATTTTTTCTCCTGGTTGGACTCGAGCTAAAGCGGGAGGTCATGGTCGGGCACCTCTCCACTGTCCGGCAAGGCATACTGCCGGCATTCGCGGCGTTCGGCGGGATGGCAGGACCAGCCCTGATCTACTCCTACGTGAACTGGGGAGATCCGGTCGCCATGAAGGGCTGGGCGATCCCCTCAGCAACCGATATCGCCTTTGCCCTGGGTGTACTTTCACTCCTCGGACCAAGGGTACCGGCAAGCCTGAAGGCGCTCTTGTTGAGCATCGCCATTTTCGATGACCTGGGAGCGATCATTGTTATAGCGGTCTTTTACACGGCGGACCTGTCTTTTGTCGCCCTGGCTATCGCATCGGTTGCTCTAGTCGGATTGGCAATCTTGAATCGGATCGGTGTCACAAAGCTCTTCGGTTACTCATTGCTAGGCGTGGTGATGTGGGTTGCCGTGTTGAAATCAGGCGTACATGCAACTCTCGCAGGAGTTGCCCTGGCGATGTTCATACCTTTTCAAACGAAGTCGACCGGTTCAGACCTCGAAGCTGACTCTCCCCTTCTCTGGCTGGAACACTACCTGCACCCGTGGGTGACATTCGGCATATTGCCAATTTTTGCTTTCACGAACGCAGGGGTCCCGATCCTCGGCCTGTCCTTCATCGACCTTCTCCAACCCGTGCCACTGGGAATCTCACTGGGGCTGCTCATTGGTAATCTTGTCGGAGTGGTGGCCATGTCCGCTCTGGCAGTCGGAATTGGAGTAGCGTCTTTGCCCCGGGGCATAACCTGGCCCCACGTTTTTGGTACCGCACTGCTTTGCGGAGTCGGTTTTACCATGAGCCTCTTCATCGCATCAATAGCATTTGAGCAGGGCGGTACAAATTATCCGGGGACGGAGCGACTTGGGATTTTGATTGGTTCACTCGTTGCCGGGTTAACGGGTTACGTTGTATTGCGACTGGTATTGAAAGAAGAAAGCCTGGCAACGTCAGAGGCAGGCACCACCCCACAAAATCTATAACCCTTCTTTCTCCACACCCGCCGCGTTTTTGCAATCACACGGGAGACCAGGACCGATGACTCTTCAGTGGCTCGTAGCAACATTTCATATCATTGCACTTCCGATCGGGGCAGTGGCGGTGTTCGCACGATCAAATTTCCTCCGAGGGGTTACCCATGCCAGAGACCTGACACCGGTTTTCATCGCCGACAACCTGTGGGGACTGGCATCATTGCTGTGGTTTGTAACGGGATTGTGGCGAGCCTTCGGCGGACTTGAAAGAGGATCGGAGTATTACCTCAGCCACCCACTATTCCACATCAAACTCACCCTTTTCGTCATCGTGGGATTATTGGAAGTCTGGCCGGCCGTAACCCTTCTCACGTGGCGCCGTGCGCGGCGCCGAGTGATTCCGGTGGACCTGACCAAAGCTCCAAAGATTGCGAGAATAGGTGATGTCCAGCTGGTTCTCTTGCTGGTAATCGTTTCCCTGGCCACCGCTATCGCGAGGGGGCTTTTCGTATGGTAGCGGGGCCTTCACGAACGCGTCCTGACCCCGAGGACGCGCCTCGGGGTCTTACGTTCGGTTCTTTGCTACTCTCCACGCAGCACTTCCATCGGATCTACGTTCGACGCACGCCTCGCCGGCAAATAACTGGCCAACAGTCCAATCAAAACCATCGATACCGACATTCCTAAAAACGTCCCCAAATCCATAGCCTGAACTCCGTACAGCAGGCTGCCCAGAGCACGCGTAGACACCAACGCCCCTACAATTCCAACTACAACTCCGACTCCCACAACAACCGCACCTTGTTTTACGACCATCGCACGTACCTGTCCCGCCTGCGCCCCCAGCGCCATTCGCACGCCGATCTCCCGGGTGCGTTCGGCTACCAAATAACTGAGTACGCCGTAGAGTCCCACTGCGCCGAGGATTAGAGCAAGTGACGATACAATGCCGAGGGTCAACATCGTGAACGAGAGTTGAACCATCGAGCGATCCGCCAACCCCGCCATCGTGTAAACACGGTACATCGGAGCTTCAGGTGCAACCTCTCTCACCAGAGCACGAACCTCAGGGGCTATGACCTCGGCGCGGGCAGTTTTTACAACGTAGGCGGGCGAGGACATCCGCCAGCTATCGGGCTCTGGACCTACCAGGGGCAGATAAAACACCGGCTCGGGAGCCTGCCGAAATTCATCCTGCAATACGTTCTCTACCACCCCAACTACGGTCATCCAGTTACCCGCGTCATCAGTGGTGAACCGACGACCCACAGGATCCTGGTCGGGCCACAGAAGGTTAGCGGCAGCCTCACTGATAACCGCGTTGCCGAGGTCGGAGGTGTGGTCTGATCGTTGAAACGCCCTGCCACGCAGCACCGAAATGCCCATGGTGCGGAAGTAGTCTCCACCGGCAAACGTGTAATTGAGATTTGGTCCCGCTCCCTCATTGTTAGCCATCTCTTCGTTGCGGAATCTCTGGTTGCTGGTACCTTCGTCCAACGGGACGTTGTTAACAACACCCACCATCTCCACTCCGGGCAGCGCACGGAGTCGATCCATGAACTCGAAATGGAACTGTGCCCAGGTCGGCCCATCAGTCAACTGGGGTTGATCCGGCGCAAACTGGAAGGTGAAAATGTCTTCCGTTTCATATCCGGGATCCACATTACGCAGTGCGGAGAAGCTCCTGATGAGCAACCCCGAACCAATAAGCAGCACCAGCGCCAGCGCAGTCTGACCAACTACAAGGCCATCCCGCAACCAGTGCCGTTTACCCGTCGCCCCGCGACCACCTTCGCGCAACCTGCCAAGATCTGGGCGGGCGCCGCGTAAAGCGGGAACTGCGCCACACGCAAAGGCAGATACCAGAGCTATCGCCAGGGTGAAAAGCATCGTCGAGGCGTTTACACCCACCAAGTCGAGCCGCGGTATACCCTGAGGGGCGGCTCTCAACAACATCGGCAACGTCACCGCCGCGATAAACGTTGCCACCACTCCAGCGAACAAAGCCAGAACTACAGCTTCTGCCATCTGAATCCGGACGAGCTGAAGGCTGCTCGCGCCAACTGCTCGCCTTACAGCCAGATCTCTCTGTCGCGCTTCAGACCTGACGAGGAAGAGATTGGCAGTGTTGACCGCTGCGATTACAAGGACGATTCCAGCAGCACCCAGCAATACCCAGAGGGGAGACGAGACGGAACCCAGCATCTCTTCCTCAAGACTTCTAACAACCGCGCGATGCTGCGCAATTACCCGTACATACGGCGGTGGCCCGCCGAAACGCTCCGGCAAACGGCTGGCCAGTGCAGTTAATTCAGCGGTCACAGCTTCGAAACTGGCTCCTTCTTTGATCTTCGCTACCAGCGGGGTTCTTCCAAAGCGTCCGGGCCGGACTTCGTCCGCTGTGATATCGTCCGTCAACCAGAGCAGAGTCCCATCCGTCGGAAACCTGAAATCCGGGCCCATAACTCCAATCACTGTTCGCGACTGACCGGCCATTTCGAACGATTGACCAACTATTGTCGAATCCCCTCCAAACCAGGTATTCCAGAGCTGGTGACTTATCACTGCGGTTTCATCCGCGTCTTCAGCCTGAGGCAATCTCCCTAGAATGGGGCGTGCGCCCAGGGTCGAAAACAACGTGTAGGTTGGATAAGACATCCGAATCCGTTCGACCCGGTCGTTTGTTCGCAGCGTCGCTGTGAACGAATTGTAGGTTGAAATGTCTTCGAGCAGTTCCGACTGCTCCCGGTACTGGACATAGAACTCATCTCCGCCGGCGAACTCCTCCGGAAAATCTGAGCCGGGGGCGGACGCCGCGATACGAATGATTCGATCCGCATTCTCGTAGGGCAATGGGTCAAGCAGCACAGTGTTGACGACGCTGAACATGCCCGCGTTCGCTCCAATTGCCAGACCCAGCATGCCAACCACCATAGCGGTGAATGTGGGTGTTCGTCGCAATGAACGCATCGCGTGACGCGTATCTCTAATCCATCCACTAATCATTGAATAAAATTCCGGTTGTAGGTTCCGCGGCGGTGTTCTACTCACCCAACTCGGATAGAGACGCTCTGCAATCGCAGATCGAGTCAGGTCGACAATTGTTGCAAATCCTTCTTTAATCCCGGCAGCTCGGCCCTTCACACGTGCGTTCTCGTACTCAAGCGCTACCATCTCGAGCATTCCCATAGCAAAGCTTTCTCGAAAAGCCCTCGGGAATAGTCCCATAAGTCGGGAAAAAACAGTCTTCACTGATGCGCCAGCAATCTTTCTTCTGCCAAAGCCGCAGCTTTCTTGAGTCGCGCAGCCTCGCCTTTGAGCGCTTGACCTCCGCCCGGCGTAAGAGCGTAGTATTTTCGGGCAAGACCGGGGCTGGGCGGTACATCGCCTTTCACACCCGATTCAACAACGAAACTCCTGCTCATCATCCGCGCGATAACCCGGTAAAGTGTTCCCGCTCTTGGAGTTAAGGTCCCACTTGATTCCTCAGCTACTGAATTCTTGATCGCATACCCGTAGAGGGGGCCTTCAGCCAAAGCAAGGAGCACATGGTACTCGAGATTGCTCAAACCGGTCTCCGGATTCTTGCCCACAAAACACCTCCGTTCGCTGTCTCATGACTACTCTTACGGTAAATATACCAAAAGAGTAATTAAAAGATCCAGTGGCAGGACCGAAAACTCAAAAACCAGTCCCAGAAATAGATAAATTGTTGGTACCTACAAAACAGGGAGACTCCCATGACTGATTGCCTCCAGCGCAATAAGGAAACCGTCATTGCCTTCTATGACCTCATGTTCAACCAGTGCAAACCGGCAGCGGCAATTGAGGCCTACGTCGGGGATTCCTACATTCAACACAACCCCGAGGTGGCGGACGGCAAGCAAGCCTTCATAGACTACTTTGACAGAATGGCCAAAGAACATCCGGGCAAAAAGGTGCATTTTGTTCGCTCAATCGCTGAGGGCAACCACGTCGTTCTACATTGCAGACAGGAATGGCCGGACGATAAAGATTGGGCGGGCATAGACGTTTTCCGCCTTGATGATGAAGGCAAGGTTGTCGAACATTGGGATGTTCTGCAGCGGGTCCCGGATCATTCGGAAAACGACAATTCGATGTTTTGAGCAGCCAACCTCCAACCCTGACACGAACGAAACGTGATAATCCTTCTCAATGGCCCTCTGGGCATCGGAAAGTCGACATTGGCCGAAGCCCTGTCGGAGAGCATCGCCTGGTCGGTAATGCTCGACGGAGACCACATCGTCGCGGTCAACCCTGCTCCGTCGGATGAGGTCGAACATCTACACTCGACGATAACGCTTTTTATCGAACACCACCGCTCCTTCGGATACAGGCACTTTGTGATCAATCATCTCTGGATTTCGACAGCCGAATTGGATGACCTCCGCAAGCGGGTCGTGGAAGAAGACCCAGACATTCGGTGCTTCTTGCTAACTCTTCCAGCCGAAGAGAACCTGCGACGCATTCAAATTCGGGCCACCGCCCGTGTTGGCGACGAACAAAGCTGCTTTGAAGAACAGACTTCGGCGAAAGAACGAAAATTATTGATGAAGGCTTCAGAGACCGAACTCGGCGAGCCGTTTGATGTCTCGGCCCCACCTTCGGAGTTGGTCGAAAGAATATTGGGACGGATTGGCATGGCAAGGAAGTGATGAGGTTGGCCTGGCTTCATGTCCTAATCGCCTTCTTCGGCGCCACGACGTTAAACGCCACACAGGCACCGAGAGACAAGCACCTTGCCCTCGGCGGCGAGGTATCCCTGAACCAGGACCCCGATCGGGACATAACCATTTTTCTTGTGACTGCTGAAGGTACCGACCCCGTCAGCAACTGGTTTAGTCTCACCGGAGGCGTCAGCGTGCTCGGCGTGATCGGTGACAAGATGCAGGATGATTCCCTTCCCCCAGTGACACTCGACGCCAGTACCATCGGAGTCCGGCTACTCGCTGGAGGGCAGTTTAACCCGTTTCAATTGGGACGGGTGCGGCCTTATGCGGAGCTTGGGATCGGAACAGTTTTTTCCGCTCAAGAATTCCCGCCCGGCGGGACTTTCTGGAACTTCACGCAAAGATGGGGAATTGGCATCGAAGTCGGCAACCCGGTGACCACACGACTGCGAGTGGCGTTCTACCGCACTCACATTTCGAACGGAAAGGGGTTCGGCCATCCAAGGAATCCATCGTTCGACGGGCGCGGCGTTCTCGTGAGTTTCGCCCTTCCTCGCATATGAAAAGCTCCTCGGGAATTGACATCCGCGAGGAATCAATCGAGATCCTTACCGAATACAGCACGATCCCAATTTCCTTCCTCGTGGAGAGCATCGCCGACGTTGACGCTCCGAAACTCCCAGGTGGAAGCTTCACTGAGCTCAAACAGAATCCAGCGTACTTGAAAGATTACGACTCCGAACCTGGGCATCACCCCACAGAATGGCCTGATCGTTTCGATCTTTCCAATTGGGGGATTTTTGTAGCCCGGGAGGCGGCAGGGTTAGTAGGTGGTATCGCGGTCGCATACGGCTCCCCCGAAATCGACATGCTCGATGGGCGTACCGACCTGGCTGTAGTTTGGGATTTGCGAGTGAGTACCGAGGCCAGAAGACGAGGAGTGGGCGCGGCTTTAATCGCAAAGGCGGAGTCCTGGGCCGGCGATCGCAATTGTCGTGAATTGGAAGTTGAGACCCAAAACATCAATGTCCCTGCGTGCAGGTTTTATCAGGACCGGGGGTTCCGGCTCAAACGGATCGATCGTTACGCATACCCTGGATTTCCGCGAGAGGTACAGATCGTTTGGTCGAAACCCATTTTCCCGACCTCGCAGTAGGAACCGCGCCCGCTCGACGCGATTGCCCCGGTTTCCAAGATGTAACCAGAACAAGGCTGTCGGGGTATACTGAACAAACGGTGTCTTGTTCGACACCATCTGACAACTGCCCGGTCGAAATCATGACCCGTTCAAATTTATCTTGCAAACAAAACGCTCCAACCCCCTGTTCTTTTTCTTTTGCAATTCTAGCCATTTTTGGCCTCGTGTTAGCGGGATGCAACTCCCGAGCCGGCGCCGAGTTTCAGATGGCTCTCCATGAGAGCCTCGACGAGGTTACTGCAAGCGCTGCTGTTACGGTCACCGACGGTCCGAATAATTGGTTTTTTGACGAAGATACGTTCAACCAAACAACGTTTGGAACCGGTCGCTTTCCTTCTACTACAGATGGAACCCTCGAGGTTGATTTTCGATTTGCGGATTCCGACGGGCTCCGAATTGCAAGCGGTACCTTCGAATTGGAACTCAAACCTGACTGGTGGTGGGGCATCACTTTCCGTCTATCCAATAGCGATCCCACTCTCGGGTGCTTTGGGTGCCTCAGGGTTTTCGCTTTTCCCATTTCTGCCAGTGCGCGCACACCTCAAGATTCCCTGTGGGTGGTCGTCGGGGGTAACACGCTCGATAATTCATTAGTGTTTTGAACGGCCGCGTGGCTACTCTCTGCGACTTAAGCTCCACACATAGGCTGCAACGGCACGGACTTGTTCATCCGAAATACTTGCACCACCTCTGGGCGGCATCGCCGCTCCCAGTGTGTTGCGGGCGCTGTCCGCCGAAACCCCTTTTTTTATTCGCTCAATTATAGATCGGTAGGTTCCGTCAGCGTGCCACCAATCCTCATCGGTGAGGTCAGCTCCAACGCCACGTGCCCCCGCCCCATCTTCTCCGTGACAAGCCCAGCAATTGCCGGGACCTTTGAAGATCCGTTCGCCCCACTCGAGGACATCTACCGAGACTCCTGCCGGCGTCGCGGGCGCATCCTGCCCAGACACCGGCGAAGAAGTCAGGTTCATCGAAACCACCGCGAAGACGAATCCGGCGGCTACTCTATTTCGGCGGGCCAATTTTGCTTCCATAGGGAAATCTACTCTTGTTCGAAAGACAACCGTACAAACTACGTCGAGGACGGATCGGTTCCAGGAGACATCCAACTTGACCAGAATCGCAGCCGGGGGTTTAGTACGGTCAATCACCCTGTTCGACTTTCCTTTATCCCGCTCATCAGGAGTTTCACAATGCTACGCAAACTGCTGGCAATCTGCGCCGCCATTTCTCTTCTTTCGCTGGCGACCGGCGCCCGCGCCCAGGACCCGGTTGCCAGGAGCACATTTCGTGGATGGTTAAACGAGGTCTCCAACCACGGGCGGTGGGGATCCGACGACGAACTGGGGACCCTCAACCTGATCACCCCCGAAATCCGTTCGGCCGCAGCCATGTTGGCGAGGGACGGGATGTCTATCTCGCTTTCTCACGATCTCGTCGCGGGTCCAAATCCCAACGCTTTCTCTCCGTTAGAAATAGACCATACGGTCGCACCGCTCCCGGGCGGGGCCATCGGCGCCATGGACAAAATCCACCTTCTCTATCACGGGTACTCGTACTCACATATGGACGCCCTGTCTCATTTCGGCGTGGATAGTACCTTCTTCAACGGCTCGAGCACTGACATTTTGTCAGCTGACGGAGCAAGCCGCTTGAGCATCAGCGCGATGAAAAACGGGATCGTTTCCCGTGGGGTTCTGGTTGACGTACCGCTCCTACGCGGCGTAGAGCACCTTGAGCCAGGCGATGTAATCACGGTCCAAGACATTGCCGCATGGGAAGCGCGGACCGGAATCAGAGTGACCCAGGGTGACGTTCTTCTAATCCGCACGGGGCGCTGGCATCGGGAGGAAACGGTCGGCCAGTGGGCGCTCGGCGAATTCGCGGCCGGGCTTCATCCCTCCGCTGCAACGTGGCTGCATGATAGAGGTGTTGCAGCCATCGGCTCAGATGGACCTAACGATAGGAATCCATCACTGGTGGAGGGGACTCCTTTCCCGTTGCACCAACTTGTCATCGCTATGATGGGGATGCCAGTGTTCGACAACCTCGACCTTCAAGAGCTGGCCTCCACTGCCTCAGATAAATCGCGTTGGACTTTCATGTTTGTGGCCGCCCCTTTGCGCATCCAGGGGGCTTCGGGCTCACCGATAAATCCGCTGGCCATTTTCTAGCTGTCTCTGCTCAAAACTGAGTTGAAATTAGTCGGCACTTATAAACGGAAAGAAACGGCACAAATCGGTGTAGCCACCAACATGAAAAACTCGAACCGGTACCCCACCGCACTCATCATCTTCCTTGTTCTGACGACCCAACCGCTCGGAGCACAAACTGAAGGACCTATCAGGGCCATCCCCCTGGAGCCCGGAGCCGTAATGCTCCACACGCCCGAATCTTACCGCGGAATCCTTGTGGGCAACTCGGTCCTCGTGCAAACCGATTCTGGATCGATCCTTGTAGACACCGGGATCCCTGATCGTGCCACCGAACTGCGCGCGATGATTGACGCTCAGGGGTTTGCGGACATCAGATTCATCGCCAACACTCATCCTCACCTTGACCACACAGGTGGGAATGACTCCATACGAGACTATGTCTCTCCTCTTATCGGAAACGGACCAACCCCAGCATACCTGGCCCGGGTCAGACAGACATCACCACTGCACTCCGACAGCGATCAGGTTTTCTTTTTCCCCGAGCACAATATCCTTGTCACCGGAGACATCTTTCCGGGAGACGGTTACCCTTTTCTCAACGTTGATGGGGGCGCGACGATCGACACTCTGCTCGCCGTTCTCGACTGGGCAATTCGACAGGCAGACAACCAGACAAAAGTCGTTCCAGGCCATGGAAAGCTAGCAACGATTGCTGACCTTGTAGCCTTTCGGGAAATGGTGGTTACGATGTCGGCCAGAATTCGCGATGCCGGGGCAAGAAACCTCACAGAGGAAGAAGTGATTGCTGGCGACATGGGCCGCGGATTCGATGAAAGGTGGGGATCTGGTTTCCTTTCCCCCGCAGCCTGGGCAAGACAGCTTTACAGGATGCTCGGGAAGTAACGCCACCCTTCGTGCGTCTCATCTGTTTTTCGGATTCAATCCTGCCCGGTGGAACTCGGGAACTCCGATTGGTTTAGATCCGTTTTCACACCGTCACCGCACATCATAATCGCGTCGCTCCCGCCATCGGGCCGACACATGAATCACCGGGAGAACCCATGCAACAACTCCGCACGACTATTGCAGTCGCCCTTTTCTGTTCTTTCTTCGCCAGCACCACCTTAGCGAACGCCCAGGAACCTCCTCGAATGAGCCAACATGGGACGGTCTCACAAACAATCACGGGTACCACCATCACAGTTGAATACGATCGTCCAACAGCCAGGGGCCGCGACCTGAAAGGCCAGGATATCATTCATTTTGGTCGTTTTTGGACACCCGGAGCCAACTGGGCCACCACGGTGGAAGTTGACGGCTCGTTCAAGGTCGAGGGACACGAGTTGGGCGCTGGCAAGTACTCGATATGGATGATTCCCGGAGACGACGAATGGACAGTGGTGTTTAGCGAAGATGACCGTGTTTTTCACACCCGTACACCCGACCAGAACAAAGAGGCCGCTCGCTTCACGGTGGCTTCGGTCGAGGGTCCCGAGATGGACGCCCTTACTTTCTATTTTCCCGAGGTTACCGGACACAGAACCACCCTCAATTTCCACTGGGGCCATTTCGTGGTTCCAATCAGGTTCGAGGTTTCCCCGTGGCCGATGGCTGCCCTGACGGACGAAGACCTTGCCAGATATGTCGGCAGTTACACCGACCCAAGAGGCAACGCCGTCACCGTCACCAACGTCGGGGGCGTGCTTGAGATAAGTGGACTTTCCTTCCTTGGAGGAGATTCCAGCCAATTGATTCCCAAAGGGCACCACACGTTTAATTTCGGTAACGTAATTGACGGGGAACTCAGGGGAATCTGGTTGCCCCGGTTTGAACTCGCATTCGTTATGGAGAACGGTGACGTTAGCGCCATTGAGATGTGGGGTTCAGGAATACTACGACAGACAATACCGCGAAATTGATTTAGAGACAAACGTTTGAATAGACCGCAGGTAAAGTTACTGGCCGCTTTTGCCGCGGTCTATTTGATCTGGGGATCAACCTACCTCGGAATAAGATTTGCAATCGAAACGATCCCGCCTCTTTTGATGGTGGGGGTCCGTTTCGTTATTGCGGGTCTGCTCCTTTATGTACCGCTGCGCCTCCGCGGAGCCGTTGCGCCAACATCCCAGCAATGGCGTGCCGCCGCAGTAATCGGAGCTTTCCTCCTCCTGGGTGGCAACGGAGGTGTATCCTGGGCTGAGCAATATGTGCCCTCTGGAATGACAGCATTGATCGTTGCCACGGTCCCGTTGTTCGTGGTCCTTATTGACTGGTCGCGACCAAAAGGACCTCGCCCCACCGCGCGAGTTGTTATCGGACTATCCACTGGCTTTGCAGGTGTCTTCTTCCTGGTAAATCCAACTGCCGGGGCCGATTCAGGCGTCTACCTGCCGGCTGTTCTTGTTCTTGTTGCCGCCGCAGTGAGTTGGGCCCTGGGTTCGGTTTTGTCTCGCTACTGGCACGCGCATGAATCAGCCTTTGTCGACACCGCGATGAAGATGATTATGGGCGGAGCGATGTTGACTCTGGCGGGCACCATTCGAGGCGAGTGGTCTTTGTTAGACCCCGGCGCCATCTCGCTCAAATCAGCCCTGGCCCTGGTTTATCTCATCGTCTTTGGCGCCATCGTGGGCTTCAGCGCTTTCATTTGGTTGCTCAAGAATGCACCACTCTCCAAAACGTCCACCTATGCGTACGTGAATCCGGTCGTTGCTGTCATCCTCGGATGGTGGCTCGGGGGCGAGGAACTGACGCTCCGTATTGTCGGCGGCGCTGCAGTTATCGTGGCGGGAGTTGTCGTCATTACCCTCGAAGGGGCAACCAGGGGTTCGGGCCAGCGTGCGCCCTGAAACCGACTGAAACAAGGCGAAAAACCACCCGCTCCAGGGGTAGCAACGCAGCGAGGGCAGTTGATTATATTTCCCGAATCTAAAACGTAACTGGAGCGCAATATTGAAAAAACCAAATTATCGTCGTTCAACGCTGCTCGCAGTCTTGCCGCTGTTCGCATTTGCGTTGGCGATGCCACTTGCAGAAGCCACGGCCCAACACACCGTGACGCTTACGAACGGGGATCGGCTGACCGGGTCCTTTACTGGCATTGACGGTGGAGTGTGGAAGTTCAACTACCTGGGCCAGGTGCAGGACATTCCCGCCGCCGACATTAGTGAAATGACTATCGACTCCCCGATGGGTTGGAGGCTGGCAGACGGGACGATCGTGGCGGGCACCCTCTCGTTTTCAGGTTCTACCGCAACACTTTCTTCCGCAGGCCAAACTCAACGAATCGCCCTCGCTGATGTCGCAGCCATAGGAAGTGCTGATAACCTTGAAGCGCTCATACCGGTGGAGATCGGGCTTTTCAGCCCGATAACTAAATTCTGGAGCGCACTCGCAAGCCTTGGAATTACAAGCAAGAGCGGAAACAGCAAGGACCGGGGTTTCGCAGCTACTCTGGAGTTCGAACGAAAAACCGAACGGGATCGTTTGGATTTTGATTTCGGCGCGGTCAAGCAGGAATCAAGCACCGGTGGAGGAGCCTTTCAGACAACAGTGTCACGCTACACAGCCGGTGGACGAGGCGAAATCTTCGCATCCCGCGATTTCTTCACCTTCCTTCAGACACGTTTTGAACGTGACATCTTTCAAGACCTTTCACTGCGATCTTCCAACAATCTCGGAATCGGTTTTCGACCGATATCAAACGGCGAAACTGACCTCAGAGTATCAGCTTCGGGAGGTTTTCAGGTTGAACAATTCGTAACTCCAGGCACCCCCGACGCCACTGACGCCATTGCAGTTTTCGACTCAGAGCTCCGGCAGGCGGTCGGTGTCGCCACGTTGAGGTGGAAAGCTCAGTTGACCACGCTGCCCCAGGAGCTTGACGACTATAGGTTCCGCTCCGCAGCATCGTTGACCATCAGTATAATTGAAGGACTCGGGTTCCGGGTTGCCGTTATCACAGAATACGACAACAACCCACAACCAGGTATCCAAAAAACCGACAATCTGTTTTCGACCACACTGACCTATACGCTAGGTAGATAAACGCACGGTGGCACGGCGGCCCAGGGAGCGATCCCTGCCACCGTGCCACCGTATTGCTTTACTCTATCCCTAGTTCCCCATCGACCCATCCCTGATCGCTCTGAACTCTGTTCCCTCAGTCCAGTTCGGAAACGTTGATTCGTTGGCCAGTCGATACCCCATTCTGAAAACGAGTCGGATATCATCAATCGCTCCTGAAAGGTCCCAGGTTTCATCGTACTCGTCGGCAGGTTGGTGATATCGGTCAGAGCTGTACTCGGCCATTCGCTCTCGTGTCCATGCTTCGCCGCGACTTACATGATCAATCCCGGGATCAGAGTACGATGCAGGAATCCCCACTTTGGCAAAACTGAAATGATCAGAGCGATAGAAGAACCCTTTCTCGGGCTCCGGATCCGCCCGCACCACCCGACCCTGCAAGGCGGCGGCTTCCTCGACATAACGGTCAAGTTCTGAGTTACCATATCCGACAACAGTGATGTCGTTCATCCTACCAATCGTGTTCAACGCGTCGAGATTGATGGCAGCAACAGTCTTGCTTACGGGATAAACCGGGTTGGAGGCGTAATAGGCCGACCCCAGCAGGCCCTGCTCTTCAGCTGTTACTGCCAGGAAGAGGATACTCCGCTCCGGTCCTTCATCCAGCGTCTTAAACGCCTCCGCTAATTCGAGCAGCGCTGCGGTCCCCGATGCGTTGTCTCGGGCCCCGTTATAGATGCCATCACCGCCGCCGGTCGTGTCATTGCCCAGGTGGTCCCAATGAGCCATGTACACCACTATCTCGTCAGGGCGAGTTGTGCCGGGTATCCTGGCCAAAAAGTTCGAAGACGTGGATTCGCGGGATGTGTTCTTGAGACTGATGGAGGCGCGCGCTGGGATGGGTACCGGCCTGAAGTCACCTCCAACCGCTACTTCCTTTAAATCGTCAAAATCGAGCCCTGCTTCTTCGAACATTATTCTTGCACCTCGATTCGACAACCAACCCTCGACGGCCACTCTCGACATGTTGTTGTCTTCGGCCGCGAGACCGAATTGCGGACCCGACCAACTATTCGTAACTACATCCCATCCGTATCCGGCCGCATCGGTTTCATGCACTATGAAAGCTGCCTCAGCACCCTGTCTCGCCGCTTCCTCAAATTTGTATGTCCAACGTCCGTAGTAGGTCATCGCGTTGCCGTTGAATACCTGGTCTTCCTGGGTAGCAAACCCGGGGTCGTTAACGAGCATGACAACCGTTTTGCCTTCTACATCAAGACCAGCGTAGTCATCCCATCCATACTCGGGTGCAACGATACCGTAACCCACAAACACCATTTCAGAATTGACAACATTTTCCTCGTCAACCACCCTCTTGGTCCAAGCCATGACGTCGACACCATATGCGAAACGGCGGCTGGCACCTCTGCCGGCTACCGTTAGATGAGCATTGGCAGCGGCAGTGATCTCAACGAGCGGGACTTCCTGTAGAAAACTTTCACCGTTGCCGGGTTCGAGGCCGAGAGCTTGGAATCGGTTTTGGAGGAAATCCAGAGTGAGTTGCTCTCCACGGGAAGATGGGCTTCGTCCTTCGAATTCATCCGACGCTAGTTCTGCAATCAGAGGACCAAGGTCGTCGGCAGTGATCGACTCCAGGGCCTCATCAATCAGGCCCTGGTCGTTAGTGCAATATGTGAGGGCCGCAACACCAGCAGCAAGCAACGAAACGACTCTGATAATTTTCATTTTAGAATTCTTTGTTTGAGAAGAACTCCCTGAAAATATTCACAGAACCGACGGTGGAGAAGGCTTCAGGTTGAAAACTTCGTCACGGGGCGGGCACGCCCTTTGAATAACCTGGTGCCAAGCAACGCGGCTAGGGTAACGCCGAGGATTTCCGGTCGTCTCGTATCTGCCTTCACAAGCCACAAAAAATGGAAAACTCCCAGAGCACCGGCCAGGTAAACAAGTCGGTGAAGCGAGTTCCAACGCTTGCCACCGAGTTTTTTGATCATCCTGGCATTCGACGTAGCCCCGAGCACAATTAGAATAACAAAAGCCGTGAATCCGACCGTTATGTAAGGGCGCAGGAAAACATCCTCCAAAACCTCGGGAAGGTAGAAGAAAAGATCCAACACGAGGTACGTCAGGAAATGAAGCGTGGCATAGAAAAGAGCGAAAAGCCCGATCGTCCGGCGTAGCTTGATCAGCTGATTCCAACCGGTCACCCGCCGCAGAGGCGTGACCGCCAGCGACGTAATTAGAATGTAAAGCGTCCACGCGCCCGTCCGATGAGTGGTCTCCTCAATCGGATCTGCGCCCAACCCTCCGGTCAATGCGTCAAACGCGAGTTTGACCGCAGGGACGAGAGCCAGGGCAAATACCAGTGGCTTTATGACTTTCATGGAGATTGGTTTCACGACTTTCCTCCCGAACGGGAAGCACACGCCCCATGAGTTGTCAGGATGAATAGCACGCTAATAGAGGGTGCGGGGGTCCATTCCAGCGTACATGTGCGCAACCTCGTCGCCGTACCCGTTGAAAGGAAGCGTGCGAATCTTTCGGAATTTGCCGATCCTGCGTTCCCTCGCCTGACTCCAGCGGGGGTGATTTACTTCCGGATTCACATTGGCAAAGAAACCGTACTCGTTGGGCGCGAGCGCTTTCCACGAATTGATCGGTTGCCTCTCCACAAACCGAATGGCGACAATCGATTTAATCCCCTTGAAACCATATTTCCACGGAATCACCAGCCTTAGTGGCGCTCCATTCTGGTTTAGCAGGTCACGGTCATACAGTCCGGTGGCCAGGATAGTGAGCGGATGAGTGGCCTCATCCATTCGGAGACCCTCTATGTACGGCCAATCAATAACTCTACGGCGCTGGCCGGGCATCTGAATCGGATCCAACAGCGTAACAAACTCAACATAATTTGCGTTAGCGGTAGGTCCGAGTCGGGCGATGACATCGCCCAGCGGCACGCCCTGCCACGGGATCACCATTGACCATGCCTCAACACAACGCATCCGATAAATCCGCTCCTGGACCGTGTGCGGCCTGAGTAAATCATCAAGATCATACTCGCCGGGGTTCTCCACAGCGCCTTCAACCGTCACGGTCCACGGACGCGGGCGCAGGGTGTGTGCGTTACGGGAAGGATCGCCTTTCCCTGTCCCGAATTCATAAAAATTGTTGTGCGTAGTTATGCTTTCAAACGACGTTAGCTCGTCATCCTGCCGGTCGTCCTGGGCAAGAAGTTTCGACCCTCGTGACCCCAGCGCGGCAGCAGTCAGACCGATCGCCGAAGTTCCGATAAACTTGCGCCGGTCAATGTACACCGATTCCGGAGTAATTTCGTCGGATTTGATATCTGCGGGTTTCTTGATAATCATAAATTGTCCAAGCTCCAGGTTACCTCATCAACGCGCATAGAGCCCTTTTGGTTCCTGCGCCACAGACCTACCTAAATTAACCGAGAAACAGCCGTTTCCAGAAGATCTCTGGTTTTACAGAAGGCGAAACGAACCAGGTTGCTCCCCCTATCGGAATATCGAAAAAAACTGGAGCCCGGCACAGGTGCAACTCCCACTTCCCTCGTCAACCATTCGGCAAATTCAACATCGGAGGACGAAGCGCGAACCGCAGTATAATCGGCCATTACGTAATAGGCACCCGCCGGCCGAGCACATTTGAATCCCGCCCTGGCCAACCCATCGCAAAGCAAATTTCGTCGTTGCCGGTACGTGTTCGCCAGGTCGCCGTAATAGTCTGCGCCGAGGTTCTCCAAACCGGCCGCCACACCCTCCTGGAGGGGAGCCGGGGCGCCAACGGTCAAGAAGTCATGAACCTTGCGTATTGCGTCACTCACTTTTTCCGATGCGACGATCCAACCTACCCGCCACCCGGTAACACTGAAGGTTTTAGAAGCGCCACTAACGGTAACGGTATAATCGGCCATTCCCGGCAAAGTAGCCATGGGGACGTGCCTTCCTTCGTAGTAGATGTGTTCGTATATCTCGTCGGTCACCGCGTATGCGCCGTGTTCCCTGCAAAGTCGTCCGATTGCCTCAAGTTCTTCTCGGGTAAAAACTCGACCTGAAGGATTGTTTGGGGTGTTGATTACGATCGCCGCCGTGCGGGGGTTAAAGGCGCTGGCGACTCGATCGAGATCCACGCTACCGTCGTATGCAAATGGTACGAAAACCGGCTTGGCCCCGCAGAGAATCGCGTCGGGTCCATAATTTTCGTAGAAAGGCTCGAAAAGAATTACTTCGTCGCCCTCGTCAACCACAGCCATCAGCGCCGATACCATGGCTTCTGTGGCACCGCAAGTCACGGTCAGGTGTCGGTCGGGGTCAACTTCCATTCCGTAGAAGTCGAGATAGTGCTTTGCCAGGGCGTTTCTGAGACGGACCGATCCCCACGTAATAGCATATTGATTGACATCTTTTTCGATCGCTTCCCGGGCCGCATCCTTGACCACATCGGGAGCAGCAAAATTAGGGAAACCCTGGGCGAGATTGATGGCCCCGTGCTCGGTTGCCAAACGGGTCATGCCCCTGATAATTGACTCAGTAAAGCCAAGAGTCCGCCGAGCCACTTTAAGTTTTTCCAAACACACTCCTCGTGGTTTCAAAGCAGGATTAAATGTCGCAGCAGGGAAGCGACATCGTAACGGTAGTACCAGAATTCACCACACTGTCAACCGAAATTCCTCCACCCCACGATTCCACCAGCCGTTTACAAATGGCCAGGCCCAGGCCGGTACCGCTGGTCGTAGTGGAAAAGGACGGCTCGAATATCCTCGGCAAAACCGCCGGAGGCACGCCATCTCCATCGTCGATTACCTTGACCAGCACCGACCCTTCGAATTTGCTGATTTCTATCGTCACCGCCGTAGCATTGGCATCATTCGAGTTTTCAATGAGGTTTACCAGGACCTGCTTGAATTCGTCCTTCAGTACCGGAGAACAAATCTTTGGCTCTCCCGTAACGATAACGTTTCGATCACCGCTCATTGCGTAGAGTTCAGCCGCTTCTCTGGCTATTTCGCATATTTCCACCGGTTCTGCAGGTTCACTGGGCCGTGCCGGAGAGCCGAACTGCGAGAAACCTCTGGCTATCGAATCGAGACGTTCGATTTCAGTGAGTATCTGTCCCGAAGTCTGGTCTAGCATCATGCCGAAGTCGGCCCGTTTGTCACGGTGAGCCCGCTGGAGGTGCTGGATCCCCAGGCGCATCGGGGTGAGCGGATTCTTGATTTCATGGGCAACCTGACGAGCTACTTCACCCCATGCCAGAACGCGTTCCGCCCGGGTCAGGTCCGTCACGTCATCAAGTACGGCAACACATCCTTTGTCACCTCCTTCGAGAGTTGCGACAAGTACTTTGATTCTGCGGGCGTCTACGGTGAACTCCTTCACATCTGATTCTGATTCACCCTCGACAAAACGCGCGACCCAATCCCAAACCGCACTCCAACTGGGGGAAGTCTGATTTTTTATCGGCGTGCCGGTTGCGAGGGTTGTAACCAGCAACGCCTCCGCTCTCGGGTTCGCGGTTTCCACTTCCAGGCTCCGATTCATCGCGATGACTCCCGTGGCTACATGCCGCAGGACAGCCTGTGTAAAACGAACAGTAGACTCCAACGCGTGCTGATGTTCGTTAACGTCCCTTGTCATACGTTCGAAAGCCTCGACCACCGAATCAAGTTCGGCAGGAATCGGGCGTTGGATGGGCGGGGCCGGTTGTCCCTGCCCAACCGCACCCGCCGCATCGCGCAACGACCGCAGGGGTTTGGTCATCGAGCCGGCCGTAACCGAGGCCAACCACATCGCGGCTCCCACACCCAGCAAAGACACCAGCAAGACGGTCAGGATTACGTCGCCCTGAGGAGTTCGTGATCCAGGCAACGGCGCGGCACCATCCATGCCGATAACATAAAGACCAGCTTCCACCCCGGGCAGAGATCGAAACGCCGCCACCGTGCCGGGGCGCCCCGTCGCCAGGACTGCCTCGTCGGCCCCACCGAACACGAGGTCCACGAAGGCCCGATCCGGAACGAGTGGATCAACAAGGCCAAGATCGGTAAACATTTCGTTGGCCGTTTCAACCAGCACGCCGTCTCTGTAAAGAGACACGTCCGCACCGAATCTTTCGGTCGCATCACCAACGCTAGTATCATACCGACCGAGTGCATCCGGTCTAAGAACGCGCGACACATCGCTCAATCTCTGCGCGACAACCCTTTCGTTGTCGAGCCTCAGATCCCCTTGTAGTTTCAACAAGCTCCAGCCGGCAAAACCAAAGGTCGGTATCACAAAAAAAACAGCTAGCGCCACAAGCAAGCGGGTCCGATACGCCGAAAGGGTTAACCAGCCGCGCACCATCGGCAAAATTTCAACCCTGCCAGCGAGTACCTCCCCCAGAATCCAGAGCAACACGACAACGAACAGGTCAAAGAGCACCACCAGAGCCCCTCTGACCATTATTCGGCCAAACCCGACCAGGGAAATCTCTGCAACCACCCTCTGGTCTCCGCCGGGAGACAACAACCTCCGCGCCCCCACAGCTTCCCAGCCTTCTCGTTGCCATCGCACAGCGTCAAGCGGGTCCGAGTCGAGCGAGTTATCCCGGATCGACAACCTCACGGGCGAATTCCCGGTACCGAAACCGAGACGTTCCCAAATTCTGGCGGTTGGCACGAGCATGCTCTTAGGCCCAACAACCACGCTCAGAACTCTCCCGTCCGGGAACGGCACGGCCAGGACGGAATACCGCCCCAGTGGCAATCTCACATCACCGATTTCGTACTCGCCAGTCGCTCTGGTACTTTCGATAGCGTCACCAACCCCCGGGGACATACTGTCCAGTAGGGCAAGGTCGAACCGCACCAACTCAGCGCCCTCCGCATCCCACATCGCCATCGCAACAGGGTACCGTTCGGCCTTGAGATTTGATCCCGCCCAGATTTCGTATAAATCTGCCTGGGACTCAGGGGGCGCGCCGACCGCTGTTTCTTCGGCGATCGCCTCTAAAGCACTCAGCGCAGCGATGTCGGTGGCATCTCCAAGGGTCGCTATGTCGCGCCTGGCAAGGACCATTTGCCCCTCGACCCCGGCACCCCAGGTCAACAACGCTGATGCAGAACCCGCAACAATCGCAACCGTGGAAACAAGCCGTGCGGTTGACGCAGGTTGAACTGCCAACAACAACGCCGGAATCCAAAGGAACGTGTACCATTCTGGCCACGCGGTATTCGGCCCCGGCTCCCAGATCAATACCCCCAGTACCGCATTAAACACGGCCAACCCGATAGCCAACCAGGACATCCAAGCGGGTGCGTCGGTGCTCTTCCCCCGCACCATCGCCGCCGAGATCACGATCAACGCCGAACTGGTCAGGGTCACTCCAAGCTCCCAGCTCAACCAGAGAAACGGCCCCTCTGATTCTCCGGTTGGCGTGATCCCGTGAGCAACAATTCGGAGAGCGTATGGTGCGGCAGCAATCAAAACTATTGACGCGACAAAAGTGAAAATGTTGCGGTCCAGTCGCAGTCGCCACATCCCCACCACGACGACCAGAACAAACGCCGCAGTCACGATGAGGTCGCCAACCGAATTGGAAAACGGTCCGAGTTCCTCCACAAAAAAGGTCGCTGACGAAAAAATCCGCTCCATCCCCAGGTAGGATCCTGCAGGAGTGAAAATCAGCAGAATAGAAAATGCCGCGACGGATATCCTCTTGTATGTGAGGGGAGCGAACAGCATGGCAAACAAAAGCACAACTAAAAGCCATGAAACCCGCTGTCCGCCCTGGGACAGGAGCCGCAGTTTTTCAGAGCCCTGCGACGGGGGAATTGCCCTCACGCTGAAGAGAGTGTCAGCCGTTCCGACCGCAGGATCACAATCGGGCAGGCAAAAATCGAAGACGTCCGAAATATCCGGCGCATCTTGGGGCAAAAAGAACCGGAGTCCTGAACCGGTGGCCCGGCGGAATTTTTTCGCCACCGTCTCACCTACGTCGGGCAGGGACGAATCGGCCCAAAGAACAAGGCTTGCGGTGGCTCGCGTGGAGTTGGTATCGAGACCCATCTCCAGAACTGCAAAACCTGGAGAAATTTCGGTTGTGATTCCACTCGTCGTTGAGGGCACACGACGAAACCGACCACTCCAGGCTCGAGGATTGCCGTCAACTCCGTAAACGACTATCCCCGTTTCAAATTCCGATGCATCGGTCATCTCTCGGAGAGACTCAAAAACTTCGCGTCGGTCTCGGCCGTTTCTTTGCGTTGCAGCAGAAACCAGGTCCTCAACTATCGCAATCGACTCGCCCAATTGAGCGTTCAATAATTCGCTGGCGCTCCGGAGGAGAGATTCACGCTCGGCCTCCCAATCGCTCTCAACCGCATGAATTTTGTTCGAAGCCAAAATCGCCGTAATGCCACAAACTGTCAGCAAGAAACCAGCAATCGTTTTGACTGAGTCCCCGCGTCTGGCAGCCACTCCAAAAAACACCACTGCAATTCCACCGGCCAACAGCGCGCGACCGGGAGTCGGATCATTTAGCCAAAACCCGAAAGAGGCCCATGAGAGGGCGAAAAACACTGGACCCGAGTACCTGACCCAGGTTGACCCTGCCCCGCTTACGGGGTGTCCTGTTTTCGGGGACATATCTTCTCTGATCGGAATGCACCCTCCTCAGTGCTCGTAGGACCGTTTATCATGCAAGGGGAGTAGGAATAGTCAGATTCTTGAGGATAACACACTCGAAGCGTATCAAGCTATGGTCAAAATGGGTTTCACCCATGCGCTATTTGCAACGGTCCTGACCCCTGCCGTTTCAGGGGCACAGGCGCCTGCTACCCGGTTCGAACTCGAAACCTTCCAGAGCGGCGTCCGCTCCTCTGTCGACGAGTATGTCCTTGCACCACCCAACCAGGCGGGGCAACGCAACGGAGTTTTGCGTTCCAGCGTATTTGTGCCATCCCGCGGTGAGCGGATTTCAACAGAATTCGAATTCGATACGGATTGGCGAGCAGTGCGCGTACAATTCTCGTTGGAAGCACCGGACGGCCAACGCACCTGGACCGAGTTCGGAGAACGCCGAATCACTTTCCGTTCAATTACTTCTACAGGAGAAGAGGCACGCGAACTCCCCAGGAGAGGAAACGTAGTTGTTTACGACCCCAACATACCCTCTCTCCTCTCCACAATCGTGCAGCTTCCCGCAGGACCAGTTACGGTATTTTCCATCCGCACATCATCAACTGCAGCGGGCAACCTTGTTGACCACGGCCTTGAATCAAAAACCTTTGACGACGGAGAACGACAATCTCGGCACATTGAGCTCGTCACTCCCAGAGGTTCATTCCATTGTTGGTTCTCTCCCGATGGGCGATTGGAGTTGATAGAAGCCGCTCACCTCGAAGTCCGGACCGTCGGCAAAACCGAATGACATCTGTCCGAAACTGAGAACCTTTTTCCGTAACCGGACAAGCCCGAACCTCCACCTTAAGGCCCTAAGTCTTTTTACATCAATGGATTACCTCAGTTTCCATTACTGGCACGATCCTTCCAATAGCTGCTTACTCGAATAAACACGGCCCGCGCGGTTAATGGCTTACGAGGGTCGAAATAAGCAGTGAAACTCTCAGAGAATGGACGACGTAGGATGGACCGAACAACAATTCAAATCGAGAACTACCAGGGCATGAAAACACTTCGGATTTTCTTCTTCGCACTCTTGGCGCTCACGATAGCAGCACCATTGAACGGCCAGCAGCGAAATATTCCAAACGTTCCGTCTTCGCTTACGATGGATGATGCGATAAGCCTGGGCACCCGCTGGAATCCCGGACACCGCCAGATCGCTAACAATCGAGGCCCCGCGGCATGGGGCGTCCGGAACTCCTTCGCAAATTTCCTTCCCTCTCTCACGGTCAACGGTGGGTACGGAATCACCGGCGCCGGTGTTCAGAATTTCGGTACTACGGAGTTCCGCAGCGCTCCGACTCAGGGATCATCCTACGGGATCAACCTCAACTGGTCACTGGATGCCAACACCCTGGTCCAGCCCGGCCTTCAACGAGCGCAATTGCACTCGGCCGAAGCCTCCATTCTGAGTTCAGAAATCACTATCGCCACCAACATCGCCAGGCAGTATCTGGTCGTTTTGCAGGCCCAGGACGAAGTCGAACTTGCCGAGGCGGTGATGGCCAGAAACGATGAAGCGGTTAGGCTCGCCGAGGCCAGGCGCGGAGTGGGACAGGGGACACTTCTTAACCTCAGACAAGCCCAGGTGGTGAAAGGACAGTCCGAAGTCCGCCTCCTCCAGGAGCGCCAGGACATCCGGGTTGAAAAACTGCGCCTGTTTGAATTGATGGGAATCTCCAGTATGGACAACATGGAATCTGTAGCGCTGACCGATTCATTCCCTGTTGAAAGGATACCATATGGATTGGAGGAATTGCTGTCGTTGGCCCACTCTGAGAATCCCCAACTAAACTCCCTCCGCTCGACTGAAGCTTCTGCCGGTTGGGGTGTTACGTCCGCGAAGGTGAACTGGTACCCTCGGATTACTGCCAACATGCGGTGGTCTGGTTTTACCCAGGGACTGACGAACACTGCAGATGTGGATAATCGCGTCCTCAACGCGATCGCTCAAGCCGCCCAAGCGCAGGCCGCGTGCCAGGAACAGAACTCCAGGGATGCGCTGCTCAACACTATCGGCGGGAGTTTTACCCCCAGCGATTGTACTGGGTTTGGTTTTACGCCCTCGATGGAAACGGAAATCAGATCTTCCGCGACCCCAAGTATTTTTGATTTCAGACGAAACCCGTTTTCCTTCTCGGTCGGTATTTCTATTCCGATTTTCAGCAACTTCAGCCGACCGCTGCAGGTTTCCCAGGCCCACGCCCAGCAGGAAGACGCTCGGGAAGCCGTGAGAGCTCTTGAGTTGCAGTTGGAGACCAACGTCAGCCAGGCCTACTATCAGATGGAGACTAATTTCCAGACGATTGCAATCCAGGAAAGAAACCGCGTAGCAGCGGGGGAAGCCCTTCGCCTGGCTACCGAGCAGTACCGATTAGGATCGGGAGGTTATATCGCCTTGCAGGACGCCCAGGTGGCCGCGGAGCAAGCCGAGTTCGATTACATTCAAGCGTTGTACACGTTTCACCAATCAATTGCCGCACTGGAGGCTTCAGTGGGTCGGCATTTGAGATGACAACCAAGGAGTAGGGCAGGATGAGCCGTCGTCGCACAGTCGTTTTTGTCGCAGTTGGGGCCGTAGTAATTCTTGCTGCCGCATCAAAATTTTCCGGTGGCGGCGACGGCAGCGTTGCAGTCAGGTTATCGACAGTCGATAGGCATGACCTGATCTCTTCGGTGATCGCCAGCGGCAAGATTACGCCTCAAAGGCAAGTCGACGTATCCTCTGACATTACGGGTCGGATCGTCTCGCTTGAAGTTGAAGAGGGAGATTTCGTTGAAGCAGGCCAACTTCTGCTTCAGATTGATCCCACTCAGTACGAGGCAGCCGTAAGCCGCAACCGTGCAATTTTGGCCTCGACCACAGCCGGGCAGGTGCAGGCTCAAGCCAATCGGGACCAGGCGTTCCGCAACATGCGGCGCCAACAGCAATTGATGGAGTCTGATTCGACCCTCGTCACCATTGAGGCTATTGAGACAGCCGAGACGAATTTCGCTATTGCCGAAGCAAACCTCAGCTCGACACGGCACCAGGTTTCGCAGGGTGAGGCCGCAGTTGACGAAGCCCTTGACCAATTGGCGAAAACGGTGATCAGAGCGCCCATGGCCGGTAAGATTACGCGCCTTGCAGTTGAAGCAGGAGAAATTGCTCTGGCCAGCACCTTTTCACGCGAGACCGGGTTATTGATGACCATTAGCGATCTCTCCACGATCCAGGTTGACGTTGATGTCGACGAAACCGATGTGGTTCGGTTGTCGATAGGAGACTCTGCGGAAATCAAGATCGATGCATTTCCCGATTCGACCTTCGTCGCGCAAGTTACAAAGATTTCGCAGTCGGCTCGCACTGCGGCGGCTGGAACAGACCAGGCTGTCGATTACGAAGTCGAACTAACAATGACCAATCCGCCCGCTGAGATTCGTCCGGATCTTTCAGCAACAGCAAAAATCATCACGGATGCCCGGAGCCAGGTGCTCGGGATTCCGATTGTCTCGCTAACGGTGCGCGAACACAAGCCGATTTCTTCTGAATTGGCCCCGCAGGATACCACAAAGAAAGAGACGGAGGGCGTCTTCGTTGTCGAAGGGGGAGTAGCCCTATTCCACCCCGTCGAGATTGGAATCGCCGGCGAAGACCACTTCGAGATTCTGAGCGGCATTTCTGAAGGCGACTCGATTGTTGCAGGGCCTTATCAGACCGTCCGTGATCTCTCTGATTCTACCTCGGTTCGCGCAACCGGCGGTGGAAGCACCGAACGGTGAGCGCGCCCGTAATAAAAGTCCGCGACCTTCGCCGCGAATATGCGATGGGAGCGGAAACAATCCGTGCGCTGCGCGGCGTCGATCTCGACATAATGGTCAACGAATACGTGGCGATTATGGGCCCGTCAGGTTCAGGAAAATCTACGCTCATGAACACCATCGGCTGTCTCGACACGCCTACCTCAGGTGAATACTGGTTGAACAGTCAGGAAGTATCCACTCTGGGAGACGACGAGTTGGCCAGAGTGCGAAACAGAGAAATCGGATTCGTCTTCCAAACCTTTAATCTCCTCCCGCGTGCAACGGCGTTACACAACGTCGAATTGCCGTTGATCTATTCCGGTGAGAAAAAATCAGAGCGGAAGCGCCGTGCCGAAGAGGCGCTGGAATTGGTCGGCCTGGGAGACCGCATGGACCACAGACCTAACGAACTTTCCGGTGGTCAGCGACAGCGTGTCGCGGTGGCCCGGGCGTTGATAAACAAACCCAGCATCATCCTGGCTGACGAACCGACCGGAAACCTCGATTCCCGCACCAGCGAAGACATTATCGGCTTGTTTGCCGAACTCCACGACAAGGGCCAGACAATTATCGTCGTGACTCATGAGCCAGATATAGCGGCCCACGCGCACCGCGAGATTACTCTGAAAGACGGAACTGTTTTCAGCGATTCCCTCCGACAAGCTGCCTGATAAATGCCGGTATTTGAAGCCGTCCGTTTAGCACTCCAGGTAATCTGGAACCAGAAGATGAAAAGCGCTTTTTCTGTCGTTGGTGTTTTCATCGGTGTCACCTTCCTGATCGCTGTAGTAACGATCGTTGAAGGCATGAACAATTACATGGAAGACACCTTCGCTGGAGCTCTGTTGGGTGTGAATACCTTCGGCGTGCGTTATCGACCCAGCGTGAACGTGGGGGACACGCCTCGCGAGGTCTGGCGATCCTGGAGGCGCCGACCGAGGATAACTTTCGAAGACGCTGAAGCGGTTGCCGCCGGGTTATCGGTACCGGTCATCACGGCAGTTGAATCGGAGTCCAACGCTTCCGTAGATTATGAAGGCACAACTGCGAACAACGTAAGAATCATCGGCGCGTCCGACAGTTATTTTGCGCTCAAGGGGTGGAATATCCAGGAAGGGAGGCCGTTCACCGAACAAGAAGCTAGTTTCGGGACCCCGGTTGCCGTTATCGGCAGCGAACTGGCTGAGGTTTTGTTCGGCAACTCCGATCCCCTGGGCCGCACCGTTCGAATCAGGAATTTCCCATACCGAGTAGTCGGGGTTGTGGAAAAACAGGGCAATGTTTTCGGGTTCTCGCTGGACAATTTTGCAGTGGCGCCGGCGTTGTCACCGGTAAAACGTTTTGTGAATCCGCCCCGGATTGTTGACGCGCTCCTTGTTAAAGCCGAGACGGATTTGTTGATGCGGGCTGCGATGGCTGAAGCTGAAGCCATCATGCGCCGCCGACGGCAACTCCGACCAGCCACCGACAACAACTTCGAACTGGAAACCTCCGATGGGGTTCTGGATTTTTGGTCCAAAATCAGTGGGGTTTTGTTGGCCGCCATACCCGGACTGGTGAGTATCTCGCTGGTAGTGGGCGGAATCGTCATCATGAACATCATGTTGATGTCTGTGTCTGAAAGAACCCGAGAAATTGGTATCCGGAAATCGCTTGGAGCCCGCCAGCGAGACATTATGCGTCAATTTTTGGTTGAATCTGCCACACTCTCAACAGTGGGGGCTGGTTTGGGAATTGCCACGGGATTGGGAATGGCAAAGCTCGTAGCTGAGCTATCTTTTCTCCCCGCAAGTGTGGCTGGGTGGTCCATCGGCGCTGCTGTGGTACTTGGCATGGGGGTAGGAATAACAGCGGGAATTTTACCCGCACGGAAAGCATCCCGCCTTGACCCGGTAGAAGCGATAAGCCAGGAATAAACCATGACCCAAATTTTTGAAGGCGTCGCAATTGCGATCGACTCGCTGAAATCCAATAAGGGTCGGGCTTCCCTTACCATTCTCGGCATAGCGATCGGCGTAATGGTGGTCATGGTGATCGCTTCGATGGTGCGTGGAATAAACGGAGGGGTAACGGATATCATGGACCAGTTGGGTCCCCGCACCTTCTTCGTCTTTCGACATTTTCAGGGTGGCATTCAGGTTAGCGACGGAACCGAAGAGTGGCGCAACTATCCCGGTTTGACGGTTGAAGAAGCTGACATTCTACGAGAGCTTCCACGAATCGCGATGGTTGTCGTGCAGGATCAATCGAGCCGACCCGTCAAATTCGGAAACACCGAGCTTTCTTCCGTTCAAATCGGGGGGCTTAGCGCAAGGTGGCCTGAAGTTAGTGGTGGCGATATTTTCCCCGGCCGTTCTTTCACCGAGCTGGAGGAGGCGTCCAATGCTCGGGTGGCGGTTATCAATCAAAAACTCGCAGAGAATCTTTTCGGCCTTGCGAATCCTCTCGGGAGGGAAGTCAAAATAGACGGGGTGCCTTTCAGGGTAATCGGAGTACACGTGCCACCCCCAGATCTCTTTGGCCAGGGAAACAATCCCAGAGCCACCATCCCACACGGGAGTTTCAAGAAGTACATCCGCAGTTGGGGGCGTTGGATGGACATGATGATCTCCCCAGTTGAAGGCGTGAGCGTCGAAGAAGCGATCGGAGATGTCACGGCTTCCTTACGGTCCCAACGTAGACTCCGCCCGGCGGAGGAAAACAACTTCTCAGTCATCACCCAGGATCGTCTCCTTGAAAACTGGAACAAGGTCACCGGGATGTTCTTCCTTGTGATGATTGTGCTTTCGAGCGTCGGGCTCATGGTTGGTGGAGTGGGAGTCGTGGCCATCATGATGATTTCCGTTACCGAAAGGACCCGGGAAATCGGCGTGCGCAAGGCGCTGGGCGCTAAACGGAATGAGATCCTCTGGCAATTCCTCGTCGAAGCCGCCACACTCACGCTGATCGGAGGAGTGGTGGGAATGATCGCTGGCGGTGCAATCAGTTGGTTGGTCGCAACATTCTCGCCGTTGCCGGCGGAAGTACCTGCGCTGGCGATCGTGGCCGCCGTCCTGGCGTCGATAGTTACCGGTGTCGGATTTGGAATGTACCCGGCGGCTAAAGCCGCCCGCCTGGATCCCGTCGAGGCCCTGAGGTACGAATAGGTCTAGCGGTTTTCCTGCCCGGGTAGTTTAGTTACCACCACAAAATGTGGACCGATCCCCGGGAGTTCAAACTCGTTGCCCTGTTTCGAAAACCCGTGTTTTGCATAAAATCCAACGACCCCCGTGCGGGCGTTGGCCCAAACAAACCTCCCACCTCGAGCACCAATCTCGTTAAGTAACCCGGACAGAACATCAGCCCCCAGGCCGGTACCCCTATGAGATTTCAGCACCGCCATTCCGCGAACTCTCCAATCGGTCGCAGCTCCGTGTACCTCCTGGGGTTCATTGAAGGCAGAGCCTATTGCCACCAATTCGTCCGCTACCAACACTCCGACGTGAATGGAAGAATCGTCGTCATCAGCCGGATAAACGTTCTCCGAAGCGGGAAGACTCGACCGCAGGACCGTCTGCCTCAGGGGTCGCGCGGCGGCGGCGGATATGAGTTGCAGCGTCCTTTCGGCCATCTACTTCAAAGGACCCATTCAATCCAAAACGGAGAAAAAGAAAAGAGCATTACAAGCGTCGTGGACACCCAGAGGATTCTTTTCATCCTCCGGCGGGTCGCGATATCGCATACCTCGCCGGTGACGGGATCACCTTCGACCTGAGCTAATTCGGCTTTTTCGTAGAGGTTATAGGCATACCAGGTGAACCCCGCAGCAGCAATAATGAAAAAAGGCCGAAACGGCTCCCATGCCGAAAGTCCCGCTGATGAGAGTCCCAGGGAAGCCGCCACCGTGGGGCCAGCGCAGCATACCGAGGAGCCGAAAGCGGTCGATATTGCGCCCCCAAAAGAGCCTACGAATTTTCCGAACAAATGATTACTCCATCATAGGGGTAACAACAACTACTTTAACAAACTGCGTTTCTCCTGGTTCAGTTCCCAAAAAACAGCAGCTCTAAAAACACATTCCACCTCCCTGCACTCTCCTCCCTAGATTAAGTTTGTAGACCAACCGAGAACGAAACACAAATGACCAGACAAGTAGATATTCTCGCCATCGGCGCCCACCCGGATGATGTTGAACTTACATGCGGTGGAGCACTCATCAAGATGAACGCCTCAGGCTACAAAACCGGGATTTTGGACCTCACCCGTGGCGAATTGGGATCTCGAGGAAACCCCGACCTTCGGGGCGAAGAAGCAGCCCGCGCCGCCGACTTGATGGGCGTAGCTCGAAGGGAAAACGCCCGACTTCCGGATGGAAAGCTCTCCAATGACGATGGCAGCAGAAAAATCATCGTCGAGTATATCCGCGAATTTCGACCCCACACGGTATTGTTGCCGTTCATGACGGGGCGGCACCCTGATCATCGATTGGCGTCGGAAACAGGACGCGACGCGTGTTTCCTGGCGGGTCTAAGAAACTACCCCGCGTCGGGAGATGCTCATAAACCATCGAAAGTGGTCTATTGTTCTTCGTTTCGAGAGGACGCTCCGCAGCCGAGCTTTGTGGTCGATATTTCGGACGAGTTCGAGGCAAAACTCGAAGCTGTCGCATGTTACTCCTCCCAGTTCGAAGGACTTATCCAGGCGGGGGAGCTTTACCCGACGGGACAGTCACTACCCGATCTGATCCGCACCCAGAACGCCCACTACGGGAGTTTGATCCGGAAATCATACGGCGAGCCATTTGTGACCGTTGAGACCGTTGAAATAAACGACCTGGTAAAAATCGGCGTCACATCATTATGAACGAGCCGATCTACCTCGACAACGCCGCCACCACCCGCGTGTCGGAAGCAGTAACCGAGGTAATGCTGCCATATTTTGGAACGACATTCGGCAATCCCAGCTCGGCCCATGGCTTCGGTCGAGCGGCACGGGCCGGAATGGAATCGGCTCGCCGCACTGTAGCCGACATATTCGGGATTGACCCGGCCGGCGTCGTTTTCACTTCTGGAGGCACCGAGGGCGATAACCTTGCGGTACTGGGTGGGGCGCTGGCGGGCCAGATTGAGGGTAAACCACTCCGCGTTCTCCGTCCGGATACCGAGCACAAAGCCGTACTTGCCGCCGGCAAAGAAGTAGTTCGACTCGGAGGCGAGGTCGTGACCGTTGAAACCGACGGCAACGGGGTGGTTTCGGCAGACGACCTTGCTGAGGTTTTGCATCATCGACCGGGCCTGGTCAGCGTCATGTGGGTCAACAATGAAACGGGCGTGACCCAGGATATTGTAGCCATTGGAGAATGCTGTAAAGAATTCGGGGTGCCGTTTCACACCGACGCGGTTCAGGCCATCGGAAAGGTGCCGTGTACGACTCGTGCCGAATGGACCATGTTAAGCATGTCCGGCCATAAAATCGGTGCTCCCAAAGGGATTGGTGTCCTGCTCCTCAAGGACACTTCGGCAGTCAAGCCAATGACGTACGGCGGCGGGCAACAGAGAGGCATCCGATCGGGGACGGAAAACGTGGCCTCAATCGTCGGGCTTGCCAGGGCCATCGAAATGGCTGCCAGCGAAATAACTGCTCATCAAGAATTAATGTCAGGGCTCCGGACGCGTTTAGAAACTGGCATCACGGGTTCCATCGAGGACGTGACGATTAACTGTATCGACGCCGCGCGGGCTCCACATATAACGAATATTTCCTTCGCCAACACGGACAGCGAATCAATGCTGATGAATCTCGATCTCGCCGGAGTCGCCTGCTCGTCGGGATCCGCATGTGAAAGCGGCGCCGTTGAGCCGTCCTATGTGTTAAAGGCTCTTGGCTATGACGACGAAAGGGCTACCTCAGCGATAAGGTTTTCCTTTTCTCATGAGAATACAAAAGTGGATGTTAACCACGCCCTCGACGTTTTGCCGGACGTGGTAGCTCGGGTAAGAAAGTTGAGGGCGGCCCTTGGGCGTTAAGAACGAAAAAGTCCTGGTGGCCATGTCCGGCGGAGTTGACTCCTCAGTCGCCGCGGCCCTGCTGGTCGAACAGGGGTACGATGTGGTGGGCGCAACCATGAAGCTCTTTTGCTACGGAGAGGAAGTGCCCGACCGACCATGCTGCTCCCTCGACTCCATCCAGGATGCTGCCGACGTGGCGCAGGCCATCGGAATACCTCACTATGTGATTAACCTCGAGGACCGGTTCAAATTGACCGTAATCGACAACTTCGTTTCTGAATACTCCGTCGGCAGAACGCCAATTCCCTGCGTGCGTTGCAATTCCTTCACGAAATTCAGAGATCTTCTAGCCTATGCGGACAACATAGGCTGCGAGAAAATTGCCACGGGCCATTACGCCCGCGTCGAAAACGGTTCGCTGCTCAGGGGAGTCGACGGTGACAAAGACCAAACCTACTTCCTCTGGGGAATCGACAGAGACGTGGTCAAGCGAATGCTCATGCCAGTGGGTGAGATGTCCAAGGCCGAAACGCGGCAACGCGCGAGAGACCTCGGGTTGATCACCGCGGACAAGAAGGAATCGGTAGAAATCTGTTTCGTGCCGGATGACAATTACGTAGCGGTGCTTGAAAAACACCTCCCCGAGGACGCTCCTGCCCTGCAACCCGGACCTTTCATGACGACAGATGGCACGGTGGTGGGCGAACACGACGGATTTGCACGTTACACGATTGGCCAACGTAAACGACTCCCCGGCGGTTACGCTGAGCCCATGTATGTCGTCTCGCTCCGTCCTGAAGACCGAGCGGTGGTAATCGGGACAGGCGAGGAGCTATTTGGTCACTCGTTGGTCGTAGAGGAAATGAACTGGCTTGCCGACCCACTGGAAGCGGGCAACGAGTGCGAAGTACAGATAAGGTATCGGGCCGCGCCCGTACCGGCACGGGTTGACTCAATTGACGGGGACGCGGTTCATCTATCCCTGATTTCACCGGCAAAAGCCATTGCTCCTGGCCAGTCAGGGGTTCTCTACGAAGCCGACCGAATGCTGGGCGGCGGGGTAATCCGCTAAATCTCCCTGCGCCCATTAGATTCCTTAAGACAGGAATACGACTCGAAACGACTCTAACCGTACTCAATCATGGCCACGATAACAGCAGAGATGAAACAAGGGATGGTCGTCAAAATCAACGACGGCAGACACACCTGGATCGGGGATGAACCGGTGGACGCAAAGGGTACCGACATGGGACCGAACCCATACGAGCTTCTGCTGTCGTCACTGGCCGCTTGCACCTGTATTACGATGCGCCTCTACGCGGATCACAAAGGGATTAAACTCGATGCGATTAGCGCAGAGTACAGCCATGATAAAGTAGATGTGTCCGAAATTCCCGGAAGAGAGGGAACGGGCAAAGTCGACCGAATAAGAAGCAAGATCAATATCGTCGGCGATTTTGATGAGGCTCAACGAAAAAGGTTAACTGACATCGCCGGTCGCTGTCCGGTCCACAAGACGCTGGCGAACGGAGTTTTTCTTGTTGACGCCGTGAGTTTCGACGCAAAGTAGATCTCTATACAGGTTATCAGCCGACAGACGGATACCGTTGCTATGACATTTTCGCCAAACAAAACCTTGATTGCTGCCCTGGTGGCTGCAACCACCGCATGCGGTGAATCAAATCGCACTTTGCATCCCATTTTTATCGAAGGTAGGGCTGTCGAGACCAAGGGAGACACGTTGATCGCGATGACGAGGTCCGGGTTTTCGGGACTCTTGGTCCGTAACAATCAGTCCAGGTCCATGGACACACTCGGAATGGGCGTGCTGAACAGCCCGGTGCATTTACAAGCCATTGACGACGGCTGGTTAGTATCGGATTCACGAGAAGGATCCTGGTGGATTCGGGTTCTAAATCACGTTGGCCAACCAATGGATAGCATCGGGTTCGGAAACGAGCTCGCCACACCCAATCAGTTTGCTGGCCTCCCTGATGGGCGCGTTGTGTTCGAGGTGCCAGGGGGAGTTTTGATGGAAACTCTAGCCGGGGTTACCGACACATTCGCGATAACGGATGAGAATGTCGGGCAGACCGGAATGCTGGTGGCTCTGGCAGGTGGGGTGTTGCACGCAGTGCCTGACAAACACGTCACACTGTACAATGCCTTCGGAAACCCGAGGTGGCAGCTGGAATGGCAGTGGAGAGAGAGTGCGGTGTTCACCGACATCGCGGTTGACGCCAACGGGCGTCCCCACATGATTGCGGCCGTCGAGCGCGACCAACATTTCGTAGTTTATTCTCTGGATGTGGTTACTGGAGAAATCGTCAGATGGTCTGAGCCGGGTCCCGATGCGACTTTTCTGGTCGAAAGGTTAGGCAACATCAAACCCGACGATCCATCGGTCTGGGTCGGGCAACGTTAGTCCGGCGCTAATGTTTTAAACCGAGCGACTCGGCCAGCGCCTCCATTTGCTGCTTCTGATCAGCATCTAATTTTCCAGGAATTTTTACCGTGATCTCGACGAGCTGGTCGCCCTGGCGCCCACCTTTCTTTATTCCCATCCCTTTTAGTTTGAACTTCCGTCCGGGCTGAGTTCCCGGAGGCACTTTCAGGACAACTTTTTTGCCGTCAAGAGTGCGCACCTTTACGCGGGTCCCAAGCACCGCCTGAGCGAGGTTAACGGGGACATCACATGTAATGTTGAGGCCGTCCCGTTTCAAGAACCGGTCTGACTTGACGTTGAAAGTCACCAGCAGGTCGCCCGACTTTCCACCATGTTCACTTCGCTGCCCCTGACCCTTCAGTCTTACCTGCTGGCCTGTTTCAACTCCCGGCGGCACTCTGACCATGATTTTCTTATCGATAACTACATCACCGTCACCGGCACACTTGCCGCAAGTACTCGACGCCACCGTACCCTTTGCTCTACACTTTGGACAGGGCCTATTAACTGCAAAGCCCCCCTGACCAAACGATACATGACCGCTACCACCGCATTCGTTGCACTTGGAGATTCTTGCGCCTTTAGCAGCCCCCGATCCTCCACAGCTGGGACAGGCTTCGTTCAGCGGAACAACGATCGGGACCTTACCCCCCTGCGCAGCAACCTTGAACGGCACGTCGGCCTTGACTTCAACTGCCTGAACCGCAGGTCCCTTCTTGCCACCGAATCCGCCGAAAATAGACGAGAACAAATCCCCGAAGCCACCACCATCTCCACCACCCCCGAAGCCAATGTCTTCAAATTTTATCCCCTGCCCTGCGGAACCGCCGAATCCACCACCTGCACCACGACCGCCCCCCGCAAAGGCCCCATACTTTCGCATGGTGTCGTACTTCTTGCGCTTATCCGTATCACTCAGGATAGAGTAAGCCTCGGAAATATCCTTGAAGCGTTCCGAGGCACCTTTGTTGTCGGGATTTGCGTCCGGGTGATACTTCTTCGCGAGTTCGCGGTACGCTTTTTTGACCTCGGTATCATTTGCGCTCGAAGACACGCCGAGGACGCGGTAGTAGTCTTTGCCTTGTGACATCTGCTATCGCCCCTTCAACTACATGTACACCTGGACCATGGCCGGGCGAAGTAGAGTCGCACCGACCTTGTATCCCATTTGAAGTACAGTTGCCACAGTATCCTCAACCGCGTCGCCGTCTAACGCCACCGTACCGACCGCTTCGTGCTGGTTCGGATCAAAGGACTCGCCGACAACCCCTACCCGTTCGAGCCCAACCGCTTCCAGTTCTTTGAAAATCTTCTTCTCGACCAGCTCGATACCTGACAGTACATCGGCCGCTGATGTTTTTTCCGAGTCAAGGTCCGCCACACGGCCAAGGTCATCCAGCGCATCGAGAAGTCTCGTAATGAGAAACGCCTGAGCCGCCGTACCGGAATCGGTCATCTGTTTCGCAGTACGTTTTCGGAAATTGTCGAATTCGGCCACCATTCGCAGATGCCGATCTTTCAAGTCGTCGTATTCTTTGGATTTGCGCTCGAATGCAGCCCAAGGGTCGTCGGCTCCCTCTTCCCGTTCTGTATCAAGTTCCAGCCCGCTTTCGAGTTCGGTGTCACCAACCAGCTCCTCTTCGGCGCTGGCCGCGGTGTCCGCCGAATCCTCGTCGGGCTCTATGTCCACAGTCTTTTTTTGATCCTTATCGCTCATATGTTGAGTCTTCTCAATGTCGCTGCGGGAAGTCGAATTTCCCTGTTCGTAGTTGTGTAATCTGCCGGACGCGAGCATTTCGCAACCGAACGGTTCGAAGGATAGCCAAACTGCAAGCCACGTTCCAGTGGAAACAGGTCAAAATGGCAGAATCAAGACACGGCGAGCCGAATCTGGTTCAACGCCTCCTGCGCTGACCTGATCCGAATCCAGGCCCGTTTTCCGGGAAAACGATAGGCGCCCGTCCGGTGTTCCTTTCCGTACCATACCGAGATGTACACCGTGCCAACCGGTTTGCCGTCCGAACCGCCACCCGGACCCGCGACTCCAGTGACCCCAACGCCCACGCCTGCATCGAATCGTTCAGCTACCCCTTTCGCCATAGCTTCGGCGACCTGGGAACTGACGGCGCCAAAAGTACGGAGGTCGGATTGATTGACGCAGAGGAGTCCTTCCTTGACCGAATCGGCGTAAGCTATGACCCCGCCAAGAAACACATCCGAAGAACCGGGGATCGCCGTTATCCGGCCGCCCAAGATTCCTCCAGTACACGATTCAGCAACGGCCACCGTTTTCCCCTTTCCCCGTAGCAAGTCTACAACGACTTCCGCGATATCCGTCTTTTCCCGCCCATAAAAGTTCTCACCGAGTTCTTGCTCCAGATTCGCTGCCGCAGTACCCAACAGTTCCTCTGCTTTGGCCGCGTCCATTGCGGAGGCAGTGAGGCGCAAATCCACCCCGCCAGAGTTGGGCAAATACGCCAGGGTCAGGGGCGGAAGATCATGCTCGAAACGTTCCAGATGGTCCGCCAGAGCAGACTCGCCGAAACTGGCGGTACGCAATGTCCGAGTTCGTGTAACCGGTTGATTTTGAGTACAAAAGCGATCAGCCATTAGGGGCACAAGCTCCTCGCTGAGGATTCCCCGCATTTCATGAGGAACTCCGGGCAGAAGTATCACCTGCTTCTCTCCCCGGGTGAGCCAGATCCCGGGTGCGCTCCCCCGCGGATTGGGAATTATTTCAGCTCCGCGGGGCATCAGCGCCTGGCTCCGATTGCTGGCGGGCATCGGAGAACGCCCGAGAGCTGCAAAACGCAGTTCAAGTTCGCTCAGGTAACCGGAGTCGAGTTCCAAATCAGCTCCCATTAACTCCGCCACGACGTTTTTCGTGATGTCGTCTCGGGTGGGGCCCAGGCCACCGGTCGTGATAACGAGGTTGACGCGTTCGAACGCTTCGGAGACGGCAGCCGAGATTTCTTCCCCTGTGTCTCCGACAGTTGAGTGTCGCACTATCCGCAATCCAAGCGCAGCCATCGCTGCCGAAATCGCAGGAGCGTTGGTGTCGTTAACCTGACCCAGAAGCAGTTCGTCACCTATCGTGACTACTTCAAGGTCCATGACCACCTGGAGATGCGTTGAAAAAGACCTCTTTGAAACGGAACAGATAGACTCCCAGGGAATAAACCGTAAGCGCGACCGCGATTGCGAGGACTGAGGAGATCACGGCCCCATGGAACCGGTCCCAGAACACCCCGAAGCCGCCTTCTCGCCATCCAAATCGTAGACTGGCATCGCGCCAGGTGAACCAGAGAACTGCCCCTCCCATGAATATATTCTGGAAGACTGTCTTGACCTTTCCCGCCGTGATCGCTGCAATTACCACACCTCTGCCGGCCGCCAATCGGCGCAGTATCGTCATTACTATCTCACGACCGAGAAGAACCGCGAGAACCCAAACCGGGAGTAAATTCCACCACGGAATGTCGTATTCCCCCGGGGCTTGCCGCATTACCCAGTAGATGGGAATGAGCGTACCTACCATCAGGAGCTTATCAGCTATCGGATCCAGTTCTTTGCCTATGTCGGTGACAAGCCCCCTCCTGCGGGCGAGGTGTCCATCCACAAGATCACTGAACGCGGCAATATTGAATAGGACAAAAGCTACAAGCTTGGCCTGATAACCGTCCTGTAATATCAAGAACGTCACGACGGGCGCCATGACGATCCTCGCCACCGTGATGATGTTGGGGAGGGTCCAGATCACAGGTTCGACAGAAGCCTACTGGAGGGACTTCAGAACCAGCTTTGCTACAGCTTTGAGAGTTTCGAAAACCCCTGCTCCGCTGACAGCCACCGCTTCAAAATATGGTGCCCTTCTGATCCAGGCACCATCTATCTGCTGAACGATGAACTCCCCCTCGTGGTGCTCATCCGGCTGTTCCCTCTGATCGGCAGCATCTTCGACAGGCCAGCCCGGGTTGATCTGTGCCTGCAGCTCATCAATCGGAGACGCGTTGGGAAGATCCCGTTTGTTATACTGAACGAGGAAAGGAATCTTTGTCAGATCGTAACCGTACTCGGCCATGTTGTCATAGAGGTTTTGCATGGCTTCGATATTGGCTTCCATCCGATCTACCTGGCTATCGGCCACAAACACGATCCCGTCGACACCTTTCAGAATCAACTTGCGGGAGGCGTTGTAGTACACCTGCCCTGGAACCGTATAAAGGTGGAAGCGTGTCTTGAAGCCTTTGACTGTTCCGAGGTCTACCGGCAAGAAATCAAAGAAAAGAGTCCGCTCCGTCTCTGTGGCCAGGGAAACCATTTTTCCCCTCGTATCAGGAGCGACCTTGCCGTAAATCGTTTCAAGATTGGTTGTCTTACCGCCAAGCCCGGGGCCGTAATAAACGATTTTACAGTTTATCTCCCTTGAGGCGTAGTTTATCATCGACATAAATCGTATTTCCTCTTAATCGAAGAGCGCGTCAATTTCATCGTCAGCGCCTTCAAGAAACCCACCCTGTTGCCCTCCGGACTCCATCCGGGTGAACATGTCGTCAAATACTTTTGCAAGCTCTCCAACAGTCCCCTTGGCCTTCAGGCGGACCATTCCAACCGTAGTTTTATTATCAAACAGGATTACCAGGATTACCCTGCGAGCAACATCAGCCAGGAACATGGATTCTTTTTCGCCCTGATGAAAAAGAGATGCAAATTCATCTTCACCAATCATCTTGGCGAGCTGATCGTTGGCACTGAAGTCAGCCGCGGTCAGGGATGCAAACGAAGTCGGGTCAAATGACAGTTCTTCACCCACATTCACGAGCAACTGACCTGCTCGATCAACCAGAAGCGCACTTCGGGCACTCGTTTCACTCAACAAACCATCCAACACCGACTGGATTCGGTTGAATTCACTTTCGTCTAATGACCAGGTACTTGCACCACTGCTCATTTACGCCTCGATCTATCCGAGTTCTTGTTCCATGCGACGGGCGATCGCCTGTGCACGTCTTCTCAACATCGTCTGCTGTTCCCAGGCTATGTAATCGCCCAGAAGTCTAACCGTGTCAACACTGGCATAGCTCGACAAATGCCCCAGAGCCGCGAGCCTTCGAAGGGGCCGCCCACTGAACAGATCTCTGCGGTGCCTCCCCATCGAATGCTGTGCCAGGCCGAGGCCAAGCAACGAACCGGCCGTCAGACCGAAGCTCAAAGCTAGTAATCTTTTACCCATTATTCAGGCATCTTCCTCCGTGCAGCCATAGCCTGGCCGATCGTGACGGCATCGGCGTACTGTAGATCTCCCCCAACCGGGAGGCCAAGCGCAATTCTGGTAACCAGCGCACCGGTCGTTTTCAATACGCCGCTCAAATAGGTTGCCGTGGCTTCCCCCTCCATTGAGGGATTGGTCGCGACAATCACTTCTACCGTTGCATCAACCTGTTCGACGCGATGCTTCAACGCATCAATCGCCAGATCCTCTGGCCCTATTCCATCCAGTGGCGACAGACGGCCACCAAGAACGTGATACCTACCTCGAAATTCTCCCGCTTTTTCAATCGCGTCAATATCCGAAGACTCTTCGACAACACAAAAAGAGGTGTCGTCTCGGCGAGGATCGACGCAAAACGGGCATAAAACCGACTCCGACATATTCCCGCATTTCTGGCAGGGATGAACCTTTTCCGCCAGAGTTCGCAAGGTACTGGCCAGACGCTCCACCGTTGGTTTTGGCTGTTTCAAGAGGTGATACGTCAGCCTGGTAGCCGTTTTCCTGCCAATTCCGGGGAGTTTTGCTAACTCTGCGTTCAGATCATCGATCGCAGACACGGATTAAAGAGGCGGCATCTGAAAAGGCAATTGGAGCCCTCCAGCAACCTTTTTCATTTCGTCCTTGTAGAGATTCTCAGCTTTTCGCTGAGCGTCCGAAACCGCAGCGGAAACGAGGTCTTCGAGCATTTCAACGTCCCCACCGTCAACAACGGAAGGGTCAATTTTTACTGAGCGAACATGGCCACGACCATCGGCCGTAACGGTGACCATTCCGCCCCCGGAAGACCCGGACACCGATTTCGAAGCCAGTTCAGTCTGGACCTGGGATATACGGCCCTGCATCTGCTGGCCGAGTTGGATCAGTTGTGAAAAATCTGTCATCTACTGCATTTATTCAAAGGTTATTATCTAGGTAATTAAGCTACCCGCAAGAACGCTCCAAAGGAACCTATTCCATGAGCTCCAGGCCGAGGGCATCCACAGCCGCATCCAACGTGGGGTCCTTCTCTCTATAATTTTTGAGGCGTTGATCCTTGTCGGACGCCTCGTCAAGCCTCGCAGGAGGGGTAGCTCCAGGCTGCTCTGGCGAAGAAATCACCTTTACCTCTACCGGAGCCCCTGTAATCCGCGTAATGGCCTCTCCGATGGTTTTCAGCCCTCTATTTAAGCCCTCCAACTGAACTCCCTGTTCGGCCGTGCTCAGCCCAACCACCCCCTGCTCCACCGATTCGGCAGTAGCCTGCGAGAGCGCCTCCCGAAGCATTCTGCTGTTAGTACCGACGGTGTCCAGGATTTTCGCCCAACTGGCTCTTACTTCCTCCAGAGTCAGACTGTCCTTGTCTCGTGCCGGTGCCGACGGAATCGGCGCTGCAGCGGAAGCCTTTTCGTCTTTTGCCGTGGTTTCAGACACAGCCCTTCGGGAACTGGGCGGTTCCGTTTTCTTCTTGGTGGGAACTGGCCGGGAGTCGGTCGCTCCCAAACCTGCGAGCAACTCATCAAGTTGAACGGTTCGGTCCAACATGGTCCACTGGAGCACAAGAGCTTCTACATGGAGCCGGGCGTTGGTACTACGCCGGACGTTACTTTCGGCGGCCCCTAACAAACGGACCATCCTCAATACGTCCCCGGCGACAATGTTCTCTTCCGCCACAACTTTTTCGATGGCCGCTCGAAACACCTCGGGTTCTCCGCCAAGCAGAGCGTTCAAAAGCGATCGGAGCATCTCCCCGGCACCTTTGACGAACTCGCTAAGATCCGCGCCCGATTCGACTAATCTTGCAACAAACGGGAAAACATCCGAGTGGCGTCGCTGGACTACAATCTCAAGGAGTTGCTGGAAAAGCTCATCCGAGATGAGTCCCAGGGCATCCCTGGTCCGATCAACCGTAATGGTACCGTCCCCAAAAGCCACGACCTGATCGAGAGCCGAAAGGGCATCCCTCATACCTCCTTCAGCCGATCGGGCCAGCAACTCAATGGCTGCCGCATCCGCTTTCAGACCTTCGGCCTCAACAACGTAGGCCAGGCGACTTTCGATAGACCTGGGACCGATGCTTTTGAAATCAAACCTCTGCAACCGACTCATCACCGGGGCTGCCGCGTTGGCGATTTTCTGAGGTTCCGTGGTTGCGAAGACAAAAACCACATTCGGCGGCGGCTCCTCCAGAATCTTCAGCAGTGCGTTCCAGGCTTCACGGGTGAGCATGTGGGCTTCATCGACGATGTACACCTTGTGCCGGTCGGCGCCGCTCGCCGCATACATCGCCCGCTCCCTCAAATCACGGGCATCCTCCACTCCCCGGTTGCTCGCCGCATCTATCTCGACCACGTCGAGGTTGGCGTGCCCTGACCAAATACCCGAGCAGGATTCGCATTGGCCACAAGGCTCGCCTGACTCCTCGCTTCGCTGAGCACAGTTGAGGGACATGGCAAGGATTCTAGCAGCGGTTGTTTTTCCTACGCCGCGCGGACCGGTGAGCAGATAGGCGTGGGCCACACGATTATTGGCAACCGCGCCGGTGAGCCCGGAGGCTATGTGCTCCTGACCGACTAATTCTGAGAATCGGTTGGGGCGATATTTTCTGGCTAGAGCTGTGTGGATCATAGAAATGGAAGTAAAAATGCCCCAGGTTGATCGAAGCGACACTTGACATCACTTAGCGCTGCTACCTCTCGGTCCTGACGCGGTTCATGGGCATGCGCCCTCCGGACCTGGGGCACATGGAATCTAGCTGGTCTGATGCCGTTGACCAACTACCCGTTCAAGACAATTCCAGGCACGCGAGAGACTACCGTTCGCCACCCCACCGGGACCAGGTTTCAGGTATAAAAAGGACCAAAAGGGTATAAAACTCAAGCCTGCCCAGAAGCATTAGCGCTGAAAGGGTAAAATGGGCCGTCGCGGTCAAATCACCATAGTGGCTAACTGGCCCAACGTCTCCCAACCCTGGACCTACGCTGGACATCGCCGCAAGAGCCGCACTTGTAGAGGTAACAAGGTCATAACCTTGCAACGCGAGGATCAGCGAACCGACCGCATGGGTCACAACATATAACGTGAGAAACGCCATTATCTTGAGCAGGATGTCTGATTTGACGTTCGCTTTGCCGATTCGCGTCACGACGATAGCCGTGGGGTGAAGGACTTTACGCACTTCGTTCGCAGCTTGTTTGAAAACCACCACCGCGCGGACAATCTTGAAACCTCCACCCGTTGACCCGCCCATCGCTCCAACAAACATCAACAGGAAAAGGAGCATCTGGACGACCGAGGGCCATGAGGCGAAATCATCCGTGGCAAACCCCGTAGTCGTAACCACGGCGGTGACGTTAAACAGGGCGTGTCGCAACGTGGTCAGCCATGGCACACCTTCGCCGAACGATAAGAGAGAAAGAAATGTAACAATTGTAGCCACCAGCAACATCCCAGCGTACCAGCGCCATTCGTAATCTTTGAACATTACCTGGAAACGGCCGGTGAGCATCTGGTAATGGAGAGCGAAATTGGTGCCGGCAATGATCATGAAGAGTACGGTCACCCATTGAATCGCTGGCGAGTAGTAGGCCATGGAAGCTGTTCGGGTGGAAAAGCCGCCAGTTGCCAACGCGCTAAACGAATGGTTGATCGCGTCGAACGGCGTCATACCCAACGCCAGGTACAGCACGGCAAGCACACCGGTAAAAAACGCGTAAACCACCCACAACAACCGTGCTGTACTGGCAATTCGCGGGGTCAACCGATCACCGGAGACGCCAGGTACCTCGGCATGAAAAAGCTGCGCGCCACCGACTCCCAACATGGGTAAAATGGCTACTCCAAGTACAATTATTCCCATCCCCCCCAACCAGTGAGTTACGCTCCGCCACAACAAGATGCTGTCCGGCAAATCCTCGATGGCGGGAAAGATCGTGGCGCCGGTGGTGGTGAAACCAGACACAGACTCGAAAAAGGCCTTCTCGAACGGAGCCACTCCAACCAGTACGAACGGAATACTTCCAGCCAACACCACAAAGATCCAACCCAACCCCACAGTCACCAGTCCTTCGCGGGGGTTAATGGATATTTCCCGCGGGGTTAGCACCCAGAGGAGTCCACCGATGCCGGCGGTAATCCCCGCAGACAACAACCAGGCCACGGCGTGACCCTCCTGCAGCGAGACAACGACCGATGGCACCATCGCCGCCGCTACCCATAATAAAAGCGTACCAACAACATGGAGTACTTCGAAAATATTCACGCTGGAAAGAGGTGGGCTACCCGGTCAACAGCACTGGCGAGTGCGAATACGATTACCGTGTCGCCTACCTTTAGTTCATCGTTGCCCTTCGGAATGATGGCCTGATTCCCACGTACGACACCTGCTACAATCGACCCTTCGGGGAAATCGATGCTGGACAGCGGGTGTCCCGCTATGTGCGAACGTGCAGTCAGATCGAAAGAAATTGCCTCCCCTTCGGTATCCCGCAACAAGGCTACACGGGTCACCTTGCCTCTACGCACGTATTGAAGGATCGCGTTGGCCGCCGAAAGCCGCGGACTAACCGCAACATCCAGCCCGATCCGCCTGGCAAGAGGGGCGTATTCGCTCTTGTTTACAAGGGTTACCACCTGTTTCGCACCAATATCTTTGGCGACTAACGCCGATAGGATGTTGGTTTCGTCCTCATCGGTTAGCGCAACGAACGCGTCGACTCCACCCACTCCTTCCAACTCCAACAATTCGATGTCCGTCGCGTCGCCGTTGAGGATCAGGGCCTTCTCAAGCCGTTCGGCCAATTCTTGAGCACGTTCTCTTTCGCGAACCAGGAGCGTGGCTTCGATGTCATGCTGGGCTAACAGTCGGGCGAAATAATACGCCTCAGTACTTCCTCCAGCAATCATCACCCGCTTCAAAGACGAATGTTGGTGACCACAAAGAGTGAGTGCTTCGTGAACGAAATCAGGAAGGACAGCCACATAGATAAGGTCGCCGCCTTCGATGCGTGTGGCGCCTTTAGGAACTACCACTTTATCGCCCCGCTTGACCACCACGGTAATCATCCCGGAAGACCTGGACCCCTCGGCGATTTCAATCAGCGTCCTCCCGGCCGCCGGCGAATCCGGTAATACTTCGAGCCCTATAATCTGGATCTCGCCTTCCGCAAAAACAGCTATGTCTCTGGCCGCGGTAGTCTGCAGCATCCGGAAGGTCTCAAGTGCTAGCTCCCGTTCCGGATTGATCATAACATCAACACCGAAAGTTTCCGGGTGAAGTTGACTCTCGCCCCTGTAAAACCCGGGATCAGAAACTCGGGCGATTTTCAAAATATCCTTGTACTCCCTGGCCACCGAGCAGCTGACAAGGTTCACTTCATCGTGGTTGGTAACAGCTACCAACAACCCCGCATCTTTTATTCGGGCTTGCCTCAAAACGGCGGGGCTAGCGCCACTGCCCTCGAGGACGGCAACGTCAAGGTGGCTCTTTACGTACTCCAATCTGTGCGCCGCAGTATCGACAACCACCACATCGTGCCGCTCGTTAGCAAGGCGCTGCGCGACATGATATCCGACTTCTCCAGCTCCAACTACTACAACTCTCATAGAGACACCATTAGTTCAATGCCTCCCCGATCAGGTTGGCAGCGAGACGAACCGCCCGCTCGTCCACATCAGCGTGAGTAACCGCCCGCAGAGTGCTGCTCCCAACCGGAACCAGCCTGACGCCAACAGCACCCAGGAGTTGAAGGGCTTCTTCTGATGAATGCTTCTTGAGTTCAATCATGACTATGTTGGTCTCTGGTGGTGCTACAGAAAGCTCGGGGTGGCCGGAAAGAGTTTTGGCCAGAATATTTGCAGCCTCGTGATCGGCTTCAAGCGTCCCGGACAAGTTGTCAATGGCATACAGACAAGCAGCCGCCAGGATCCCCGATTGGCGCATGCCGCCACCCAATCTTTTTCGCACATGCCAGGCTTGCTCGATCAGATCCTTCTTACCCGCCAGGCACGATCCGGCAGGGCAGGCCAGCCCTTTGGAAAAACATGTCATCACGGTGTCTGCCCAGCGTCCAACTTTCTCCAGGGAAATTTTTCCGGTCGCGGCCGCATTCCAGATACGCGCCCCGTCGAGATGGATACCGAGACCCAGTTCACGCGCACAACTGGAGACTTCGTCCATTGAGGCTTCCGACGACACCGTTCCGCCAGCCATGTTGTGGGTGTTTTCCATCTCCACCGCAGTGGCGCGGGTCAGATAAGGGGAGTCCTGGTAGCTGGCTTTGACAAGAGCTGCTGTCATTTCACCACCGACCGTCGTAACGGGGTGGGGTTGAACCCCGGAGATAGCCGCTAATCCACCTTTTTCGAAGAGGACGATGTGAGCGCGTTCGTCACAGATTATCTCGGTACCGGGCGTCGTAAGGACGTTTATTCCAACCTGATTAGCTTGCGTGCCCGTGGGAAAGAACAAAGCGGCCTCGCATCCCAGTCGTTCGGCGACAACGGCTTCAAGGCGTCGGGTGGTAGGGTCCCCGTCCAGCACATCGTCACCGACCTCTGCGTTGGCCATGGCCTCGCGCATGGCAGACGACGGTCGCGTCACAGTATCGCTTCTAAGGTCGATCGTTGGGTTTTCAGTCATCAAGAAGAGCTGCGGCTTAGCCTACCTCTTCGCCAACTTCTTCGTCATCTGTCTCCCGACGCGCTTCTCGAGCGGCCGCTAGCTTTTGCTCAAGTTCCTCTCGTGCCGAATGGACAACTGCCGCACCAACCTCCTTGGTGTCCCTGACTGTGCGCCGGGCATCGTCAATCGTGCTTTCCACCCCGGTCCTCACCTTCTCATAACTTGAGGATGCCGTTTCTTGCACATCGTCCAGAGCATCGTGGGCGGCGGTACGGAGCTGACGGCCCCGATTCTTCAAAGTGCGCCTGGCTTCCTCACCGGTTTGAGGAGCCAGCAGCAACGCCAAACCGGCACCGGCTGCAAGACCGATCAGAAACGATCCAAGCCCTCCTCGTTCGATCACCACAACGGCGCGATCATCGTCAGACATCATAACTCCTTGCCAAATATTTTTCGTGTATACCCCTACTGAATTTTAGCTTAGGCTGCCTACGCGGTCAAAGCTCAATAATAAGTCCGTCGTAGGCGGGCTCCACACCGCGAGGCAGGCGCCGAGCTAGTTCCTGGTGGGAATTTTCATGGGTAAGATGGGTCAAAAAAGTTTTCTCTGCGCCAATCGATTGGGCAAGTTCGCAGGCTTCGGGAATGGAAAGGTGAGTTGGATGGGGTCGTTCGAAAAGTCCGTTCACCACCAAAATTCGAACTCCTTTCAAAGCTTCCAAACTTTCCTCAGGTATCTGCTTGGCATCGGTGAGGTAGGCGATGTCTCCAACTCGATAACCGTAGACCACCATCCCGAAACCGTGCGATACCTCGATAGGAAGTACCTCGACCCCCGCGACGGTGAACGGTCTCCGAGACTCAACCGGATGAAGCACAAGCTCAGGTCGAGATGTTCCCTTGGGCGGTTTTACGTCTTTGTCGAAAATGTAGGGGAACCGGCTTTGTATCCTTTCAAGCGCGTCCGCGGGCCCGTAAACGGGGAGATCTTCTTCTCGGCGAATCGACACCGCCCGCAGGTCATCGATACCATGAACGTGGTCGGCGTGATCATGCGTATAGAGCACCGCGTCTACCGAGGAAATACCGGCGTCGATAAGTTGGAGCCGAAGTTCGGGCGGGGTGTCGACAAGGATCGTAGCGGCCCCGGGTACTTCAAATACGCTCGAAACCCGGGTCCTGTGATCCCGCGGATCTTTGGAAAGACACACGCTGCAGGAACAACCAATCACGGGAACTCCAAACGAAGTACCCGAGCCCATTATCGTAAGGCGCAACTACAACTCCTCTACCTTCAGGAGATTTGTTGTTCCGGGCGTGTCGAACGGGACCCCCGCTGTTACAGCGATTCGGTCTCCTTTCTTCGCATATCCTCCTGATTCAAGCACACCTCGCGCGATAGCGAACATATGCGAATAGTCGGGTGCATAGTCCGCAAGTTCAGGCCTCACACCCCAGACCAGGGAGAGCTGATGGCAGGTTGTGGCCAGCGTCGAAAGTGCGACGATAGTATTGTGGGGCCGATGAGCGGCAATTTTTTTCGCTGTGAAACCGCTTTTTGTAAAACACAAAATCAAAGCAGCATCGAGCATTTCAGCTGCAGCGCAGGTAGCGACCGCAATCGCTTCGTCAACACCTCCCCCGACGCACCTTATGTAATCCGACTGTCTCCGCTGACGGTTTCCGCTTACCCCACGCACCCCTTCAACCTCAGTGATGATCCTCCCCATCGCCTCGACCGATTCGACGGGATATGCGCCCACCGCTGTTTCGGCGGATAACATCACTGCATCAGTCCCATCAAGAATCGCGTTGGCGACGTCGGAGGCCTCTGCCCGGGTGGGGCGTGGATGCTGAATCATGGACTCCAACATCTGAGTAGCTGTTATGACTGCCCGTCCATGCTTGTTCGCAGTGCGAATCACCCTTTTTTGTGCCAAAGGGACCTCTTCGAACGGCAACTCTACGCCGAGGTCCCCACGAGCAACCATCACCGCATCGGTAGCTGCAACAATTCGATCAATGTCCTTGAGGGCTTCGGCCTTCTCGATTTTGGCCACAATTTTGAGAGTATCGGGAATCCTGGACCGCACCGATTCAATGTCTTCGGCTCGCCGCACGAACGACACACCGAGGTAGTCGACATGATGGTCGAGTGCCAGGGCGATGTCTGCCTCGTCTTTTTCGGTTACTGCGGGGGCGCTTACGTTGACGTCAGGAAGATTCATGCCCTTGTTGCTACTTAACTCACCTCCATAAACCATGCGCGCCATGACGCGGCTTCCCGAAACAGACAAGACCTGGGCCACGAGCAACCCATCGTCCATCAAGATCCGCGAACCCGGAACCGCATCGGCTGCGAGGTCATGATAGGTAGTGGGGATTTCGCCATCCGTAGCTTCAACATCAGGAGCGAACACGACATCCGCTCCCTCTTCAAGTACCAGGGGTTTTGCGAGGTCACCTACTCGGATTCTAGGGCCCTGCAGGTCGAGCAAAAGCCCCACAAAATTTTGGCATTCGGTGCGGACCTCGTGCACCATATCCATCAACGCTACCCGGCTCTCCGGTGTGCCGTGAGAACTGTTGACCCGAAAGACGTTCACGCCTGCATCGCAAAGCGAACGAATCCACTCCCGTGAATTGGTGCCGGGCCCGAGAGTGGCGACAATTTTTGTTTTTCTAAAAGGTGACATGTTTTCCTTCAGTCCATCTCATGAGGCGGTAAGAGCATCACCAGCCGTTGCAGGCCGGTCGCCGCCGAGTCTCTAATTGTGCACGCGCAGGAACCGGAAACAGGAGTCTCGTCCGGGTTGATCTCAATCAAACTGGCCCCTGCCTCCCAGGCCACATGCGGCAACTCAGCAACAGGGTATACCTGTGCTGAGGTTCCGACAATTAACATAACATCACAATTTCTGGCTGCCTCCCAGGCCTCCCGCATTGGTTCTTCCGGAAGCGACTCCCCAAACCAGACGACGCCAGGCCTTGAAAGGCCTCCGCACGATCGGCAAACCACCGGCGAAACGAGTTTCTCTCCCCCGCGGCGGACCGCAGCAAGGACTTCATCGGTTGAGACGGTTTCCCCGCAATCTGCGCAGTAGAACCGCTCCAGCGAGCCATGCAACTCCAAAACGTTCGCACTGCCCGCTCTGCTATGCAAGCTGTCAACGTTCTGGGTCGCAATTATCAAGGATTCAAACCGTGACTCCATAGCAACCAGCGATTCGTGCCCCGGATTCGGATGCGCAGCCCGGACCATTTTCAGCCGCTGAAGATACCAGCTGAAAACACGGGAAGGGTCGTCCCGAAAGGCGGATTCGGTGGCCAGAGCCTCGGGACGGAACCGGGCCCACATCCCCGTTTGAGCATCACGAAATGTTGGGATTCCAGACTCCTGCGACATCCCGGCACCGGTCAACACCACAAGCCGTTTGGCCTGTTCCAACAACCGAACCGCGCCCTCGTAAAGGCGGTCAGTCAGCGCCGACACCCACCGTTTGGAAGCCGCCTTACCGACGTCAGAACCGGATTTCCGCTCCTATCTTCGCGAGCCTCGGGGGACCAAATGCAAAAACCGGCTGGAGGAAATCCTCCGCTGCCCGAGTAAAGAGCGGTAATAATTCTGTCGCACCTGAGATAAGCCCGTCGTTATTAAGGTCGAACGCAGGGTTATATCTGGGCGATTCAAAGGGAACTGCTTCGGGATGCGCTTGAAAGGCGTCCGCCGCCGCCTGAGCGACGATTGGCCCACCGGCCTGTGGTGCACCGGTATCCCGCCTCACGGCAACAACATTCCTGCGGTTAGTCAGGTTTCGGATATCAAGATAAAGACCAATCTCCTGCCCGGCCACACTAACCGACCGCCGAACCAGAGCGTCCAGAGTAAACTGGGCCGGTAACCTGCCACCATTGGGGAAGAAAATGCTTGTTGTATCTCCCGCAGCCCTTGCTCTGGTAAAAGGAAGGCCGGTTCCAAAGCGACCGATAAACGCAAAGTCAAAACCACGTATGAACCCGGGAGCTCCCTCCGATGTGTTGGCTCTCAGTACACCCGTAAGAGAAAGGCGTCGATCGAAGTCCAACGGGATTTTTTCTGGTGCCGGATCCACGCGGTTACCCTGAGGATCAAAGACAGGCTGTCTGAAAGAGTCGAACGCACTCGATGCACTGGCATCCGCCTTTTGTATCACACCCGTGATACGCGCACCAATGCCACCGGTAAATTCCCGCTCAATTGTGACTTCAAGACCGGTCACCGTCCCAAAATCGGCATTTGCAAAAATTGAGCTATCTGGATCCACACCGATCGGCACCGAGGAAATCAGGCCGTCGAGTTGCTTGACGAAAGCCCCGATGCGCACCGCTGTAACCGGGGTGGGCCGCATCCGAACATTGAATTCATACTGCCAGGAAGTTTCGAAACCCACGTTGGGGTTACCCATACGGGAACGGCCCGTTCTGAGCGTGTCATCAAAGGCCGCATCAACCAGGAACTGGAAATCTGGTGCCTGAGCAAACCGCCCGAAGCTTGCCACCACTGTGGCTTTTCCAAGTTCAGTCGATAGTGCAAACCGCGGGCTGACAGCCCATTTAGTAGTGCTCTGTCCAGACTCAATCCCCCCTCGCCCATTGAAACCGTCCACACGCACGCCAGCAGTCAAACTCAGTTCTTCCACCCGTTGCAGGACTTCAACGTATCCGGCGACTGAGAAAGGGTCGAAGTCGGACATTTTTGGTTCTGGAACGGTATCTTCGACGGCCCGATAGGATTGGAAGCGGGTGAAGGTTTCTACCTGCTGTTGAACGTATTGGCCACCAACGCGGAAATCAGTATCCAGGCCACGCCCAAAGACGACATCGCCCTGCAGTTTGAGCTCAGTAAACTCGGTCCTTGCCAACTCCCCCCTGGTGGCATCACTCAGGAAAAAAGCCGGTACCGCCCAGGGTGAATTCGGAGCGTACTGCGGAATATCGTACCCGGGAATAACACCCAATGCTGAAAGTGAGTCTTGCGTCCGGGCTATATTCTCGCCGGCGAATTCAAAACCACCGAAAGTGAACCCCCCAAAATCTCGCTCAGGTTCGCCGAGCAAGACTCCCCTGATGGACTGTTTGTTGAAATAGCCGACACGGAAATCAAGGGAAGTCGTGTTGGTCGTGCCCGAATGCGCCTGCCAATGAAAAAGACCCAGTCGGCCCTGGCTGCTCTGGGCAGGTCCACGTCCCACTGTGTATTTCAATTCTCTCTCAAAAAGGAAATTATTGTTCTCTGAAGCGACGCCCATAAACCGGAACGTGTGCACACCGACAGGGATGGTGAGTTTTCCGAGCACATCAAAATGCTCGCCGGAGTTATGGGGCAGGACCCAAGGACTTTCAGCTCTGGGATCCAGGGGATCGGTGGGAGCGGGGGCGTTAACCGGTGCATCGTCGATGCGAGCCCTGGCATCAGCAGCAACGAAGTACTTTACCGGCCCCAGAAGCGGCCCGCCAAACGACGCGGTTAGCCGGTCGAGTCCGCTATCCCAGCCATTTGGGAAAGCGCGGTCGTTTTCGTAAGCGAGGTGGCCTTCAAAATCGTCTCCACCATCTCGTGTGACAATGGTGACGATGCCGGAGAGGGCCTGCCCATATTGAGCGGAGAAGGCGTTGGTGATGAGATTCGCTTCTTCCAGTGCAAAGGTCGGGATGTTGAGCCCCAGACTGGACGTTGACGCGTCGAGTTGGTTTTTGAGGTTGAGGCCGTCGATAACGAACGATTCTTGACCGAGTCGTCCTCCCCTGAAGGAACCGCCTACCACGCCCGCCTGGAGCACTATGGCGTCCTCAATGGTAGTTATCGGCAGGTCCCGTAACTCATCGGCACTCACCCGTTGAACAGTCTGAGTGACGGTCGGGTCCAGCAACCGATCAGGGCCGCCATCAGCAACAATTTCCGGGAGAGCGACAGCCTCTCGAGACATCGTGCGGTCGAGGATTACTGTGCGCCCCGACGCCACCACGACTTCTTCGACGTCCTGGGGCTGGAGCCCTATACCTCTGAAGATCACACGATACCGTCCAGGCCTTATTTGCCTGAGGCGATACCGGCCATCAGCATCGGTCTGGGTTGTAAAATTGGTGCCGAAAACTCCGACACGGACACTTGGAACCGGCTCGCCGGTCAACTGATCAGTGACCCGTCCACTAATCGCGCCGGCCTGGCTCCAGAGTACGGTTGGTAGCCCAAGACCAAGAAGGGCCGCAAAGACGAAAAGTTTCTTCAAGTCAACCTCGCCGAACACCACATGAGTTTCCCTGAGCCAACAGCCTCCACACACCGTTTTGCCTCCGGGAATTAATAAGTTCCTCACAACTTCGGGTCGTCAGCGTTGTCCTCGCTGACGATCCAAGCCCGAGAGTGGTAAGTCAGACCTACTGTTATCATCCCAACCGTTCAATTGTTCCGTCAAACCCCTCGGAACAGTTTCGACCCTACCCGTACCGTTCGGCCACGTATTTGTCCAGGATCTCCAAAAACTCGGCCACTATTGCGTCGCCTTTGAGAGTCAGGGCCAATTCACCGTCGACATACACTGGTGCCTTGGGTTCCTCAAACGTCCCCGGGAGCGAGATGCCAATATTGGCGTGCTTCGATTCCCCCGGGCCGTTCACCACACAACCCATTACCGCCACGTCCAACTCTTCGACCCCCGGATAGGTGCCCTTCCAGATAGGCATCTGCTGCCGCAGGTAAGATTCTATCTCCTGAGCCATTTCCTGGAAAAACGTGCTCGTCGTACGCCCGCATCCGGGACAGGCCGTCACCTGCGGTACAAAACTCCGCATACCTAATGACTGAAGGATTTGTTGAGAGACCAGAACTTCCTCGGTACGATCACCACCCGGTTTGGGGGTTAGCGAGACCCTAATTGTGTCGCCGATTCCCTGGCGAAGAAGTGGAGCCAGTCCGGCCGCGCTGGCAACAACTCCTTTCATTCCCATTCCAGCTTCGGTAAGACCCAGGTGTAGAGGATAGTCAGAGCGCGGTGCGAGTTTGGTGTAAACGTCGTATAAATCAGGCACCGAGGACACCTTGGCAGACAAGATTATCATGTCGTGGCCCAGGCCGACCTTTTCGGCCAACTCCGCTGACCGCATGGCACTTTCGACGATAGCATCCAACATCACTTCACGCGCCGTCAGTGGACTCGGAGACCTGGAATTTTCATCCATCATCTCGGTGAGAAGCGCCTTGTCCAGAGACCCCCAGTTGACGCCAATTCGCACGGGTTTGCCGTATGCTATAGCCATCTCGACTATTGTGCTGAAATTCTCGTCACGCCGTTTTGCCCCTACGTTGCCCGGATTGATGCGATATTTCGCCAGCGCTTTCGCGCAGTCGGGAAAATCTGCCAGAAGTTGGTGACCGTTGTAGTGGAAATCCCCGACGATTGGCACCGTAACATTTTCGGCCAGCAACTGCTCCGCAATTGCCGGTACCGCGGCGGCGGACTGTTTGTTGTTGACCGTTATCCGGACCAGTTCGCTACCGGCATGAGCCAGGGCTCGTATCTGTGCGACGGTACCTTCGACATCAGCGGTGTCGGTGTTGGTCATGGACTGTACTACGATCGGGTGGCATGACCCCACCGGGACCGACCCTACCCGGACAGTAACTGTTTCGCGGCGAGTGCTTTTAGTCATCAGGCGTGGAATATAGCCAGTTATGACCAGCCGATGGACAATGATCGTTCAGGGAATTCATCAGGAAACATGGGCACAAAAAAAGGGCGCCGAAGCGCCCCTTTGTTTTGCTGACTCCGAAACCGCCTATCCGCACTCAGAAAAACCGCAAACGTGACATTTAGCGCAGCCCTCGGCGTATTCCATCCCGGAACCGCAGTCGGGACAGGCGTCGATAAACTGTTCTTTGCGGCTCGACTGATGATCGTAAAGCTGTCCGAAATCTCCCGCAGTCGTGTTGAACGTCGGCACGTTCTGTCCCACGGGGCCTTGTGGAGCAGCATCGGCGCTCAGGAGATCCTGTTGGACGCCTTGTTTCTCTTGCATCCAGAGCTCGATAGCGATACCGATCGCATCCGGAACCGACATAACCTTGCTCGGTCCAAGCCCGGTTACACGATCGGATGAGATACCTCTGAGCTGTCTGTAAATCGCTTCGAAAGGAATGCCTGACCGCAGCGCCAGCGAGATTAAGCGACCGATGGCCTCGACATCCGCCATTAAGGCCCCGCCGGCCTTACCGAGGCTCATGAAGATTTCAAACGGTTGCCCTTTGTCATCTTCGGTGATGGTGACATACATCGTGCCCAGAGGAGTTTCCACACGACGTGTGGTGCCATGGAGAAGCTCCGGTCGGGAGCGGGCCATCTTCCTCTGAAGATGTTCCGATTCAACCTCATGGAGAGATTTCCTGGTCCGCTGGAGTTCTGCTTCCAGTTCAGCGATGGTGGCTTTGAGATCGGCCTGCTCTATCGAGTCGCCGTTCTCCTCTTTCCCGCTCTTGGTAGTTGATCCTGTCGAAAGGACCTGGCCTTCGCGGCTTCCATCCCTGTAAACCGTCACACCTTTACAATTGAGTTCGAAAGCCAATTCATAGATCTCACGCACATCGTCTTCGGTCGCACTCTTGGGGAAGTTACAGGTCTTGCTTATAGCGCTATCAACAAATTCCTGGAACGCGGCTTGCATCCTGATGTGCTGCTCGGGTTTTACATCGTGCGCAGTCACAAAAACGTCCTGCCATTTCTGCGGCACTTCGTCATGGTGAATGTGACCAGACTCGGCGATCCGGACCATCAATTCTTCAGTGTGCCAGCCTTCGCGCTTAGCGATCGCAACGAAATGTTCGTTCACGTCAGGCATCAGAGTACCGGCCTGGTTGCGCATAAACGCGACCGCAAAAAGCGGCTCAACGCCCGACGAACAACCTGCGATAATCGAAATTGTACCCGTAGGCGCGACAGTCGTGAGATTACAGTTCCTCAAACGACGCTCAGGCCTTACCCGCTTTCCGTTTGCATCTCTGGCACAGGTCGCGTCAGGGCCCCATTGGCTTTGCTTCCATTCGGGGAAGACACCACGCTCGATGGCCAGGCGCTCTGACTCTACCTTGGACTCCTCGTCGAGGAAGCTCATCATCTTGCGGCCCCACTCGAAGGCTTCTTCAGAGTTGTAGGGAACGCCCATTTCGACGAGGAAATCAGCCCAGCCCATCAGTCCGAGACCAACCCGCCTGATCCTCTTGGCGAGGTTGTCAATTTCCGGCAGGGGGTACCTGTTGGCATCGATGACGTTGTCAAGGAAGTGCGTGCAAAGGTGCACGGTCTTGCGCAAGCCATCCCAGTCTACGGTACCGTCTGAAACAAAGCGGCTCACATTGATCGAACCCAGATTGCAGACATCGTAGGACAATAACGGCTGTTCGCCGCACGGGTTGGTAGCGTCGTAATCCCCCAGGTGCGGCACAGGATTGAATTTGTTGGCTTCGTCAATGAAGAAGACACCTGGTTCCCCTGTTTTCCAGGCACCGTGGATCACCTTGTCAAAAACTTCTCTCGCCTTCAGGCTACCAACGACTTCACCGTTATGCGGATCAACTAGATCGTATTCACTGTCGGCTTTGACGGCGTCCATGAATTTGTCAGTGACACCAACGGAGATATTGAAGTTGGTGATTTGCGTGGTATCGTCTTTGCACTGAATGAAATCCAAAATATCTGGGTGATCCACACGCAGAATTCCCATGTTTGCACCGCGCCGAGTACCACCCTGCTTAACAACATCGGTAGAGGCGTCATAGAGGGACATGAAAGAAACGGGGCCCGACGCCACACCCATTGTCGACCGCACAACCGAATTTTTCTGGCGTAGCTTTGAGAAAGAGAAGCCCGTACCGCCACCAGACTGATGGACGAGAGCCATATTGCGGAGGGTATCGTAGATCCCGTTCTTACCGTCAGAGAGGGCATCTTCAACAGGCAACACGAAGCAGGCGGACAACTGCCCCAGGGGTCGACCGGCATTCATCAGCGTCGGACTGTTGGGCATCCAGACGCGATTGGCCATCAGGTCATAAAAAGTCTCGGCGAGTGTTTCAACCGCGCCGGGGGAAGCGCCGTAATCAGCGTCCGGTGCAGCAATCGTTTGGGCGACTCTCCAAAACAGATCCTTCGGACCTTCAATCGGTTCGCCCTGGTCGTCTTTAATGAGATATCGGCGTTCAAGTACTGTAAGAGCGTTCTCAGAAAGGTCCAGTTCTCCAAGTCCGTTTGTTCCGCCGCTATTCTCCATTGACATGCCTCGACACAAGACGCCCCCATATCCAGGATGGGGGCTGGTTTGTTAAAAAAATCTTATATAAAAAAGCTAACTGCGAGCCTAGCTAAAAAAAGTTGTCCAAGACCACGGGGGTGGACGATCAAGGTAGGGGTGTAAATTCAGTCACGCAAGTGGTTTACATTCGGCATAGATGACGGACCAGCTTAAGTTCCCACATCACATAATTGATGCGACTAACCTGTGATTGATAGGTACTTTCCGCTCCGATGATCGGCCGCCATGATCGCGTAATGATGGCTATTGCCCTTAATGCGGGCCCTCAACTCCGGGTCAACCTCTCTGACCACTCGAGCCGGGACTCCCATTACAAGAGAGTTGGGAGAAATGACAACACCCTCGGGCACTACGGCTCCAGCGCCAATCACTGATCCGGTACCTACGTGAACACCGTTCATTAGAACCGACCCCATACCGATCAGGCACTCATCTTCCACCGTGCACCCGTGCAGTATGGCGCTATGGCCGACACCGACTTTGTTTCCCACGACACAGGGGAAGCCTTCGTCAACATGCACAACAACGAGATCCTGGATATTGGTGTTTGAACCGATGGTGATGGGCTCCATATCACCCCTGACAACGGCGTTGTACCACACGCTTGAGCCGGGGCCTATGGTGACATCGCCCGTAATAACGGCACCGGTGGCGACAAAAACGGAATCGTCGATCAAAATAGGCCCTAGCGGGGCTGTGGAACCAGCTGTAACTGGTACCACCCAGCAACCGCGGCACCACCCTTCTGGGCCGGATTGTACCTCAATCCATTGGCGTAATTGACTGCCAGAGTGAAGAAGGCAATGTGGGCCGGATCGGGTTGGCCGACGTTCCGTACCTCAGAAGCGGTACCGTCCGGCGCAACATTCACCCAGAGCGTTACGGGTGGCGGCGTGCCTTGAACATCAGAAGTGAGCGGTACAAGGGGAGCCGCCAGGGCTGAAGGGGCCACGTCGAAACAGAGGTTGTCAACGTTGTACCCGGGACCAGGGCCATCGCACGTGGCAGCCGGAGATGTTCGCACAGGCACTCGGGCCATTTCCACCAGAAGGTCGGTAGTGTCACCCAGGGTTATTTCGACGTCGCGGGAGTAATCGACGCGCCCCCGAGACCGCACCTCAAGTCGATGGGTTCCAGGCGATAGTTCGTGGGTGCCACCCCTGACATCCGCCCCGTCTATTTTGACCTGCGCCGCCCCAGGCATTCCCCTCAGCACGAGGACCCCAGTCGTTGCCGCCACCTCGACCGGGGCTGGTGTAGCAGCCGAATCGTCAGCTGCAGCAAGCCCAGTCGAATCAGGATCGGTCGTTCCTGCGGGTTGTCCTTGGGTTGAATCAACCACGGCTGGTGGCGCCGGAGTTGCAGCATCGTTTCCGGGCGGGAGAATAGCTTCCTGTGCCGCATTCGTAGCTGCTGCTGTGCGTTCAACCGACGGATTGGTACCCCTGTCGAAAAAATTTTTGTAGTAGAACCATCCTCCACCACCGCCGCCAACCACAACCACGAGAAGAGCCGCTGCAATCAACGCACCGCCCCTTCCTTTCTTCTCAGCTTTATCAGTCGGTGGAGTTACCGCGGGACCCCCTGTGGCGTTTGGCAGTTGGAAATCTGCGCTGGGCATCGGGGTGGTCGGAGTAACCGACGCCGCGGCCTCGGCTGCGGATACCAATCTCTGCGCAGACGAAGCTCTCATAGGGGTAGTCAACTGATTCGAAAGTGTATCCGTGCTTCGGAAAGCAGGGCCACCACCGTCAAGGGCGAGGCATAAATCTTCGGCACTCTGGAACCGGTCATCCGGTTCCTTCTCCATCATCTTCTTGATTACCTCATACAAATCCCGCTGAGAATCGGAGCCCAATTCTGGTTCGGGGGGCGTTTCGGTAATGTGCTTGTATCCAATTGAGAAAGCATCAGTGCCGTCGAAAGGGACTTTCCCTGTGAGACATTGATAGGCGCACACGCCAAGCGAGTAAATATCACTGCGACCATCGAGGGGTGTCGCGCGGGCCTGCTCGGGACTCATGTAGTGGGGAGTGCCAATGGCCATCCCGGTACCGGTCAGCTTGGCGCCTGTTGCAGCTTTGGCGATTCCAAAATCTGTAATAATGGCGCGGCCTGTGTCATCAAGGAGGATGTTGTCGGGTTTGATGTCGCGATGAACGATGCCGTTTTTGTGGGCGTAACCGAGGGCGCTCGCGGTCTCAGACAACAAACGGCGAAGTTCGCCCGGGTCGAGAGCTCCATTTTCCACGAGGTCGGCGAGAGATTTTCCCCGGAGGAACTTCATCACAAAGTAGATGACCCGCCCTGATTGCCCAACTCGATAAATGGGAATGATGGAGGGATGCTCCAGCTTGGCCGCTGTTCTGGCTTCCCTCTGGAAACGTTCGACGAACTCGGCATCGAAGCCCATAGATGCCGGCAGGACCTTAACCGCTACTTCGCGGTCCAACCCCTTTTCCAGGGCGCGGAAGACGATCGCCATCCCACCGCGACCCAGTTCGGAGAGGATCTCGTATTCGTCCTTGAGCGCCTCACGGACGTGTTCGATCTCGTCTACGGCAGGTGCCGGCTGGTCCGGCGACCCCGCAGGACGTCCAATACTGGTGACATCCAGCCCGCAAGAGTTGCAGAAGCTGGATTCGTCGGGGATTTGGGTGCCGCAACGCTGACAATACATCTATAGGATCCTCACAATTCCTGCGAATTTACGCGGAAAAAAGACCCTGTGTCAAGCATCGCCCTCCAGAACGGTGATTACAGTCTCCCGGGTAATTTCCTCTCCACCAATTTTGACGGTGAGCTCTACTTGATACTCCCCGGCTTCCAGCGGCGAGAGATCGACAGTCTGGTCCACAGCAGTGATGTTGCCATCCGAGACCCCCGGAAATTCGACCGAGATCTTTTCTCCACCACCGCCAAACAACCTCCCAACAAATCCGAACACTCCACCACCGCCACCTTTTTTGACCTCCAGTCTGGCCTCATACTGCGCGCCTTCCGGAAGCCCATACATTTCGTAGTGGATATCCATCACCGATCCGAACGGATATAGATTCGTCGGATTCATGAAGATCTCATCGTTGGCCAACGCCCATCGCAGGCCCCAACCATCATATCCTGCCACAAGATCGCCAACCACAGGTTCAGGGAGGCGGTTGCCCGGAACAATCATCGTATCAAGCGTTGTAATTGAGCCTGCGCCCGTAAGCGGATCCTTCACCATCACGCGTACGACGTACATCCCCGGGTCCAATTCCAGAAAAGCCATGTCTTGCAAGAATTGTCCCTCTTCAAGCCGCCTGGAGACGGGATAGGTGAAGGCCGTGTCCAAAAATGCAACTTGACGATCTCCGTCCAACATCGCAGACATCCTCACACCCAATGAGTACCTCATGCCGCTTGGGGACTGGACTACTTCGAGGTCTGAGCCCTGGACCGCCCATGAAACCAAAAGTGCGCTGGGTAGACCGGGGTCAGCCGCGACGACCGCGCTTTGCATTGCAGGTTGGATCTCTCGTGTAAACCTTTGGACGTAGGTATCGTTGTTGGTGCCATACTCAATGGTCCGCATACCCTGCTCTCGCTCGTTCGCAAGATCATTTGAAACGGATGCTGAGCCCGCCGTTGAGAGTCTCCGATAGCGGGAATTGAAGTTGCCCCGCGATGCAAAAAGTTCGCGATCGATATTGGCTACGCCCGGTGCTGATGCAACCACCATAGCGCCACCAAAGCCATACACATCTATCAGACTTTCAACGAGTTTGTAATCTGTGACATCGCTACGCGCCACAAAATGAAAGATCCGCTGGCCATCGGGCCATCCGTATTCCCAGGATTCGTTCGGTTCAACGCCCGGGGCATTGTAGACGGCGACTTGATCAGGGGCTCCGTGCCTGATATAAATGACCCCCCGGTCATCGACTTCGTTTTGACTGCTTTGGTAACGCTCGGTTATGTCGTAATGACGATGGGCCGACAAAAGCCTATAGTTGGCTCGGGCGTAGAAAAACCTGCGGAAATGCTCGGCCATTCGCTCGCCGGGTAACCGGAGATCCACTGCCTCTCGGCGCTCCCAGAACGTACGCAACCAGAGGTGCATACCTCCGCCAGCCAATTCATCAAACTCCTCAATCTCCTCAGGTGTCCCGATCCAGTTGACGTCGTAGCGATAAAGAGCCACCGCCTCTGGCGAGTTCACGGCCGCTGCGGCTCCCCGGTAGTACATATCCTGGGCGGCACGAATCCTTCCAACCGAGAATTCTGTTCTCGCGACTTCCAAAAATCCGATGGCGGTATCACCACCCACCTCAAGAAACTTCCTGAACGCAATAGTAGCGGAGTCGGTATAACCCAGTTCGCGCGACATTCGGCCCAGCGCCAGCTGCACATCAGGGTTTAGCCCGGCCTCAGTCAGCGAAGCCCTTCTTAACGCGTCGAGCGCTACCTCAAGCCTTGGTTGAATGCGCTGCCGCCCCGCCGCTACCGCCAGGTCCAACACCGCCTGAACGAAAGATGGATCCAACTCCGTCGCAGCTGCGAACGCCCTGGCGGCCTTAGAAAGGTGGTCGATGCCAAGTATCTGACGAATGTTCTCAATGGCAATAAGCCCGTGTTCGCCAAGGCTGAGTTCGGCTAATCCAAGTCCGTAATGTGCATAGGGCCAATCCGGGCGCAAATCACGGGCCCATTCGAATTCGCTAGCCGCGTCTTCGTAGTACTCGTCAGAAGAATCGGCCAGTTCAGCGAGCCGATAATTGATAAACCCAAGTTCCATATGGATCATCGGGTCGTCTCGATTCAACTTCGCCGTTTCTACCGTGAGGCTTTCCCTGAGTTCAAGTGTTTCCCAGTCCTCAACCTGGAGGGAATCCAGCTGAGTCCGTATCGCCTCAATTCTGTGCCGGGTCGCCGCATCCTGAGCATTTGCATCAGCGGCGAGCAGGCCAAACACTATTAGGAACGGAAAGGATTTCATGTTGAAAGGCTACCCATTGCCAGTCTCAAAGTTTCACACTGAACCACCGTTTTCCATAACAAAACGGCCATTCATGGAACTGTAATAGAGAACTAATGGTCGGCTAATCATTCGACTAATCATTCGACGACCTTCTGAATTCAAGGAATTTCATTAGACCTTCCAAAACGCCTCTCGCATACCGGAGCTGACCTTCGTCGCTGGTTAACGTTGCTTCCTGATCCGGCAGCATAATGAACAACCCTTCGGTAAGGGCCGCCGGCATCCAGGTCGGACGCACCATGGCCAGGTCCGCTCGCCCAAAACCAAGGTCGCGCGATGCGAACTGTCGGACCAGAGCGCTGTTCAAATCACGGGCCAGTCGAGTGCTTCTCGGCTGGTAATAGTAGACCGAAGTACCACTGTTGACGAATGGATTCACTCCATCAGGTAACGCGTTGGCGTGAATCGAAACCAGGATGTCAGCGCCCGATTCCTCCGCACGCGCAGTGCGCTGAGACAATCCCATCGCTGCATCAGAATCCCGCACCATAAACACATTCGCACCCTCACCGCGAAGTAGTTCAGCCGTCTTCCTTGCTACTCCAAGAGTGACATCCCATTCACCGACCAGCGTCGGTCCGGTAGAACCGGCGGGCGGGTGCCCCGCATCAAGCGCGACGGTTAAACCGCGGAGTGGGTTACTGCCGTCGATGGCGGGAGGGCGACGAATTTCCAGGATTAACGCGGTACCCTCCCAACGGGTCCGATAGCCCCAAACGAGCTCCGACAATTCGAGAGTCACAGTTACTTCGTCAGTTCCCTGTTGCGCAAACGACATCCGCCGAACCAGGCGGTCGCTGCCCCCGTATTGGAGCCAATCCATATCAGCAGTCAAACCATAGAGGGTCACCGTCAATGAAAAGTCAGACTCGTCGACCCTGAACGGATATCGCCGGTCAAACGGCATTCGAAGCACAACACTTTCATCTCCAGGAGTCAGGCGAATCGGATTAGTGGTGCCGACCGGCGGCGGCGTGCCAGGGGGGAGTTCGGCAAGCTCAACCGCGTTCATCCACGACACAGTCTGACTCGACAGTTTCAGCCGCACCCTCCCACCAATCCGTCCAGACACTCGTGCCACCGTGCCGTTGGGAAAGAACCAGTGATAGGTACCGCTAACAGACGGTCGCCCGGGAGTAACGCCGTCAGTGTCGCCCGTCCTCCCCTGGTCATCGTCGATGACGGCGACAACCGGCGGAAAAACACGAACATGACCCAGTCTCAACGGCCACCGGGAATAGACCGTGTCGGTTCCAACCACTGCTCGGACCGCCACCCACCGAGGATCGGGAACCGCGGTCGTGTCATTCGGAGACAAAACGGGGCCCGGGTCCGGCCCGAACACACCATGGCGCCACAACACAAATCTCCGTCGCACAACCGCATCTTCGCCCGGCCCAGTCCCAAAAGCCATTTCACCCCACGATGGTCGTAACGCAGAAGCCTCCGGGATCATTGCTTCAGACGTGCCGTCAGGAAAGAGAAGATCAACCGAGGCCTCAGGGTGCGTGGTAACGGAGAGTTGATAGCCCTCCTCCGGCGCAAGCCAGACATCGCCAGTCAAACTGTAGGAGGTGCTATCTATCCACGCTCCTCGATCCGGAGGAGAAAAGGACCGTACAACTGGCACTGTAAGCACAGCCCGACTCACTTCGGCTCCGGAGCTTGCCACAACCCTGAAAACCGCCACCGAGTCGTCCGGCAACGGCAACCACGCGATCCATCCCCCCGTCGGGTAAACATCCACGGCCACCCCGTTGACCTCCAGCGTCGCGTCCCCCGTACCCACCGTCCCGAACACGAAGACCGAATCCACTCTGGGGAAAACCTGGTTTTGAGCAGCGTGATAATGGGTTACGCCGCCAGAGACTTCGACCGTATCGGATACTTTTGGATAGGCAAAGCGCACCTCAAGTTCACCATAAGTGACAGGTGGTGCGGGCACAGGAACCGGAAAGGTACCCCTGCCTGCGCAGGCTCCAAAAACTGGTAACATCAGGGTCCAAAGGGACCGACGAATTGGGGCGACCATCAACGAAGCTAAACGCACCCGCTGACAAACGTCAATTTGATCCGGTTGACCACCCCGTTTCCGGCGCATAGATTGGGCTTCCGGGGCGTCTTCCGTTCAGTTTTTCAGGATCCAGCCCTTGATAGGGATCGGTTTCTATTGCAGCCTTATGGTGATCGGAAGTTAGAGAATATTATCTCAACCCCATGGTGAGAGTATCGATTTGAGCAGGCCCCCTACAGCACCGTATTCGACCACCGACGTTGCAGAGTCACCGTCGTGCCCTTCTTGCCAGACGGGTATTGCTCCCGGATCAACCTTTTGCTCGAGTTGCGGTTTCAAGGTTTCTGAGGCGGGCAGCGGTCGCGCCTGTGGGCGCTGCGGCGCGTCTAATCTTTCCCGCGCCAATTTCTGCATCGCCTGTGGGACCCGCGTGGGCTCTACTCCAGACTCCGAAATGCTCAGTCTGGACGATGAAGTCACATCTGACATACAACTGGTTCAGGTCGACGATACAGGCACTCCGATCTGCCGACATTCTCTCGCGGGACCTGAAACCACCATCGGCAGGGAAAGCGCACATCTCACTTTCGCCGACGACACCTTTCTCTCCCCACTGCATGCTCAATTGAGCCTTCGAGCCGATAAAATCGAACTCCGAGACCTGGGCAGTCGCAACGGGACCTGGATGTTCCTAGAAGAGCCCCACCGCCTCCAGGACGGAGACAAGATCTTAATAGGGTCACAGATTATAGTTTTCCGCAGGCTCGGGTACCCTGGGCCTCACCCACCAGAGGCTGACTCCACCAGACGTCTGGGATCACTGGTGCCGAGCGCAGATATCGCTTCGCTAACTCAACAGCGGAGTGACGGCAGTTCGCGAGACGCCGTTCACCTTTCCCCCGGGCGTAATGTTCTCATTGGACGTGAGCAGGGGGATTGGACTTTCCCGTATGACCCATCAATGAGCGGAGCCCACACGGAAGTGCGGTCGGAGGACGCTGATTTCGTTCTGGTTGACGTGGGAAGCCGAAACGGCACCGCCGTCGCAGTGCGGGGAGAGTGTGTCCTAACCAACGGCTCTCGCTTCCTTGTCGGCGACAAAATGCTGAAGGTTGAGTACAAATGAAGACGTGTACGACCTGCGGCAAGGAGTTTTCGGACGATACCAAGTTCTGCCCCGAAGACGGATCAACCCTGAGGTCAGCAGCAGGGACCGCAGATATGATCGGGTCGATAATCGCCGATCGCTATCACGTCACCAAGAAGCTCGGCGAGGGTGGAATGGGTGCGGTCTATCTTGGCGAACACGTCAAAATGGGCCGAATGAGTGCGATCAAAGTCATGGTATCGTCGATGGCCAACGACCCCGACGCAGTAGCCCGTTTCAACAGGGAGGCAGCCAATGCCGCCCGAATCAACCATCACAACGTTTGTGGCATCTACGATTTCGGTGAAACTGAAGACGGGGTCATCTACCTCGCAATGGAGTTTATCGAAGGCGAAGCGCTTACCGATACTTTGGAACGGGAGGGCGCTCTTGGTGCTTCCCGTGCCACTGACCTGCTAGTGCAATCCACCGATGCCTTGCAGGCTGCGCATGACCTTGGGATCGTGCACCGCGACATCAAGCCCGACAACATCATGGTGGCCAAGGCCCGGGGCGAGAAAGATCTTATCAAGGTTGTGGATTTTGGGATAGCCAAGGCTGTTGGGGGTGAAGAAGGGCAGAACGTTACCAAAACTGGGCTCGTAGTCGGGACTCCCGAATACATGAGCCCGGAGCAACTTTCCGGTGACGTACTGGACGGCCGCAGCGACGTTTATTCGATCGCGCTGGTTTACTACAAGATGCTCACCGGGGATTTGCCGTTTAAGGCTGACACCGCCCAGGAAACGATGATCAAGCGGCTCACTGATGATCCACTCCCCCTCGCCGCAGCCTTCCCATCCGGGAACTTCACGCCTGAAATGCAGGCCGTGATGGACAAAGCGTTGCAGAGGATTCCGTCGGATCGATACTCAACTGCAGCTGAATTTGGCGATGCGGCCACAGCAGCGGCCTCCGGGATGTCCGCTTCCAGTCCTGCGGCTTTTGACGATGCAGATGGCGCGACCCAACTGATTGACTCGGTTGAGATCGCAGACGTGACCGCCCAGACCCCTGCTGTCGGCACACCCGACGATGAGGCCCTGATGGCAACACGAGTGGGGGGCGCCGAAACACCCACACCGGTCACCCCTCAGCCTGTGGCGGTACCGGCCGAGGGAAAGAAAAAGTCTCCTGTGATCGCGGTTGCGGCAACCGTGGCGTTTCTCGTTGTCGGTGGAACAGCAGGCGTGATGATAATAAATCGCGGTGATGAAACCGATCCTTCGACGTCTGTGGCGGCGGCAACGCCAGGCGAGAACTCGCCTGACGACACGGCAAACGGCGGACAGGCCACCGATAATTCCGGCCAAAATCCAGCCACAGACCCTCCAGTTACCGGAAACACCGACAACGACCACCAGAATCCTGGGACCAACCCAACTACCAATGACGACCCACCTGATGATCCGGTGACGCCGCCCGCGCAAACATTCGATATCGCTGGAATTTTCTCCGAAATTGATGGTTACGATCAAGAAATTTTCAATATGTTCGACCCTGACGTGACTCGCCTCGGCGAAATCCGCACGGTGTTGAGGGGCTATCACGACAACAATGCCTTACCTGACTCGATCCGATGGAAAGCCGCAGACGTGACTGTGGCTGCATGGACAACCGAAGGCAGTAACGACAACGCGCTTTGCCGATGGATTGATAATGCGCTGGCGATTGATCCGGACACGCAATCGCGCTACAATGGAACGCAACAAAGATTGGGGTGCTAAGTTGGGCCTTTTCGGAAAAAAGAACGAAGAACCAATAAAGGTGTCCGTCTTTGGTAAGACGGATGTCGGGATGAGCCGCGACCACAACGAAGATGCTTTTCTTGTGGCGGATCTCTCGGCAAAGAACGCTTCGCTCAAGCCCGAGGTAAGGGAACACCTCCTCGGCCCCCGGGGCACGCTCCTGGTCGTAGCTGACGGTATGGGCGGCGCGGCTGCCGGAGAAGTTGCCAGTGACATGGCGATCAACCGGATTTACCAGCACCTCTCGACCGCCTGGTTCGACGACAAAGAATGCACGCCCGACCGCTTCGCTTTCCGCCTCCGCGAATCGGTGGAAGAAGCCAACACGGCAATCCACCAGTACGCCAAGGAGCGCCCTGAAGTGCGCGGCATGGGTACCACAACCACGGCCGCCGGAATAATCGGCTCAGATATCTACCTGTCGCAGGTCGGAGATTCTCGGGCATTCCTGGTCCGAGGCAACGAAACGGTACAGTTGACCAAAGATCAGTCTTTGATGCAAAGGCTGATCGACGCTGGAGAGATCACTGAGGAAGAAGCAGAGGTTTCCGAGCGCAAGAACATCATTCTCCAGGCGCTCGGCCCCGAACCCGCCGTGCGAGTAGACCTGACACACCAGAGGGCGCGTAAAAACGATGTGATCGTGATCTGCTCCGATGGACTTTCGGGACTGGTCAAAACGCACGAGGTCGGGGAAGTCGTCAACGCTCAACCCACGCTGCAAGACGCTTGCAGTAAGCTCATTGAAATGGCCAACGAGCGCGGTGGCCCGGACAATATCACCGTGATTGTTGCGCGCCTTACCGGAGACGGACTCGATGGAGCCAGAAACGACGACGAGGTCGGCCACCAGGTCTACCCGCTGTTGGACACCGAATCGGACACCGAGCCGGTCCCGGTATACGACGGTTCTGACCCGCCGAAACCTCAGGGCCAGGCCAAAATGGGAATGTCGGGATTAATTGCGGCTCTAATGTACGCCGCCGCGTATTGGTACGCGGTAGTCTCGTAAACGATCGGTGAAGGTCCAGCTCAAGGTAATGTCAGGAGCCAAACAGGGCGTGGAGTTTGTTTCTCCGAAACCTGTCGTCACCGTAGGACGCCACCCGGCCAACGATTTTCAATTCGACCCCCAGCAGGATCTCGACGTATCCGCCAAACATGCCCAATTCGTCTTACGAGATGGACGGTGGCATGTAGAAGACCTTGGTTCGAGTAATGGAACCCTGGTAAACGGATTCGCGATTTCCGCAACTACCAGGCTTGAGGATACTGACCAGGTTAAACTCGGTGCCAACGGCCCGAATATTGAATTCAGAATCGTAAAAGACGCAAAACCGGACGGAATATCGGGACAGCCCGCCGTCGCGCGGACGTCGGTAGCCGGTAGCGAAAAACAGGCTCCCAGGGAAACCTCTCAATCTTCCAAACCCGCTGCCCCCCGGCCACAGGAATCGGCGACTCAACGGATCCGCATAGAAGTGCAGAAACAAACGCAGGGGCTAAGGCGGTTAACCGTCGCCCTTTTGATAGCACTGGTCGGCGTGGCCGCGGCTTTCTTTGTTCTCGACCAGAGAAACCAGAGGGAACGTGCTTCTGCGGTTGAGGCGATGCAGGCTCGGGTAGACAGTGTTCTCGCGGTTTCCTCCCAGACGGTCGCAGCCCTTGAGGGCCAGATGGAGGGAATGCGGGACGCCCTCCAGAGGTCCGAAAATAACGTTCGGAGACTGCAAACGAGTCTCGGTGAAGCTCAGTTGGCTGGCGATGCCGAACGCGTGTCAAGCCTCCAACAGCAACTATCCGAAACCATGTCAGCACTGGGTTCGCTGCGAGCCGCGGCGCTGACGGATTTTAATACCGTATGGGAAGCAAACCAGCGCGCAGTGGCTTTGATTTACGTAGAATTTGGTCCCGGCAACGTTGAAACAGGAACCGCTTTCGCCGTACGCTCGGACGGGACAATGCTGACTAACAAGCACGTTGTTGCAGGAGCAAACGGCAATCGACGGGCTACCCGGATAGGGGTCAAATTTGCTGACTCTCCTCAGGTGTTTGCGGCAACTGTGGTGGCGATCTCCCCTGACGCGGATCTGGCGGTAATACGCGCCCCGATAAGAGGTGGGGTTCCTACCGTACAAAGCCTGGCTTCACGGGAGTCTGCTGCCCGGCCGGGGCAACCAGCCGCGGTCATCGGATTTCCGCTGGGCACCGATCTCTTGATGCGCGGCGAAGGAAATCGACAGATCGCGACGACCACTCTTACAGTCGGTACGGTTAGCCAGGCTCTATCCGACCGCATTCAACTTGATGCCTGGGGAGCCGAAGGTTCCAGTGGCAGCCCAATCTTCAACGGTCAAGGCGAGGTGGTTGCCGTACTCTGGGGTGGTTTGGATGGCACCGGTGGTAACGTCGTCTACGGCGTCCCCGTTTCGTTTGCCCGCACCCTTCTGGAGTCCATTGATTAGATCGGGTTCAGGCTGGCGTTATTTTCCCCAACACTCGAGGACCGGCAGAGCCGGTAACGCCCGGTAAGTTGCCTTCACTTTTTCGGGTCGTTAACCACCCAAGGTACGCGAAAGCCACAGCTTCTTTGGCATCGCCGTCAAAATAAAGTTCATCAAATAACTTTACTTCGATTCTCGAATTCAACACGCGCAGGCGATTGACGAGCGTGGAGTTTCGAGCACCTCCACCTGAAATCACCAGATCGCGAGGATTCCCGTCAAGTGTGGCCAGGTGATCCGAAATAGACCTCGCGGTCAATTCGACTGAGGTTGCCAGAAAATCGTGCGCCGTGGCGCCAGGGTGATGTTCTCTGACCCGAGAACACAGGCTTCGGGCGTAGGCATCTCCAAAAAACTCGCGACCGGTACTTTTGGGAGGAGGCTTCCGAAAATAGGAATCCCCCAGAAGGGTCTCGACAGCCACCTGATCAACGGTGCCCGACGCAGCAAGAGCCCCGTCATCGTCAATGCTCATCCCGTGAAACTGCTCTCGGACTATGGTGTCAATCAAAGTCATCCCGGGGCCCGTATCGAAGGCGACAGCGGTGGTTCGGTCAGGCGGGGCCGGGATCCACGTAACGTTGGCAATTCCCCCAATGTTCAGTAACACTCGCTCACCGGAACCAGAAAAGAGATCAACGTCAACCAGTGGTACCAGGGGGGCGCCCTGCCCGCCCGCAGCCACGTCCCGCACCCGAAAATCGCTTATGACACTAACTCCAAAACGTTCAGCCAGGACCGCCGCCTCACCAAGTTGCAGTGTATTTTTGCCCGGTTCGTGCCACACCGTATGGCCATGGGAAGCGATAAAATCGAGTTGTTCTGGAGCGGCGCCGCCCTTCACGAGGACTGCCTCAACGGCGTCTGTGAACCATCCTGCCATATCGAAATTGAGGTGCGACAATTCCCGCCCACCACCACGTTCAATAGCACCCCTCAACGCTCCCCTCTCCTCCTCGTCGTAGGGCCTGACATGATAGGCCACGAGTTCAACCAAGGGGCCGTCATCCATTCTGACCAGGGCAGCGTCAACTCCGTCAGCTGACGTGCCCGACATCAAACCAACAACAAGTTGGCTCACTCCGACACCGCAGGAGGATCACCTATTACAGTGCGGAGTATCCCGCCAGCTTTCTCCAAATGTTCGACGGCTTCCTCCTTCGAACAGCGCTTCGATCCAATAACGATAGCAAGTTTCACGCTGCCGTCTGCCGCTTCGATAAGCGAAGAGGCCTCCGCACGATCAACGCCACATACCTCCATTACGATCCGATTCCCGCGGTCCACAAGTTTGGCGCTGGTCGCCGTCAGATCAACCATCAGGTTGCCATAGGCTTTTCCCAACCGGACCATCGCCCCTGTGGAGATCATGTTCAATACCATTTTGGTCGCCGTTCCCGCTTTCATGCGAGTTGACCCGGTTACCACTTCAGGTCCCACCCTTAGCTCAATCAGTTCGTCGCAGAGTCCTGTAATGGAACGCAAGGGAGTTGTACAGGTTACAAATGCCGTTGCACAACCCACCTCACGCGCTCTGGCCAACGCGGCCGCAACGAACGGCGTGGATCCCGAGGCGGCAACCCCGACGAGAAGATCATCGGCAACCAGTTCAAGCTCGGCAAGCGCAGCTACGGAGGCTTCACGGTCATCCTCAACACCTTCCTTACTTCTGACCAGGGCATCACGACCTCCCGCTATCACTCCGACTACCCAACCAGGGTCGACGCCGAAAGTCGGGGGACACTCAGACGCGTCCAGTACGCCCAACCTGCCGCTGGTACCCGCGCCAACGTAGATGACTCTGGCGCCAGCCCGCAACGAGGTCTCCGCGAGTTCAATGGTCCGCGCGATCGCATCACGCTGAGCATGGACAACGTCAGCAACCGTCTTATCTTCTTCGTGGATGATATCAACGATTTCCGCGGCCGACGCAATATCAATCCCGGTTGATCGTGGATTGCGTTTTTCCGTCAGCCTTTGGTCTATGAATTCGTGTTCTGACATTCTTTCAAAATACGTGATGATCCCAATAAATGACTAAGCGTATCGCAACAATGTTGCTTGCAGCCCTCGGGTGTGCGCCCGCAGGGCAACCCCGCCCCGCACATTTTCCGCCCAGTTATGCGAATGTACCTTCGAACTGGACGATGCTGGACCGGACCAAAAGCACCATCAGCTCCCAAGCAATGGTAGTTACCGAGCATCCTATTGCAAGCCAGGTGGGAGCCCGCATCCTGCGTGCCGGCGGGAACGCGGTGGATGCTGCGGTGGCTGTTGGTTTCGCCCTGGCCGTTGTTCATCCCACGGCGGGCAACATCGGCGGCGGAGGCTTCATGGTTTATCGCCCCAACGCGGGAGAGGTAGTTACACTTGATTTCAGGGAGAAAGCACCCGCGGCGGCGACGGCGGATATGTTTCAGAATTCCACCGGACAACTCACCGAAACGAGCGTCATCGGACATCTTGCATCCGGGGTACCGGGAAGCGTTGCCGGCCTTACAGCAGCCCACGAGCGCTACGGCAGCATGGCGCTGTCTGCTCTTATCGAACCAGCTATCCAGTTGGCGGAAGAAGGATTTGCGTTGGACGCTTCCAGGGCCCGAGCATTTACCGACACAAAAGTCGAACGTTTCATGCGTTTTGAAGGCTCCCGTGCCAAATTTCTAACAGACGGGTCACCCCCTGCAGAAGGTACACTCTTTGTTCAGCCCGACCTGGCTCGCACACTGGGATTAATCGCCGATTCGGGTGCCGCCGGATTCTATCGGGGCCCGGTTGCCGATCTTATAGTGGCCGAAATGGAGAGCGGCGGCGGGTTGATAACGCACCAGGACCTTCTGGACTACCAGGTGGCCTGGCGTGACCCCGTCGAGGTCAGCTACCGGAACCACACCATCTACTCTATGCCACCCTCAAGTTCCGGGGGTGTAACGATGGGGGAGACCCTCAACATTCTCGAGGGCTTCGATTCCCTGCCCTTCTTTGCAAGCACCCCGCAGATCCACCTCACTGCTGAGGCGATGAGGAGGTCTTTCATCGACCGCAACAACAACCTTGGTGACCCCGATTTCGTCGATCTGCCGCTTGATAGACTGCTTTCGAAGGATTACGCTGCCGGGTTGAATAGGACGATTAACCGAAATGCAGCGTCGGTTACACCGGAATTCGGCACCCAACTGCGGGAGGGGGACAACACAACACATTTCTCGATCGTGGACGCCGACGGCAACGCAGTTAGTGTCACGACCACCCTCAATTCCAGCTACGGAAGTTCAGTTGTCGTCTCGGGCGCGGGTTTTTTACTCAACAATGAAATGGACGATTTCACCGGAGCCCCTGGGCAGCCGAACCAATTCGGACTGATTCAGGGAGAAGCCAACGCAATCAGGCCCGGGAAACGAATGCTCTCCGCGATGACTCCCACAATTGTCGTTGATCAGGATGGCGAACTTTTTATGATCCTCGGTGCACCCGGAGGCCCCCGAATAATTACGGCGGTCACACAGGTAATTTCGAATGCAATCGACTTCGAAATGTCGCTAGTCGAGGCGGTCGGGGCACCCAGAATCCACCACCAGGCTCTGCCCGATCAGATCTTCTACGAACCAGATGCCCTGAATGCCAAAACGATACGACAGTTGGAACGGATGGGCCACACGGTGGTCGAGCGAGACGGGTACATCGGTATCATATCTGCGATCATGGCCGTCGAGAATGGATGGGTCGGGGTAGCAGATCCTCGCGGGGGTGGCACGCCGGTAGGGTACTAAATGACGGCACGGCCCATTACAGACCGCACCGCCACATTTAACTGCGAATTACTATCTCGAAGCTACAATGTCTTCCGCAAGTTGAATAACGACATTGTAACCAGCCGGGAGGATGATATCCTCGGGGCGGGTTGCGCTCATTATTCCGACTCCGGCTGCTGCTCCCGCGATCGCACCGATGACAGTACCGCGTGTGTTACCGCCCAAAACTCGGCCAGCGATACCACCTACAACAGCGCCAGCCCCTACTTTAGCGGCATCACCAGCACCGAATCCGCGGTTTTTCACAAATGCATCACTGGAGACAAGCGTCCCGCTAATCTCAAGGATTTGCTCTCCAAACTCAACTTCAGTGAACTCTATTGTGAGAACGCCGTCGTCATTCTCCCCACCCGACGGAGCGATAGCGGTTATGGTCCCCACCCAGACAGCTTCGGCAGGAATAACTTCTCTGCCCCGCGAGTCCACCAACGAATTCTGGTTGAATGCTCGAACCACGGAGCCAACTTCATGGTGCCGAGAGGTCAGAGTGTCCCCGGCCAATAGCTCAAGGATCGTTCCTGCTTCCAGGGTAGGAGGGGTTGCCGGCCGACGCGGGGGCGGAGGAGGAGGAGTTTCGGGTTCATCTGCGGTTGCACCGTCATCCGCGCCAGCCTCACCCTGATCATTAAGGTCGGTGGCAAGTGAATCGGCGGGGGGCAGATTCAGATTACGCGCTTCTTCTGTATCGCCGCTTTCTCCGCCTCCACAGGCGAACAAACCAAGGGCGGCAATCGCAATAGAAATGCGCGTACCAGTTCTTCCAATCATCTTCAGCCTCTAAGTTAGAATACCCGTGAATTCTAGGGGGTGGGACTCGCCGCGCAAGAGCGGCTTTTAGAGCCTGGACCTGATGAATTCGGGCGTCATACTCTGAAGCCAGCCGGCGAGGATTGAGAAGTAACCGGTGAGGAGAAGGAGCCCCATCGCCACCATAATGCCACCAGCGATTTTATTGGTAATCGGGATGAACTTCTTGTATTTCTTAAACCAATCGACAAAGTGATCGACCGCTACAGCTGCGATCAGAAAAGGGATCGCCAGACCGAGCGAATAACCGCCCAGAAGAACCAGACCCTGCGTAATATCGGCCTGGGAACCACTGTACATGAGAATCGAGCCCAGAATCGGCCCGATGCATGGAGTCCACCCTGCCCCAAATGCGATGCCGACAAGCATGCTACCAAGGTAGCCGACGGGCTTGTCCTGCAGATGGACACGGCGCTCTCTCGAAAAAACGGCGAGGTTGAACGCGCCCAGCAAATAGAGCCCGAAAACGATGATCAGTATCCCGCCCGCCCTTTCAAGCCATACCGAATAGAAGTTCAGTAGACGCCCAATTAGCGTAGCGCTAGCTCCCAGAGCAATGAAAATGACCGAGAAACCGGACACAAAGAACAGAGCGTGCCTGAATGCGACCCAGCGCCGATCGGAGGCTTCATCCAGGGACATTCCCGTGATGAAAGACACATAACTTGGTACGAGCGGTAAAACGCAGGGCGAAAGAAAACTGATCACTCCGGCGAGAAACGCTATCGATATCGAGACTGATTCTACTCCTAACATATGCTCTACAACGCCGTCCCCACCGAAGCGGTTCCGATCACTTTCCTATTTGGTGAAAACCGATGAGCTTGTGTACCAGTTTCGCTGCCAGGAAGTCAGGAGCAACCATCCCCGGAATCGGAGCCAGCTCCACAACATCACAACCAATCACCTTCTTTGCTTCGAACACCTTCTTGAGCAAATCCATCGTGGGCTGCCACGTTCCGCCTCCCGGCTCCGGGGTGCCCGTAGACGGCATCAGCGACGGATCGAAATAGTCGATGTCGAATGTGATGTAGACATAATCTCCCAGCAGGTTGAGTACTCGTTCTATTAGGTCGGCATCGGTAAGCTCGTGAGAAAAAATCGTCGGAATTTTCTTTGTTCGAATCAACTCCATCTCGTCAGAGGTCAGGGACCGAATTCCTACGGGAACAAGATCTACCTCTTCGTGCACCTGATGCATCACACAGGCGTGCGAAAACGGTGTCCCTCCGTACTCAACTCGGAGGTCGGCATGGGCGTCAAGCTGAAGCACGCTAATCCTGCCATCTGCAACACCTGAATGGGCCAGAATAGGAGGGGCCGAGAGCGAATGCTCACCGCCCAGCATGATCACAAATTTTCCGGTGGCAACCAATTCGTCCATCACATCGCGCAACTGTACCAGAGCCTGCTGGGGCCCGGAGGAATCCAGAATCAATTCGGGGAGTGTAAAAATCCCCTGGGTATGCGGTTCGGAATCCAACTCGTGATCATAAAGCTCAATGTAGCGCGAGGCGTCAATAATCCCTGCCGGCCCAAACTTTGTGCCCGGCATATAGGACACCGTCGCCTCATACGGCACCGGCAGAATTACGACTTCGGCATCCTCGAACGAAACGTCCTCTGGAGGAACACCCAGGAACGTCGCGGGCGGACCCCATTGAAATCGATCAAGAGACTTAACCACATGCCCGCCCCCGCGAAAATCATTCATCGGCAGAACACACAGGCGGACACGACCGTCAACCAGTCACCAGAGTCGTCAGCTTCGGCCGCGCAACTAAGATGGGTGGTGTTTACGATTTCCCCTGAAAGCAGCCATTGTTCCTTGCGTTCGTCCCATGCTTTTTGGGGATCGAAATCCACACCCAATACTGTCGCCAACATACTGGCTGCCAGATCCTCGGCATAATCCCCCGCTTTGCCCTCGGATTGCCCGAACGCGTGGTGTTCGGATATGAAACCGTAATGACTGCGATCCGACGGTGTTGCCAACCCGATAGCCGCGGTGGCCACCCGAGACGGTTCGTTGGTCGCCGATTCGGCGATCACAGAGAATAGGATCTGACCCGGCGCTAGATAAGACGTTCCATCGTCCACAGAAACCATTTCGCAATTCGGTGGGAAAATCGAACTCACGCGAACAAGGTTGTAACACGCGATTCGCGCATCGCGCAGCGCCATTTCAAAGCTGGTCAGCTTTTCACAATGCCGACCCACTCCTCTGGTAAGGAAGGCCTTGGACGGGGTAAACGCCGTATTATTGATCACGGTTCAAAAGGTCCTCCCTAATGCCCCGGCTAAGGGTGTTGGCGTCCTTGTGCTGACAATCACTACACGTGCCGTAAATTTCGAGGCGATGATGGTGGTGGCGAAAGCCATACTCCTCCGTGATGAGCGCCTTCATTCTCTCAATACGTTCGTTGGAAAACTCGACCACCTTTCCGCAATCGAGACAGATCAGATGCTCGTGATGGCTCTGTTCGGCGAGCGGCTCAAACCGCTTGAACCCTTCTCCGAAATCATGTTCCTGAATCAAACCCGCGGCCTTCAGGATATCTAAGGTGCGATAGACGGTCGCCTTGCCAACATCAATTTCAAGGCGCTCCAACTCAGTTTCAAGATCGCCAACCGATAAATGGTCGTCAGAAAAAAATACGATTTTTGCTATAGCTTCCCGCTGATGGGTTACGGGAAGATTGTGTTCTCGCAAATAGTGGCGAAACAACTCCAGAAGAGATTTGCCATCAACTCGGGGGGGCGGATTGGTCATCCTCTCCTCCATACCAGAGTTCCGGTGAAATCTCGGTGGCGGGCTCTGTCTCAGACGTACGACCCTGGACCCCCAGCAAAACCTCTTCGACTACATCCGGACTGCTGGTACCTATGTCAGAAACCTCCACCCTGCCCTGACCCTTTTCCTTACCTCGAACTACTAGCATGTAACGAGCAGTGAAAATATGGAAACGACCGTCGTCCACGATTCGCGCGGCGACTGCTGTTCCCCACTCCCGTTCTTCTCGCCGGAGTTTCGGGAACACCCATATTTTCTTGATTTCATCGGGCGAAACGTGAGTCGCAAGCGCTTCCGCCGTCCGAGTCCATCCGAGACCGATACCATCGCCCTGCTGCACGTATCCGGTTGCTGTCAAAGTAAGTTCCTCGGGTAAGTGATTGCAGTAATCATGCGGGAAGCAGCCACAAGATATGCCGAATGCCTCTCAGTTTCAAGTAGTTGAGAAATCACAAAAGAGAGGTAGGGTCTCGGTCAAAAATCACCCGGATGCCAGACGGGACAACGGACGATGCTTTTCCCGATCCATACCTGCCAATCCGACCCAGCAAGTCTCGATTTGATGCCCTCAGAAGGAGGTGCCACCGCCAGCGGTTTTTGATACGTGCCAGAGGGCAGGGGGCCGGTCCGATCAAATTCACCTCCGACCCCGCTTTGATCTCAACCAACCGCCGAAGCCATACACCGAGGTCTCCCGCCGCCTTACTCACTGCGGATTCGCTCAGGCCACTTACCACAACGTTGATCAAACCCACGTGGGGGGGGTAGGCAGGAACCTCCCTCGACTCCAATTCAATCTTTGCAAAGCTCTCGAAATCATGAACGGACGCGGTCTGCAACGCATAGTGCTCAGGGTTTCTCGTCTGCACAACCACTTCCCCTCCCTTTTCCCCGCGCCCGGATCTTCCGGCAACCTGAGTTACAAGTTGGAACGTCCGCTCAGCGGCACGAAAATCGGGGAGATTCAAACCTGTGTCCGCATCGATCACTCCTACCAGAGTAACGTTTGGAAAATCTAGTCCTTTCGCAATCATCTGTGTGCCAAAGAGAAGATCAATCTTGTGGTTTGCAAAATCTTCCAATATACGATGGTGTGACCACCTGCCACTGGTTGTATCTGCATCCATTCGGGCTAATCTGGCGTCGGGGAAACGCTCCCCCAGCCAGGTCTCCAACTGCTGGGTCCCGACACCTCTCGACTCCGATGTCTGGTCTCCGCAGTTGGCGCAATTTACCCCTATGTCTTCTGCGTAACTGCAGTAGTGACAGAACAGACGACGAGGCATCGAATGCACTGTGAGGGCGATGCTGCAATTGGGACATCCGCTAACCTCACCGCACGATCCACACTGGAGAAAATGAGCGAAGCCCCGACGGTTGAGCAGCAGGATTACCTGATCGTCACGATCTAGCCGCTGGCGCACCAGTTCATCCAACAACTTGGTCCAGGGTAGAGCACCACGACCACTGACCTGATGCTCGGTTCGAAGGTCCACAAGCCTGACCTTCGGAAGCGGACGCCCTGAAACCCGGTCAGGAAGACGTACGACTTCGATTCTCTCTCGCGCAGCCCAGGTTTCAAGCAGTGGTGTCGCACTGGACAGGATCGTCTTGCCACCTTCTAATCTGGCCCGCATTACAGCGACGTCACGAGCATTATATCGGGGGGCCTCTCCGTTTTTGTAAGAGGCCTCGTGTTCTTCGTCCACTACAATTCCAGCAAGGTTCCTGACCGGCGCGAAAACAGCGGACCTTGCCCCTACCGCCACCCGTTTGGCGCCCGAAGACAGAGCCCGCCAGGCGTCAGCACGTTCGGATTCTGAGAGAGCACTGTGAAGAACCGCAACTTCACTTCCAAAGACCCCTTTGACCCGGGAAATTGTTTGCGGGGTAAGTGCGATTTCCGGCACCAGCACTATAGCACCGCCACCAGCCTCAACCTGTTGCCGAACGGCCTCAAGATACACGAGCGTTTTTCCTGATCCGGTGACGCCGAAAAGAGAATGCGTTGTACCCGGTTCGGTCCCACGAATTTTTTCGATGACGGTGTCTTGCGATTCATCGGGCGAAACGGGCGGTGATCCTTCGAGTTCGGCAAAAGGATCGCGAAGAAGTTGCTCCTCCCCGAAGCGGGCGACCCCACGGTCGACCAGCGCTTTGATCACACCGCCAGAAATCCCGTGCTTGGTTTTGAGGTCCCTGACCGAGCATTCGCCGCCCAACGCATCGAGAGTCTCATAAGCCTGGCGTTGCTTGACAGCCCTGCGAAAAAGTTCTTCTCGCTGCAACAAGGTTTGAGGCGGGGTCACCAATGAAATAGTCTTGATAGACCCTGCTGCTGGCCCCAGGTTGGGGGGGATCGTTTCCAGCCGAACCGCCCCAACTCGTTCGAGTCGCTGTAGCGTATCCCATATGGGGCGTCCCATTTTTTTTGCAAGTGAAGACGCAGAGGCTTTCCCGCTTTTCCCTCGCAACTGTTGCATCAAATGTGCGCTGGTTCCACCGCCGGCAACACTACCGTCAATTTCATGCACCACGATCGATGATCGTCCCCAGAGAGAACCGGGGAGCATCGCCTTCAATACAATCCCCACCGGCGTGAAATAATAGCCCGCCATCCACTGAGCCAGCGCTATCAAAGATTCCGAAATCAGCGGCCTGGAATCGGGAGCCAGAAGAACCGGTTTCAAACCCTCGCTTCCATCTTCGGGAAAACATTCGACCACAACCCCAACCAACATCCTACTGCGCACCGAAACCACAACTCGGGCACCGGGCACGACTCTCTCTGCCAGGGGAAGCGGCACGGAATACGAATACGGATTGTCAGCCGGAATTGGAAGCGCAACAGAGCAGGACTTCGCTAACACGTTGGTGCGTTCCCAAGGGCAACCAGGTGGGCAAGCACCCCTGCCGCCAAGCGCCCCGGGTCGTACCCGCCCTCCAGAACGGAGGCGATCGGACACCCGGTCTTGAGAAATTGCTCCGTCAGAAGCGCGTAGTCCTCAGGTTCCAGGGTGAAGCCACCAAGAGGATCTCCTTTCATAGCGTCGAAGCCCGCCGAGACCAACAGCAAATCTGGTTTCCAGTCATGAGTCGCCTGAAAAACGGCTTCTAACAAATCTGCGACGTAGGTCGCAGCGGGCAGTCCGCCGGGCCGAGGCACGTTGAAAATGTTGCCGCACCCCTTTTCCTCCGCCGCGCCGGTGCCAGGGTAATATGGAAACTGATGCAACGACACAAAACGAATTCTTTCATCGGATTCGATCAGATCCTGAGTTCCATTTCCATGATGAACGTCCCAATCGATGATAAGGACCCGCTCCACGTCAGCTCGGGTGAGCATTTTTTTGGCCGCGATCACGACGTTGTTGAAGAAACAAAAACCCATCGCTACGTCCCTGCCCGCGTGATGCCCCGGCGGCCTCATCGCTGAGAAGGCGGGCTTGCCGTTCAGGGCCGACTCCGCAGCCTGAATCGCAGCTCCAGCGGCCCGGAACGCCGCCTCAAGACTGTCCGCGCTCATCGATGTATCTGTATCAAGGGCGCCACCTCCCGCCCTGCTCACCTCCTCCAGTGATTCGAGATATTGAGTCGAGTGGACTTCGAGAACGTCGGCCCGGTCCGCCTCACGGGCAGTTGCCCATTCGATGGGGATATCGGTTTGTTCGTTGAGAAGATCAGCAATCGCCGTGATTCGATGCTTGCTTTCCAGATGATTCGGCCCTGGGTCGTGACGGGTCGCCACCGGATGGGTGATAACCAGAACCGAGCCCGCATTATTCTTCTCTGAGGGCATTATTGCTCCGGAGTGGGACGGGTATTTGTCTCACCAGCACTGGCAGCACGAGGGTCTCCAACATCCCTTCCAGCTCCGACTCCAACACAGCCCAAGCTTCTTGCAATTCAGCCAGAATTGCGCGGTGACGGCGATAAAAAAGAAGAACAACGATTGTGGAGATAAAAAAAGTGCTGAAAGAGCGGCAAACCCGAGGCTTTTGAAGGCAACGGCAAGCGTCGCCAGAAGAAGACCATCGACCAGCAGAAAAACTGCAGCGAACGCGATGACTAAAAATCCAGAACGTTGTTTCAATGATTCAACACGAAGGAACTCTGGCTGACTACCGCACCGGTTGTCGGCGACTGGGAAGCACGATGAGAGCACCGCCGTCTGGAACGCCGAGTGCTTCGAGTGTGGCGCCTTCGTTGAACACCGTGGCGCCCCGAAACTTGACCACGTAGTCGTCGACTGAGGCGTTTTCGCCGACAATCTGAGCTAGAGCTTTTGCTTTCACATCGGAACAGGCCGCGTCACCGGAAACATCCAGTTCGGCAGTGTCCCATTTTTCAGAAACTGTTATGCGTATTTTCATTTTCCAACCTACTGTTCGGCATCGGCGGGCGGCATCGAACGAGCCGCAATCCAACGATTACCAAGAATAAACAGAATCAACACGACGACGAATTGGAACAACACGGTCCCGACATTTTCCACCGCAAATGGTTTCAACCACCCCTCCGGATCCCATCCTCGTGCCTGATACAACCACCAAATGAGAAGTACTACTGCCTGGAGAGGCACCAGAATAGTAATGACCAGGTCCCACCACTTCCCGATCTTGATATCCGAATGTTCATGAGACAACTGGGACTCTCTGAACCGAGTGACGCCCGAGGTCATGACTGCAATGGCGAAGAAAAGGCCAGACACCATTAGTGCGACTCCCCAGACCCAATCCTGATTGTGCAAGAACTGAAGAGAAACGGCGGATGGCACTCCAAGGATAAATCCGAAACCGCCCACCATCTTCACGGCCTTCTTTCGTTCGACGCCCGCATCAAGGAAAACTCGGGTTGCCAGTTCAATCATAGCCAGAAGACTTGTAAAAGCTGCAAATGACAGTGCCAGGAAAAAGAGAACCATCAAGACCCGCCCAAACGGTAGCGTCGAAAACAACTCCGGCATCCAGATAAAGGTCATACCTTCGTTACCTGCACCAAAGATCGTACCCTGGATCAAATCCGATGAGAGAGGTTGTCCCGACGATACCGCCTCTGCCAGAGCAGGAAATGCGGCCAGAGCCTGTGGATCACTGGCCAGGTTTTCGACAAGCGTCGGAACAACAGAAAACACAGTTCCGATTACCATGATACCGGCGAGGAGAGAAATCATGTTGTTAGCCGCTGGCAAAACAAAAGCGTTAAGAGCGGTATCTTCGTTCGTTCGCAAATATGCAGCATAGCAGAGAACGAGCCCCCACCCTGCACCGGTGTCCCAGGCGTTTTGTGTCAGAGCCTGCAACCAGATTTCAGCATTCTTCAACTCGCCCCAGTCGACGCCAAACAAAAAGGCAAGGCCATCCGACGCTCCGGGAAGCGTGGCCGCCTTTATGGCCAGGGCTACCACCAGAATCAAAAGCGCCGGCATAAGAATTTTGGCGACCTTTTCAATCGCTCCAATCCCACGGCTCACGACGATTGCGCCCCCACCCATAACGACAGCGTGAGTCAAAACCGGCCACCAGGACGTCGTGTATTCGTTCCAGAACGCGCCAGGGTCGGCTCCGGGTACCTCTCCTGCAACCGATGCCACCAGATAACGAACGGTCCAACCGGCAACGACCGAATAGTAGAACATGATCGCGGTCGCGACAAAAGCCACAAACGCTCCCATCCACGCCCACCGAGGCCCCATCATCATGATGAACGCTCGCACGGGACCGCTTGCCGTTTTGCGCCCCATGCCGAACTCAACCAGGATCAGAGGAATTGACCACAAAAAAAGGAAGGCGATCCAGGCGACGATAAACTCCCCACCACCGTTCTGGGCTGCAATGCGAGGAAACCTCCATATATTGCCGGTACCAACTGCCATGCCTAGCATCACAAGGATCATCACCCAACGTGATGAGAACGCCTCTTTGTTATTCGACAACTTTTCCTCCCCTTTTGGCGGGACTTACAACAGTCTATCTACTAAATAGGATTTCAAATTATCAATCTCAACACGGTCCTGTTTGAGCGTATCCCGATCGCGAACGGTGACGCTTCCTGCTGATACACTTTCTCCGTCGATGGTTACGCAAAACGGCGTTCCAGTTTCATCCTGGCGACGATAACGTTTGCCTATCGAACCTGAGATGTCGTAAGAGACGGGCATGGCCTTTTGTAGTTCCTCCTGGACCTTCCTCGCGAGTTCGGGCATGCCATCTTTCTTCACAAGCGGGAAGATCCCCGCTTTGATCGGCGCAACCGAGGGATGAAGTTTCAGCACGACTCTTTTTTCGCCTTCAACTTCCTCCTCCGCATAAGCGTCGGCCAGTACGGCGAGCATTAACCGGTCCGCTCCCAGCGACGTTTCAATGATGTACGGGATAAACCGCTCGTTCGAGACCGGGTCCCGATATTCCAATTTTTTCCCGGAATGCTCCATGTGGCGCGAGAGATCGAAATCGGTTCGATTATGAATCCCCTCCATCTCCTGCCAGCCAAACGGGAATTCATACTCCACATCTTCGGCCTCTTTGGCATAATGCGCCAACTCGCCAGGTCCGTGGGGATGAAACCGTAACTTGTCAGGATTGATCCCCAGACTCGTGTGAAACTCCATTCGCTGTTCCCGCCAGTAGTCGAACCATTTCTTATCGTCAGCGGGGTTTACGAAAAACTGCATCTCCATCTGCTCGAACTCGCGAGTCCGGAAGATGAAATTGCCCGGAGTAATTTCGTTGCGGAACGCTTTACCAATCTGGGCGATCCCGAACGGCAGCTTTTGCCGCGACGACTGCATCACGTTGACGTAGTTGACATAGATCCCCTGAGCAGTCTCCGGCCGCAGATAAATCTCCGACGCGCTTTCCTCCACCGGCCCCATGAAAGTCTTGAACATGAGATTAAAGCTGCGCGCGCCGGTCAAGACTCCTTTGTTGCCGCATGCGGGGCATTGTCCCGATTCCTCGCCAGGAACACCCTTAATTCGTTCGTCGTCGGCACGGAAACGATTTTTGCATGTTCTGCAATCAACCAGCGGATCGGTGAAGCCGTCGACATGGCCGGAGGCTTTCCAGATATCTGGATGCATCAAGATGGCAGAATCCAGTCCTTCGATATTTTCGCGTTCGCGGACCATTGCGTTCCACCACCGGTCCTTGAGATTCTTTTTCAGTTCTACTCCAAGCGGGCCATAATCCCAAACCGACCCGAGGCCACCATATATTTCGGAACTCTGGAAAACGAAGCCACGCCTCTTGCAGAGGGATACAATCTTGTCCATCGACGTTTCGGACATACTAGAACTCTTCGGGGATTAAAAGGGAAAGGCAAGATGGCAAGATAGAGCGGCCAGCCGCCGCTATCAAGTAAAAAGGGCGCGAACCGCGTCCCGTGTCCGAACCTCCAGGTCTTTCGAGGACCAATGACCGCCGCCGGAAAAAACATGCACCCCATCCACACCGCCAAGCGTACCGTCCCAACCTGGAGCCAAAACTCCGACGGGTATTCCTTTTTTGCGAGCCATTTCGATAACCGTGCCGGCGAGTTTTCCTTTTGTCGACGTGGCATCGAACCGACCCTCAACAACCAGAACCGCATCAGCAGCCGCGATCGCTTCGGCAAACCCCAGGTGGTCAAGTATCCAGTTACTGCCCGAAACAAGTCGGGCCGACGCGAACGTTGCAAGGCCGAAACCGAGTCCCCCTGCCGCACCCATTCCCTCCAAGTCTGCCGAGCCGCCAGCAAGATACATAAACCGATTGATGGCTGTCAGAAGATTCGGATAGTCAGAATTCGGCACACCTTTCTGGCCGGCAAAAATCACGGATCCAGTTTCCCCCCCGAAAGGTACGTTTACGTCGCATAAAGCAGTAACGGGAACGCCAGGCCACGCGGCACCCGATTCGACCCTCGTTACGTCGCACATCCTATCCCTTCCTGGCACCATCACCTCATCCTTCGAATCATAGAATTTATAGCCGCCTGCCGAAGCCATCCCCCATCCGCCATCAACGGTCGAGCTACCGCCCAACCCAACCAAAATCTCCGAAGCTCCGGCAACCACAGCTTCATTGATCATCTCCCCCACTCCAAAAGTGGAAGCACGTTGAGCGTCATGATCGTGTGGAGCCGCCTGCCCGCAAGCCAGCCGGGATTCGACAACCGCCGCACCACCTTTGATCCATGCGATCCGCACTTCAACCTTTTTTCCAAGAGCCCCCGTTACCTGATGGAGGGTTTCGTCGACTACCAGAGGCGAGACAGCTTCGAGCAAACCATCGCCTCCATCGCTTCCGCTGAACACGACCGCCCTGGCACCGGCGGCACCAACCCCAGCGCGCATCGCAGCAGAAACGCTGGACGCCGACATCGTTCCTTTGAGGACTTGAGACACGACAACTACTGAACCGTACAACGTACCTCCCGGCCAAATGGAGTAGGCCAACGTTGATGGAAGTGATCAAATACACTCAACCCTATGTATAACAATGAGTTGCGCAATTGACCATACAGTTTTAGCTTAGCCTTCATTGGAAAAGTCCGGTTTTAATTGGAGTAACACGACCGCGTTCATCGAGAACGGGAACCACACGGCTTTGGAGTGAGGTATCGTGCGAACCAACGCCTCCATTATGGCAAATTGCAATGACACGTGGATGAAATAGCGCCAAATTGGACCCGAAACCGGCATTTTCGGGCCTGTTACCCATCCCCTCCGTGTTCGGCACGCAAGTTGCTTTTTATGGAAACGATAACAAAAAACCGGGAATTTTTGGTAAACGAGTCCCTCAATTAGATGGGGTCGGGCGGTTACTGACAAGAGGGACTGTTAAGGAGCACATAGATTGAATTCGACTTCGAACGATTTCGGCGGCGGCGGACTGACCAGCCAGAGGGAGATCCATCTCAAGGATCTGATGTCGGTGGTTCGCCATCATTGGAAGGTCGTCGTCCTCTTACCGATAATGGTGGCAGGAAGCGCCTGGTGGACGAGTCGCAACGCGGTTCCCACCTACTGGTCCACCTTGAAGGTTCAGATTTCATCACCAAAGCAGGTATTTGCACGGCTCGATGACATTGATGTCGACGAATTCGCGTTACGCACAGACCCCATTCTTTCCGAAGCTCTCGTCCTGCAAACGCAGGGATTGGCCCTCCTGGTCGTCGACGAGGACCAGCTTCAGCTACAACTTCGGCTCGCCGATCCGACGGACGTAAGAGCCGACATTTTCTCCCGTATTCACGTGAACCCTGACAGCGCTCCTCTGGATAGGTACCGGCTCCTCCGGTCCCAGAACAGTTGGCAACTCCGGGATCGTCTTGGGAACACCTTGGCCCGCGGCAACTACGGCCAGCCGGTAACACACCCTGACGTCGGTTTTTCGCTTGTAGTCCGTCCTGCGGTGGCGGGAGAACCGGTAGAGACTGTTTTTGATATCGTTTCGCGCGAGGACGCTGCCGCGGAGGTTACTGCCGGACTGAGCTACCAAGTCATGGAACAGACTACCGCTGTCGACATAACCTACACGGGCACCGACCAAAGCCTTGTCCCACAGATCCTGAATTTCGCAGCCGTCCAACTGCGCGACATGGGAGTAGATCGCGCTCGGCAAACAGCACAGGGGCGCGAGGAGTTCATTGCCACTTCCCTCGAAGAGTTCGAGACTGAGCAACAGGTCAAGCTCCGCGAACTGCAGACTTATCGCGAAGCCGAGCAGATTACAAACCTGAGTGCTGAAGAGGCTGGAATCACTGAACGCATAACTACGGCCGATATCGAACGCCAGGAAATTCGTAGTTTCCGTGCGACGATGGAAGAGGCCCTCGGCACCGGGGATTCCATTGGAATCGAGACTCTACATCGTCTTTCGGCTATTCGAGGCATCTCCGACAACTCGGCGCTCAACTTTCAGATCGGAGCCTTGCTTCAGCTCTACGATCAACGAAACACGTTAACCGCTGGCGACATCGGGCTCAGTTCCAACAACCCGCAGGTCAAGGCGATCGACGAGCGACTCGTTGCGGGTTCCGCGGCGTTAAGAGAAGCTGCTCAAACCGCCCTTAGAAGTACGGACGCCCGCATAGCAAGGCTCAATGAACAAATCGACGCGTTCCGTGAACGGTTGGCGACATACCCGGGCAAAGAGTCCCGGATTTCCCAGATCCAACAGGAACTAGCCATCCAGAACCAGACGGTAGAGTACCTCCTCGGGCAGCTTCAGCAGGCCCGTATGCAGAGCGCCACGATCGCGCCCTACATCCGAATCCTTGATGGCGCATCTCCGGCGATCACGCTCGGCACCACGCGCAACGAAAAAATATTCCTGGGCTTCCTTGTCGGACTCCTGCTCGGACTCGGCGGTGCCTTCTTCCTCGAGTACCTTGATCAGTCCATCAAGTCCAGCTCAGACGTCGAGCGAGTACTGGCGATGCCGGTTCTCGGAATGATCCCTCAGGACTCCGATCTTACTGCAAGAAATGATCGGAGGAAGGGGCTTAAAGTGCTGGATAGCCTTGACCCGGAAGACACCAGGGCCGAGGCGTTTAGATCTCTGAGAACCAACGTGACCTTCGTGGGTGCGGAAAAAACTCTTCAGTATATAGCGATTACCAGCCCCAGTCCGGGCGAAGGAAAATCGACGATCGCTTCAAATCTTGCCGCTACCCTGGGAATGGGTGGCAACAAGACGCTTCTAATCGACGGTGACCTCAGGCGTCCCCTGTTGCACCACGCCTTTGGCCTGGTTCAGGAGCCCGGTCTCACCGACGTCCTCATCGGGAGAGCCGATTCCAAAGAAGCTATACGACCGGGGGTTGCACAGAACCTGGATTTGCTACCGTCGGGTCCGACGCCACCGAATCCCAGCGAGCTTCTCGGGTCGGATTCAATGCACGCCCTCATCAACGAGCTGAGGCGTGAGTACGACTACATTATTTTCGATACGCCGCCGGTGCTGCCAGTTACTGACGCTGCGGTTATCTCGTCCAATTCTGACGCCACGATCATGGTGATTCGGGCAGGATCTACAGAAGAGCAGGCCGCGCAGAGAGCCCTGGCGCAGTTGAAGCGAGTGCATGCAAGGCTAGCCGGTGCAGTATTGAACGACGTGTCGCAAAAACATGATCGTTACTACTACTCGTATGATTCGTATCGATCGGAGCCGCCTTCAAGGTCACGGCCGGTTCGCAAGTCGACCCCGTCGAAAATCGCCAGTATGATGTAGTTCGGCTCAGCCGACGTCGATCATTTGATCCCGTCTCACACCAACGCCGATATACTGGATTTTCGATTCCGACAGTTCTTCGATTCTTCTGAGATATTTTCGAGCCGCATCAGGTAACTCGCCCACCGACCGGCATCCGTCAGTGGGGGCTTCCCATCCGCGATGTGTTTCGTAGACTGGTTCCACACTCTCCAACTTCGCAGAGTCCGAGGGCAATTCCGATAATTCTTCACCATCGAGAACGTACCCGGTGCAAACACGAATCTCTTTGAAGGTGTCGAGCACATCGAGTTTCGTTACCGCAAGATGCGTTATTCCGTTGACACGCACCGCATAACGCAGGACCACGGCATCAAACCAACCACAGCGTCTTGGGCGTCCCGTGGTCGCTCCGAATTCCCCGCCCAACTTCTGGAGCCGGTCTCCGGATTCATCGAGCGCTTCACTGGGAAACGGTCCGTTTCCTACGCGGGTTGTATAGGCCTTTACCACGCCAAGTACGGCGTCAACACTGGTCGGTCCGATCCCGGCTCCGATAGTCGCCCCACCGGCTGTCGTATTCGATGACGTGACAAACGGATAAGTGCCATGGTCTACGTCGAGCATCGCCCCCTGCGCACCTTCGAGCAAAACGTTCTTGCCAGCCTTGATGGTGCGATAAGTCAAAGCTCCCGTATCGGATATATACCGACCGATCCGGGAAGTTGCGCGATTCAGAAGGTCGAGGTTTTCGTCGAGGGTAGCCCGTTCATCACTCCCCCTGACCTCAAGGGTTTTGTTCACAGAGTCTACTCGCTCTTCAAGGCGACTCTTCACTGCTTCCACGTTCAACAAGTCGCCAGCACGCACTCCACGACGGCCCGTTTTGTCCTCATAGGTGGGACCGATACCACGTCCGGTGGTGCCGATTCGTTGTTTCTTCTCGGCGGCTCGTTCGAGTTGTTTGTGATACGGCATCACAAGATGGGCACGGTCCGATATCGAAAGCCTGTCCCCGAGAACTATGCCGCGTCCGGCAAGGCCATCGATTTCATCCACTAACGTTTCAGGATCAAGCACCACGCCATTGCCGATAACACAGCCGGTGCCTTCGTGGAGAATGCCTGAGGGAATCTGGTGAAGAACAAACTCCTCATCACCGATCACCACCGTATGACCGGCGTTTGCCCCACCCTGATACCGGACGACAAGGTCTGCGCTTTCCGACAGTACATCGACGACTTTGCCTTTCCCTTCGTCACCCCACTGAGACCCGACGACTATAACGCAACGGTTTGATTCAAACATAAGTGGTCCAGATAAAGCACAAAAAAAAGCCCCGTGGGGCGTTGATGAACGGATACACCGCAAAGGTATTTGCGGGCGGTCGGGCCGTCAACAGGCCACCTCCTTTACCCCACCGAGAATAGGCTCGCGGTGTCCTCAGATATGGCACCCGCTGCCAATAGCTCAGCCGCATGGTGGCGAAAAGACCTCATCCCGAAATCGTCTGTGTGAGCCTCAAGGTAAGTTTGAATCGCTTCGTCCGTGGCCGACTCCGTAAGCATCTCGCCCGCCACTTCCGTCACCACCATTACCTCTGCGACCGCAACTCGACCGGGGACATCAGCCCGTGAGACTTTACGCACCGCCAAGACCCCGCATAGGGCATTAACAACGCGGACTCGCGCAATCGACGCATCTTCTGGAGGGAACTGAGAAATGGCCTTGCTGACCGCACCGGCCACCCCGTCCGCGTTAATCCTTGCAATTACAAGAATCCCCGACTCGGCGGCCTCAAGCGCAGCTTCAATCGTCGTGTGGTCCAGTGATCTTCCGACCATAATCACATCTGGATCCTGCCGAAGAGTCGCTCGTAATCCTGTCGCAAAATCCCTGGTATCGGTTCCAATTTCCCGCTGAGTAATCGAACTATTGGTATCTCTGTGCAAAAACTCGATGGGGCTCTCGAGCGTGACTATGTGTTTCTCCGAAGTGGAGTTGATGTGGTGCACGATCGCCGCAAGCACGTCATCAGTACTCGAATGTCCAATCCCGGTGACGATAACCAACCCATTGGGGCGCTCGGCGATTTCCTTCGTCACCTCCGGGAGCATCAACTTATCAAGGGATTGCACCTCGAAGGGGATCACCCGTAACACAACCATATATGAGGATCGCTGTTTCAGAATATTAACCCGGAACCGACCGATTCCCGCGGCACCCCAGGTGCAGTCGTAGTCGCTGACACGCTCGAAATTGTCACGTATTTCTTCGGAAGCTACCAGCGAAAGCGCAATGCTCTGGGTCTGGTCAGGGGTCAGTGTTTGTTTGGTAAGAGGCTGGAGTTTCCCATCAATCCTAGCGCGAAAAACATCGCCAGCCTTGATATGGATATCCGTTGCACCCCTTTCTACCGCAGCCTTTACGATACTTTCAAACAAGCCGTACCCCCCATGATTCGGACTTAGATCTCAGCGAAACCTACGCAAATCGCAACAAACTTGCGAGGACCTACCAACTCGCGGATCCTTCGCGCAACCCCATGTGTTCTCGCACCTCGCGAATGGTTTCTCCGGCAATCGACCGTGCCTTGGCAGCGCCAGCGCCCAAAATTTCACGTACCCTGGCCGGGTTAGCGCGCAGATCGGCTGCGCGCTCGCGCACCGGTCGAAAATGTACAGAAATTGCTTCTGACAACACCTTCTTACAGTCGATACAACCCCATCCCGCGCTACGACAATTGGACGCAACTTCGGCTGTCTGGTCCTCGGACCCGAAGTACTTGTGAAGCGAGTAAATATTGCACTTGTCGGGATCCCCCGGATCAGATCTTCTAATCCTCGCTGGATCAGTAACAGCAGGCCGCAACAATTTCCAAATCGACTCGGGTTCCTCCAGAATCCCTATCGTATTTCCAAGGCTCTTGGACATTTTCGCCGAACCGTCGAGTCCGATGATTCTGCGAGCCCTGGTCAACTGGGCTTTCGGTTCAGGGAAATAGCCATCACAATACCGCGCGTTCCATTTACGAGCTATTTCTCGCATCAACTCAAGGTGTTGGACCTGGTCTTCCCCCACCGGGACTCTGTCGGCCTTATAGAGAAGTACATCAGCTGCCTGAAGAACTGGATAGTTCATCAAACCGGCCCGAATACTTTCTTGTTTCTTTGATTTATCCTTAAATTGAGTCATTCTCTCAAGATCGCCGAGAGGCGTGACGGACATAAACACCCAGGCCAGTTCGGTATGCTCGGGTACGTGTGACTGAGTAAACAGAATGCAGTCGTCAGTATCGATTCCGGACGCCAAAAGCCCTATGGCCATTTCGTGAGTGCGGCGCTGCAACGCGCTCACATCGTAATCCTGGGTGATGGCGTGATAGTCGACAATGCATATCAAACACTCGTGCTGGCGTTGCAAACGGACCCAGTTTTCGACTGCGCCGAGGTAATTACCGATGTGGAGTTCACCGGACGGTTGGATTCCCGAGAATATTCTAGACATGGCCAATCAAGCTACGGAGACAGATATTGCCCCGCAAGACTCTAAATAATAAAGCGTTGATGGAATTAGCATCACATGCAGGGCTGGAGGCGGCCAATTTCATTGTCGGCGCTGCCCGACCGGCGGTGAAGGAGTGGGATCACAAAGGCCGCAATGATTTCGCCACCTACGTGGACAGGCAAGCTGAAGAGATAATCGCTGAGATTCTCCAGGGAGCTGAGCCCGGGTCCCAAATAATGGGAGAGGAGTTGACGCCTGAAACGGGCGAATCCGAACTCACCTGGATCGTCGACCCTCTCGATGGCACCACGAACTACCTTCACTCCTTCCCGGTGTTTGCAGTTTCGATCGCAGCCGTGTTAGACGGAGAGATTGTCGCGGGCGTAGTACGCGATGTAAACAGGGGCACCACCTACCGGGCTTTTACCGGCGGCGGCGCCTGGGCCGATGAAACCCAACTTACCGTCTCAGAGAACAGGGACCCAACCCTGTCCTTGATCGGGACTGGTTTTCCGTTCAAAATTCCCGAGAAACTTCAAGAATACTCGGAACAACTTACCCGCGTCCTGAAATCTACGTCAGGGGTTCGCCGCGCTGGCGCCGCCGCAATCGACCTGGCCTACGTGGCTGCGGGGATCTTCGACGGATTTTGGGAAATGTATCTGGCCCCATGGGATGTCGCAGCAGGGGCTCTTTTGGTGAGAGAAGCCGGTGGCACCATCACCAACCTCGACGGGTCCTCAGACGTGGCACAACATGGTTCGATCGTCGCTGGAAATCCCGACATCCACAAATGGCTCAGAGGCTTCCTTGCCGAAGGACAGACCTCTATTCCGACGGATTAGTCAGGATGCGGGGCGGGCCGTCTTGAATGTGGATTGTGTGTTCAAAGTGCGCCGAGAGAGATGAGTCTCGGGTCACCACTGTCCACTTGTCGGCAAGGGTTCTTATTTCCTTTTTTCCCATGTTGATCATCGGCTCGACAGCGATGGTCATCCCTTCTTTGAGCATCGGCCCTTTTCCGGGTCTCCCATAGTTCGGCACCTGAGGCTCTTCGTGGAAGGTGGTGCCTATCCCATGGCCCACCAACTCACGCACCACAGAGTACCCGGCTCCTTCGGCAATGGCCTGGACGGCATGCCCTATATCGCCAACACGGTTGCCTGCGATTGCCTGCTCAAGACCGGCAGCCAGGGCTTGCTGGGTAACCTCAAGCAACCGCTCCGATTCCGGAGAGACGTCCCCCACCGGAATTGTCGTCGCGGAGTCGCCGTGGAGTCCGTCGATACACACCCCACAATCAACGCTAAGAAGGTCACCTTCTTTAAGCACTCGCTTGGGCGACGGAATGCCGTGGACCACTTCGTGGTTTATGGAAGTACAGAGTGTCTTGGGGAAATCATAAAGCCCCTTGAACGAGGGGGTAGCTCCGGGATGGGAGCGAATGAACTCTTCGGCGATCGCGTCGAGGTCTTCCGTGGACATTCCAGGCTCTGTGCGTTCGCGCAAAAGCTTGAGGGTGTCAGCCACGATTGTCCCGGCCGCCGCCATGGTCTCCACTTCACGCGGAGACTTGATCGTTATCATTTTGCTGTGGCCTCGCCGATGCGTTGGGCAACTTCTTCAACGGTACCAACCGCATCGATAACGCGAACGACACCGCGATCAGAGTAACACGATACTAGCGGTTCAGTTTGCTCGCGATAGACCTTCAGCCGCTGGCGAATCGCGATCTCGTTGTCATCACTGCGACCTTCCTCAGCTGCCCGACCAAGCAAACGTTTGACCAACTCCTCTTCATCAACTTCCATGCTGACGACGTGGTCGATGGCTGCGCTACGCGCCGCAAGGAATCCGTCTACCGCCTCTGCCTGGGCAACTGTACGGGGAAACCCATCCATAAGGACTCCGTCCCGGGCTTTCTCCGATCGAAGCACCTCTTCGATAAGTCCCATTATAACTTCGTCGGGAACCAGAAGTCCCTGGTCCATGAACCCCTTAGCGCGTTTTCCTAGGTCCGTTTCTTCTTTGACCGCTTTGCGAAGTAGGTCTCCGGTAGAGATCTGAGGATGTCCTGTCCGGTCCGACAAAAGGTCCCCTTGGGTACCTTTGCCGGCTCCCGGGGGACCTAAAAGAATAATATTCACTGGCCATAACCCGCCGCCCTCATCAAGCGGCTCTTTTAAGATTACATGTAGCGTTTTCTGCCCCTGAACTTGACCTTGCCTTTTTTCATGAAGTCATCGTAATGGCGCAAGTGGAGGTGTTGTTGCACCTGAACCACCGTATCCAACGCAACACCAACAACGATGAGCAGAGCCGTCCCCCCGAAGAAAAATGGGACATTGAAAGCGTCAAAGACGAAGAAGGGAAGGAGCGCGATCAAAGTCAAGAACAATGCACCGGGGAGCGTCACCCTGTCCAATACAGATTCGATATAATCTGCCGTTGCTGCACCTGGCTTCACACCAGGAACGAACCCACCCTGCTTTTTCAGATTCTCTGCAATGTCAACGGGATTAAAAATGATAGAAGTATAGAAATACGTGAAGAACATGATCGCCAGCGCATAACTCAGGTAGTAAACCGGCTCACCTGGTTGAAACGCGTCCGCTATTTGCTGCAAAGATGGAGTGCTGGTGAAGGCTGCGATCGTGCCCGGCACAATGATGATTGCCTGGGCAAAAATGATCGGCATGACCCCCGCCGAGTTAATCCTTATCGGGATAAACGTCTTTTGACCCTCCCGGATTCGTCCACGTCCCATCACCTTCCGAGGAATCTGAATCGGAATTCTCCGAGCTGCCACGGTCATCGCTACCACGCCAGCAATAACCAGCAACATAACGGCTAGCAGTGCCACCAGTGCTACGGGCGAGATCACTCCCGTGCGGAGAAAATCGACAGTCTGGAACATGCCCGGCCACATACCCTCCATGATCGAGAAGAAGATCAAGAGGCTCATACCGTTACCGATTCCACGCTCGGTGATTTGCTCACCCAGCCACATCACGAACACGGCACCGGTGGTCAACATCAAAACCGTCGTCATCCGAAAACCCATCCCCGGACTGGCCACCGCTCCCTGGAGGGACTCGGTGAAAATGGCAAAGCTATAAGCCTGTCCAAGCGCCAACACAACGGTGGTGTAACGGGTCCACTGTGTGATTTTTTTCCGACCCTCTTCTTCCTTCTGCATCTTCTCGATGAACGGCAAAACCGCCCCACCGAGCTGAAACATGATGGAGGCCGAGATGTAAGGCATAATACCGAGGGCAAGAACCGTGGCTCTCGAAAGCCCCCCACCTACAAAAAGGTCATACACTCCGAAAAGGGTCTGCTGTCCCTGGTTGGCCATGAAACTGGCCAGAACAGCGACATTAACACCCGGGGTAGCAATGTGAGCTCCCATGCGATAGACCACGAGAATCATGAGCGTAAAAAGGATCTTTTCCTTTAGCTCAGGTACCGCGAAAAGATTTGGAATACGAGGAGCGGTCATCAGTTAGGCCTCGACGCGCCCGCCAGCCTTGGCGATTTTCTCGCCTGCTGTGGAGGAAACCTTGCATCCGGTGACGACATATGCCTTGCCTGCATCTCCCGTACCCAACACTTTGACCGGTTTCTTTTCACTACCAATCAGGCAGGCCGCAACCAGCGTCTTGGGGTTTACTTCTTCTCCCCCCACCTTTTCCAGGTCCTTCAAATTGACAACCTGATATTCGACCCGGGCTGGATTGAAGAAACCTCTCTTGGGAATTCTACGGATCAAAGGCATCTGGCCACCCTCAAAGTCGGGTCGTACCCCGCCTCCGGAACGTGATTTTTGTCCTTTGTGACCGCGCCCGGCAGTCTTACCGAGACCCGAGCCCTGACCCCTTCCCTTGCGCTTGGGTGCTTTGGTGGCCCCCTTCGGCGCGGCGAGGTTGTGCAGTCCTAGCTGTTCCTTTTCGTCACTCATTTATTTCTCCGCCGTATCAACCTTGACGAGGTGGTGCACTTTTCTGAGCATCCCCCTGACCGCCGGGTTGTCTGGTAGCACGACTTCGTCCTGATGGTGTTTCAGGCCCAGTGCTACCAGTGTTCTTTTCATTCCAAAGTTATTACCGATTCCGGAGCGTACCTGTCGCACGCGAAGTTTCGTGGCAGAAGCTTTTGGCGCGACTTTCTTGGCGGCTTTGGCGGCCGCCTTTTCAACAACCTTCTTAACTGCCTTTTTGGTCGCCGTTTTCTTGGCAACAGTTTTCTTCGTCGCCTTGGTTGTCGTTTTGGCTACGGTTTTCTTCTCCGTAGCTTTCTTGACTACCTTCTTCTTAGTCGTGGTCTTCTTTGCGGCCTTTTTAGCAGTCGTCTTTGTCTCTGAATCCTTCTTAGCCGGCATTGAGGGGTTCCTCCTGACGGCCCTTGAAGCCGATTTCCGAAACATCCACGCCACGTTCCCGTGCGGCCTGTTCCGGCGTAACCAGCGAGTTCAGGGCTACCATCGTTGCCTTGACCATGTTGGGTCGGTTTGTTGAACCGAGGCACTTCGTTAGAACGTCAGTGACGCCAGCCGCTTCGAGTACCGCCCTTACCGGACCGCCGGCGATAACACCCGTCCCGGACACAGCCGGTTTCAGCAGTACGCGACCAGCACCGTGCACACCAATAACATCGTGAGGAACTGTCGTCCCGTGGCGCTGAATCGGAGCCATGTTACGGCGGCCCGCTTCCACACCCTTGCGGATAGCCTCAGCAACCTCATTGGCCTTACCGGACCCGATCCCAATCATGCCGTTACCGTCACCGACAGCCACAAGGGCACTGAAAGAGAAACGACGACCACCTTTGACCACCTTCGCAACACGATTGATGTCAATCACGTTCTCGATAAATTCGGACTCGCGCTCCTGCTTCTTGTCTTTGCGATTATCGCGCCGCTGTCCTTTACGCTGTCCCTGACCGCGGCCGCCCTGGCCCGGACCTTCCTGCCTGTTGTTCTCAGTCATTAACTAAAACTCCAGTCCTGCGTCGCGTGCGCCTTCGGCCACAGCTTTGACGCGGCCATGATACGGGTAACCGGCTCGGTCAAAAACGACCTTCGAGACACCAGCTTCTTTGGCGCGCTCACCCAGTTTTTTTCCAACTGCGAACCCGGAGGCTGTTTTGTTGCCTTCCGAGTTCAGCGTTTTCTCAACGTCGCTCGCCGCGGCAATCGTATGTCCCTTTTCATCATCGATAAGCTGGGCATAGATGTGCTTCAGCGACCTGAATACAACCAAACGCGGACGTTCGGCCGTTCCAATCACTTTCTTGCGCACCCGCAGGTGACTACGGAACCGGCGCTTCGCCCGGTTTCTGATCTTTCCAATCGGTTTCATTACTTGGCTCCGGTCTTTCCGGCCTTGGACCGTACCTGTTCTCCCAGGTAACGAATCCCTTTGCCTTTGTACGGCTCAGGCGGTCTGACCTTACGAAGTTCAGAAGCGACGTGGCCGACAGTTTGTTTGTCGATCCCCTCCACCCTGACTTTAGTATTGTTTTCAACTGAAATCTTGATGCCTTCGGGGGCTTTGTACTCGACCGGATGAGAGTACCCGACGATCAGCTTTACCCCTTTGGGCAATTCTTCAGCCTTGTACCCCACACCCTGGATTTCCAAATCCTTGGAGAAACCCTGAGTCACGCCGATGACCATGTTGTTCAATAACGAACGGGTCAACCCATGATAGGCACGGTGCTGCTTCTGGTCCGACGGTCGCGTTACGGTCAGCGTCTCACCATCAAGATCAATCCCCATCTCGGGACGGAAGACGGTATTCAACTCACCCTTCGGGCCTTTCACCGTCACCGCTTTGCCGTTGATCGTCACTGAGACGCCGGCCGGGACCGTGATCGGAAGTTTTCCAATTCTGGACATATCTTCCCCCTTTACCAGACTACCGCGACGAGCTCGCCGCCGGTCCGTGCGCGACGCGCATCTTTGTCTGACATCAGGCCCTTGGGCGTTGAGACAATCGCCATTCCAAGTCCGTTCTTGACGCGGGGAATGTCCGTGGCCTTTACATACCGGCGCAAACCGGGGCTCGAGACACGCTTTACCTCGCGGATGACCGACTTCTCCTGGAAGTAGCGGAGATAAACGCGGAGAATACCGTGCTTCCCATCGTCCAGAACTTTGTAGTCTTGAATGAAATGGTTGTCACGCAAAAGTCTCGCGATCTCGGTCTTGAATTTCGACACCGGCATGTCGACCCTACGGTGTCCGGCTGCAGCTGCATTCCGGATACGGGTCAACATATCGGCAACGGGATCTGTCATACTCATATAGCTAGACTGGTCCTTTCACCAACTGGCCTTGCGCACGCCGGGAATCTCTCCCTTTAGTGCCTTTTCCCTGAAGCAAATACGGCAAATGCCGAATTTTCTGAGGAACGCGCGGGGGCGTCCACATCGCGAGCAGCGATTGTACGCCCTCACTCCGTATTTCGGCGTGCGCTTGGATTTTTCGACTAGCGCTTTTTTAGCCATTTCGTCCTAACCTACTGTTACGGGTGTCTGTCCGCGGAACGGCATGCCCATCTCTCTGAGGAGCGCCCGTGCCACATCATCGCGCTTCGCCGTCGTGACGAAGCTAATATCCATGCCGTGAACCCTCTCGGCTTTGTCGTAGTCGACTTCCGGGAAGATCATTTGTTCTTTGATACCAAGCGTATAGTTGCCACGCCCATCAAACGATTTGGTTGGCAAACCTCTGAAATCCCGGATACGCGGCACTGCCAGAGCAATGAAACGATCAAGGAATTCGAACATCGTCGGGCCTCTCAACGTCACCGAAGCACCAACCGGCATTCCTGCTCGAAGCGAGAAGTTGGAGATAGCTTTCTTCGCTCTCGTTATAACCGGGCGCTGACCCGCAATAACCGATAACTCCTCGACAATCGCATCGAGAGCCTTGGCGTTCTTGTGAGCCTCACCGAGACCAACGTTCAAAACGATCTTCGACAGCATCGGCACCTGATGAGGATTCGAAAACTCGAATTCCTTCATAAGGTTATTGCGGACCGTATCCATATAGTGCTTCCGCAAACGCGGCTCTGGAGCGGCCTTGGCAGCCACCGACTTGGTTTCTTCTTTTTCTTTAGCCTTAGCCATCAGACTTTCCTCGGAATCGACTGGCCGGACTTAACGCTGATTCGCTCAACTGACCCTTCGCCGTCTTTCTTTCTACGGGTCCGGGTCGGCTCACCCGACTTGGGGTCGATCAACATGACGTTCGACTGATGTATCGGGGCAGGCATCTCGATGATCCCACCCTCAGTCTCCTGCGTCGCGGCTTTGTGTTTCTTGACGATGTTCACGCCGTCAACGAGTACGCGACCCGTCTTCGGATATACGTGCAATACGCTCCCCTCGGCTCCCTTGTCGTCACCGCTGACGACACGCACCAGATCTCCCTTGGTTACGCTCATCTTTTCGCGGTAGACCGTCTGGGTCTTCTTGCTGCGACGGGACTTCTTGTAAACCAGGCGCTTCATTAAATAACCTCCGGAGCGAGAGAAACGATCTTCATATACCGTTTCTCACGCAGTTCTCGACCAACCGGACCAAAAATACGGGTTCCGCGTGGCTCACCATTTTCACCAATGAGAACCGCAGCGTTATCATCGAATCTGATATAACTTCCGTCTTTCCTGCGAGTTTCCTTCGCAGTACGGACGATCACGGCTCTGGCGACTTCACCCTTCTTGGCCTGGCCTGTCGGAATTGCATCCTTCACGGCCACTACGACCACGTCGCCCAGGCCGGCATAGCGTCGTCCGCTACCGCCGAGCACGCGAATCACCAGGGCCCGACGGGCTCCTGAGTTGTCCGCGATCTTTAACATAGATTCTTGCTGTACCACTTTTCTGTCTCCTACTCAGCCCGCTCGATGATTTCGATTACACGCCAACGCTTCGTTTTCGACAGCGGTCGTGTTTCAGAAATCCGCACCGTATCACCGGTTGCGGCGCCCAGATCGTCCTGCGCTTTGACCCGGGTTGTACGCGTGATCTGCTTGCCGTAAAGCGGGTGCGGAAAACGACGCGTGATCATCACGACGGCGGTCTTTTCCATCTTGTCGCTCGTGACGACACCCGTACGGATCTTCCGCGCGTTACGCTTTTTCGTTTGCTCGGTCATGCCTGGCTCTTCTCTGCAATTATCGTATTTATCCGCGCGATGTTGCGGCGCAAAATCCGAAACTTCAGCGGGTTGTCGCCCGTGACATCCTCAGTGGCAGCACGGAACTTCAACCGAAATTGAGCGTCCTGAAGCTTTTCCACCTCGTCTACCAGCGCGGCGAGATCAAACTCGCGAATCATATCGGGACGAAGCGGCTTCGTCTCGGCATCTTTAAACGACATTATGTGTCCTCCCTTCGGACGACACGGGTCTTGATCGGCAATTTATTAGATGCCATCCGAAGTGCTTTGCGGGCCACGTCATCCGGCACGCCCTCGATTTCAAACAACACTCGGCCAGGCTTCACCACTGCTACCCAGCCCTCAGGATTACCCTTACCCTTACCCATTCGGGTCTCGGCGGGCTTCTTCGTTATCGGCTTATCCGGGAAAATCCGGATCCAGACCTTACCCGTCCTTTTCATGACCCGGGTCAAAGCGACACGAGAGGCCTCAATCTGCCGGTTGGTTATCCAGGCAGGGTCCAGGCTCATCAAACCGTACTCGCCGAACGCAACAGTGTTACCGCGATGGGCATGGCCCTTCATGCGGCCCTTCATACGTTTGCGATATCGTACCCTTTTAGGCGCAAGCATCGTTATGCTCCCGTACTATAGGTGGTGCCGCGCCCTTCCGGGTTCACGTCACCTGTGAAAATCCAAACCTTAACACCAATAGCGCCGTACGTCGTCCGGGCGGTGGCGGTCGCGTAATCAATATCGGCCCGCAACGTGTGCAGCGGTACACGACCTTCGTGGTAACCTTCAGAACGCGCAATTTCAGCACCTCCGAGGCGCCCGCCACAACGGACCTTGATTCCCTTGGCACCCATCCGCATCGAAGACTGAACCACACGCTTCATAGCCCGGCGGAAAGAGACCCTCTGACGCAACTGATGGGCAACGTTATTGGCAACCAACTGGGCACTCAATTCGGGACGCTTTATTTCCTCGACGTTAACACCGACTTCCTTACCGGTAACCTGGGCAAGCTCGTCGCGGAGTTTGTCCACTTCCGCACCCCGTTTTCCGATCACAACACCAGGACGACCGGTGAAGACCGTCACAGTAACCTTGCCCGGCTTACGCTCGACGTGAACGTCAGCAATCGCAGCGTGGGCCAGACGGGTCGTCAGGTAGTCCCTCAGTAGTTCATCTTCTTTCAGGTAATCAGCGAAATCCTGGCCCCGCGCAAACCAGCGTGCCCTCCAGGGTTTGACGATCCCTAAGCGAAATCCGTATGGTTGGGTTTTCTGGCCCACTTATTTCTCCTCTTTCGCAGCAAGTCGAATCTCGACCGTGCTGGTACGCTTGTTCAACGGCGTCGCGCGACCGTAGGCAGCCGGACGCCATCTGTGCAGCGTTGGCCCTTCATCGACAGTTGCGTGCTGCAAATACATCACATCTGCATCAAACGCGTCGTTTTCACGCAGAGCATCCTGCTCGGCGTTTGCCACCGCAGACCGCAAAACCTTTTCTATCTGCTTGGCAGCCTTTTTCTTCGAAAATTTCAGGATCGCATACGCTTCGTTCACGTCGCGTCCCCGGACCGAGTCCATCACCAGGCGCATTTTCCGCGCTGACTGACGAATCCCTTTCTGTATCGCTCTGGCCGACATAATTACCTGGCCTTCTTGTCAGCGGCGAGTTTACCACTGTGCCCGCGGAAAAGGCGGGTCGGAGAAAATTCTCCCAACTTATGACCCACCATGTTTTCGCTCACATAAACCGGGATGAACTTATTGCCGTTGTGTACGGCCATCGTGTGGCCGACGAAATCGGGAATAATCGTCGAAGAGCGAGACCACGTCTTAATGACGCGCTTGTCGCCGGACTCATTCATCGCGGCCACTTTTTTCATCAGCGACTCGTGTACGAATGGTCCCTTTTTTAGACTCCTAGCCATCTACTTTCGGTCCTTTGTCATGCCTGAAATACGAATCATCATTACTTGGTTGCTTTCCCGCGCTTACGGCCACGGACAATCATTCTGTTACTGGACTTGTGCTTCTTCCGGGTCTTCTTACCCTCGGCTTTACCCCATGGGGAAACCGGAGGACGACCACCAGAAGTTTTGGCCTCACCACCACCAAGAGGGTGGTCCACCGGGTTCATTACAACACCACGGACGGTGGGACGGCGACCCTTCCAACGGCTCACGCCGGCCTTACCCTTTTGCTCCAGCTCATGGCTTGAGTTACCAACTTCGCCAACCGTGGCCATGCAGGTGCCCAGGATGTAGCGAACTTCGCCGTTACGGAAACGGATGGTGACGTTCTTTCCTTCTTTAGCGATAACCTGAGCCGATGTGCCCGCCGAGCGGCAAACCTGCGCGCCACGACCGAGTTTCAACTCGATGCAGTGGACCACTGTGCCCAGAGGGATCTCCTGAAGAGGCAGAGCGTTTCCGAGCCTTACATCGCTGCCAGGCCCCGAAATTACGCTCGCTCCAACTTTCAAACCGCGCGTATGGATCATGTAACGCTTCTCACCGTCAGCGTAAACGATGAGAGCGATGCGGGCACTGCGGTTCGGATCGTACTCGATTGCCGAAACCACGCCCGGTATACCGTGCTTTGATCGCTTGAAATCAATCAGGCGATAACGTCTCTTATGACCACCACCCCGGTGCCGTACAGTCAGGTGACCTTTATTGTTGCGGCCAGCCTTTTTCGAAAGCGGACGCAACAACGATTTTTCCGGCGTGTCGCGGGTGATCTCTTCAAAATCCGAAACCGACCGGAACCGTGTTCCAGGCGTCATCGGACGAAATTTTCTAATTCCCATTCTTAACCCTCGAAAATCTCGATGGAGTCATCTTCATGGAGTTGCACAAACGCTTTTTTCCATTTCGGGGTGCGACCGACATAGCGGCCGAGCGTTTTTCTTTTGGAGCGCTGGACCAGCGTCCGCACCCTAAGCACTCTCACATCAAACAGTTTTGAGATGGCGTTGGCGATCTCAGGTTTGGTCGCGTCGGGACGAGCCACAAACGTGTACTCTTTACGAGCTCCGTAAGAGGCTGAAGATTTTTCCGTCACCAGCGGGCGAACCACCGCACGATAAATGTCAGACATCGCTCACCTCCGTCGTGTTCTTGGTCAGCGCGCCCTGCTCGATCACGAGGACATTGGACCACAGAATTTCATACGGAGCCGCATCCTGATACCGGCGCACTTCAACCTTCGGCAAATTGCGACCAGAGAGATAAACGTTCGGTTTGTTGCCATCGGTGAGGATGAGAACCTTCTTCCCCACCAGTCCTAGCTTCTCAATCAATTGCAACAGGTCTTTGGTCTTCGGAGACGACACATCGAAAGACTCGATAACGTGAACTGCATTTTCGTTCGCACGCGAACTGAACGCGGAGATCAGCGCTTTACGGCGAATCTTCTTGGGAAGATCAATTCTGTAATCCCGCGGTTTGGGCCCAAAAACGACACCACCGCCACGCCAGTGGACAGCTCGTGTGGTACCCGCACGTGCTCTACCGGTACCCTTCTGCTTCCAAGGTTTTTTTCCACCACCGGAAACCTCGGCGCGCGTCTTGGTAGAGTGAGTACCCTGACGCTGATTGCCGAGATAGGCTCTGACCGATGCGTGGAGGACCGCTGTGTTAACATCTCCCGAAAATTCCTCGGGAAGTGTCACTGTGCCCTTCTCGGCAGCGGCGGCCGTATAGACCTGCGCCTCAGACATAACGACTCTTTCCTTCCTGCTTTTTAATGAGCAGCAGCCCCGTCTTCGGACCCGGCACAGCACCCTTGATGAAGATCAGGTTTTTCTCAACATCAACCCGCACTACGGAAAGCCCGAGTTCGGTCTGCTGCTTGTTCCCCATCTGGCCGGGGAGTTTCATTCCTTTAACCACTCGTGAAGGGTCAGTACCGGGACCCATACTACCGCGCGAGCGGTGACGGCTGTGACCGTGAGACGCCGGAGCACCGCGGAAATTGTAACGTTTAACAACGCCCTGGAAACCACGACCACGGGTGGTGCCGGTAATTTTGACAACATCGCCTTCGGCGAAAACGTCGACCTTTACCCGGTCTCCCAACGCGGGGGACTCAGCACCCTCAGGGACCTCAAAGTCCCGCAGAATCCGAGGAGCGGCCTCAACACCGGCGGCTTTTACGTGTCCTGAAAGAGCTTTGGCCGTACGCTTGGCTTTCTTCTCACCGAAACCGAGCTGCGCCACCTTGTTCCCGCGCGAGTTTTCTTTGAGCTGGATGACGGGACACGGACCCGCCTCGACAACGGTTACCGGAGTAACCGTACCGTCTTCGGCGAAAACCCGGGTCATACCCAGCTTGCGACCAATCAAACCATTCATTGTCAGCTAACCTTGATCTCTACGTCTACGCCAGCAGGCAGATCCAACTTCGTAAGGGCGTCCACCGTATTCGGCTTCGACTCGGGGATCTCGATCAAACGCTTGTGGGTTTTCAACTCAAACTGCTCACGACTCTTCTTGTCCACATGAGGACTGCGCAGAACTGTCCACCGCTGCGTTTTCGTCGGTAGAGGAACGGGACCGCTAACCTGCGAACCTGTTTTCTCCACAGTCCGGACGATATCGGCCGAAGCCTGGTCCAAAACCGCGTGATCGAACCCCTGAAGGCGAATTCTTATTTTGCCGGCCATTATTTTACTCGTGGATTTTGGTTACGACGCCAGCACCTACGGTGCGACCGCCCTCGCGTACCGCAAAGCGAAGACCCTCTTCCATCGCGATCGGCGTTATTAACTCAATACTCATCTTCGTATTGTCACCCGGCATCACCATCTC
>JAJCZX010000006.1 GCA_029262195.1 Gemmatimonadota bacterium | reverse complement strand
GCGAGGCCTCCCCCGGGAGATCATCACCGATAACGGCCCCGAGTTCAGGAGCCGTGCGTTCGACGCATGGGCATACAGTCGCGACGTCAGTCTTCAATTCATCCAACCGGGAAAACCGTTTCAAAACGCCTTCATTGAAAGTTTCAACGGGACGTTCCGAGCTAACTGTTTAGATCTCCACTGGTTCACATTGATAGAACAAGCTTCTCGAACAATCGAAGCTTGGAGGAAAGAATACAACGAGGAGCGACCACACAGTTCATTGGGAAATTTGACTCCCTCTGAATTCATATTCAATTACAACCAACAGCAGAAGAATGCTGATAACCCCGAGGTTGCCTATTAATAAGTGGACCAAACTTGGGGGTCAGGTCAGCGGGGGGTTGGCGGCTTACAAAAGCATGAACAAGTCCGTCGCGAGGGATCGATCCTTAATGGGATTGCCCCGACACTACTCTCATATCGGACACATCAAATTCCAGCCTCTAACTTTGCAAAGTCATAAATGGAAAAGCTATCTGACTTCAAACCACTCAAGAAGCTTGTGTTACCAGGGATTGGGCCTCTCCCATGTTCGGGATTGACAGTTATTGTCGGTCCAAACTCGTCCGGAAAGACGCAATTACTGCGTGACATCAGAGAGCGTATTTCCGGCGAACCAAGGGATTTGGTGGTGGCGGAAGAAATCGAGATTGAGACGCCGGAACACGACGTCTTCTTGAAGTGCCTAAAGGCGGAAGGATACGTTTCTGCGTTTTGGGCGGACAACGACGAAGAGCAATTCGTGTCCCGAACTACATCGGTTGGCACTGGTCAGGGTACACCGAATGTCGGCACAGTCCAACTCCAGCAATGGCGAGAGAAATCGAAGCAGCCTGCAAAGGGGAAACGGAGAAACGACTATCTAAGCTGGTTTAGCAAGTTCTTAGTAACTGTGCTGTTCCTTGAAAATAGATTGACAGCTCTGAAACCCGTTCCCACGATCGATTTTGAGAAACACGCCCCAGGCAATGATCTCCACGCGCTCCATCTTAACGACGCTGCGCGAGCGGCTTTAACGGTCGAGGTGCAACGGGCTTTCTCAAAAGCGATATGGTCGTGCGCGGCGAAGGGAAGTCTACTTTGTCTGCGAATCGCCGACGATGGCGGCGTGCCAAGCGCGGAGGACAGGCATTCTATCCTTAAGATGGCCAAATATCGCACCATCGAATCGGAGGGGGATGGCATGAAGTCCTATGTCTACACAGCTATCTCGCTTCTATTGGGCCGCCGACCAATCACAATCGTGGATGAGCCGGAACTTTGCCTTCACCCGCCTCAGGCTTTTAACCTCGGGCAGTTCATAGGGAGTAACGCAACGTCTGAGCAAACCACAACCTTGGTGGCCACTCATAGCAGTCATGTCCTTAGAGGCGTAATTCAAACGGCTGAATCGCTCCAAATTGTTCGCTTAACGCGGCAGAATGGTAGGTTTGCAGCCAAGCGAGTTGAATCAGCGGTGCTTCGGGAAGCCATGAAAAAGCCAACCGTCAGGGCTGAGACGGTGCTCGACGGAATCTTTGCCCAGGCGGTCGCAATCGTTGAAGCAGACGGGGACCGGATCGTTTACCAATCGGCTTGGGAGTCCGTTGGCTCAGGGCGAAACTTTGATATCCACTTTGCCACAGCGGGTGGAACGGGTGCGATTGCTGATACCGCGCAACTCTATGCCATTCTTGGGATTCCGGTGGCGGTGATTGCAGACCTTGATGTCCTGACCGATGTTCCGAAGATTGAGCGAATACTTAACGTCCTTTGCCACGATGGGGTGAAAAGGTCCAACCTGGTTGATTCCGCTCGTGATTTGGCCGAGGCATTGTCGAAGATGCCGCCCACCAAATCGGAGGACGAAACGAAGGAAATCCTATTAGGGATATCGTCTCGGGACCTCAAGTGGGAGAACGGAGACGATGCCCGCGTTCGCTCGGAACTCTCCGAACTTAGAAGTAGTTTGAACGGTATGCGCCGTTTGAAGTCTGGCGGAATCAACGGACTACCCGAGGAGCTGAAGGCAGATGCTGCAGACCTCGTAGCGAAGCTCTCTAAACATGGAATTACCTTGGTCCCGGTAGGCGAGTTGGAAGAGTGGCTTTCGGATTGCGACATAAAGGCGTCTAAAAAGAAAAAGTGGGCATGGGCCAACGAGGCGGCGGATTTCATAAGGAACAACGGAAAACGCACTGATGATATATGGGAGTTTGTAGAAAACGTCGGTACATATTTGACCAAACAGTTTGAGGAAACGGCACAGCCCGAGCCGCAAGATTCCCTTTCGCCCGACGAAGGAAACGGCGTGGGTTCTGAAAGTTCACTTGGCGGTGACGGCGAGGTTGGGGAAACGGTCGATTAATAACGTGGATCGCGTCCAGCGTCTCATCGAGATTCAACTTTCATTTCTCTGAAGGAATAGACTTGGCAGGGAGGCGAGCGACGGGTATGGCCGCGTCGGCAAAGTTTATATGGCGGGTTTTTGACCGTTGGTATCTGAGTGTGCCCACAGGTGTGACCGTACTCGGCGTCAAAGCATTCTTACAGGACGGTAAAGTGGTACGTAAAAGACGGTAAAAGGTAAAGGGAGAACCCGCATTTGAGTTACGGGTTCTCCGTGTTGGTTATACGTTGAGTTACGTCCTTTGCAGGACTTAAAACCCCTCGGGTTCTCCGCATACGAGTTCGATTCTCGTCCCGGGCACTACGAAACGAAACGTGGACGATCTAAGCCTCTGGTTGGGAACGACTACTACGCATCCGGGTTTAACCCCCGGTATACGTGGAAAACGAAATGTTTCGCAAAGAGGTGTGATGATGAGTGTAGGAAACGTAGCTACGATCGCGGGGCTAAAAGCACTGCCGGCTCCCACTACCGATGTCGTTCAAATCGTCGAGGGATACGCGGGTGCGGGCGATGGGGGTGGTGGGACATTCGTTTGGGATACTTCAGGGGGGGCATACTCGTCCGGCGTTTCTTTTACTTTCCTCTTAAATATCCACGGTGACGACATAATAAGCCGCACGGCCGGGTCCTTTCTCGCCGACGGATGGACGAAGGGGGGCGAGGTTACGATTAGCGGCACGATCAACAACAATGGGACGTTTCGCGTTACGGGGGTCACGGCAACGAATCTAACCGTGGGTGGAGTTTCGTTTACTCCGGAAACCGCAAACGCAACGCTCATCAATTGTGGTGACAAGGGGACGACCTTCGCGCCGAACGGAGCCTCCGCGAAAGGCTGGTGGGTTAGGCAATTCTCCGATGCGCTGAACGTCAAGTGGTTTGGCGCAAAAGGTGATGGAACCAACGACGACAACGACACCACTAGTATACAAGCTGCAATCAACGCGGCATCCGTCCAAGGTTTAAACGGTGGTGTTCAGCCGATAGTGTTTTTGCCAGCAGGACAGTATCTCATCACCTCAACCCTGTCAGTCACGTCACAGGGTTTGACAATTATTGGATCTGGCAATGCCAGTGCGGCTGGTTTTTCTGGCACTGCACCACGAACAACGATTCGCACCGCCTTCGGTGAAGAAACAACGCGAACCGCGGCTATTACGTTGGGCGCGCCAATACCAGATGCCAGTTGGGATTCGGGCAACTATGTGAACACTTCGCAGGGAGTAAGTGTCATAGGAATATCCTTCTTCGGCCTAGACGACACAGCCATCCTGGACAATGGATGGGGTAGTTACCAACTGGGAGCATATGGAATAATAGATTGGGGTAGTGGCAGCCTTACTATCAAGGATTGTGATTTCCAGCGATTGGAAGGAGGTATTCTCGGCGTTGCGTCTGACTTTGATCGCGTTGTCAAATGTAGTTTCCAAAACTGCAAGGTAGGCGCGTGGTTTGCACAACGTAGTGACCAACTAATACACGAGGGTGGTCGCTATAGTAAATGTGACACGGCCATCAAAATAACCGGAGCCAAGGCTCATACGTATACCACCTTGTCTCTGGATACATGTGGCTCGCCCGCACAAGCACCGATTGACATCGTTACCCATGCTGGCTCGATCCGGCCCAGCGAAAACATCACATTTGTAACACCTTGGTTAGAGTACCAAAACTACGGTGGAAAAGATTTTGGTGACGCTGGGACGATCATACCAAGTTATTTCAACTTCGATGGTAATGCTGTAACCAACAAAGGGTTGGCTATCGTCAACCCTTTCTGCACCCAAGGCGGTACACCCAACGCTTTCGTCGGCAATCTCGTTCGCGTGGGCAACGCTACGGGCATCAATATTCTTGGTGACTTAAGGGATCACAGGGGAAGCAACACAGCCAATATCACAGCTACGTTAACGGGTGATGCCGTTAGCTCGTTCACTGTGGTCGATGGTGGCCATGGGTTCGACATGGTGCCGCGGATCAGTCTTATTGGTGGAGGTGGCAGTGGAGCCAAAGGCACCGCAGTGCTTTCGGGAGACTCAATAAACAGTGTAACCGTTCTCGCCGGTGGATCTGGTTATAACTCTGCCCCAATCGTTTTTGCTCTTATGCCAATGATCTACTTCTTTGGGAGTAATGCCGCCACGGCGCAGATTATTGGAACAGCGGACTACCTCACGGTGTCGACTCCCCTGCCGGGTCAATTTTTTGCCGGTGATGGAATGGCGACACCCACAGTGAGTATCAAAACCGTCGACAATTTGGGGATCAATTTGGACGTGATCAACCCACCAACAGACGCCACAGCAGGACGAATAACTGTACGACAGGTTGGTGACGTAGCGGACAAACCCCTATTCGAAACCTACGAAGTACAAGCCCTCGACATAGATGTCCGAAAACGGATGAATCTGAATGCCGACGTTACCAACGCTTCGTGGTTGTATCAAATGGTAGACAGCGCGCAGGGACCTGCAAACGGGGATTCAAAAAATTGGGGGGTTACCGGCTCAAACATGTTGTGGAATGGTGGACACTTGGTTGTGGGTTCCACGCATATTTGGATGGATGATTTTGGCGTGTTGCGCTCCAAACAGTCTGCTCCTTCAGTCGCCAGAGACGGCTACGCGCTGGGTTCACCCTCTTCAATCGCCTCGTTGTCCGCCACTAACACGCCTAACGTTACGGGCTTAACGATGGCAAAAACCTATGGAACAAACGCCATTGAATTTTTTGGAGGTGGAAGAGTGGGACAGACATTAGTGATTGAAGCAACCGCCGGAATCACGATTGAGCACGATGCTGCCAAAATCAAACTTGATGGCTCGGGGGATTTTGCCATGGCAGCTGGGGATACATTATCACTTGCAATGTTCACTGACCAGATTTGGACAGAGATCGCGAGAGCGGTAGTGTAATCCGACCAGGAATTGTAGTGGGAATAACCTCCGTGAGTTGCCTCCCATTCCCCAACGAAAAAAAAGGCGGACGGGTGTGCCCAACGGTGTGACCGTACTGAGCGGTAAGGCATCCGTACAGGACGGTAAAGCGACACGTAAAAGACGGTGAGAGGGAAGGGGAGAACCCGCGTTCTTTATACGGGTTCTCCCTGTTCGGTATACGTTGAGTTACGTCCTTTGCAGGACTTAAAACCCCTCGGGTTCTCCGCATACGAGTTCGATTCTCGTCCCGGGCACTACGAAACGAAACGTGGACGATCTAAGCCCCTGGTTGGGAACGACTACCACGCATCCGGGTTTAACCCCGGTATACGTGGAAAACGAAATGTTTCGCAAAGGGGTGTGATGATGAGCGTAGGAAACGTAGCGACGATCGCAGGGCTAAAAGCACTGCCGGCTCCCACTACCGAGGTGGTTCAAATCGTCGAGGGATACGCAGACGCAGGAGATGGGGGTGGCGGGACGTTTGTTTGGGATAGTTCAGGAGGGGCATACTCGTCGGGTGTTTCTTTTATTTTCCTCTTGAATATCCACGGTGACGACATCATAAGCCGCACGGCTGGGTCCTTTCTCGCCGACGGATGGACGAAGGGGGACGAAGTTACGATTAGCGGCACGACCAACAACAACGGGACGTTTCGCGTTACGGGTGTCACGGCAACGAATCTAACTGTAGGTGGAGTTTCGTTTACTCCGGAAACTGCAAACGCGACGCTCATCAATTTTGGTGACAAAGGGACGACCTTTGCCCCCAACGGAGCATCCGCACAGGGTTGGTGGAAGCGGCAATTCTCTGACGCACTCAACGTGCGGTGGTTCGGCGCCAAAGGCGACGGAACCACTCCTGACACGGCGAGCCTTCAGGCGGCAGTTGACGCGGCCGCAACGACGGGGGGTGCCACGGTTTTCATTCCGCAGGGCGTATTCCTCTTAGCGGCTAGTATCGACCTGGCCTCAAGAGTATCTATTGCGGGCGGTGGCGAAGGTTCTGTTTTAGCAATGGGATCTCTTGGTTTGGCCGCTCAGGCAGGGTTACTCAATGGCAGCTTAGTGACAGATTTTATGATCTCTGACATCACGATAACTGGTGCAGGGGAGTCGAACGGAATATCCTTACATGGATGCAATCGCGTTCGAATTGAGAGGGTTAGCGTGACGTTTTCTGCATCCGCCACCAACACTGCGTGCATAGGAATTTACGATGATGGAACGGGGACGGCAGGAACCTCTTCAGACTTCTGGGTTCGCACTTGTTGTCTAACCCCGTCGGCGCTCGGACTTCTTACTCAGGGCGATCCAACCGGCCCTTACTGGCTTGAGAACATATCAATAGAAGGCATCATAATTGACGGGTCGGCGGCCGCCACCGGAACGTTCGAGGGACTAAAAATAGATTTACATACTCGCCTGTTCGCTGTGAATAACAACATTGTACGTGGACAGGACAACGTGCGGGTTGGGATACACGTAGAAGAGAATTGTTGTCAAGGGGTCATCGTAGGCAATATGATTGATGGGTGTACCGCCTCGGGAATTCGAGTTGACAATGGCCAAAGCAATATCGGTGTCAGCGACATCGCGATCTCGTCGAATATTATTTCCGACATGTTAGGGGTAGGTAGGGTAGGGGTGGCGTTGGAAGGGTCGTCAGCTTCTGTGTTTAGAAATATCATCATTAATGGCAATACGATCTCTTCGGTTCAGATTGGCGTACGAGAAGCTAGTGACGACTCGCTGAACCTTTCTATATGTGATAACGTTGTCGACGAGTTCGCGGATATTGGCGTCTATGTTCGTTCACCGAACACACTAGTAAAGGGCAACCATATCCGGGCGACTGCCGCCGTTTTGTCGGGCGCGATAGTAGCAGATACCACGGCCACCACATGCCTGGTGTCGGGTAACGATCTCGCAGCGGCCACAGCGGCTGGAGTAGTTGTGGGGGGGGCCGGGGGAGCGACCCTCATGACCAGAGATAACCTAGGGTATGCTACTGAGAACAATGGCACGATAACCCTAAGCTCAGGAAATACGACGACCGCAGTGATTCACGGACTGGCGAAAACACCGGCCTTGGGGGACATATCGGTGACCCCGGTCGAAGCATGGGGTAATGCAACAACATTTTGGATAAGCTCTCCAACCTCCACACATTTCATCATAAACGTAGACGCAGACCCCACGCAGGACGTTGATTTCGCGTGGACAGCGAGCATTCGATAGAGTGGCCATGCAAAGACAACAATCCACGGCCATGAGACGTGATCCACATCGTCGGACACAATGGAGGGCCAATACTCTGATTCTTGAGCGCCAAAGGAAGCGCGTTCAGTTATGGCCACCTACGGTAGCCCGGCCAGCTTGAAGTTCGTTTCGACGTGAAATTGTTTTTGGTGGGGTGTGCCCACGGGTGTGACTGTACTCGGCGGTAATGCATCCGTACAGGACGGTAAAGCGACGCGTAAAAGACGGTAAAGGGAAGGGGAGAACCCGCGTTCGAGCTACAGGTTCTCCGTTTTGGTTGTACGTTGAGTTACGTCCCAATCAGGACTTCTAATCCGTAGGTCACAGGTTCGAATCCTGTCCGGGGCACTGAACTGGCGGAATACACTCCTCGTTACCGCGAGGTTGGTCGTCCCAGGTTTACCTGCGGTCGCCTTCGGCGATCCTCGGTATTCACGAGCTGCACTCTTCGGCTTTGCCGACTCGATTGCTCTATAAAACAAATCCTGTCCGGGGCACTTTTGTAGGTGCGGTAACTACAACGAGTTGGTTGATTCTGTAACGGCTTCTTCGGTCTCCGGAGGGGCCGTTTTTGGGTCCGGTGTGACCAAAGTTTGACCAAACCCTTTGGCGAGTCGCTCAACGCCGTCCGAAGGTCTTGCTCGTCTCCGATGTCGCAACGCCGGTACACGCCGTGATTTTTGTGGGCGTCGGTCCTTTCTAGTTGCTACGATTTGGGCAGTTGTTTGGGTCGCCCGATCCTCAGCGTTTTGATGTCCGGTCGGCTTCGGGGACTCAGCCCCCTCGGCGTGTGGTGGAAGATGTGGTGGATCCATGGCATCCCATAGCGTCCTTTTAGCGATCCCTGGTTCCTGGGCCGGGGCGCAAGGGATTGACAAGGGATTCGATTTCTGGGGCCTTCGTTTCTGCAACGATCTGAGTGTTCTCAATGAGATTGGATCGTTCCCAGGTGTCTTGTTTCAATGCTGACGCGTCACCGCCACCCGAAGATTTGACCGATCTCCGCTCGGTCACGCCTTTCCGCCTCAATTAGGTCTGGAATAAGGACTCCGGCCTCGTTGAGCGGTCCGCCTGAGATTCTCTGGTAGTACGGGTCCAGGCGTTCGTGCATGAACTCTGCCGCCCAGATGTAGGCGTCGAGGGCCTCGTCGGCCGCTCGTTCGGCGGTTGCCAGATCGGTGCTATCGGCCGACTCCGCGAAAACCAGGCTAGCGATAGCTGCTGCGACCTTCTTCTCGTAGTACTGCGACAGGCGATACACGCCTTCCATCACGTCCCGCGTCTCCGCCAATGCTTCGCTCCCGCTGGTAGCTAGCGCATAGGCGCTATCGGCCTGAGTCTGGCAGCTCGCGCCGATCTCTACGACGCGGGCCATGTGTTCGATCGGTGTAACGTCGTATATGCTTCCGCCCTCGCTACCCCAAACTGGATGCTGATAGAACGGGGCAACCGAAGGATCCGATCCGTTGCTGGCGAAGCGTTCGCGGTCCCGGGCGATCATCGAAGCGTAGTGTCGAATCGGCACCAGTCGCCCTCCTCGGGCAGGAGAAGTCACGTAGCTCCAAGGGAACGGCTCGGCGAAGAACTCGTACGGCATGCGGAGTTCTCGTCTCATAACGTCGCCGCCGGAGTAAACTAGGGCCGTAGTCTCTGGAATCACGCGGGTGCAGGCATCGTAAGCGTTTAACAGATGGTGGGCGGCCTGTCGATTCCCGGTTAGTTCGGCTAGCTGTCGGATCCATGGATCCGGGGAATACGGCACAAGGTCCCTTCCGTATGCTGCGAGCGCCTGTCGGAACAGGGGCCCCAGTATTCGGCCTGAGATATGCCGTTCGTAGTACAGGTAGCCAGCCAGTCCGGTGTTACTGGCGATCGAAGAGACTATTTCGTGGGCGAACTTCGGTGAGTTGAAGGGGAAGAAAAGTTGGTTTGCGGGATAGACCTCGGGGATCGTTGGCAAACCGGTGACCTCGCTCCAGAGAAGCACACCTGGATACGGTTTTGAATCTGTGATCTGTTCTGAGTTGAACCCGTGAAAGCCCAGCCAAAGGTTTCCGGACGAGTCGCTTCCGAGGATGTTTTCAACAAACTCGTTTAGCGGGATCTGCCATTGGTTTGCCACGAATTTCATTGGTCTACTTGCTCGTTGGAGTCCTGGCAAGATCGCATCACGATAGAACGTGCTACGATTGCCGGGGACCGGTTCCCCGGAGAAGCCCCAGAAACCGTCAAGGCTCTGATAGGTGTCGATTAATTCGACGTATACTGCCTCGGTGTAAGCACGTGTGAGCTCAGTCCTGACGCAGCAATTGTGGATTGGAGCGGGATCGCCCGGCCAAAAATTGGGGTAACCTCGTTCCTGCCAGTGGCTCACCGTGGGGGAATTCGGCCCCGGATTCAAAAGCCCGTGCTCGTCGGCGAAAGCCCTCGTGAAGAAAATGTGCTGGGTCATGAGGTAGTTCTCTAAGCCCTGGGTCCGCGCATGATCGAAGATGCGTTGCCAGAGGTCGATGATACTGTCGTTCCGTTCCGGTGTGAGCTCGCGGGCCTCGGGGAACTCATCGTGCCTCACAAGCATGTGCTGTCCGTTCGTCAGCTCATTGGGTCCGTACCAGACAATCGCGGTGAACCCCTCAGCGGCCAACGTGTCTGCCACCGCGGCCCAGTAGTCGAAGTTCCAGAAGACTTCGTTGTCCGTGTTGGCGTAGCCCTGCAGGTAACCGCGGAACGCCAGAGTCCCGTCGGATTGTTGTGCTTGCGAGGCTTCGCCCGCCACCAACGTTCCAGCGATCATCAGGAAAACCGAGCGCAACCTTCGAACTACCCTTCGTACTGGTACCATAAACAGCCTCTTTGTTTGACGATGGTCGAAATTGGATGTGCCAGGCATTCCCACAACAGAAGACGTCCCCGGCCCGCTCGGGTGATTGTGATGTTTGCAAAAAAACCGTCGCTTCAATCTGACCCGTTTACTTGGCGGAATCAAACCATCGGGCCCGAGGGAGGTCTGACTAGCGAAAGCGGATCATGACGGCCTCTTTAATCAAGTATCATTGGCTAAGGGGACCGCGCTTGGCCAGGTCACTCGGACACCGACTCCATCATTGCGCGCGTCTGCCACCGTGACCGCCAGTTTTCCTTCGTCCGGTGTGTCCACGGGTGTGACCGTACTCAGCGTTAAAGCATCCCTACGGGACGGTAAAGCGGCACGGAAAAGACAGTAAAAGAAACCGGAGAACCCGCATTTGAGTTACGGATTCTCCGGTTGGTTATACGTTGAGTTACGCCCTTCGCAGGACTTCTAATCCGTGGTCACAGGTTCGAATCCTGTCCGGGGCACTGGGGTTGCCCGATCCTACCAGCCAACCTAAACTATGGAAACCGAACAGTATATCACGGGATACCAACATCCACCGGGCCGTTTTGATGTACATGAATATGTATTCGATTATCCGGAAAGCGAACTTGCCCGCACTTTGATTCACGAGGAGGCTCATTTAATGGGTCAAGGACACCCGGAAGCTTACGATACAGAGAACACCTGGTACTCGGGATGATGGCACGACGCCTCTCTATTATCCGGACACTCGCGGGACTGATAGGTACCGCGACAAGTGTGGCGGGGCAGTCTGTTCCGGTAGGCGATAGTGCGCTCGCCTCCCTACTAGCACCAGAGATCATGAACATAGCGAATGGCAGGTTGATCTCCATCGACTCGAGAGTCCCTTGCTGGGGACGGTCCTGTGATTCAACCGGTGGGTGGAAAACCGATTGGAACCAGGGTTTCCTCGACGTCCTGGCCAGTGTGACTGAGGCTACCTTTGGCCCGACGGAAGGAGTCGTCAACTGTTCTGATCAACAGCGTAGGTGTGAAATCTCGGGCGGTACCCGAACCGTTCACCTGATTATCGGCTTCTTGAATTGGGAGTCAGGATCAGGGGTACTGGGGGTCAAAGCCTACTCGAACGCTCCCTCTAGTCGCGCCGGTTATGACATAATTGACTACAGGATGGAGGTCTCTCGATTTGCGGTGGGATGGACTATCGGGGATTTTGAAATCGTGGGACAGACATAGTCTCATTGGACTGGTCAGTTCAACAACCGGTAACGGAAGTTTTGGGGCCTGACCTCGTTGGTTCGGTCCCAAATTTTTGGCCATGCGGGTCCTTTTAGGGGGCATATTCCCGTCTGGTCAGGTGAGGTTGAGTTGCGTCCGTGTCCAGGACTACTAGTCTTTACCTCCCAAACTCCACCCACGCCGGGTAGTGGTCACTCACTGAGAAAGATATGGAGTTGCGCGACAAGTTAGTGTCAGTGTACACGTGCGGGAGGAAGTCGAAAAAGTCCGAGTCCAGCCCGTCCATGGTCAACCGTCGTCGGTTACTCACGATCTCAAGCCATGCGATTTCGGTCGTAGTAACTTTCGAGCGCGGGTGTGGCTGCGTCGGCAAAGATTGAACCACCCCGGGATTGCCGGAGACCAATTTACGTGAGTGCCGGCACTGGGTCTAAAGCCCTCTGACGGCGGTAGTATTCTTCTTCATGTTCGACCGGGGGAATATGCCTGAATTCGCAGGTCATTCGTTTACCCGCGGTCGCCAACGACGATTCTCGGTATTCACCGGCCGAATTCCTCAGCAGTGGCCGGTTCGATTGCTTGCTGAAGCGAATCCTGTCAGGCTATCAGAATGCAAAAGGAGGGACCCAGAATGGCGATCGAGGCTTCGCCTGATCTCATTGGCAACCTCCGATTTACCCATTACCCACTTTTAATGAACGTCCCCGCCTCAAGCTCTCTGAAGGCATGAACCAACTCCTCACGCGTATTCATGACTATCGGTCCACGCCACGCAACCGGCTCCTTGAGCGGTTCTCCCGATACCAGTAGGAAACGAATGCCGTTTTCTCCGGCGTTTACCACTACTTCATCGCCGCTGCTGAAAAGCACGAGCGATCGATTGCCGATGTCGGCATCGGGGGGAATTATGTTGCCGTGGATGTCTTCAGTTTTAGCCGGGCTTGGGTCTGAGGCATCGCGGAACGTGCCGCTGCCGTCGAAAACGTACGCGAATGCGTTCCGGTACGTCTCGACGGGCAGTACCTTTCGTTTCCCCGGTGGTACCCATACGTCGAGATACTGTGGATCAGCAGCGATACCGTCGACCGGTCCTTTTTGGCCCCAGAAACTTCCGCAGACCACTCGGACTTTGGTGCCATCGTCGTCAGTTATTTCGGGTATGTCGTTCGAGTTTACGTCTTGATACCTGGGTGCGGTCATCTTGTGTGAAGCCGGGAGGTTGGCCCACAGCTGGAAGCCGTGCATTCTGCCGGTCTCGTCCCCTTTGGGCATCTCCTGGTGCATGATACCGCTGCCGGCTGTCATCCATTGCACGTCTCCGGCACCTAACGAACCGGTGTTGCCGAGGCTGTCCCCGTGGTCCACTGTGCCCGCGAGGACGTAGGTGATGGTTTCGATTCCGCGGTGTGGATGCCAGGGAAATCCGGCCAGGTAATCCGAAGGGCGTTCATTCCGGAAGTCGTCAAACAGCAGGAAAGGATCTGTTTCAACGGTATCGCCGAAGCCGAAGGCGCGGCGCAGGTGGACTCCCGCGCCTTCCATAGTGGGTTGAGCGATTACGGTTTGTTTGATTGGGCGAATTGACACTGACAGTCTCCGGGAACGTTTCAGGGTGCTCCTGATTCTAATAAGAAAACAAGAGCCTTCCCATAGTATTTTACTTCCGCCTTATTTGTGTATGTCGATATTTGACTTCATCAAAGTGATGCCGAAGGTGGAGATGCATGTCCACCTTGAAGGCTCTATTGAGCCCGAGACTCTGTTGCAATTAGCTCAGCGAAACTCGGTTGAGTTGCCAGCCACCACGGTCGAAGGTCTACGAGACTGGTACACTTTCACAGATTTTTCGCACTTCGTGGAGATCTACATTGCGATCTCCTCCTGTATCTGCTCGGGCAAGGACATCGAGCACGTTGCCAAAGAGTTTCTTAGGGGGCAGGCGGCCCAGAACATCCGATACAGCGAAGTAACTTTCACCCCCTATACGCACTATAGTCTTAACACGCAGATACCCTTTTCTGAACAGATCGCGGCTCTGGGTCGGGCACGGCGGTGGGCGGATGAGGAGCTGGATGTCGGGGTGGGTTGGGTTCTTGATTTCGCTCGAAATATCCCTCCGGTTGAGCACGCGGAAACGGTAGCTGGTTGGGCTGTTGACGGCATTGATGACGGAGTGGTAGGCTTCGGGGTTGGGGGACTGGAGGCAGGATACCCACCAGAGTTGTTTGAGCGTGCCTTTGCCATCGCTCGTGAAGCGGGGCTGGCAAGCCAACCCCATGCTGGAGAAATTGCTGGGCCGGAGAGTATCTGGGGAGCGATAGACGTTTTGAAGGCAACGCGGATTGGGCACGGCGTACGGTGTCTTGAAGATCCGCAGTTGGTCGAGGTTTTGCGGGAGCGTCAGATTCCCCTGGACGTCAGCCCTACCAGCAACGTGTGTCTTGGGGTTGCGCCATCTTTTGCCGAGCACCCTTTACCGAGATTGATCGAGGCAGGGCTTTTTGTCACCCTAAACTCTGACGATCCGCCGATGTTTAACACAACTTTGACGGAGGAATACCTCAAAGCGGCGACTTATTTTCGCCTTGATCGAATGGCGATTGAGGAATTGGTCCTAAATGGGGTCAAGGCAAGTGTTTTGCCTGAGGACAACAAAAAGAAAATGCTTAGAAGCTTTCGGAGTCAATTCAAGATGATTGAATAAGTGGGTGGGGACGTGGGTAAGGGATTTTATCCGTGCCCCCGTGCCCCCGTGCTGATCAATAGATATGCCTGGTCCTCGATCTCAGATACCAGGCGCCCCACCCATAGAGAATGACCAACCCGGCGCCCAGCGCCATAGTGGGGTACGGGCTAAATTCGGGTGCGATTCCGGAAGCGCGGGCATCCTGAAGTGCGGCCGGAAGGTCTACCGCGTAAATCACCAAAATTCCCGCCAGGAAAGCAGCCACTGCCATCAAAAGGATTGCTACGGCCTTGCAGGCCATTTCGTAGTGGTTGCGGAAAAGCCCGACGGCGAGCAACGCAAAGCCGACAGTTGGGAGAACCATCGCGTAGAAGGTGCTCGCAATTGCGTCAAATTCCCAACTTAGATTGCCAAGGTCTGCTGAAATCCAGATGCCACCGAGCCCATACCAACCATATCCTCCGACTGCCACGCCAACCGCTGCCAGGACGAACCACAGAATTTGCTTTTCTCGAGGAGCGGGAGGGCTTTGGTCACTGATTTCAGTGCCCACAACGAGATGCTCTGTCATTAGCCCAAAGATACTAAAAATGGGCGTTTCGTCCACCCCGAGGAGTTTTTACTGGAAACGTACCAACCACAAATCCGGAAGGCCCGTGGAATTGGTCAGGGTTACGCCAAGGCTCCCATCTTCGTTGAAAGCCAAATTTTCCAGATTTCCCAGCGGGACAAGGGCCGATCCCGGCCGGAACCCCCCGGCGTTGTCCACTGCGAGTAGTCTCCCATCACCGGAAAGCACCATCGTCGTGCTTCCCCTGCCGAAAAGACGGGAGATGGTGCCGCTTGGTTTAAAGTCTGCCACAATTCGGGTGGAATCTCCTTCCAACTCCCACACCTTGTGGTCCGGACATACTGGTGATGTCTGGGCACACGGTTCGAATTGACGCCATAAGGCCGGATCTTCGCCCCTGATAAACCGAATTGTGCCCCGGTCTGTCACGAAGAAATCGAAAGGTGGGAGGGGCCCTATGTCGAGTTGCCTCCAGGTCCCATCGTTGGCGTCGGCTTCGATAAGGGCCATAGGAACGTACAGTGTGTCGCAGCAAAAAGCCCCGGCAAGGGTGCGTTCCGAACTGGCCACGAAAAGCAATTTGTCATTGTCCCTCCACTGCAGCCGGTTGATCGCGTTGGCCGGAATGTCACCGATACGGCCCACGATCGTGTAGAGTCCCAGAGTCAAGTCCAGGAGCTCTGTCGCCGCGGAGAGATCTGAGGTGGGACCCACCATCACCCGCCGGAAAAATGGGGTCAACGAACGCTGGGCCGTGTCGCCTATTTCTTCTACGAAAGCTATTCGTTGGCCGTCTGGAGAAATGGCCGGCTGAACGTAGGCTTCTTTAGTTCCATTAACCGCTCCGTTGTCGGGGCAGAACGTGTCTTCCAGGAACCCGCCTTCGAGTGGCAAAAAAGCCAGGCAAAAGTCGGAATCTACGTGAGGGATAGACCTCCGACTATAAACGATGGTGCTACCGAACACGTGTGGATCTGCGTCTCCGCCCCTGTTAAACGTCAACTGGCGCGGAAATGCGTTGTTGATGGGCTCGTTTGGGCGTCCACTTCCATCTCCGGTATCGTTAGGGTCAACCGGGTCGGTGTGGTCGCATGCCAAGGCACCCAGCACCAACAGAAGCGCGCCGACACTGGCACGTTTTGTCATGCGGAAATATACGCAGTAACAGGCGAAACGTTCCTTTTCCTGGGGCAAGCAGGATGTCAGAAAGATCCCTGGAGGGCTAAGAGCAGATTGCTGCGGCTGACCAGTGCCGCGCGTAGCTCGGGTCGCTTGATGACTATGGGGGCCAAATAGAGCCAAATTTTCGGGGCCAGGACCCCACGCTGGTCTCGTGTGTAACTGTCCAACGAATCGTAGACCAGGCCCTCATAAGGAAGAGCGATGAAGTCGATAAGGAATGTAATACCAGTTGCCGCCGTCGCGGCTTTATTGATCAGCCCCGTGTATTCGGCCGCCCAGGGGGCCGGGCCCACCATGCAGCAAGCCGGATCGGCTCTTGGTGCGCAGGATTACCCGCGCGCCATTGAGTTGCTTGAAGAAATCACCTCTAGCAACGACCAGAACGCTAGAGCCTGGGGGTGGCTAGGTTGGGCGCGGCTCAAAAACGGAGATTACGCGGCATCGCTCGAAGCCCTTGAGGTTGCGGTGGGTTTTCCACAAATCGCGCCCAACGCGATGTACAACGCAGGCCTGGCCAGCGCGAAGATGAACGATCTGGACGCTGCTTTCGAATGGTTTGGCCGTGCGAGGGACACGGGCCGACTTGACCTCACGCAGGTCGGCACCGATCCCGACGCGGAAGAGGTCCGCAGCGATCCCCGGTATAAGACACTCTTTCCTTCTGACTCTGAATTCGCCGATCCCTTTGTTGAACCGGCCACAGTGCTTGTGGAATGGATTGGAGAGGAACCTGGAGATCAATTCGGTTGGATAGCTCGCAACATTGGTGACGTCGATGGCGATCATATCAACGATGTCGCCACTTCGGCGCCGTCAAACAATGAGGCGGGTCAGGGTGCCGGCAAGATTTACGTCTATTCATCGAGGACACAGGAGTTGCTCTGGACCGCAGTTGGAGACCCCGGGTTTAGCCTGGGTCTCGGCATTGAGGCGGCAGGAGACGTAAACGCTGATGATGTGCCAGACGTGATCGCGGGTGCGCCCGGTGGAGACCGTACGCTAGTCTACTCGGGCAGAGATGGAAGTGTATTACTGACTCTGCGCGCAGAAGGAACTGGAGACAATTTCGGGCGGAAGGTCTCCGATGTGGGGGATGTCAATGGAGATGGTCACGACGACGTTCTGGTAGGATCTCCGTTGAACGACGGCAACGGCCAGGACGCTGGCGCCGCCTATGTTTTTTCGGGAGCAGACGGTTCGACCCTTCTTACGCTGCGCGGTAGTCGGCCCGGAGATAACTTTGGAAACGCCGTGAATGGGTGGGTTGGGGACAACGGGCTGCTGCTTGTAATCGGGGCTCCGAATGGTGGGGAGAATAATGGCGGTCAGACTTACGTGTATGACCGGCTTTCACAGGAGCCCAAGTTCGTTATCGAGTCTGACGAAACCGGCGCCCGGTTGGGGGGCATGTTCGTTTCTGTTGTTGGTGACGTGGATGCCGATGGTATTCAGGACGTATACGCTTCCGATTGGTCGAATCGAGCCCTCGGACCGTCTACGGGGAGGATCTTTGTCCATTCCGGGGCGACGGGTGAAAGGCTTTACACACTCACCGGTGAGGCGGCTGGAGACGGTTTCGGTATCGGCACGGCCGACGCAGGCGATGTAGACGGGGACGGCTACGACGACCTCGTGATTGGTGCCTGGCAACACAAAAGCGCAGCGGCCTCTGGAGGCAAGGTATACATCTATTCCGGGCGAGACGGGTCGCTGATAAGAGAAATTACCGGTAAAGTTATGGGGGAGACGTTCGGGTTTGACACGACCGGTATGGGTGACATAAACGGTGATGGTACGATCGATTACCTCATTACGTCCGCCTGGAGCGCGATCGCCGGGACGAAGTCTGGCAGGATGTTTATCGTTTCGGGCGCTGAGTAACCGGCACCAGAGCTACGTGGGCGGACTCTGCGGCGAGCCTCCGCCCGCAGCAGCCCGGATGTTTTTGGAACGCTAAAGGGTGGCTGGCGGTAAAGGAAAGGGTCGTTTATCGTTACGCTCTTCCGAGATACTGCCGACCCCTTGAGGCTCCTGATGAAAAATTCCGTTCGCGCTCATTCTTTCTTTGCTTTGGTTCTCCTCGCGGCTGTGGCACCGGTCGCCGCTCAGGAAAGTCTGCTCTCCGATCCGATGGCCGCGTTGCCCTTGGATTCGAGTGTCATAACCGGCACGTTCGACAACGGCCTCCGCTACTACATTCGACCCAATAGCAGACCGGAAAACCGGGCCGAGTTGCGGCTGGTTGTAAACGCGGGATCCGTGTTGGAAAACGAAAACCAACGAGGGCTTGCCCACCTCCTTGAGCATATGGCGTTTAACGGAACCGAGCATTTCGAGAAACAGGAATTGGTCAATTATCTGGAGCGTGTCGGCATGCGCTTCGGTCCTAACGTGAACGCGTTTACATCCTTCGACGAAACGGTGTATATGCTCCGCGTTCCCACCGACTCTGCCGAGCTTCTTGCGACCGGTTTTCAGATCCTAGAGGATTGGGCGCACCTGCTTTCCCTGGATGAGGAGGAGATTGATCTGGAGCGCGGGGTCGTGGTCGAAGAGTGGAGGCTTGGAAGAGGCGCGGGAGCCAGGATCAGGGACAGACAGTTTCCCACTATTTTTGCCAACTCGAGGTACGCGGATAGGCTGCCGATTGGGACGGTCGACGTCTTACAGTCTTTCGAGTACCAGACCCTGATTGATTTCTACAAAGAGTGGTATCGACCCGACCTGATGGCTGTTGTTGCAGTCGGTGATTTCGATCCCGCAGAAATTGAGGCTCTGATCAGGAGGCATTTCGAGTCGATTCCTGAGTCCCCCAATCGCGGACCGCGCCCGTATTATGAAGTGCCTGGCCACGAAGAGACGCTTGTGGCACTCGCAACCGACCCTGAAGCTTCGAATTCCCAGGTGGCTGTTTATTACAAACAGCCGCTGCGTGATCCGAGTACGGTTGGTGCCTACCGCCAGAGTATTGTAGAAGGCTTGTTCAATTCGATGTTCAATAGTCGGCTGCAGGAAATCGGTCAGTCTGCGAACCCTCCCTTTCTCTTCGCTTTTTCGGGACAGGGTAGTTTCGTGCGCACCAGCGAGATCTATCAGTTGACCGCAATGGTTTCCAATGGCGGTCTCGAAACCGGCCTGGAGGCGGTGCTCCAGGAGGCTGAACGTATCAAGCGATTTGGCTTTACCAGTACTGAGTTAGATCGAGAAAAATCTGCCATGCTAAGGGGCATGGAGCAGGCCTACGCGGAGAGAGACAAACGCGACTCAAGGAGCCTGGCGGCAGAATACAGGCGCAGTTTTTTGACCGGCGAGGCGATTCCAGGATTGGAGCTGGAGTGGGAGATGTACCAGCGTTTCGTTCCTTCGGTGTCACTGGATGAGGTCAATTCACTGGCTGCGCAATGGTTGGTAGAAGAGAACCGGGTGATTGTTGCATCCTCGCCCGAGAGCGACGATGTGCCTGTGCCCGCTGAGGACGAGTTTCTGGCCGCGCTGGACGGAATGAGAGCGTACGAGTTGGAGCCTTATGAGGATGCGGCCACCGACATACCACTTCTGGCTGAAATCCCGGCCGGGTCCGCTGTCGTTGCGGAATCGATGATCGGCGAGCTCGGCGTCACAATCTGGGAGTTGGGCAACGGCGTACGAGTACTCGTTAAGCCGACAGACTTCCAGGATGATCAAATTGTGTTCAGGTCGTTCAGTCCCGGGGGTAGTTCGTTGATCGGGGACGAAACCTTCGTTTCCGCAATGACGGCTCCTTCGGTGGTGGCGCAGGGCGGGCTGGGTGAGTTCAATCTTATTGATCTTCAGAAGAAGTTATCCGACAAGGCAGTACGCGTGTCGGCATCAGTGGGGACCTACTCGGAGGGGGTGAGTGGTAGCGCATCGGCGTCTGACGTCGAAACGATGTTCCAGCTCATTTATCTCAATTTCACGGCCCCGAGACGCGACACAACCGCTTTTTCGTCGTTCAAAACGCGCATGGAAGGTTTTTTCCAAAATCGAGGTGCCGACCCGATGGCAGCTTTTTCCGACACTGTCCAGACGACTCTGACGCAGGGGCATTACCGGGCCCGGCCCGTAACGCTTGAGTTGCTTGCCGAAATGGACCTCGACGAATCGTTTGATTTCTACGTCGACCGTTTCGCCGATGCATCCGACTTCACCTTTGTATTCGCAGGGAATATCGATCTCGAGCAGTTCCGCCCGCTCGTTGAGACCTACCTGGGCGGTTTGCCATCGATAGGTCGAATTGAAGAGGGCGTTGATATAGGCGTCGAACCCCCTGCCGGAGTAATCCGTAAGCAGGTTCGCCGCGGCGTTGAGCCGCAGAGCCAGACACGCATAACGTTTACCGGTATGTCTGCAGATGACTCACGAGAAAACAGGTACGCATTGGCCTCCATGGCCGAAGCCCTCCAAATACGTTTACGTGAACGCCTGCGCGAGGATCTCGGCGGCACCTATTCTGTTGGCGTGCGAGGCGCGATAAACAGGGCCCCGGAGGAAGGTTACTCGATTGCGATAAGCTTCGGTTCGGATCCGGATCGTGTTGAAGAACTCATAGAAGTCGTTTTCGCCGAAATTGACAGTATTTCGGCTAACGGCCCGTCCGCTGACGACAGAGACAAAGTGCAGCAGCTGCAGAGGCGTTCTCACGAAACCAATCTCGAACAAAACCCCTGGTGGGTAGGGCAACTGTTGAGTGCGGAACAATACAATGCCGACCCACTGAACATCCTCAAATTCGACGAATTGGTGGGCTCGTTAACGCCAGAAATGATGCGGGACGTAGCCAGGGAATTTCTGCGCACCGACAATTACGTCATCGTTTCGCTGGTGCCGGAAAACATGGTGCCTTAGAGGTGTGAACTGCGCGGGGAGCCTTCTTATCCTGCGCCGAAACCTGTGATAAGTTACGGGATGAGAAACCGTGTCCGTTTCCTCCTAGGCTCCGAGTTAATAGTAGTCACTAATCCGGACCCCACCGTGACGGTGCTGCAGTATTTACGCACTGTGGCGCGCAGGACGGGCACGAAAGAAGGATGTGCAGAGGGAGATTGTGGCGCCTGCACAGTGGTCGTTGGGGAACTGACGGGCGATTCGGTCCGCTACCGTGCCATCAACTCGTGTATCGTGTTCCTGGCTACGCTGGACGGGAAGCAACTCCTCACCGTTGAAGACCTCCGTTGCACCGATGGCTCCCTTCATGCAGTGCAGCAGGCAATGGTAGAAACTCACGGGTCCCAATGTGGCTTTTGCACACCGGGTTTTGTGATGTCCCTGTGGGCACTTTCCGCGAACAATGGCGAGGCCACGCGATCGGTGATTGAGGAGGCGCTTGCCGGGAATCTTTGCCGTTGCACCGGTTATGACTCGATCATTGAAGCTGCGACCACCGTTCTGGCACGCCCCCGCACCGAGGAAACGCACAATCCTCAAGCTGTGCACTCCGCTTTAACTGACCTCACTAAAGACGGGCCCCTCGAAATAGATGTCGACGGCAGACGGTTTCTTGCGCCGCGCGATCTGAAGGAGCTCCACGGATTCCAGGAGCTGTATCCGAACGCGGTGTTAGTGGCGGGTGCCACCGACGTTGGCCTGTGGGTGACCAAACAGCACCACGTCCTTGAGACGGTGATCTACCTTGGAAACATCGCAGAACTCAGGGTGATCGAATCGAGCAATGACGCGCTGACGATCGGGGCCTGCGTCCCGCTAACCGACGCGGTACCGGAGCTCGTCGTGCACTTCCCCCAACTCGGGCCTTTTTTTCAGAGGTTTGCATCGACTCAAATCCGAAACTCCGGGACTCTGGGAGGCAACATCGCCAACGCGAGTCCCATCGGAGATTCGATGCCGCCGTTGTTGGTGTTGAATGCGACGCTAACTGTTCGCAGAGGCTCGGTGACACGCGACATACCGCTTGACGAGTTTTTCCTGGACTACCAGAAAACAGCTCTTGGCGAGAAGGAAATAATCGAAACGATAAAGGTCCCGATTCGACGAGATGTACGTCTCGGTGTTTACAAAATATCTAAGAGAAAAGAACAAGATATTTCGACCGTTTGTGGTGCCTTTGGGGTGGTCGTCGAAGGAGACGAGATAGTGAAAGCCCGGGTTGCCTTTGGTGGAATGTCGGCGACGCCAGCGCGTGCCCCAAAATGTGAACTGGCTCTGCTCGGCCAGCCGTGGACGATGGATACGGTTCGTAAGGCTGCCGACGCGTTGGAGCAGGATTTCACTCCGATCTCTGATATGAGGGGCAGTGCTGAATACCGGCGTCTCGTGGCTCGCAATCTTGTCGAAAAGTTTTACCGCGAGATCAACGGACAATCGGTTGATGTGTTCGCTCAGGTGGGGAGCAGTGATGACTGAAACGCGGATTAAAGGTGGTGTACGCCAACGAATTCCCCATGAATCTGCTACTAAACATGTGAGTGGTGAAGCTCTCTACACTGACGATCTACCGGTGATCGAAGGACAGGTGTTTGCCGCGATCGGAATGAGCGAGAAACCGCACGCCCGGATCGTTGAGCTTGATCTCTGCGAGGTACACGAATCGCCCGGCGTGGTGGCGGTGATAAGTGCACACGATGTCCCCGGCTACAACGCGATGGGTCCCGTTGTCCGGGACGATGAAATCTTCGCCAGCGAGCGTGTTCAGTACGTTGGGCAGTCGTTGTTTGCTGTGGCAGCGGATACCGTTGAGCACGCTAGAGTTGCAGCTCGCAAGGCGCGAGCGGTTTACGAAGAACTCGAACCTGTGTTCACTGTCGACGACGCTATGGAACGCGGATCATTCGTGCTTCCGCCTCACACCATGAAGCGGGGAGACGCTCCGGCGGCGATCGCTAACGCCCCCAATTGCCTGAAAGGGAGAATCCGTACCGGCGGACAAGATCATTTCTACCTTGAGGGACAGGTAGCAATCGCGGTACCGGGGGAGGATGGAGATATGTGGGTTCACAGCTCTACCCAGCACCCGTCTGAGGTGCAGGAAGCTGTGGCCGAAGTTCTGGGAAAGACTGCGAAAGACATCACCGTCGAAGTCCGGCGCATGGGAGGGGCCTTCGGCGGGAAAGAAGTACAGGCCACGCCAATTGCCTGCGTTGCGGCGCTTCTCGCGGACAATTGCCAACGGCCGGTGAACCTCAGGCTGGATCGGGATGATGACATGGTCCTTACCGGGAAACGGCACGCGTTTCGGATTGACTACGAAGTTGGGTTCGACGACGACGGGTTGATTCTCGGAGTCCAGTTTGATCTGGCAGCCCGTTGCGGCATTTCAGCGGATCTCTCCGGGGCAATTGTCGACCGGGCCATGTTCCACAGTGACAACTGCTATTACCTGGAGAACGTCACCATCAACTCCTACCGCTGTAAGACAAACACCGTCTCCGATACTGCGTTCCGTGGATTTGGTGGTCCACAGGGAATGTTGGGGATCGAGACTGTAATCGAAGACATTGCTGCATCGCTTGGTATCGATCCCCTCGACGTGCGGAGCAAGAATTTCTACGGGACCGACGAAAAAAATATCACGCCCTACGGTATGGAGGTGACTGATAACGTTCTGCATGATCTAATTCCTGCTCTGGAGCGGTCGTCTGATTATCGTGCCAGGAGGCGCGCAGTTGAAAAGTTCAATTATGAAAATGACCTATTCAAAAAGGGTCTCTCTCTTACACCGGTAAAATTCGGAATTTCGTTTACAGTATCCCACCTTAACCAGGCCGGCGCCCTGGTCAGCATCTACAAGGATGGGACCGTCCATTTGAATCACGGCGGCACCGAGATGGGGCAGGGCCTTTTTACCAAAATCGCTCAGATAGTCGCAGAGGAGTTCCAGATTGATGTGGGCGAAATTAAGGTCACTGCTACAGCAACGGATAAAGTGCCGAACACTTCGGCTACAGCTGCTTCGTCGGGCACTGACCTCAACGGCAAGGCTGCCGAGGCTGCTGCAAAAACAATCAAGGCCCGATTGGTTGATTTCGCAGCGGATCATTTCGGGGTCCCGCAAGACGAAGTGTTGTTTGAAAACAATTCCGTGAGCGTCGGACCGACGGGATTACCGTTCAAAGAACTAGTCGGTCTGGCGTACCATGCCCGAGTACCTCTGTCGTCGACGGGTTTTTACGCTACGCCTCAGATATACTATGATCGTGAAACGGCCTCCGGGAAACCTTTTTACTATTTCGCTTATGGCGCAGCGGTATCCGAAGTCATTGTAGATACTCTAACAGGGGAAAACAAAGTCCTCAGAGTTGACGTTCTTCACGACGCAGGGAAGTCCATTAATCCGGCCATCGATATCGGGCAGGTCAAAGGCGGTTTCGTGCAGGGAATGGGTTGGCTGACGACAGAAGAACTTGTCTGGGACAACGGCGGTCGGTTGTTGACCCATGCTCCATCAACGTACAAGATCCCCACGGCAGCGGACGTGCCCGCGGACTTCAACGTGGAATTGCTGGATACCGGGGGCAACAAACAGGATGTCATCTACCGTTCCAAGGCGGTGGGCGAGCCGCCCCTTATGTTGGCGAACTCGGTGTTCTTCGCCATTCGAGACGCGGTGGCCGCAACTTGCAAAACGCGGGTTCAGCTCTCCATGGATACACCGGCGACGGCCGAACGAGTGTTACTCTCGATCGAAAAGCTTGCCAAGGAGGTGGCGCTTTGACCCGCGTCGGCGCCGACGAGAATGTTGTTCTGGTAACTATAGCCCGGGTGGTTGGTTCGGCTCCACGCGAGGCGGGGACCAAGATGGTGGTGGCAGCCAGTTATAGCGACGGGAGTATAGGGGGCGGTGTTCTGGAGTACGAGGCACTGGGTTTTGCCCGGGCCTTACTTCAAAGTGACGACCACGCCGGGCATTTTTCGACGACCCTGGGGCCGGGAACCGGCCAGTGCTGTGGAGGAGTTGTTGACATCCTATGTGAAGTGCTTTCGCTTGACCGGATTCCAGAGCGACTCGCCTCTCAAACGACCTCCGGCGAGTCCCTTTTTATTACGGAGTACGATCTCACCCGGCGGGACACGAGATGGAATGCGCGTGACCAACGTGGGGTGCACGAGGATTGCGATGAAACGCGCAGGACCACCGTTCTGAAAGCCATTGACTCTGGAGAACCCAAATTACTTTGCGAGGCCGGACGTTGGATACTGGTCGAGCCAGGGAGGTCTGCCCGGACCCGTTCACAAATCGTCGTATTCGGCGCCGGCCATGTCGGACGCGCGCTGGTCAACGTGCTCCAACACTGTGACTGCGACATCGTTTGGCTTGACTCACGGGTTCACGAATTCCCGGATCACATCGCTGAAAATGTGAAGATGATCGTCACAGACGCTGGTGCGGAATCTGATTCCGATTTGATAGGCTCATTTTCCGTCAACTCGGTCTTTGTGGCGATGACCCATTCACACCCAATCGATTACGGAATCTGCTCTGCGGTGCTTTCTCGGGGGGAGTTTGGCTATCTGGGCGTTATAGGATCAAAGACCAAAGCCGCGAGGTTCCGGCAGCATCTTCTGGCTGACGGGCACAGCGACCAGCTGGTTAATCGAATGAAGTGCCCGATCGGGCTTTCAGGCATCGGCGGCAAGTTGCCCGGCGAAATCGCGATTGCAGTGGCGGCCGAATTATTGTCCGGTGGGAAAATAGAAAATGAGCAGCCCATTGAGCCGCGCGAAGGGCGAACCCTGGAGGTATTCGAGCATGCAAAAAGATGATTTTATGCGGCGCGCCATTCAACTGTCAGAAGAGATGATGCATGCAGGGAAGGGCGGTCCTTTCGGCGCGGTGATCGTAAAGGACGGTGCAATCATCGCGGAGGGTCACAACATGGTGACTTCAGCTAATGACCCCACCGCACACGCGGAGATCGTTGCGATTCGCGCAGCCTGCGCAGAGCTGGGGACATTTGTTCTGTCCGGGTGTGAGGTCTATACTAGCTGCGAGCCGTGTCCGATGTGCCTGAGCGCTATCTACTGGGCCCGTCTCGACAAGATTTATTTTGCGAACACGCATGCCGACGCTGCCAGGATCGGATTTGACGACGCCTTTATCTACAGTCAGTTCAAATTATCGCAGGCGGAGCGTTCGTTAGAAACAGAGCAACTTTTGCCCGACGAGGCGATCCGCGCCTTTCAGGAGTGGGACGACAAGAGTGACAAAACACCCTATTGAATGCAGAATCGCGAATGATCAAGCTGAGAGCTTTTGATGGCCACGCTTAGCTTCACGCTTAACGGAAAACCGACTTCGGTCGATTATCGAGAAGGAATGCACTTTCTGGAGGTGTTGCGGGAAGACCTGGGGGTCACCTCGCCGAAAGACGGCTGCGCTCCACAGGGCGTTTGCGGTTGCTGCTCTATTCTGGTAGATGGGAAAGCGGTGCTGGCATGTAAGCGGACTCCGGAGCAGATGGCAGGGACGCACGTGGTGACGCTGGAGGGAATCCCTCAAGAGCATCGCACGGCACTCGCCAAAGCCTTTGAACGGGACGGAGCAGTGCAATGCGGCTACTGCATCCCCGGAATTGTGGCCAGGGCATCGGTGCTTTTGGAAAAGGGCGAACCCGTCGATCGGGTCAAAGCTACCAGAACCATCACTGGTAACCTGTGTCGCTGCACCGGTTACTCGCGAATAATCGATGCTATTCAAACAGCCTGTGAATTGAATGCAGGTGAGGCTCAGGGAGATGAACTACCGAGGAGAACCGATTTCTTTGGGGAGTCGTATGGTCTGGCGAGGACATCGACTGCCAGACCTGGTGGAGTTGGTGACGTGGCCCCCAAATACAGGGGAGTAGCCCACGCCCTCGGCGAGAAAGATTATGTCGGGGATATGGTCCTGCCCGATATGCTTCACGGGGCGGTGGTACTGAGCGAACATGCCAGAGCCCGAATCCTGAAAATTGAGACGAAGGATGCTGAGGCATCTGAGGGTGTTCTCAGGGTAATCACGGCCACCGACGTCCCGGGCGAGCGTTTTGTAGGTCTCATAAAGCGAGACTGGCCCGTATTCGTAGCCAGCGGCGAAACGGTACGCTGCGTTGGCGATGTTGTTGCCATGGTGGTCGCGGACACCCAGTTCACTGCACGGGCCGCTGCCGAGTTGGTCAATGTGACCTACGAGGTGCAGGCTCCCGTGGTTGATCCCAGGGCAGCACTCTCTTCTGAATCTCCCGCTGTTCATGAAGGCGGCAATCTGCTTGACACATGCGCCTATTCCAGGGGTGACGTTGAGGGAGCACTCGCCAATGCTGCGCATGTGGTGGAAGCAACCTACTCGACCCAAAGAATCGAACACGCCTTTATGGAACCTGAAGCGTGTTTGGTAACGCCTGCAGGCGAGGGTGTGCACGTGTTTTCGCAGGGGCAGGGTGTTCACGACGATCAAAGGCAAATCGCTGAAATACTTGCCCTCGGACTTGATGCGGTCAAAGTGGAACTGGTTACCAACGGGGGCGCCTTCGGAGGTAAAGAAGACCTCTCAGTGCAGGGCCAGACCGCACTGGCAGCATTTCTTCTCCAGCGGCCCGTTAAAACGGTGCTGACTCGCGCGCAGTCGATTCGGATGCATCCCAAGCGCCACCCCATCGAACTTCATTACCGCGTTGGAGCCGACGAAGAAGGCCGCCTCACCGCAGTCAGCGCCGAGATAATTGGAGATACCGGGGCTTACGCATCGGTTGGGATGAAAGTTCTTGAACGTGCGGCCGGCCATTGTTGCGGCCCATATCGCGTACCGAACGTAAGGGTCGACGCGAAAACCGTTTACACGAACAATCCTCCGTGCGGTGCTATGAGGGGGTTCGGGGCAAACCAGGCTTCCTTCGCGATTGAGGGAATAATGGACACCATTGCTCGAAAAGTGGGAATAGACGGCTACGACATCCGCGAGCGAAATGTTCTTGAGCCGGGGGATCAATTCGCCACAGGCCAGTTGATGACCCAAAGTTGCGGCATCAGGCAAACGTTGGAAGCAGTGAGAGATGTGTACAAGACCGGTAAGCACGTTGGCATCGGCTGTGGGATAAAGAACACTGGAATCGGAAACGGGATGGACGACACCGGCCGCGTGCTGATAAGAGTTGCAGGTGAAGGGCTGGAAATTGTGACAGGCTACACGGAGATGGGACAGGGGCTGCACACGATTCTTCGACAGGTAGTTGCTGAAGAAACAGGACTCCCCCTGGACTGCATGGGAGTGTCGACAGACAGCTCACCCGAAGTCCTTTGTGGTATGACAACTGCTTCTCGCGCCACGTCACTGTGTACGGCAGCCGGCCAGATCGCCGCGCTCAAACTTCGCAATGATCTGGAAACGAAAGATCTCGAAGAATTGGACGGGCGATCTTATATGGGTGAGTTTGTCTGCGATGTCACCACTAAGCCGGGAGAGAAAACAGATCAACCACGCACGCATATGACTTTCGGATACGCGACGCAGGTTGTGATTCTCGATGACAATGGTCGTCTCGAAAAGGTTGTCGCGGCACACGACGTGGGTCGAGCGATCAATCCGCTGATGTGTGCCGGTCAGATAGAAGGGGCCGTCCATATGGGTCTCGGTTATGCGCTGTCTGAAGATCTCCCGTGTACCGACGGAATGCCTGATTCAACCGACATGAAGGACCTTGGCGTGATGCGTGCAAAAGACACTCCAGAGGTAGATGTCATTCTTATCGAGGTCCCCGACGAGTTGGGCGGATACGGATCAAAAGGGGTGGGGGAGATCGGGTTGGTACCCACCGCAGGTGCGGTGGCCGGTGCCCTGCGGTCTTTTGATGGTATCGATCGATTTACTCTGCCGATGGTTGACGCCCCAGCTGCGCGAGGGCTGGTTCCCAAATCGAGGGCACCAAAATGAGCCTGAGGCCGGTTCCTTTTCGCGACCTCCTCTTGCGGATGAAACACGAAGTAGAGGCCAGTGATGCCATCTTCGACCTGCCTGTTAGAAAGTGGTGGGTTCCCGACTCTGCCTACGATTTTTCAGCGATGCATTTCGGTCGTAAGGCTTCCACTCCGGTCGGTCCGGCCGCAGGTCCGCATACTCAGCTGGCACAGAACATCGTCTTGTCCTGGTTGGGGGGAGCCAGAATAATCGAACTCAAGACCGTCCAGGTAAACGATGAACTTGAGATTCCCAGACCTTGCATCCATGCGCCAAACGTTGGCTTAAACGTCGAGTGGTCTCAGGAGTTGAAGATCGATCAATCGGTGCGGGAGTACGCCAAAGCAGCGTTTCTCATCGAAATCCTGAAGCAAACACAGTGTTTTGGCCGATTCCCTTCGAACGAGGGATTGGAAACTGTCTTTGACACCAGCGTTGGTTATGACCTTGCCGGTATCAAATCCGGTTCAGTAACCGGTTTTTTGAACGATTTGCGGAGCGGAGCACATCTTTTTGATGAACTGCGAGGCGAATTGGATGGGGAACTGGCTGTTTACAGGGATACAGAGCTGTCGGATACGATTTCTGACTGCGTGACGTTATCCACCTTCCACGGATGTCCCGCGGACGAGATAGAAGCCATAACACGGTATTTGATCGAAGAGTTAGGGTTCAACGCGATTGTCAAATTAAACCCGACCCTCCTCGGCTTCGACAGAGTGCGTGAGCTGTTGGTTGATCGGCTCGGTTACACTCGATACCAGCTCAAGAGAGAAGCCTTCGAAGCTGACCTCAAATATGAGGACGCACTGGGGATTTTAACGAACCTAAGAACGGTGGCCGAGGATCGGGGCTCGATCGTCGGGGCGAAATTCACGAACACTCTTGTCGTTGCCAATGATGAATCGGTTTTCCCGACACAGAGCGATCCCTACATGTACGTCTCCGGTCCTCCACTGCATGTGATATCCATGAACCTCATGCAAATGGTCCGCGAGGACGTTGGGTTCGATTTTCCGGTTTCGTTCTCCGCCGGTATTGATGCCCGAAATTTTCCGGATGCAGTAGCCTGTGGGATGGTGCCCATTACTACCTGCACAGACCTTCTCCGGAAGGGCGGTTACGGACGCCTGCCTGCCTACCTGAAGGCACTTGCCAGGGAGATGGATAAACTCGGAGTGACCAGTCGCGAGGCCTACGTTCTGGCGGCAACGGGACAGGCGTCTGAGGCGTTTGCGGAGGCCTTTTTGGACATGGCCGGAAGAAATGCGTCCCGAGAACAATTGGATCGTATAGCGGCGACGTCTTCGAACAATCTTCCCGTTGTCGCGGGGGGAATTGCCGGAGACGCCGGATTGTCCGCCGAAAAATTCAAGACCCAATTTGGCAGGGTGGCTGGACGATTTAATGGCCGACAGTTCGTGCCGACTTTGGAAGAGAACCCGCGGTACCAGGCGGCCGCCAATTCCAAAGCGCCTCGTATGGTGGATAGCGAATTGGCGTTGTACGACTGCCTCAATTGCGATATCTGCATTGCCGTTTGCCCCAACGACGCCTTCTTTTCGTATGATGTCGCTCCTGGTGATGGTGTTGCCGAAGAACATCAATTGGCGTTTGTCGATGACTTCTGCAACGAATGCTCGAACTGTGAAATATTCTGCCCCGAAAATGGAGCGCCATTCAAAGTAAAAGAACGTGTGTTCGCAACGCGGAGCGGGTTCGAGGAATCTACCTTCGATGGATTCTGGTACGACGGGAATAAAATGTTCGGAAGAGTCGAAGGAATATTGATCCGGGAAGATGGCGATGTTGAAGGTACTGTCGGCGAGCGGCTTCGCAGGGTGAGAGAAACGATTTACGAATCGTCCAGGCCGAATCCGGTGAAACCGGAAGGGGTTGGTCAATGACGCGAATGGTTCGCAACGGCACTGTGGTGACGTCGATGCCGGGCGTGTCGCCTGGCGGACCGGTGATTATTTCCCGTGGAGCAGTGGTGTTTGACGGAGAACGCATTGTTGCCATTGGGGAGGAGTCCGACTTAAAGGGGATGCACGGTGGGGCGGAGGAAATCGATGCCCGCGGAGGAATCATCATGCCCGGGCTTGTTAATCTTCACCACCATTTTTATTCGGCGCTCGCGCGGGGACTCAACCCTGGTGCTCCGATGAACTCCTTTTCGGATGTGTTGGATACTCTCTGGTGGCGTCTTGACCGCGCGCTTGATAAGGAAACGGTGGAGATATCTGCTCACCTCTCCCTCCTCGACTGCATTCGATGGGGATGTACCACGGTGTTCGACCACCACGCCTCACCTTCTTTTATTGATGGATCTTTGGACCTGATCGGTAGTGCTGTGGCGGAGGTGGGGCTTTCTGCTGCGTTGTGTTACGAAGTGACGGACCGCAATGGAGTCGAGGAGGCTGCGCGGGGTATCGCCGAAAACAGACGGTTCATTGAGGCCTGCCGCCAACAACCGCGATTGAAGGGTCTGGTGGGATTACACGCGAGTTTTACGGTTTCGGATCAAACGATGTCCAACGTCGCTGCCACCTATAGCGGTGAAGGTTGCCATATCCATGTAGCCGAAGATCCCGTGGACGTTTCTGCGTCGCTTGTGGCATTTGGAAAAGGTCCGGTTGAAAGATTACACGACTTTGGCATCCTCGATGAAAAATCTTTGCTGGCGCACGGTATACATCTTCCCGACGGCGCTTACGAACGGATTGCCGAGAGTGGGGCCTCAATCATTCACAATCCGGAGTCCAACGCCAACAACGGCGTGGGCCGTTTGGACGTGCCGGAGGTGGCAGCGCGCGGGGTTCAAGTATGCCTCGGCACAGATGGAATGTCTTCCTCCGTACTGAAAGCTTTGCGGTTCGCGTATTTGATGCATCGCGCCTCGACGGGGGATGCGAATTCTGGTTTCGAACACCTTCCCAATCTCCTGGGTAACAATGTTCTGGTCGCTCGGAGGTTCTTTGAGGAACCGTTGTTGGGCGAACTTGTTGAAGATGCCCCGGCGGACCTGATCGTTTTGGACGGATCCGAGATAACCCCATTGGATGAACAAAACCTGTTCGCCTATCTTGCCTATGGCGTTTCGGAAGCAAGGGTGAGCCACACGATCGCTCGCGGAAAGACCGTTCTGGAAAATTATCAACCGACAACTGTGGACGTTGAAGCCCTGAGCGCACGTGCACGCACTGCGTCTCCCGACCTCTGGCGGCGCTTTCATGAACTTGACACCGGCACGGGCTTCCTCGGTTCTCCAGGAAAGAGTAAATGACACAAGCTTCAAGAAAAAGCGCGATTGAACGATGCCGTGAGCGCGGAGTTCTTATCCCAACACTCGCACAGATGCGGGACCCGGGATTAATCGAACCTAACATAGTGGCCCGTTTGGGCTTAGTTAGCATGCAAGATCGGGACCCCGTGAACCTGTTCCGGATTACCTGGCACAACGACCCGACGACCGGGGGGTTCGGTCCCGTCAATTACCTCGAGTTGCCGTCTGAACTGACAGGCGTGCCGGCCCGAATTGTGGGCCTGGTTGGTAAGCATTTTCCCACGGGTGCCCACAAGGTTGGAGCCGCCTTCGGATGCCTGGCACCGAGGTTGGTATCGGGCGAGTTCGATCCCCAGACGCAGAAAGCGGTCTGGCCGTCTACCGGGAATTACTGCAGAGGTGGTGCGTTCGACAGCGCCCTCCTGGGCTGCGACGCAATTGCAATACTTCCCGAAGAAATGAGCCGCGAACGCTTCGAGTGGCTTGAGTCGATCGGCGCTGAGATCATCGCCACGCCGGGCTGTGAAAGTAACGTCAAAGAAATTTTCGATGCATGCCTTCAGATAAAGAAAGACCGCCCGGAAGTTGTCGTTTTCAACCAATTCGACGAATTCGGGAATTACCTCTGGCACTATGGAGTTACGGGACCGGCGGCTGAAGAGGTCTTCCGTTCTATCTCGGACTCGAATAGTCGGATGGCTGCCTGGGTCGGCGCGACGGGTTCAGCCGGCACCCTGGCTGCGGGTGACTATATAAAGGATCGCTTCCCGGGGGCTCGCATTACGGCTGCAGAAGCGTTGCAATGCCCAACCTTGTTGCGGGCCGGATTCGGGGGGCATCGGATTGAGGGCATAGGAGACAAGCATGTTCCCTGGATCCACAACGCTCGCAATACGGATGTGGTTACGGCTATTGACGATGAAGCTGCGATGTCGCTTTTGAGGCTGTTCAACGAAGGGCCGGGCCGAGAAGAGCTCCAACGCCAGGGGGTCCCTCAGGAGACCATTGATCAGCTTGACCTGATGGGGATTTCAGGGATCTGCAATATGCTTTCCGCGATCAAGACGGCGAAATATTTCAAGATGGATTCGAATGACGTGTTGTTCTTATCCCTCACCGATTCTTCTGACCTCTACCTGACACGACTTGAGGAACTATCGTCTGAAAAAGGGGAATACACGCAGCTGGATGCGGTTGCCCATTTCGCGCGATACCTTGCCGGTGCAACCACTGACAATATGAAAGAGATGACCTTTACCGATCGTAAAGCCATGCACAATCTCAAGTACTTCACCTGGGTTGAGCAGCAGGGAAAAACTGTCGAGGAACTGGACGAATTGTGGAGCCCCATTTTCTGGAGTGACCTCGCCGCACAAATCCCAGAGTTGGATAAGAAGATCAAAGAATTCAACAATGAAACCGGAGTGGGCACGTCGGCTGCGTGATTGTGCGGGGAGATTACCGCTCCCCGCACACCGCCATCCGCTCCCCAACAAAGAATCAGAGAACGCAATGAACGATACTGTAGCTGCCGCGCTTGACGGCGCAAGAAAATATGAAAAAGACGTAATCTCTTTTTTGAGGGAGATGATCGCAATAAGAAGTGAAAGCATGAAAGAGGGAGAGCGTTGCGCGCGGATAAAAGAAGAATACGAAAAACTTGGTTTCGATGAAGTCTTTTTCGACAAGCTGGGTAACGTCATCGCGCGTATCGGTAACGGACCTCTCAAAATTCTCATGGACGGCCACATTGATTGTGTAGGCGTCGGCGACCCTGAGGCGTGGGACTTCGATCCGTTTGAGGGCAAACACGAAGATGGCAAGGTGTGGGGAAGGGGGGCCGTTGATGAACTGCCCTCAGTCGCCTGCATGGCCTACGGAACGAAACTGCTGATGGAACGGGGTGTGCCCGATGACGTTACGATTTATTTGTCGGCGACCGTAATGGAAGAAGAATGCGACGGGTATTGCCTGCTTCATCTGATTGAAAAAGAAAAGATCGTTCCGGATGTAGTGGTGATCGGAGAGCCCACTGATATGGATGTCTATCGCGGTCAACGGGGTCGAGTCGAGTTGACGATTACCACCAAAGGAGAGTCCTGTCACGCTGCACAGTGTGACCTGGGCGTGAACGCTCTTTACAAGGCCGCACCGATTATTTCTGAAATAGAACAGCTCAATAAGACCTTGAAAGACGATGAGTTTCTTGGTAAAGGCACCGTCGCCGTGACATACATTGAGGCGACCACCCCCAGTCTTAACGCTGTACCAGATAGCGCGACGATGTTCATTGACCGCAGGATGAGCACCGGAGAGACGGTGGAATCAGTGCTGCAGGAAATCAACGGGCTGCCGTCGCTCGGCGATGCGAGGGTCGAAGTGCTGCAATACAAAGAGACCAGTTGGCGAGGCGAACCCGCTGAACAGGAGAAGTTTTATCCCACCTGGGTGGTACCGGAAAACCACCCGCTGGTCCAGGGGATGGCCGAAGCCGTCGAATCGGTACTCGGCGAGGCTCCCAAAATTTCACGCTGGTCGTTTTCAACCAATGGTGTGGCCAGTATGGGGAGACATGGAATCCCGTCGGTGGGTTTCGCTCCCGGATTGGAAGAATTGGCCCACACCACCGGAGAATGGGTAGCGACGGAAGATCTGGTTAAGGCAACGGCGGTGTACAGCGTTTTTCCCGAAATTATTGCCCGACGCAAGGACGAGTTGATGAAGGACGGGAACAAATAATGGATTCGAAACTCAAGGGACGGGATTTCATTACGACCCAGGATTGGTCGGTAGACGAACTTAACACTCTGTTCGCACTGGCGGCCGAGTTGAAGAAAGCTAAGGCTGCCGGCAAGCCGATGCCTCTGCTCGAGTTGAAAACACTGTACATGATTTTCTTCGACGCTTCTACCCGGACGCGCAATTCGTTTGAAACCGGGATTACGCAACTCGGGGGGCACGGTATTTTCCTGTCGCCTGACAAAATGCAAATAAGCCACGGCGAGAACGCCAGAGACACGGCGAACGTCCTATCCCGCTATGGCGATGGCATCGCGATAAGGCATTGTGCCCACGGTGAGGGGAATCAGTATTTGCAGGAGGTCGCCGAATTTGCAAGCATCCCGTTATTGAGTATGCAATGCGACATCTATCACCCATGTCAAATACTTGCCGACTACCTGACGATTCGTGAAAAATTTGGTGAAACCAAAGGGCTAAAGATTGGAGTCGCGTGGACGAGCGCCCCGAACTACGTCCGACCTCTCTCTGTACCGCAGAGTTTAATTTTGATGATGCCCCGTTTCGGTATGGACGTCACACTGGCCTACCCGCCGGAGTTCAAACTTCTTCCGGAGATTGAAGCTCAGGCAAAAGAAAATGCGGCAGCGTCGGGATCGAAGTTCAACATCACCAACGAATTTGAAAGTGCATTCCAGGATGCCGACGTAGTCATTCCCAAATCATGGGGCCCGCTAGTTGTCACAGAAGATCACGACGAAGGAATTGGGTTGATAGAGAAATATCCTACCTGGCGTTGCGAGCAAAAGCACATGGACCTGGGGCACAAAGAGATGATCTATATGCACCCGCTCCCTGCTGACCGGGGTAGAGAGGTAACGAACGACGTGATCGATGGTCCGCAATCAGTGGTTTATGACGAGGCGGAGAACAGGTTGCATGTTCAAAAAGCGCTCATGGCGCTGACGATGTGAGGCCAGTAGGGAAGGGGGGAAGTCGAGAGGTCGGAATGGAACTACCCTGTGCCCCGGTGCCGCCGTACCACCGAGCCGCAGAAGGAGGCTCCCATGGCCTCGTTTAAACTCCGGTGCGTTGAGTGTGGCGCTACATACGCTGAAGAACCAACCCGACTCGTTTGTGATGCGTGTTCGGCACAACAGCGAATCGGTGGAGAGACAAGAGGCGTTCTGGAGGTTGTTATCGACCACCTTCCGGACAGGTGGATAGACGATTTCGGGTCCAGTGAGTTTCTGACGGGATTTCTTCCTATCAATGATGCAGGCCATCTACCACCGATCCCGGTGGGGGGCACTCCTCTCATAAAAACTGACGCGCTGGCCGCCGCTATTGGAGTGGAATATTTGTGGGTCAAGGATGACACTCGTAACCCGAGTGGTTCGACCAAGGATAGGGCTTCCCAGCTTGTGGTCGCCAAAGCCAGCGAGTACCGGATCGATACCATCGCCGCGGCTTCGACTGGCAATGCAGCGACTGCGCTGGCCGCCATGGCTGCGGCCGCCGGCAAAAAGGCCGTAGCCTTTGTGCCGGCAAAGGCTCCAGAGGCGAAGCTCATTCAAATGCTCTCCTACGGCATCAATCTTATTCCCGTGCTGGGCACCTACGATGACGCCTTTGAACTTTGTCTGGCGGCATGCCAGGCGTTTGGTTGGTACAATCGAAACACGGCGTTGAATCCGTTTACGATCGAAGGCAAAAAGACGATGGCCCTTGAGATAGCTCATCAAATTCGCGGTTGGGGAAAAGCGGATGTGGTGTTGGTGCCCGTCGGAGATGGCGTGATCATATCGGGCATAGCGAAGGGGTTTGCCGACCTTCGCAGGGCGGGGTTGCTGGAAAGTGTGCCACGGTTGATCGCGGTGCAGCCTTCACGGTCGGCATCGATTGCTACTGCGTTGCGCGCAGGGACAGTTCCGGTACCTGATCCCATGGCTGACAGCGTCGCCGACAGTCTCAATGTTTTGATGCCACGAAATGCTTTTCAGTGCGTGAAAATGGTACAGGCCAGTGGAGGGGCGGGCGTTATTGTTGAAGACCGCGACATCCTCGATTCCATCAGGGTCCTCGCCTCGAGTACAGGGGTTTTTGCCGAACCTGCGGGGGCAATTTCGGTTGCGGGTCTCAGGCAGGCGGTCGCCGATGGGATCGTGGGGGCTGACGAAAGAATCGTTCTGGCGGTGACCGGGTCAGGGTTGAAGGACGTGGATGCAGCGGCGAGGGCCGTCAGGCGTCCGGATCCGGTCGAGCCGACGCTTGAAATGGTGGAAAAGATGATGAACTGAGATAGTTGACATATTTATGTCGTCATGGTAACGTCTCTATGTCATGAGAACAACATTACGCATAGAAGATCCATTGCTAAAGAAAGCTAAAATCTGGGCGGCCCAGGCTGGAATGTCATTAACGGGGCTGGTAAAGGAGGCTCTTGTGGCCTATATGGCGAGGCCCCCTGAAGGGGGACAAAAAAACAAAAAGGACAAACTCGATTTGCCACGGCATGGCTCCGGCGGAACACTGCCGGGCGTTGACCTGGACGATATGTCTTCGATTCTGGATTCGATGGACGAATCGCACAGGTGATAATAGCCGATGTGAACGTCCTGATTTACGCGTTGCGTCAGGACAGCGATAAACATGAGCAGTGCCGAACCTGGTTGCAGCGGTCGTTGGCTGGACCGGAAAATTTTGGTTATTCCGAGCACGTGCTGAGCTCAGTTGTCAGGATTGTAACTCATCCCAAGATTTTCAAGAGCCCCAGTTCACTCGAAGACGTTTTCGATTTTATTGACGCTATCCGCTCTGCGCCCGTTTCTGTGGCGGTGCAGCCAGGCCCAATGCACTGGAGCGTCTTCAGAAAGATCTGCATTGATGCCGAAGCCCGAGGTAATCTCGTTCCCGATGCTTATCTCGCCGCCATGGCAATTGAGCAGGGAGCACGATGGGTTACGACTGACAGGGACTTCGCGAGGTTTTCAGATTTGCGGTGGGAACTGCCGGGATAGGTAGAAGTCGGGAAGTCGGTAGGTCGGGATGGAATAAGAATTACGGTTCAGCGTCCCAATGCCCCGGTGCCACAGTGCCCCCCATCGCTTCCTCTGTCGGCCTCGGTTTTTGAGGCGTATGTTAGCGTTCGTTTCTACAACCGCTGAGATTCCTGCATGGCTCATAAACTGATTTACGGCATTGACGACATTCCGCCTCTGAAGGAAGCTCTGCCGCTGGGCTTTCAGCACTACCTCACGATGTTCGGCTCGACGGTGGCTATTCCCCTCCTGCTTTCGGAACCTCTGGGAATCGCAGATAACCCGGTGGCACTGGGTTGGTTGATCAGCACGATGTTTTTTGTCAGTGGTATTACGACCATTCTCCAGACAACCTGGGGCAACAGGTTGCCGCTGGTTCAGGGAGGGACTTTCTCGTTTCTCCAGCCGACGTTCACGATCCTTGGCATGGCCGCTCTGGCCAACTCGGGTTGGGAGGTGCGCTTGCAACATGTACAGGGCGCTGTGATCGTCGGAGCAGTTGTCGAGATATTTGTCGGCTATTCTGGATTGGTTGGCAAGGTGCTGCGTTTCGTCGGTCCGATAACGATCGCTCCGACCATCGCATTGATCGGCCTGGCGCTTTTCAAATTCGGTGCGCCGGTTGCCGGCACCCACTGGGGAATAGGTGGGCTGACCATTGCGCTGATTATTGTTTTCAGTCAGTACATGCGATTCACTCACCGGGCCTTCGAGTTGTTTCCAATAATGATGGGGATTCTGGTGGCTTGGGGAGTCGCAGCTGTTCTCACCTCCACCGGAGTTTTCTCGGCCGACCACCCCGCTCATGTGTCGATGGCCAATGTCGGCGCAGCTTCATGGTTCCGTGTCCCGTACCCCTTCCAGTGGGGAATGCCTGTGTTTGGAGCAGCAGCGGTTGTGGGCATGCTCGCCGGGTACGTGGCGTCGATGGTTGAATCGGTCGGAGACTATTATGCCGCCGCTCGATTGGCCGGTGCGCCGGTGCCTGACTCAAAAGTCATCAGTCGCGGAATCGGCATGGAAGGTGTTGGATGTCTGATAGCCGGAATATTCGGTACCGGCAACGGTACGACGTCCTACTCTGAAAACATTGGAGCTATTGGATTGACTCGGGTCGGTTCAAGGCGAGTCGTGCAGATTGGAGCGGGCATCATGTTGCTATTGGGGATGTTCGGGAAATTCGGCGCCCTGTTCACCACAATTCCTCAACCCATCGTAGGCGGAATGTACTGTGCGATGTTCGGTATGATCGCTGCGGTAGGTTTATCGAATCTCCAATTCGTCGATCTGAACTCCGCCCGCAATCTTTTCATCCTTGGGTTTTCCTTCTTTATGGGTCTTTCGGTACCGGAATATTTCGCAGCTAATCCGTTAAGTTTTTCTCCCGGCTTGATCTCTGATGTGCTCAACACGTTGGGGAATACCGGAATGGCGGTTGGGGCTATGTGCGCGCTGGTGCTCGACAATACGATACCTGGGACTGATGAAGAGCGGGGGCTTACGGCCTGGGAGGCTTAAGGGGGGAGGAGTTAGGAGGGAGGTGGAGAAGCCCGCTGCCGGGTTAGTCTCTGATCCGGTAGACCTGGACGATTGGTTCCCCCAAGTCCGATTCGCTCCCAATTAACAGGTATCCGTGCCGAATTTTTATCGAAAGGACCGGGTGATCGGTTTCCAGGGTCGCAAGTAATTCGCCACTTTCCGCGAAGACATCCAGTGCTCCGGCTTCTCCGTCGTTTGCGGATGGTGCTAACCAGAGACGGCCATCAGAATCCGCTGAAATACTTTTGGGTGGGAATCTGGGTTTGAACTGGGAAAAGGCAGTCCTGCCGCCGCCGCCTTCGGTTCCCCGTAAACGGTTCGAAGCCGCATCCAGTCGTTCCAACTCCGCCGAAGAACGGTTGGCAGCAGGGAGATCGCTTCGAGACCAAATGCGTTGTGCCCTGCCGATGCTGTCGAGTAAAGAAACTTGATATATGGTGTCGCCTCTGGCTGCGACAACGCCGAAGTCGGTGAGGCTGGTCGTGCAAAATATGCAAGACATCGTTTCGGGGTCCTCTTCGAGGAATACCACCAGAGTATCCGCGATCGCCAACAGGTCATCGCGTAAAAGTAAAAAAAGGATCGGTTCTGTTGGTATGAATCCGCTGGTCTTAAGGACGGGGCCTGTGGAATTCCAGGTAAATTCCTGAGGCCAGGACATCTGGCCACCTGATAGAGTTCTAAGAGGAACCAAAGAGAGGGGGTCGCCCTCGGGATCCCAGAGCGAAATCCGGAGGTTCTTGAAGTCGACCAGGCCAACCGATTATCAGGTGCCAACTCAAAATCCTGTGATCCACCTATCTCTCCGGGTCCCTGGCCCTCTCGCCCCACTACTCGGTCGAAGTTGCCTTGAGCGTCAAAAAAAGTAGCGAGTGGGAGAGCCCGTCCAGAACTACCGTCGATCCATCCGAACGAACGTCCATGTCTGAAACCGCTCCGAAAAAAACTTCAGCATCATCGGGGGGGAGCGTCCTCAAAAACTCAATGCGAGGCGTATCCTGTTGAATCGCATTGGCCGGCGTCACAATAACCGAAAGCATAAAAAGGACAGGTGTTAGCACAATGCTGGTTCCGGAAAGAGTTCGCGACGGCCCGCGTGAGTGCCGTTTTAATACCTCAGGCAAGTCAGGGGGTTCCGTTTTTGGGAAAGGCCCGCCTTAACCGCTTGATTCCCCTGTTTTTCAAGGATAATCTAAAGAAGATCTCAATCGCACACGGACCGGGCATGACTGAAACAATCAAAGATTACTTAAACGGCCAATGGGTCGATTCACTCGCTTCTGAAACCAGAGAGATTAGAAACCCCGCCACTGGCGACCTGCTGGCTAAGGTCCCTATGGGTGGAGCGGCGGATGTCGATCGCGCGGTGAAGGCGGCAGATGCGGCGTTTGCCGAGTGGCGGATGGTGCCCCCTGCAAAACGTGCTCGCTATTTGTTCACGCTGAAGCATCTCCTTGAGGAGAACAAAGAAGAACTGTCGCGCATCCTGACTATGGAACACGGCAAAACGCTCGACGAGTCGCGCGGCAGCGTTCAACGCGGTATAGAGTGTGTTGAGGTAGCCTGTGGAGCCCCCTCATTGTTGATGGGGCAAACTCTGGAAGACGTAGCTGCCGGTATCGATTGCGAATCGGTTCGGCAACCTATGGGCGTTTTTGCTTGCATCGCTCCCTTCAATTTCCCGGCGATGGTTCCCCTGTGGTTTTACCCCTTCTCGGTAGCCTGCGGCAACACGTTCATATGTAAGCCGTCTGAGCAGGTACCCCTCTGTCAAAGGTTCATATTCGACCTGATTGATAAAGCAGGGTTCCCAAAGGGAGTGCTGAACCTGGTAAACGGCGGCAAAGATGTAGTGAACGGGCTCCTTGAACACAAAGACATTCAGGGCGTGTCGTTTGTTGGTTCAAGTCCGATCGCTGAGTATGTCTATAAGACAGCCGCCGGACACGGCAAACGGGTGCAGGCGTTGGGTGGGGCAAAGAATTTCATGATCGTTATGCCCGATGCCGACATGGATAAGGCTGCCGAGGCCATTGCTAATTCGGCGTACGGCTGCGCCGGCGAAAGGTGTCTGGCCGCAAGTTTGATTTTGGCTGTGGGAGGTTGCGAAGAGGAAATCCGCTCGCGCGTCGTTGCAAACGCCAAAGCTTTCAAAGTTGGCAACGGTCTTGAAGAGGGAGTCACCATGGGTCCGGTTGTTTCTGCCGCTCACCTGGAAAAGGTTCGGGGTTACGTGCAACAGGGCGTCGATGAGGGAGCTGACCTTATCGTGGACGGTCGGGGGGTCGAGATTAATTCAGATGGGCATTTTATAGGTCCGTGCGTTTTCGACAACGTGACGCCTGAGATGGTGATTGCTCGGGAGGAGATTTTTGGTCCCGTACTCGGGATATTGAAAGCAGAGAATCTCGAATCAGCTCTTGAGATCATTAAGAAGCATCCGCTCGCCAACGCATGCTCGATTTTCACGACCAGCGGGAAGAGCGCCCGGACGTTTAAATACCGTGTTGAGGCCAGTATGGCGGGAGTCAACATCGGCGTGGTTACCCCTATGTCATTCTTCGGATTCGGAGGCGCCAAAGGGTCGTTCTTCGGAGACCTTAAAGCCCACGGCCGAGAGTCTTTTGATTTCTACACCGATCGCAAAGTCTTTATCTCACGCTGGGACTAAACCGGGAGAAAAACGTGGCAAGAATTGTCAAAGGTGGTTTAATACAATGCGCCAACCCCATCAACGATGAAAGCGTGCCGGTTGCCGAAATCCGCAAAGCCGGTTTAGAAAAACATATCCCACTGATTGAAGAGGCTGGCAAAGCCGGTGTGCAAGTTCTGTGTCTCCAGGAGATCTTCGACGGCCCATACTTTTGTTGCAGTCAGGACAAACGATGGTATGAGGCTGCGGAAGCTGTGCCAGGGCCGATGACCGACCTCATGTCGGAGTACGCGAAGAAATATTCGATGGTAATCGTGGTGCCGACCTACGAGCGCGAACAGGCGGGGGTCTACTACAACACTGCAGCGGTGATAGACGCTGACGGCAAATACCTCGGCAAGTATCGCAAGAACCACATACCGCAGACCTCTGGCTTCTGGGAGAAATTTTTCTTCAAACCCGGCAATCTCGGCTACCCCGTTTTCGAAACAGCCTACGCAAAGGTCGGCGTGTACATCTGCTACGATCGACATTTCCCGGAAGGAGCGCGGTTGCTCGGACTAAACGGTGCTGAGATCGTCATGAATCCCTCCGCGACAGTGGCTGGTTTGTCTCAATACCTCTGGAAGCTTGAGCAGCCGGCCCACGCCGTGGCCAATGGCTACTTCATGGGGTGCATCAATCGCGTTGGCACCGAGGCTCCCTGGGACATAGGCAAGTTTTACGGGTCGAGTTATTTCGTGGATCCCCGGGGTGCGTTCCTCGCAGAAGCCTCAGAGGACAAAGACGAAATGATTACCGCAGAAATGAACCTGGATGTTATCGAAGAGGTTCGCCAGGTCTGGCAGTTTTATCGGGACCGCAGGCCTGAGACTTACGATGAGATGGTTGAATTGATTTAGAGGGAGGGGGGAGGAGGGAAGAGGGAGGGAGCCAATCCCGCCCGTCGGCCCGTCCGTCCGTCCGCCCGTCGTATTTTTGAAAGGATACGAAGATGGGTGTAGTGATAAAAAACGGAACCTTGGTTACTGCTCTTGATCAATGGGTTAACGACGTCAGGTGCGAAGACGGAAAAATTGTCGAAATAGGACCGAACATTGAGGCGAGCTCCGGAAATGAGGTCGTTGATGCCTCAGGGCAATATGTGTTTCCCGGGGGGATCGACCCGCATGTGCACATGGAGCTTCCCTTCATGGGCACCGTCTCTGCTGACGATTTTGAGACTGGAACTGCTGCCGGAGTTGCCGGGGGGACGACGACCATAATTGACTTCGTGATTCCTCAGCGTGACGAAGACATGATGAAGGCCCTGAAGTGGTGGCACGAAAAGGCCGAGAAGTCGGTTGCCGACTATGCCTTCCATATGGCGGTCACCTGGTGGGGAGATAAGACCGCCGAATGGATGCGGAAGTGCATCGACGAAGAAGGGATCCCCTCGTTTAAGACGTTCATGGCCTATCGTGGGGCTATCGGCGTTTTCGACGATGAATTGATTAACATCATGAAAACTGCGGCACAGCTCCAGGGACTTGTCACCGTGCACGCTGAGCATGGGGACCAGGTAGTGGAGATGCAGAATAAATTGTTCGGTGAGGGGCATACTTCTCCAAAATATCACGCCCGCTCGCGCCCCACTCCTGTCGAAGGGGAAGCAACCGAGCGCGCTGCGCAACTTGCCCGTCTCAACGGAGTGCCGCTTTATGTCGTACACGTTACCTGTCAGGAATCAATAGAAGCGATCTCCAGGGCGCGACTGCGCGGCGAGACCGTCTGGGGTGAAACCTGTCCTCAGTACCTTTTGCTGGACGATTCGGTGTACGACAAACCGGATTTTGAAGGTGCTGCCTATGTGATGTCGCCCCCGATAAGACCGCTCGGACACCAGGAACCTCTCTGGGCAGCTCTAAAGGCGGGAACGTTGCATTGCCTGGCTACGGATCACTGCCCGTTCAATCAGGTAGGGCAGAAGGACATGGGGAAAGATGACTTTAGAAAGATTCCCAACGGAGCGGCGGGCATCGAGCATAGACTCGCTCTGATGTACACCTACGGTGTCGGTAAGGGTTGGCTGACATTGAACGAGTTCGTTGACGTTACTTCGACGCGGGCGGCCAAAATATTCGGTATGTATCCGCGAAAGGGTGCTTTGATGGTCGGTTCGGACGCGGATCTGGTGGTGTGGGATCCCGAAGCCACCGGTACGATCTCGGCTTCAACGCACCACCACAAAGTCGACCGGAATATTTTCGAGGGGTTCAAGGTTAAAGGCCTCGCCTCGCACGTTGTGGTCGATGGACGAATCCAATACAGGAACGGCGACTTGAAAGTCGAAAGAGGTGCCGGTCGCTATATCGAGAGGAGCCGCTCGTGAATGGAGTCGAAGTGAAATCGTCGGCCCAGGAGATAAAAGACAAACACGAGAAATACCTCTGGCCCGCCGTAGCCAATTACTATGCTGATCCTCTGGTGCTGGAGTCGGGCGACGGCCTGAGGGTAACCGACGTTGACGGCAACAGTTATCTCGATTTTTTCGGCGGAATCCTGACTGTTTCCATCGGTCACTGCGATCCTCGCGTTACCGGACCCACCAAAGATCAGATCGACAAGCTCGGGCATGTATCCAGTCTCTACCCGACCCAACCGACAGTAGACCTTGCGGAACGGTTGGCTCGCATCACACCGGGAGATCTCCAAAAGAGCATCTTCACGGCTTCGGGTACCAGCGCCGATGAGACCGCTGTCATCCTCGCACAGGTCTATACAGGTGCCTCTGAAATCATTGCACTTCGGCATGGCTACTCTGGACGGGGTATGCTGGCCCAGGGACTCACGGGTCACGCACCCTGGAGGGCGGGTCCTTCTCAGGTGGCCGGTATCAAACACGCGCCTGCGCCGTATTGCTACCGCTGTCCGTTTGGGCTGAAATACCCCGATTGTGAAGTGCGCTGTGCGTCGGATCTTGAAGAATTGATTCAGACCACCACTTGCGGGGAAATCGCCGGAATGCTGGCTGAGCCGATCCAGGGGGTTGGCGGCTTCGTGACGCCGCCGCCGGAGTACTTCAAAATGGCGGTTGAGATAGTTCGGAAATACGGAGGTGTCTTCATCTGCGACGAGGTTCAGACGGGGTTCGGTCGGACGGGTTCTAAGATGTTTGGGATTGAGCACTGGGACGTTGAACCGGACATCATGACGATGGCCAAAGGTGTTGCCAACGGAATGCCACTCGGAATCACGATAGCTAAATCTGAAATCGCTGATGCGTTCAAGAAATTGACGATTTCGACATTCGGGGGAAACCCGATTTCTGCCGCGGCAGCCAACGCAACGCTCGATGTCATGGAGCAGGAAAACCTTCCGGCGAACGCCGAAACAATGGGCAAACGTTTTCGGGCGGGTTTGGAAGAAATCCAATCGAGGTTCCCGGATGTAATCGGGGACGTTAGAGGAATGGGTTTGATGCAAGCTTTCGAGTTGGTCGTAGACGAAACGAACGGCGATCGGACTCCGAACCCGACCGCCGCTGTCGCTCTTTTTGAGGCGACCAAGAAACGCGGGATGCTAATAGGCAAGGGTGGTTTGTATGGAAACGTCATCCGAATAGCGCCACCCCTGACCGTCGGTGAGGCCGCGATCGATGAAGCGCTGAGCATATTTGTCGAATCCTTCGAGGAGATGTCACGAGCGTGACGGGTGGGATGTCGAACAAATACCAGCTCCCCCGGGTCCGACTTGAAAACGACCTGGTAGCTAAGTATCCGGCCTATGATGCTGGGGAAGCGCTATCTGAAGCCGCCCGCTGCCTCTATTGTTACGACGCTCCCTGCACGGTTGCCTGTCCGACCTCGATTGATATCCCGGAGTTCATCCGGAGAATAGCCACCGAAAATGTTGTTGGTGCCGCAGACACAATCCTTACGGCCAATCTTCTCGGCGCAAGCTGTGCTCGCGTTTGTCCGGTGGAAGTTTTGTGTGAGGGGAGTTGTGTGTACACCGGTTGGGGTAGAAAACCGATTGAAATAGGCAGGCTCCAACGGTATGCCACTGATAACGGAGCAGGAGATGTTTCGTTCGACAAACAACCGCCTACCGGTTTCTCTGTGGGCCTGGTCGGTGCTGGGCCGGCGTCGTTGGCCTGTGCCGGTCGCCTTGCACTTTTGGGGCACGGCGCCGTGATCTATGAGAAGTCGGACATTCCAGGCGGGTTGAACGCCACCGGGATCGCTCCGTACAAAATGCAAGCGCCCGGGGCGATCGAAGAGGCCGAATTCGTCGAGTCACTCGGTGTGTCGATCGAAACTGGCGTTGCCATCGGTGAGGACATCACTCCTGAAGAGCTGCTTGAAAAACACGATGCCATTTTTCTCGGTGTTGGCCTGGGGGGAGATTCCTCTCTTGAAGTTCGCGGCGGTGATGCCGACGGGGTGATCGGCGCAGTGGAGTGGATACGAGGTTTAAAAACCGGCGACACGATGTCCGTGCACCATGTCAAAAGCGCGGCAGTTATCGGTGGAGGAAACACCGCCCTGGATGCCGCTCGTGAGTTGGCCCAGTTGGGGGTTGAAGAGGTGCGGCTTCTTTATCGGCGGACTGTTGATCGGATGCCCGGGTATTCACACGAGCTCGCGGGTGCCCGACGCGATTCAGTGATAGTAGTAACCGATACCCTTGTCGAAGAGGTCGTCGTCGAAGATGGGAAAGCCGTGGCACTGAAATTGGTTCGAGCCGACAACGGGCAGCCGACGGGAGAAAACACCGGGATCTTGCCAGTTGATCTGGTGGTCGTTGCTACCGGACAGGCGCGCATGCGGGACCTGATCGAGTCCTTTCCCTCGGTTGAAGTGGATGGCAAAGGACATATTGTAACCGATCCGGCTTCGGGCGTAACGGGCAACCGGCTCATCTTCGCCGGTGGCGACGCCTGCAACGGAGGCAAAGAGGTTGTCAACGCTGTCGACGAGGGTCAGAGGGCCGCCCGGGCGATCCACGAGCTTCTGATTCCAGGCAAACAGAAGGAGTCTGCATAGTGCCCGACCTTTCAATTGATTTTGCTGGCATCAAAAGCCCCAATCCATTCTGGCTCGGCTCGGCGCCCCCGACCAACAGTGGTGACCAGATAATGCGGGCCTTCGATGAAGGATGGGGCGGGGCAGTTTGGAAGACGCTGGGTAATCCCATCGTTAACGTGTCCAGCAGGTTGGGGGCGGTGGACTACTCCGGATCGAAAATGTTGGGTCTAAACAATATTGAACTGATCACCGACAGGCCTCTCGAAGTAAATCTCCGCGAAATGACCGAGGTTAAGAAGCGCTACCCGGACCACGCGGTGATCGCTTCCCTGATGGTTGAAACGCGCGAGGAGTGGGATGAGCTTATCAAGCGTTCCGAAGATACGGGATGTGATGGCCTCGAGCTGAATTTCGGTTGCCCTCATGGGATGTGTGAACGTGGCATGGGCTCCGCGGTGGGGCAGGAGCCCAGGGTGTTGGAGGAGTTGGTTCACTGGGTGATGGAAACCGCTTCCATACCTGTGATTGTAAAGCTGACTCCCAATATCGGCGACATTACCGAACCGGGCCTGGCCGCGTGCAAAGCGGGCGCCGACGCAATTTCGCTCATCAACACGGTTCAGAGTCTGATCGGAGTAGACCTTGATCTACTGGTTCCACTCCCGCGAGTTGCGGACGGCTCCACTCACGGGGGGTACTGTGGTCCAGCGGTCAAACCCATTGCGTTGCGGATGGTTGGTGTGCTCGCCCGTGACCCGAGAATTAACATCCCCCTCAGCGGAATCGGTGGAATATCCGATTGGAGAGACGCAGCAGAGTTTATTGCGCTGGGAGCGGGAAGTGTTCAGGTCGCGACGGCCGTGATGCATCACGGTTTCAGAATCGTTCGAGATATGATCGACGGGCTCGACAACTATCTCGCTGAAAAGAAAATGAAATCCGTGAATGAACTTGTTGGTAAGGCGGTGCCGGGGTTCAAGGAATGGGGCGAGTTGGACCTGAACTACCACGTCGTTGCCGAGATTGATGACAACAGTTGTATTGGCTGTCAATTGTGCGTCGTTGCCTGTCACGATGGTGCTCATCAGTGTATCCATCAACCTGGTGTCGCGGCCGTTCCAGGGCATGTGGCTCCAATGGCTGAAATTGCAGCTACCAGGGCATCAAGATCCGCGGCTGAACCGTACCGGGTCCCATGGGTGGATGAAACCGAGTGCGTAGGCTGCAACCTGTGCTCTCTGGTTTGCCCTGTCGACGGGTGTATCACGATGGCTGAACGCCGACGTTATCCGGAAAAGGAGACGTGGAACGAAAGGGTGGCGTCAGGTGGTGCGGAGATTCCCGGAGGAATCAAGGATTTGCCGCCCAGAAGTTAGAAGTAACAAACACCTTCGGAGACATTTATGGCTTGCTGCAGGATTGCTGGAATAGGCAAGTACCTTCCTCCTCGCGTGGTTCCGAACGAGGAACTCACATCCCTGATGGACACGAGTGACGAATGGATTTAGGAACGTCAGAGCAGGGAGCAGGGCCTCCACTATCCTTACTTAACCGTCTCGTAGATTGTTTCTGACCGTACTGACCTCCCTCTTTTCTCAATCCTACATTAAGATGCCTTAACACCAGTTGACCCATCACTTCGCAGAGCTTCCTTCCTTAACAGGGCTCGAGAATTATCCGAGGAACTGTTGTCTACCCCGGCATGTAAACCAGGGAAATGATTTCTGAATTTTCTGTCTATCTACGGCTCGGGTTTGAACATATCACGGATATTCAGGGTTACGACCACCTGCTTTTTGTGGGAGCGCTTACTGCGGCCTACGGGTACTCAGAGTGGCGGAGATTGTTGTGGCTGGTAACGGCGTTTACGGTTGGTCATTCGTTGACGTTAGGGCTGGCGACCCTGGATTTGGTCAGGGTATCGTCCGGGTTGGTCGAGTTTTTGATTCCGTTGACGATACTAATCACCAGTATTATGAACATCGCCGTTGCCGCTCGGGCAGACATCGGCGGAGAAAAGAGTGAGCAGGCGAAAGACTGGGTTGGGAGGGGTCGGTATGGCGCCGCCTCGGTTTTTGGATTGATCCACGGCATGGGCTTCTCCAATTTCTTGAGGGCGGCGCTTGGGGGCGAGGAGGGAGTGGTCTTTCCGCTCTTTGCGTTCAATGTCGGGTTAGAATTGGGCCAGCTGGTGATTGTGTTGGCGGTTCTCGGGGTAGGGAGCCTGGTCACCCGCCTGGTTCATGGCAGGCGCGGGATCTGGACAATTACGCTTTCCGGGGTCACGGCCCTTGTTTCGATCGCGTTGATGATCGACCGCCTGGTTGGGTCGACATGACCATAAATATTGAAAAATGGGAGACTTTGAAAATGCGATATTTTCGCTTTCCGACGCGTCTGGTGATTGCCGGCGTTGCACTGCTGGGTAGCGTTCGTGGCGTTGCGGCCCAGCAGTGGATTAATGCCGAGGAGGACCCACGAACTAACCAATCCATTTTCCGGCCCATCGAAATGCCGGATCCGACCGGAGTCCGCAATGCTGGTGGAATGCCAGGGACGGACTACTGGCAACAGAAGGTCGATTATTCCATTGATGCCGAACTGGATACGCTCGAACAGGCAATCAGGGGGTCTGAGCGTATCACATACCACAACAATTCGCCGGATCGCCTCGGGTACCTCTGGATACAATTGGACCAAAACGTAAGGTCTATTGAACACAGCCGCAGTTACCAGGTGGCGAGGGCATTGCCCCCACAGATGAGTCCCCAGGCCCGTCGTTTCTTCGCCCGGCCGCAGTTCGACGGGGGGCACAATATTCATCGCGTTCAACTTGTTGACAGCGACGGGGATCTGGTTGACGCAGAATACATGATTCGCGGTACCGAAATGAGGGTCAACCTCCTTGAACCGGTTGAGCCCGGCGCTTCGGTGGAACTCGAGATTGATTGGGATTTTCGGATCCCGCAATTTGGCCGCGGCGCCAAAGAACTGGTCTCCGACGGGTGGCTGTACGAGGTAGCCCAGTGGTTCCCTCGGCTGTCTGTTTATGACGACATTAATGGCTGGCAGACTGACCAATTCCTCGGGCAGGGCGAGTTTTATCTCGAATTTGGCGATTACGACGTACGCATCACAGTGCCTTACTCTCACATTGTTGATGGTACTGGGATCCTGCAAAACCCGCAGGACGTTTTGACCCGCGAACAACGTAGTCGACTCGATCGGGCGATGGAAAGCACCGAACCTGTATTCATCATTGAGCCCGACGAAGTTCAGACCCGGGATACCCGTCCTACAAACCAAGGTACTCTGACCTGGCGATTCGTAGCCGAAAACGTTCGTGATTTCGCGTGGGTGTCTTCGGAAACCTACGTGTGGGATGCGGCGGGTTTCCGCTACGAGCCGGGCGATGACCCGATCGCGTTGCACTCACTTTATCCCCGAGATGCGATGCCTCTGTGGGATTCGGTTTCTACAAAGGCAATTGCTCAAACTCTTGAAACGTACGGACGGATGTCGCTGAAGTATCCTTATGCGAAGGCCGTCAACGTCCACGGTCCAGTCTTCGGGATGGAATACCCGATGATCGCCTTTTGCGGTGCTCGGCCGCAACCCGACGGTAGCTACAGTACCCAGCTTGCTCACGCGCTTATTTCGGTGACTATTCATGAAGTAGGACACAACTGGTTTCCGATGATCGTCGCTTCGGACGAACGTAAATGGACCTGGATGGACGAAGGCATTAACACGTTCCTTCAATACTACGCCGAGCAGGATTGGGATTCTGATTACCCCAGTAGCCGTGGCCCGGCGAACCAAATCGTCAACTACATGAGGAGTGAAAATCAGGTTCCTCTGATGACGCAATCTGATCTTATTCAGGCGCAATTCGGAAACAATGGCTATGCGAAACCGGCCGCCGGCCTTGTGATGCTCCGCGAGCAGGTGCTCGGCCCTGAGGCGTTTGATCAGGCGTTTCGTGAGTACTCTGAGAGCTGGGCGTTTAAACATCCACAGCCGTTTGATTTCTTCAGGTCGATTGAGGAGGGTGCCGGGGAATACCTTGCCTGGTTCTGGAGGGGTTGGTTTTACACCACCTATACAAACGATCAGAATCTGGCGAGCGTGACCGTCCAGGATGCTCAGGAATTGATGGGTGACTACGAGCGGGGACGTAATTACTATCGGATCCAAATCGATAACGAAGGTGGCCTCGTTATGCCTGTCCAGATCGAACTCACGTATGACGATGGTAGGACCAGGAGGATTAACCTGCCGGTTGATATCTGGCGACGAAACGAGTTGACCTTCACGCACGGATTCTTCGACGACGGGAATGTCGTGAAAGTGGTTATCGATCCGGACGAAGTCTTTGCCGATGTCGATACGGAGAACAATACGTGGGAAGCAGCCACTTCGTAGTGCCGGGAATTCGACCCTTGTGAAGTCATTGCTGATTTTGAGCGGGCTCCTATTCTCGACGGTCTCGGTACCCGAGAGAAGAGGAGCCGCTCACTCTGTTCCGCATGATAGCCATGTGATCTTCGGCAGGATGGTCGTCGAAGATGACGCTGCCATCGTGCGGGTCCGCATGTTCAAGGACGACCTCGCACTGGTGCTGCGAACATACGCTCAATCGGATGCTCTGGAAATGATCGCCAGCGCCGCGATTGATTCTGTTTTCGAGAGTTATTTCAACGACATGTTTTTGTTGCGATCAGAGGGCACAAGGATGCAAGCGCAAATTCTCTCCAGCGGTGAAGAGCAAATGCGGGCGGACGGCGGAGTCGAGGACGTGTGGTGGTATATGCTCGAGTTTAATGCGACTGCTCCAATCGAAGAAATAGGAGTCAATAACGCGATGTTCTTCGAGACTTTCTCAGATCAACGGAATATTTTGAAGGTCTTGCACACTGGTACCGAGAGAGAACACTCCTTCTACTTCGCTTCAGGAGATACCCAGGAGCAGCGATTGAGATTCTGAGTGGCCAACGACCGAACGGTTAAACGACTGAACGTTGAATCCGGTTGTTTTCACCCTTTCTCACCACCTCCTCGGAACATTTGCTACAACGCGATATGTGTCCCTCGCAATTAGCAATTCTTCATTGGTCGGAATGACGTAAACAGCTATTCGTGAATCGTCAGTGCTGATCTTCATAACCTCATCGACGACCTGGTTCTTGGCCTCATCCAACTTGATCCCACAGGAAGTTAGACTTCCACAGATTCGCGAGCGAATTGCGGGGGAGTTCACACCGATGCCACCGCTAAAGACTATGGATTCGGTGCCATTCTCCATTTCGGCCAGGTAGGCTCCGATGTACTGTTTTACGCGACGACTGAAAATGTCGATTGCCAGGCGAGCGCGCCGATCGCCGTTCTCGGCTTCTTCTTCAAGTAGTTCGCGCATGTCGCCGGTGAGGCCGGAGATCCCCAGGAGGCCTGATTGTTTATTGAGCATGGTGTCTACCTCGGATATGCTCAGGCCTTCCTTTATCATCAAAAACTCAATTAATGATGGGTCAATGTCCCCGGAACGGGTGCCCATAACCAGACCTTGAAGGGGCGTGAAGCCCATCGACGTCGTATACGACTTTCCGTTGACGATCGCACAGGCCGAACAACCGTTCCCAAGATGGAGCGTAATGATGTTGATGTCGTCCAGTGGCTGATCCGTGATCTGTCGGTATCGGTAGGAGAGGTACCTGTGCGATGTCCCGTGGAACCCGTACCTTCTGATCTTGTGGCGGCGATAGAGTTGGTAGGGTATTCCGTACAGGTACGAACTTTCCGGCATAGTTGAATGAAAAGACGTGTCAAATACCGCAACCTGGGGGATCCCGGATCCCAGAAGTTCGGTGGTGGCTTTGATCCCCTTGATGTTTGCAGGATTGTGCAACGGAGCAAGGTCAATGCAGTCCGCTATCCCGTGGAGCACCTCGTCGTCAATCAAAACTGATTTTTGGAACTCTTCTCCGCCGTGGACAACGCGGTGTCCTACTGCGTGGATATCCGCCAGAGAAGATATGTGATCGATTCTGGATGCGTGGGAAATAACCCATCTCAGGATCACATCGATCGCGGCGCGTTGATCGCGCAGGGGTTCGGCGTGACGGTCTCTGGGGTGCCCGGTAGCCTGAAATGTGGTGAGAGCCTGACCGCCAATTCGCTCGACTATCCCGCTGGCGAGGCAAGAGTCGCTGTCTGCTTCTATCCGTTCGAGGTCGGTGTCCACTATCTGGAATTTGACCGACGAAGAACCGCAGTTGAGGACAAGGACGTTCATGAGGTGGTTGGGAACCCGGCCCCATCAGAGGCCGGGTTTCCGCTCTCTCTTTCTTAGATCTTACCTACAAGTTCGATTCCGGGCTTCAATGTGTCGCTGCCGGGGGTCCAGTTGGCCGGGCAGACTTCACCGTCATGTTCGCTCACGAAGATAGATGCCTGGAGTTTGCGAAGAATTTCTTGCGCGTTTCGACCAATTGAATTGTCGTGAATCTCCATTGACGTCAATTCGCCATCAGTGTTGAAGATGAACGTGCCTCTCAAGGAAAGGCCCTCATCCTTTATGTACGTCCCGAGTTTCTTGCAAAGCTTGCCAGTCGGGTCGGCGAGCATCGGGTAAGTGATCTGGCCGATAGACGGTGATGAATCGTGCCATGCCTTGTGGGTGAAATGAGTGTCTGTGCTGAGGCCCAGAACCTCGGCACCTTCGGCCTGGAATTTTTTGTATAACTTAGCCAGGTCTTCAAGTTCGGTGGGACAGATGAACGTGAAATCAGCGGGATACGCCGCAATCACCACCCATTTGCCGCGAAGGGATTTGTCGGTAATCGTCTTGAACTCACCGTTTTGATACGCTTCCAGGCTGAACCCGGGGAGTTTATCGCCTATTCTTATCATTGTTCCTCAATGTGTTTGTGTCTCTTATTGCGGGCGTGATGCGCCACGGAGCCACCTTTTGAGTGACTGTACCTAAAGATAGATGGCCGTGTCGGGCATTCAAGGCGTACCGTTGAAGATATTGAAAAAAGTCTTAAGGAATCTCACGTGACATGCGTGGCGTTGGCCTCACCGTTAGAATACCCGTATGAATTCCGAGAGGTGGATGTGAAAACCCTTGATTCGATCCTGAGACCTGGGTCGATCGCCGTAGTCGGTGCCTCCCGCCGGCAGGGGAGTATCGGTTGGCAGATCTTGCACAATTTGCTCACCTATGGCTTTCAGGGAGCTGTATATCCGGTAAATCCGCGCTCGCCCACGGTGCATTCGGTGCGATCATATCCGTCGATCGCAGATATTCCCGAACAAATCGACCTGGCGATCGTGGTAGTTCCCGCATCCCTGGTCCTCGAAGTGGTGGGCGCGTGTCGCGATGCAGGAGTCAAAGGCATCATTGTAATTACGGCGGGCTTTAAGGAAATAGGCGGCAAAGGAGTTGAGAGGGAGAGGGATTTGGATGCAGCTCTCAGGGACTCTGGAGTTCGGGTTGTCGGACCCAATTGCATGGGAGTTATGAATACGGCGCCTGATGTGAGCCTCAATGCGACGTTTGCCCCTTCTATGCCGCCGACGGGACCTGTAGCTCTGATCAGCCAATCAGGCGCGATGGGAGTGAGCATTCTCGACCATGCTGAAAGTCTGGGGATAGGGATTTCCCAGTTCGTATCGGTTGGAAACAAAATGGATGTGTCCGGCAACGACCTTCTGGAGTATTGGAAGGACGACGATGCCACCGGCCTGGTTTTGATGTATCTCGAGAACATTGGCAACCCGGCCAGGTTCGTTCGCGTTGGCAAGGCCATCACACAGAAGAAGCCTCTTTTTATTGTCAAATCGGGGCGCACGGGTGCCGGGGCCCGCGCCGCAAGTTCTCACACCGGTGCCCTTGCTCAAACCGATCTGGTGACGGACTCCTTGATAAAGCAGGCCGGTGCCATCCGTGCCGAAACGGTCGAGGAGCTGTTTGACTACGCAATGGCCTTCGGCAACCAACCGCTGCCGAAGGGCAACCGGGTGGCCATCGTAACCAATGCCGGTGGCCCAGGGATTATCATCGCTGACTCCTGTGAGGCGAAAAACCTCGAGGTGGCGCCCCTTACGGAAGAAACCAGGGCCCGCTTGAGTGCCAGGCTCCCCGAGGAAGCTAGCGTTCGCAATCCCGTCGATTTGATTGCCAGTGCAAATGCAGAGTCTTATGAGTACGCTCTGAATTGCGTTCTGGATGACCCCGGGATCGATGCCGTTGTTGCCGCTTTTGTCCCTCCGTTGGGAATACTCGCCAGAGACGTAGCAAACGCAATTGTGAGGGCCAACGCCGCCCACCAAGAAAAACCGCTTCTTGCCGTGTTAATGGGGAAACAGGGGCTCCCTGCGGGACTCGCTGAACTCCATGGCGCGGACGTTCCGGCCTACATCTTCCCTGAATCAGCGGCGCGGGCGCTCAGTGCTATGTGGCGTTACGCGCAGGAACTCGGGCGACCCGTGGGAGAGGTACGCAGCTTCGAAATTGATGACACGGAAGTGTCCCGGTTGATCGCGGCCACGAGGGAGGCTGGGAGTACGAAGATGTCTGAAGCTGATTCCTTGCGAGTGCTTGAAGCAGTTGGGATTGACGTGGTACCGTGGTCGTTCGTCGAGCGTGGTGAGTCGCTTGTCGAGAGAACTCAAAAAGCCGCGGGTGAGATAGGTTATCCGGTGGCATTGAAAGCGGTTTCGCCGGAGGTCTCCCATAAGAGCGATATCGGTGGGATCGAGATTGGAGTTTCGAGCGATGCAGAATGCGCAGCGAGCATAGCGCGCATGATCGATCGGGTCACAACCCAGGCCGGATACCCTATTGAAGGCTTCCTCGTGCAAAAGATGGCTGAGAAAGGGCTCGAAACGATCGTCGGCACCACCCGGAACCCGGGGATGTCACCCATGGTGATGTTTGGACTGGGCGGTATCTACGTTGAGGTCATGAGGGATGTAGTCATGCGCCTTTGCCCCGTAACCGATAGTGATGCTGCGAGGATGGTCCGAGAAGTGAAGATGTACCGGTTGCTTGAAGGGGTCCGCGGCGAAGCTCCGCGTGATCTCGACGCGCTTGAGGGGGTAATTCAACGGGTGTCCGAGTTGTGTGCCAACCATCCTGAAATCGCTGAAATGGATATCAACCCGCTTGTATCTCTGGCGACCGGGGCAACCGCGGTCGACGCAAGAATCAGAATAGAGGAGTGAGCCTGCGATGAAAAGTCTTCTCATGAAAACGCCTTTTGTTGTGCTGACGGCAGGATTGATGTTGGCCCCGACCGTTGCAGCTGCCCAGTCCAAAGAGGGTGACAAGGGGCGTACAGAAGTGTCGGAAGCCCGGCCGATCGATCGACGATCCGTTCCCCTCTCTGAAGAGTTCCGCCACGCGATTGAGAACGGTACCAGAGTTGAAACTGGACATCCCGGAAACAGTTATTGGCAGCAATGGGCGCGCTACGATATCTCAGCTCAACTTGACCCGCCTTCAGGAATCCTCTCAGGATCCGAAAGCATATGGTATTTCAATCGCTCTCCAGATTCGCTGGACGAAGTATTTCTTCACTTGCGCCCCAATCTCTTTTCCCCAAAATCCGAGCGAAATACCAATGCCCCGACTAGCGGAGGAGTAACGCTCGGCGACGTAGCTGTGAACGGACTCGTGGTGTTCGCCGATGTTGAGGGAACGATCCTGCGTCTCCCCCTGGATGTGGAGTTGAGGTCTGGGGATTCGGTCTTCTTGGAGTTAGAGTGGAGTTATCCGGTTCCTCCCAACGCACCCAGAAGCGGCTTTGATGGGGAGGTATATTTTCTGGCCTACTGGTATCCGCAGATGGCGGTATACGACGATCTCGCCGGTTGGAATATCGATCAGTACCTTGGCAACGCCGAGTTCTACATGGGCTACGGCGACTACCGTTACGAGGTCACGGTTCCAGCTGGTTATCTGGTCGGAGCTACGGGGGAATTAACCAATTCGTCTGAAGTACTGACCGATCGGGCGATGGAGCGTCTCGCCGGGGCGAGAGAGAAACGACAAACCGTAAATGTTGTTTCCCCGGCAGAGCAGGGGCCCGGCGGGTCCACCAGGAGAGGTGAAGATGGTACGCTAACCTGGAGGTATGAAGCCAGAAATGTCCGGGATGTGACATGGTCGACTTCTGACAGTTTTGTTTGGGACGCTACCCACGCAGTGGTCGGAGATATCGAAGGGGACGGGATTCCCGATACCACGGCGATTCACAGCTTCTACAGAGCCGAGAGCACCGGCTGGTTGGAAAGCGCTCGATTCAGCCAGGCCTCGATCGAATTGCTTTCGGAATACCTCTGGCCTTATCCCTACGAACATATGACCGCGGTGGAGGGACCTTCGTCCTGTGGCGGCATGGAGTATCCGATGATGACTTGCATCGGGACAGGCGCGTTCAATACTCCGGAAAGTATGTACAATGTGACCGAGCATGAGATAGGACACATGTGGTTCCCCATGCAGGTAGGGTCGAACGAGAAAGCCCATGCCTGGATGGACGAGGGCCTGACTCAGTTCAATGAAATCCCCGGGATGGAAGACATGTTTCCGAATTCTGACGTTCGGGCACAAAACCGAAATATCTACCTGTCAATCGTGAACGCGGGGATGGAGGAGCCGTTAATGGTTCACGGCGACCGATATGAATCTGACTTCGGCTATGGAGTGGCCAGTTACTTCAAACCGGCCAACGCGTTTGTGGCGTTGAACAAAATGCTGGGAGATGAGTTGTTTCTGGAGGCCTTGCGCGAATTTGGACGCCGGTGGGTTGGCAAACACCCCGCGCCGTGGGACCTCTGGAATACCTTTGACGACGTGACCGGCCGGGACCTGGGATGGTTCTGGAGATCATGGTTTTTTGAGACCTGGGCACTTGATCAGGCGATCGGATCTGTTGAAGAAAACGGTGCTGAACTGGTCGTGACTCTCACCAACCTGGGCGAGATGGTGATGCCCGCGTATCTATCCGTCGAGTATGCTGATGGTACGCGGCAAGAGTTCGTTGCGGCGGTCGATGGGTGGTTGGACGACGAACTCGAAGTCGTGGTGACCGTTCCTCGGGGATCCGATGTAGTCTCCATGGAACTGGACATTGATGTTGCTTTCCCCGACACCGATAGGTCCAACCAATCGTGGACCCCCTGACCGTATCGAGATGACGGGGGATCGGAAGCGTAGCTGCGAGGGATTTATTGGGGCCCAACACTTAAATTTCGTAAATGGCTGACGTCGGTTCCATAAAGGCGGCCCTTGAGGGACGCTACGCAGTGCAAAGCGAGATAGGTCGAGGGGGCATGGCCATCGTCTATCTGGCTACAGACGAGCGCCATGGACGAGATGTCGCGATCAAAGTCCTGCGTCCTGATCTTGCTCTTTCCATCGGGAAAGAGCGCTTTCTAGCTGAAATTGAGATCGCTGCTCGGCTAAATCATCCGCACATCTTGACCCTCATCGATTCAGGCGAGGCAGACGGACACCTTTTCTTCGTGATGCCATTCGTTTCGGGGGAGTCCCTGAGAGATCGGCTTGTTCGGGAGAAACGGCTTCAGTTGGCCGAGGTGACGGATATTGTTGGGGAGGTAGCCGATGCATTGGACTATGCCCATCGGAAAGATCTAATCCATCGAGATATCAAGCCTGAAAACATTCTTTTTTCGGAAGGACACGCTGTTGTCACCGATTTCGGAATAGCCAAGGCCCTGGTGACAGCCGGTTCAGAAAATCTCACCCGTTCGGGGTTTCCCCTTGGTACTCCGGGCTATATGAGCCCGGAACAGGCGGCAGGATTAACCGACCTTGACGTTGGAACCGACGTATACGGATTGGCATGTGTGACCTATGAGGCGTTGGTCGGCAAGACGCCGGGAATGTGGCTTACCGACGATGTGGTACGATCCAAACGCTTTGCCGACGCCGATCCCGGTGAGCGAGCCTTGCTGGACGGACTTCCGGGTTTCGTCGAGCAGGCGCTGGTCAGAGCGCTGGCGATGAAACGGCAGTTGCGTTTTCCTACCCCTGGAGAATTTTCAGCCGCACTGGCAAAAAGCCCATCAGATCTAGCTTTTGATGAAAACGGAGCCGACCTCGTCGTCAGGCGGGCCGCCGAATTGGACTCGCAGGAAACAGACCAGACCAAGTATTCCCTGGGCGGACTTCAACGGATTGCCGCAGAAGCCGGTATCGGACCAGAGCATATTGAAAAAGCCGCCGATGAGCTTATGGCGCTACCGAGAAAATCCGGCACGGACTTCTTCGGTCGGGGGCCAATCTTCGAGTTTGAAAACACGCTCCAGTTCCCAATTTCAACCGCCTCACGTGCCCGGATGCTTGAGGAATTGAGGTTCGAAACAGGCACGGTTGGAGACTTGCACGACACGCTCGATAACTCCCTCTGGTGGAGTTGCAAGACCGGGGAAGTTGGCAAGATCACAAACGTGATTATCAGTCCGGGAGAGGGCGAGACGAGGATCAGGGTCAAAACAGACGAAACGACGGTAAAAAACCTGCTTGTCGCAGCCGGTGGGTTTGGGACTTTTATCAGCTTTATGATCGGCGGGGCGATACTTGACTCCATTGGTGTGTCGGCGGGTGGCGCAGTCGCAGGGGCCATAGCGATTGGATCAACCTTTCTCGGCAGCAGCCTGGCTCTTGGGCGCAACTGGTTCAAAAGAAAAACGCGCGAGCAGAAAGAGGAGGCAAAGGCTCTGGTCGACAAGCTCGCACGCATTGCGCGCGGGGAGGGTGGATAATCCTCGCGAGGTGGAACCGACAGCCGGTCTGGTAGGTTACCTCTTCAATTGCCTATATTTGTTCAATTGCGAACCTTAATTGAGACCTTGGAACTTGAAAAACCTTAAGAAGACCTTCAAAACAATGCTCGTTACGGTGCTCGCCGCTGGTGGTATCGCTGCGTGCGGGGACGATGTTGCTACGCCGGTAGACGTAGCGGGTGTTTACCGGGCCACGCTCTTCGAAACGACCACCGACGGTACTACTACCGATGAGATCGCCAACGGTGCTTTGATGACGATCAACCTGGTCGCCGACCTGACGATGACGGGACGGCTGTTTTTCCCGGGTGGCAATCTCGACGCAGACATGGCGGGGGACTGGACCCTGCTTCGCAATTCTATCCAAATGGATCAAGAAGCAGACACTTTTGTCCGTGACATTGATTGGGTGGTGATCCCGGGCGGTACGCTGACGGGTACCGGTGTTTTCAGCGGCGTCCAGGTCAACGTGATCTTAGAGCGGGAGCAGCGGGTACAGTAAATAAGTCGGTGGAGCACATGGACGTTTCCGAAACCGCGAAGATGTTCTCTGATTTTTTTTCGTCGGCTCCCGAAGCGGTGGTGACGGCTCCCGGCCGAGTGAACCTGATCGGCGACCACATTGACTACAATGGTCTCCCGGTGCTCCCAATCGCAATCGCTCGTGCATGTCGCATCGCGTTGAAGCCGCGGGCAGACGGAGTCGTGAAATTAGTTACGGGAGACCAGCGGTTCGGCTCTCGGGAGTTCTCCTTTGACGGCCCCCTGGAGCCCTTCCATGCTCACGGTGATTGGGGCAACTATGCGAAGGCTGCAGCCAGCGCGCTGGCCGACCGGCCCGGTATTGAGGTTGGATTTGACGGGTTCGTTGAGTCAGATGTGCCGATTGCGGTCGGTCTCAGCTCTTCGTCTTCGTTGGTAGTAGCGGTTGGGTTGAGCCTGCTGCGTGTCAATAACCTGGAAATTTCCAGTACCGAGTTCGCCCAGTTGATGGCCGCGGGTGAACGATTCGTTGGTACTCAGGGAGGGGGAATGGACCAGGCAGTGTGTCTTTTGTCGGAGCCGGGGCACGCATGCCTCGTAGATTTTGAACCGCTTCAGGTTACGACAGTGCTAATCCCCTCACACTGGCAGTTCATTGTTGCGTCGTCGATGGTCAACGCAGAAAAATCTGGTGACAGGCAACGAGACTACAACCTCCGTACGCGCCAGTGCGCTGAGGCACTTGAATCGGTTGTGAGAGCGGTCGCCGATGATCAGCTGATTTCATACAAGGACTTACTCGATCGATACGAGATCCCCGAACTTTTGAGAATTGCTGATTCTGTGCTGGTTTCTCCGGTGTTGGAGCGTTTCAGGCACGTCGTGACGGAGGCCGAGCGGGTCGCCCTCGCCGCCGACGCTATGCGTGCCAACGATATTGTGGAATTCGGGCGCCTGATGACCGCTTCACATTTGAGTTTGAGGGGCGATTATGAGGTTAGTTGTCCCGAACTGAATCAACTCGTGGAGATAGTTCTTGATTCGGGAGCAGTGGGAGCCCGCCTTACGGGGGCGGGGTTCGGTGGCTGCGTTGTGGTCCTGGCAGAGAAGGACCGTGCCTCCTCTGTAATGGTCAGTCTGCAAGACCGGTTCTATGAAGCCCGGGGGATTGACGGCGTTGCTACAGACCACGTCTTCCTCGCCGATCCCATGGGTGGTGCTGACATCGCCGACATCGTTTAGTCGAGCATCCCAACCGACGGAAGAGTTTTGAAAAGTCCCCATCCTGCCAGGGCAGAGCCCGCTATGCAAATCGTTCCCCACGCCAGGTTGCCGTACAGGAGATAGCCGGTACCAAACAAAAGGGCGTAGACCGTGACGCAGCCGAGTAACCATGCCAGGGCTGCGGCACTCAGGTTATCCGCGGGCGCTTTAGCGGTGGTGTCTACAACCGTCGCCCATCCCTTGCCCGAGGGTCGGATCGCGTCGTAAAACGATTGTAGGGTCCCGACGTCTGTGGTCGGGGTCGCCAGGGTGGCCAACATCCAGACCGCGGTGGTCAACACCACTCCGATTATCAACTCTAGCGATGGGTGTATGGCGGCGAAGCCCATCTTTACATGCACGAATTGGAAGTAACACGCCACAACAAAAGAAGCGATCATAGCGCTGATTTCGCTCCACGCGTTTATACGCCACCAGAACCATCGAAGGATGAACACCAGCCCGGTACCGGCGCCTATTTGCAGGAGAATCTCGAAAGCCTGTTTTGCGTTTTCCAGCCAGAGACTAAGCACTGACGCCAGCATGATCAGAACAACAGTCGCCACGCGGGCTACCAGCACGTAGTGCTTCTCCGTGGCATCCGGAGTCACAAAACGCCTGTAAACGTCGTCCACGATGTAAGAGGCCCCCCAGTTGAGGTGCGTACTTACGGTAGACATATACGCAGCTGCCAGGGACGCGATTACTAGTCCCAGTAATCCGTGCGGGATAAACACCAGCATCGCAGGGTACGCCAGGTCGTCGCGTACGATGCTCGGATCCACGTTGGGGAATTGGGTGGAGATGGACTCCAGGTTCGGGTAAATAATCATTGATGCCAGCGCTACAATTATCCACGGCCAGGGACGCAGCGCGTAGTGAGCCATGTTGAACCACAGGGTGGACAGCATCGATTCTTTTTCGTTCTTCGCCGCCAACATCCGTTGTGCGACGTAGCCGCCGCCCCCTGGTTCGGACCCGGGGTACCAGGTGCTCCACCACTGGACCGCCAACGGGATCAAAATTACCGTGGAGGCGGCCTTCCAATCCGAAAAGTCTGGCAGAAACGACAATTTGTCGACAACGTTGGGGTGTGTGAATAGGCCGCTGAGCCCCCCGACCTGCGGTTGGCTCACAGCATAGTACGCAGCTGCAAAAGAGCCGACCATCGAGACTGCAAAAAGCATCAGATCTGTTGCAACAACACCCCAGAGACCCGATGTCATCGAGTAGAGCGCGGTGATGGATCCGGCGATGAGGACTGTTTCGTATTTGCTTGCGCCAAGTAACACGCTTCCGATCTTGATGGCAGCGAGCGTTACTGTGGCCATGATCATGACATTGAAAAACACGCCCAGGTAAATTGCGCGGAAACCTCTGAGGAACGCCGCCGGCTTTCCCGAATAGCGCAGCTCGTAAAAACCGATATCGGTCAATGCCCCGGAGCGCCGCCAGAGTTTGGCGTAGAAAAAGACCGTGAGCATTCCCGTGATGAGAAAGGCCCACCAGAGCCAGTTCTGGCTAACGCCACCGTTCCTGACCAGGTCGGTTACGAGATTCGGAGTGTCGGTCGAAAACGTAGTCGCGACCATCGAAGTGCCGAGTAGCCACCAGGGGAGTTTTCTTCCGGCGAGGAAGAACTCACTCGTTCCCGAACCGGCGCGTCTGGCGAAGTAGAGACCAACCACCATTGCGGCGATGCCGTAAACGAGAATGACGATCCAGTCAGAAGTCGTTAATTGCATTCGGAGAAGCTACATCGCCAGGAGATCGGGGGAAGGGGGAACGATTGTCGACTGAACCTTACGCACCTATCACGTTCCGACCTACCCGCTACCAGTCGTAGCCCTTCAACTCCTTGATCTTGTGTCTGACCTCGGGTAAATCTTCGGCAAACGTCATTCCGAACCATTGATCAGCGGAGGGGAGGCAGGAAAGGGTTGCCTGGTCCCTATCGACCTGTTCGCCCAATGCTTCGCTGAGGTAAAACTCGCCAGGGTCGTCCCCCGTCTTCTCCCTGAAATCCGCGAACTGGGTCGCCAGGATCTCAACAACGCGCCCGTCAAAAGCCCAGAGGTTCATTGAGACCTGCTCGTCGCCGTTGTAGACGGCGTGCGAGCGTCCTGCGGCTCGACCAGCCACTCTTCCGTCTGCCCACTTCAGGTCGGCAACCTCGTCAATTTCTGTGACATGCCCGTCTACAACCTGGCAAACCCCTCGCGATACGCCACCAGTGGGGCTTAGCGTGGAGTCGAGTCTGTAAGTGATGTTCGCGTGGGCGGGGAGAGTGCTGCCAGCTGTCTCAACCAGGTGGTTGTGCGCCAGCTCGAAACTCGTTCGGCCGTAAAAGTCGTCGGCATTGCATACCGCGAAGGAGCCTATCACCTCATCCTTTGCTGCGAGAACCGCTTGGCCAGTACCCCATGGCTTTGGTCGTCCGTCGGAATGTTGGATCGCAACCGCCAACGGAACGTCCCATTCCATATCGCTCGAATGGCCAATCAACTCGGCTTCCAACTCCGCGCTCGTCACCAACACAACCTTTTCAAAACCAACCTGGACAGCGTCGTAAATGTTGTAGTCGAACAGAAATTGTCTTCCCGGGCCGACGGGAGTTAGTTGTTTATGGGCTCCGAAACGAGTCGATTTCCCGGCAGCCAAAATCACAAGGGTCGTTGGAAATGTCATGGCTGTAGACTTTAGATTGAGCCGGTCTATAAAGCGAGGGCTAAGTTGGTATTTACTCCACTGGATCAGCCGACAGCCCCGAACCAAAGATGAAGAAGCAGTAGAACTCAGAACGCCTGTGAACACTTTACTGCTTCGCAGGAGAAACGTTTGATGTAGCTTTGGCGTAACAAACTCGGTGACGAGAGTTGCTTCCCATGCACTGGAAGATATTCGAACTCAATAGGGGACTTTGATGAAAAATATGAAGAAGGCGGTTTTTGCCGCGCTTGTTGTGATCCCGTCGTCTTTGTCCGGCCAACAGGCGGTGATTTACAACATGAGTTTTGACAACGCGGTGCACCACGAGGCCCAGATCGAGGTGACATTCCCCAACGTGACGTCCAATGTGCTTGAAGTTCGTATGAGCCGAAGTTCGCCGGGCAGGTACGCCATTCATGAGTTTGCGAAGAACATTTATAGCGTAACTGCAACCGATAGTCGCGGGCGTCCGCTGGATGTTTACCGGCCTGATCCCTATCAATGGAATGTGTCTGGACATGACGGAACGGTCGTCTTTAAGTACACACTTTTCGCTGACCGGGCGGGGGGGACCTACTCCGGAATCGATGCCACCCACGCCCATCTGAACATCCCCGCGACCTTTGCGTGGGCACGCGGAATGGAGGAGCGACCGATTCGAGCGGTTTTCAATATCCCTGAGAACTCTGGCTGGCGGCCCGCCACTCAGTTGGTACAGACCGGTGACGAGCCGATAACGCTCGAAGCACCAGACCTCTACTACTTTATGGACAGCCCGATCGAACTTAGCGACTATTCGCTTCGTGAGTGGCAGGTTGGCGATCAAACCATTCGCTTGGCTGTGCACCACGCCGGTTCCGAAGATGACGTGGATCAGTACGCTGAGTGGGCTGAAGCCGTCGTTGAACAGGAGATCGCCGTGTATGGCGAACTGCCGCGTTTTGATTACGGCACATACACGTTTATCGCTGATTATTTGCCCCACGTGAATGGCGATGGGATGGAGCACCGTAACTCTACTATCCTCAGTAGTACTGCCAGCCTCGCGGCCGCAGGCCGTGGGTTACTGGGCACCCTCTCACACGAGTTTTTCCACGCCTGGAACGTCGAGCGCATTCGCCCTCAGGCGTTGGAGCCGTTTGATTTTGAGCGGGCGAATATGTCCCGTGAACTGTGGTTCGCCGAAGGGTTCACGTCTTATTACGACGACCTTGCGATTCGCAGAGCCGGTATCATGACCGATGCACAGTATGCTCAACAACTCGCTGGTCGGATCAACGCGGTGCTCTTTTCCCCGGGCAGGGAATTCTTCACGGCAGTAGAGATGAGTATGCAGGCTCCCTTCGTTGATGCTGCGACTTCAATCGATCCCCATAATCGAGCGAACACATTTATCTCATATTACACATGGGGCGCGGCCATTGGACTTGGCCTCGACTTGACCATCCGTTCTAACTACCCCGGGCACACCCTCGATGAAGTGATGGCTGCGGTGTGGCGTCGGTTCGGGGTTCCGGAGATCCCCTACACGGTCGATGACCTTCAACTGGTGCTGGGCGACGTCGTGGGCGATGCCGATTTTGCAGAAGATTTCTTTGATCGATTTATCCGAGGGCATGAAGCGGTCGACTACGAGAGGTTGCTGTCGCACGCGGGCTTTCTTCTGAAGCCCAGAAACCCCGGGTCAGCCTATCTGGGTGCCGTCAATTTTTCTGAACGAAACGGAACTGTAGCAATCTCTTCTTCGACCTTGATAGGCAGTCCTCTTTATGAAGCTGGTCTCGATCGCGGAGATGTGATCAGTTCCATTAACGGCCAGTCCATTACTTCTCGAGATCAGATAGTCGACTTAGTCGGTCGTCTTTCGGTTGGTGATCGTGTAGACATGGATGTGGAGCAACGGGGTAGCGAACTGTCCGTGCTGGTCACCCTGGTTGAGGACCCTCGTTTTGTAGTCGTGGCAGCGGAGGAAGATGGCATTCGCCTGACACCTGAGAGAGTCAGGTTCAGGGAAGATTGGCTTGGCGGAAAATGATGATCCGGGGGGCGTTCCGCCATGTCCTATGGGGGCTCGGATTTGGGCTACTCGCCAGTCCTCTGGCAGGGCAACGCGTTGTGGCGGTTCGGCCTGATGCCCGGCTCGGTGAAGAAGTCTCACTGCCGAGCCAGGAGTCGTTTCTTCAGTCGATAATGAAATTGGTGGACGAGCCGGCTGAGATCAGGTTGGCTCCGGGCGTTTACAATTTCAAACCGCAAGTATTTATCGATTCTTCCTGCGGGAACTGCCAGGATGCGTCAACGGACGTCAATGCGTCAGTCGGCATGATCGTTTCTGGCACCGGGATCAAGTTGGTTGGCGCCTCACCCGATTCGGTGGTAATAGTAACCAACGCCGGCTATGGGCTACTGTTTGAAGACTGTTCTGATTGCAGCCTTTCGGGCGTAACAGTCACGGGGGGAGTTCGGGATCTGGACCCCAATGCCACAGATGCTGCCGTGGTCGTCCGTCGGAGCTCGGTCCAAATCGGGTACTGCAGCCTGAGGGACAATATCGGGGAGAACTCGACCATTTCTGAAACCGTTGTCGGGATTTCCGGAGTGGTGGGTCGGGAAGGCAGCGAGATCCTATTGCACGACTGTCGCATCGAGCGAAACTCCTGGGACGGAGTAGCTCTTTATCGGGACGCTACAGCAGCAATCTCTGACAATGTCATTGATGGGGTCGACAACGCCGGAGGAGCCGTAGGGGGCGGACGAGGCGTTGGGATCGGGCTGACGTGGAATGCACGGGCCGATGTCGAGAGAAATCTCGTACGCCGCTATTGGAAAGGCATCGGCGTGTTCGTCAACGCTCAGGGCGTGATAGCCGACAACGTTGTGGAGGATATGCTGACGTGGGGAATAGCATACTGGGGTGCGGACTCAACAGGTGGCTCGGCAGTAATTATGGACAACGTAATCTTCCACACCGGTGCTTGTGGCGTCATACTTGATCGTCCATCGGGCGGGTTTGAACCTGTGGGGAGCCTCACCGATAATCTGTTTATTCAAACCGGCCAAAACGAACGCTACGACTCTGGAGAGCCGTATTGCACGCAGAGACCGATTGCCAGGGACGGAGTCCCCGATGGGTTCGTTGTCGAGAACAACCTTTTTTTCGATAACCGACAACCGGGTGACTCGCCGTCAGAAACGGACCTGACTCCGTCCCAGATGGGCCTTCCGTGGAGCCAGACGTTTGATCGCATCAGAAAAGAGCTTGTATTTGCCGAATCTCGGGTGTTGCGTTTCATGGCGGAGAGTCAATGAAGACGGCGTTCTAGGGAACTTCGTGGGACCCCGCGGGGTTATTGCGATTAACAACCCAGGCGAAGAGTAGAGGGCCATGTCTCGCAGGTTTTTCGGTGCTAAAACAGTTGTCACGCTAATCGCTGCCCAAGCGTTTGTAACCGCCGCGAACGCCCAATCGCCAGAACAACGGTCAACGATCGAAGGCATAAGAACGCAATTGGACTCGATCGTTGACGCCCCCGCACTGGCCACCCGCGAAAGCCTCACTATTGAACGCGCGAAGCTGAACCGGGATGATGCGATGATTCACATCGAACTCGGCTACATTGCGTTGCGTCTCGGGCAGCTTGAAGGGGACAATGACGGGCGCTATAGGGATGCTGCAGGGGAATTCCAATGGGCAGCTGACCTGCGACCGGATTGGCCACATTCGTGGTACGGGCTGGGGTTGGCCGAACTTGCCATTGGCGAACACTCCTCCATCGCGATTCAGAATATTCGGCAAATCCTCGGCATCGATCATCTTTCCCTTTCCACCGCGGCTTTTGCCCGCGCCGCTAGCTCCGACCCGAGTTTTGTTCCAGCCCTGTTGAGCCTTGCTGATGGTGTTTCTCAACAACGGATCAAACCCCGCAGGCAGATTGCTATCGGAGCTTTGCGCCGAGCGGTCGAAACCTCCGCGCAGAGTGTGCCGGACATAAATCTGGCACTTGGCACGTTGCTCCGTGAAGTTGGCGAAACCGATTCAGCTCGGGTCGCTTTCCATCGATACCTGGGAGCGGGAGGAGATTCAGTTGTCGGTTTTCTGGAAATCGCTCGCACCGACTTTGTGTTGGGCCGCAACCACGCTGGCGTTGACAACTACTATCTCTCAGCATCGTTAGCGCAAGGGGTCGACGACGGTGGATTCTTTCGGCGGGATATCAAGTGGATTGCCAACGAGGAGGAACTCGAAAACTTTGATCTCGCAGTTGAAAACGGTGTTCTTGAAAATTTTCTCCGCGATTTTTGGGGTCGGCGTGACCTAACAGGCTTCCAACGTCCCGGCGAGAGGGTTGCCGAGCATTATCGCCGCTTCCAGTTCGCGATGGAGAGCTACCGGTTGCTCAGCCAACATCGTCACCATGGGATAATCGACCGCTATCGCAGCGGTCAAGACGAATTCGACGATCGGGGTATCATCTATCTTCGTCACGGTGAACCCGACAGGATCGCCAGCCATGGCGGCCGCCAGCCGGCCTTGCGGCCGGACGCATCCGTAATTCCCGGAATCGAACCCAACAAGTCCTGGCAATACCTCTGGCCCGATGGCCCGATGATCTTCCATTTCGTGGCAGAAGGCGATGTCCAGGACTACAAATTGGTGGAAAGCGTTCTGGACGCCTATGGCTTTAGACCCGGAATGTTACTGGCAACCGGCGTGCCGGTGGACTTTGTTGACCCTGAGTTGTTCGAACGACGAGTCGTTATGGACCCGCGGTACCAGCACCTTGGTGGTGGAGGGACGGGCAACCTGGCGCGACTTGCCAGCGAAAGGAACCAGGGCCGCAGGGCGATTTCTATCGGGACTACAACCGATACCCATATCCTGAGGTTCGAAAAGGAACTAGAGCCGTTTGTACTCCGTTATTCTCTGACGCAGGGTAACGGCTTGGATGGCACCGTGTTGATTGTCTTTGCCCTCCCGACCGAAAACCTCAAGGGGACGAGGGTTGAACAGGGGGTTCGTTATCCGATCGAAATCAGGGTGACCGCTGAAGATGTGGGTGGTCGTGAAGCAGGCCGGGTGGACACGACTCGCGTATTCGAAGCACCAGTGTCATTGAGTGATGGAGAGTTCTTGCTGGGGCTTGAGGAGATCGAACTCGCTTCGGGCCTATACACGATTAGAATCGCCTTCCGCGACCTGAATGGTGGTGCCGGCGGACTGGTGAAGATTGACTCCGTAGTGGTTCCTCCCCCCGAAAAAGACCCAATGGTTGGCACGCTTGTGACCGGTCTGCGGGATGGTGGCCTGGCGTGGGTGAGCCGCGGCGACTCTGTCCACATAAACCCGACCGGTATCTACCCGTCAGATGCCGAGGTCATGGTTCATTACGAACTGTTCAACATCCCCGTTGGTGAGGTTTTCCAATCCAAGTTAGAGGTCAAGAGGAAACGCGGCCTTATTGGTGGGATCTTTGGTGGCAGGGGTGACCGAATCTCGTTGGAATTCACGGGGGTTTCTGAAGGACGAGAGACCATGGTCGACCACAAATTGGATCTGGCCACGTTGCGCCCGGGCGACTACGAAATCAAACTCGAGGTGGAGTTGCAAGATGGAAGTATACAGCAACGTATCTCTAGAATGACGGTGGTGGCTCCGGGGCAGTAGGGTTCCCACTGGATGTGCATTGCCAGCGTAGCAAACCCGCATCCTCGGCCGTAGATTCCAGATTCAAACCTGGAACCTTCACCAACGTGCATAACATGAAAATCCCACTGTTGTTTTCAATAACCGCCGCGGCGATGGTCGTCCCTGCGGGGACTTTGCCTGCCCAGGAAGTCGGCACCAATTCCTACTCTCTTTTTCAGTTGACCACAGACATGGGGCAGCTCACTCCTTCTGAGCGTCAGATGATTCCACATCTGATTCAAGCTGCTGAATTGATGGACGAGATATTCTGGATGCAGACGTATTCGGGAAGTAGGGAGGAGCTCCTGGACGGCGCATCCTCCGAAGCTGAGCGGGCCTACCTTGACATAAACTATGGCCCCTGGGATCGGTTGAGCGGGAATGTTTCGTTTATGGACGGAATTGGAGAAAAGCCTGCCGGAGCGAATTTTTATCCAAGCGATATGACACGAGAGGAGTTTGAGGCCGCAGCCGCCGACAATCCAGAACTTGCGAGCCTTTACACCTTTGTCCGGCGTGGGGGGGACGGCTCCCTGCAGGCGGTGCCTTACCGGGAACAGTTTGCTGAGCAGGTCGCGGCAGCTTCCGAACACATTCGCGTTGCCGCGGAGCTGGCGGAAGACCCGGGCTTGAGAAATTACCTTGAGCTTCGAGCCGAGGCGCTGCTGACCGACGACTACCAGCCTAGCGACTTGGCGTGGATGCAGATGAAAAACAATCGCATCGACTTTGTTGTCGGTCCGATCGAGACCTACGAGGATCAGCTTTTTGGGTATAAGGCCTCTTACGAAGCGTACGTTCTCATCAAAGACGTTGAGTGGAGTCGGCGCCTGGCGCGATACGCAGAGTTGCTGCCTGGCCTGCAACGGGCACTCCCGGTTCCGGATGAGTACAAACAGGAGACTCCGGGTAGGGACTCCGAGCTCAATGCCTATGAAGTGATTTATTACGCGGGGGAGGCCAATTCAGGATCGAAAACCATTGCTATCAACCTTCCCAACGACGAAGAGGTCCAGCTTCTACAGGGGACCCGTCGGCTGCAGTTAAAAAATGCAATGCGGGCGAAGTTCGACCTTATCCTTGAGCCGATCGCGGGGCTCTTGATCGCTGAAGACCAGAGACAACACATCACTTTCGACGCGTTTTTTGCTAACACAATGTTTCATGAGGTCGCTCACGGGCTTGGTATAAAGAACACTATCAACGGCAACGGGACCGTGCGGCAAGCGCTCCAGAATCATGCCTCCGCTTTGGAAGAAGGAAAGGCCGACGTTCTGGGCCTGTTCATGATCACGCAACTCTATGAGAGGGGCGAGATAGAGCAGGGGAGCCTCAGGGATAACTACGTCACTTTCCTTGCCAGCATCTTCCGTTCGGTGCGGTTCGGAGCTTCCTCCGCTCATGGGCGAGCAAATATGATTCGGTTCAATTTCTTCCAGGACTTCGGGGCGTTCACCCGAGACGATGCTACCGGCACCTACCGGGTGGACTTTGACCGGTTTGCTGAAGCCGTCAACGAGTTATCTCGGAGAATCCTCACGCTCCAGGGAAACGGGGACTATGATGGAGTTGCCCGGCTGGTCGAAGAGTTGGGTGTGATCCGTCCAGGACTCCAAACGGATCTGGATCGTTTACGCAGCCAGGGTATTCCGGTAGACATTGTCTTCGAGCAGGGGATGTCTGTGTTGGAGCCGGCTAGCTAACCGGTCGCAATTCGGCGGGCTGCCCCGGTGGTGGCTCCCCCTTTTCTTATTCTCCCGGAGCTACCGGAGCGTGGAGTCGACGATATCAGCGATGCTGGCCGGATTCCAGCGCGGCCTCTCATCCGCGTTAGCGATATCCATCCCCAGGTAGAAAATGAGCCGCGCGATCCTCGCGGTTTTGTCACCATCGATTAACTCCAATTCGTCGCTGGCTCGATGATAGTCTCGGTGTGTACCGTTGAAAAAAAACAGGATCGGAACGCCCCGTCTCGCAAAATTGAAATGGTCCGATCGAAAATAGAACCGCTCCCCTGGCCAGCGGTCGTCGATTGCTGCCATCCCCAACTCCGGATGCGAGAGGTTTACTCGTTCCAGGGTGGCACCGAGGTCGGAATGTTCCTTGCCGATCGCCACGATCGTATCAGGCCAGTTGCGGCCCACCATGTCGATGTTGAGATCTGCGACCATATTCTCGAGCGGCACGGTGGGGTTGGCCGCAAAGTGATCACTTCCCCATAGACCCTTTTCTTCGCCACTTACCGCGAGAAACAAGAAGGACCGGTCCGGTTTCCTTGAGAGGCCAGAAACAGCCTCAGCGATTTCTAGCATTGCCGACACGCCTGATGCATCGTCATCGGCACCGTTACAAACCGGATCGTCCCGACTTCGGTTGCAATCGGCGAAGGGGTCGCCAGCCGTGCCTATATGATCCATATGGGCACTAACAACGACGAATTCATTGCGAAGCGTGGGGTGGCTACCCCGAACTACACCCACGATGTTCGGTGCGGAAACTCGATCCATCGGATGCGATATGGTCAATCGAAGTTGGACTATATCAACGTGCCCCGATTCTTTTCCTGAGAAGGCCGATCGGGTCACACCGTGTGCTGCCAGCATCGAATCAACCAATGTTCTCCTGACCAGCACCCGTGGCGGTCGCGTTGTTCGCGGAGCGTCGGCAGGGTCTATCAAAGATCCGACTGAAGAATTGATTGTGCGCGTCCAGATGATATCTACAAGCGGAGCCGCGATAACAATGGCTGCCGGGTTGAATCGGTCGATTCCTCTGGCCGTTTCTTCCTCGAAAACGATGATGGTTTTCCCGGCAAGCGATAGGCGTTCCAATTCAGCAGCCTGGCGGGGTGGGCCCCAAAGAACAACGGCAGTTCCCGTCGCTGGCACCTCGGAAAAACTCCGTCGGAGCATGACGAAATCTCTTCCGTACTCCCAGTTCGCATTGAGACCGTATGTGACATTGGTGTTATTGGGATCGGGGCGGGTGACGCGTATGTCATAACGCTGCTCGAACCCAACTGTTCCCGCTGGCTCAACCCCCATCGCCCGGAAGGCATTCGTTACGTAGCTGGCCGCCATTTCCAGGCCCGGGCTCGGTGTATTGCGTCCGCCCATGGAGTCGTGTGCGAGGATACCGATCCGGCGGACTATATCTTCCGAAGTTATGGTCTCTACCTGTGTTGCGGAGGCTGGAGCGGGGGTGGAAAATGAGACCAATCCCAGAAGGACTAGAGGTCGCACAAAACCAGGAATTCTGACGATTGGTCTATCCATTTGGTTCTATCACACTGTGCCGCACTTTAGGTTCCCGCACTTTCCGGCATTGGCCTGCAAAAAGGCCCCGAAAACATGACTGCTTCCGGGGCCGAAAAACGTAAATATTCGTGGTCTAAAGATCATCCGCGATTTCAGACAGTGCCCAGGCCGCCCACCGGCGGACCTCAGAATTCGAATCGTCAAGTGCGTTGGTAAGAGCCGCTGCCGCTGCCGGATCGGCTATCTCGCCCAGTCCATATGCCGACCACCTCCGTACTTCCGCATTGGAATCCTCCAGCCCATGAATTAATGCTGGTAGAGCTGACTCCTCGTTAATCTCCGCAAGGGCGTACGCTGCCCAACGACGGGCTGGAGCGTAATTGTCCGTTATCAGAGTTTGAGAAAGCGCTGGGACGGCTTCATCTGAGCCGATTTCGCCGAGTGCGTATGCTGCCCAACGTCTGGTCTCACCATTGGTGTTGGAGTGCAAAGCATCTACTAGAGCTGCAACTCCGGCGTCGCTAAGGTCGTCCATTTCGGCAAGCGACATGGCAGCCTGACGGCTGACTTCAGCGCTGGGGTCCCGGAGAGCGCGGATTAGGCCCGCTTCAACCGCAGACCTCGCAGAGCTATTCCGCCCCCGAACGCGGTTCCCCGACACGATTCCCCCGATGTCCGGAGGAGTCGGTTCGCTGGGGATAACCACTACCGGAGCCGAACTTGGTCGAGGCGCAGGAGCCGCACGGGGAGCCGTCGGTCTGTCAACTACCCTAACGATTCCGTTTCGGTCGGATCGATCCTTATCTGACGCCATCCCTACCATCAATCCCCCGGCAAAGACTCCCGGAAGCATCAAGATACCGATTCCAGCAGCTATCAATTGACCCTTGGTCATCCCAAACCAGCCGCGTTTCTCTCTTTCAGTATCAAGGCTGACTATGTCACTCCCATCGTACCGGGCGACTATGTCATCCCAGAGATCGTGTTCGGGGATGGCCTCTTTCGGAAGAGTGGCCAGGGTATTCATTGTCGATTCCATATCGTCGAGAACCCTGGGGCAAATCTCACAGTCTACCACATGGTCCTGGACGAACTTCGTTTCTGTCGCGTCCAATTCGTCGTCGAGATATGCCGACAAAAGATCGTCGGCGACCTCACAACCGGTAGTTTTCTCTGTATGATCCGTCATTTTAATTCAGAACCTCTCTCAGGAGCCTTCGCGCTCTGCTGATCTGCGATTTTACTGTGCCTTCCGCGACTTCCAACATTTCGGCGATCTCCCTGTATCGATAACCCTCGATATCGTGAAGGACGAGCATCTCCTTGGCTCCGGCAGGCAGAGCCGCTATCGCCTTTTCGAGATCCATCCTCGTCTCCGGCATGGCTTCTTTTACCTCGCGCTCGAAATCCTCCAGCGTATCGGTGTGAACCACCCGGCTGTCTCGCCGCTTGGTCGATCTTATGTCGCTTACCACGACATTGACCGCCAACCGATGCATCCACGTCGTAAAGGCGCTCTCGTGGCGAAATGATCCCAGTTGCTTCCATAGCCGGACGAAAACGTCTTGAGTCAAATCCTCCGCTCGAGACGGGTCGCTGACCATTCTGAGACAAAGCGCGTAAATCCGTCTTACGTGCCGCTGGTAAAGCCATTCAAATGCCTCCGAGTTTCCCTTTTGGGCTTTTCGAATAAGTTCACTCTCATCAAGCCCTGGTTGCGTTTCGGTTGTGTTTCTCATCTCCACCAGCGAAGGTTTTTGTCCATCAAAAGTCTGCTTTCGCTGTGGAATCTCCAGCGGTAACGGCACAAGTCAACTCCCTGCTAGTATTGCTTCCCGCTCTGTTCTGGATATTTGATGGCGTGAATCCCGTTTTTGTTCGAATCGAGAAAGTCTTGAGAGAAGACGGGAAAAGGGAGGAGTTTGGTGGGAGGAGGCAATCGAGCCAAAAATGGAGCGCAGAGTGCGGAGCCATTGAGGGCTTATGTTGCGGTGGGCCTCAAAGCAGCGTCGCGATGATCAACAACGTCGTGATAGCAAATAGCGAAAAGGCTTGGAATTGTTTGTCTTGGGACATGGGGAGACCTACGGACCGAATGAGACAGGGTTTCAACCACATCATCCGGGAGGCCGCGAAAGCGGCGTCCGATAGTTCGGGTAAACATAGTGAAGGCGTTGCTGGTGCTTTTTGTGGAAAGTCGCGTAACTAATTGACAAGTAGTGATTTAAGTGCTATCACATAAAGTATATTCGAGATGAATATATCTCCCATACGTATTGCTTCTCCGCCCTCCTCGCGCACTCCAACGAATCCTCTCCGGAACTGAATATCAACGGATATGTACAACCACCACTACTTCGGCCCGTCATTCACTTTAACCCGAAACGACCCGAAACCGATGTCAAACAGATCTCTGGTCCTGTTAATTGCCGCCTTGTCGTGCGGCTCCTCCGAAGCAGTCAACCCTGATGCCCCAAGCCTTCAATCGGTAAGTCCGGCCCCTCAAAGAATCGGCGCTCCCAGGGATTCCCGTATTGTGATCCGGTTTTCAGATCCAATCAACCCATCTTCTGTCACTTCGGCATCTGTCTCTGTTTTCGGTCGTTGGTCGGGCGTCATTCGGGGGGAAACAGAACTGTCTGAAGGCAATCGGGTGCTGACCTTCATCCCGGATCGAGCGTTCTTGGCTGGAGAGTGGGTCTCCGCTTCGTTGAGTGGCGAAGTGAGTACCGCAGGCCAAGGTCAGGTGCAATCCCGGTATTCTTGGAATTTTTGGGCGGCCACCCGCCGAACAAGCCTGGATTTGAGCGAAATAGGGCGACGCGAAGTGAGGCGCCCCGGAGAAGGTCTGGTCCAATCCTACGGGGCATACGCCGGAGATCTTGATGGGGACGGGTTTTCTGATCTCATGATACCCAATGAAATTGCCAACGATGTCCGGGTCTTTATGAACGATGGGTCTGGAGATTACGGAGAGTTTTCTATCCACCCGATCCCGTCGGGTTCAGTCCCTTCCACCAACGAAGGGGGCGATTTCAACGGAGACGGTATTACCGACCTGGTTGTCGGCAACGGCGGCAACAACCTGGTGTCGCTTTTTATTGGCCTGGGGGGTGGGAGTTTCCAACACTCCTCTAACACGGTAACTGGCAGGAGTCCCACCGGAGCCTGCGTGTTGGACTTGGACGGGGACGGCGACCCTGATGTCGCTACCGCCAACTGGCGAGGGGCGACTGGTTCAGGCGACGTCTCTCTGCTCATCAACGATGGTTCGGGCAATTTCTCGGTCTCTGGAAGCATTGAGACCACCGCCCGTGGAGGTAAAACCTGCGCCGCTGCAGATGCCAACGGAGACGGGATTACTGATTTCTTTGTTGGGGCAGTCGGAAGTGGCGATGTTGTCCTTTTTCTCGGAGATGGCAACGGGGGATTAACTCTGCAGCAAAAAATTTCGGCAGGGGGCAACGCCTGGACCATCGTGCCGGGAGACATGAATGGGGACGGCCACGTCGACGTAGTAACCTCGAACAGGCGGCAGGGAACGTTTTCGGTGATTTTGGGCGACGGTAACGGCAATCTGCAGCCAGCAACCACTTATTCCACCGGCGACGGAGCCCTTTCCGTCGATGTCGGTGATATAGACGGCGATGGGGACCTGGACGTGGTGACCAGCGATTTCGAGGGTAAATCCTTTTCCGTGCATGAAAACCTCGGTGGTGGGGAATTCTCGCTACGGTACACGTTCGAGGCTACCGGAGCGGGGTCTTGCGCGATCATTTATGATCGCGATGGCGACGGAGACCTTGATGTAACAGGGATCGACGAGATAGACGATCTGATCTACCTGTACGAGAACAATGGATAAAAAGAGCACGTTTCACCCGAGATTTCATAGGACAGCGGGGGAGTAACAGAACCCAGCTGCACAGGAGCGGCGTCCTAACATGTGGACAGGGCGATTCCCAACCGGTCAATCAGCCTCTGCAAAATAGCGCTTGCCGATTGGCAAATTCCTGTAATACAACAACTTAAGTGTTTCAAGAAATTGTGGCACGGCCCTTCCAATATGCTGATTTCCGATTGTGCTAATTCACGATGAAAGTCAGGGGAAAAACGATGAAAACGTCTGCGGTGGTCGTGCGATCGAGTTTGGTGTTTTTCGCTGCGGGGCTGGCAGCGACCGACCTCAATGCTCAACGATCACAAAATCGGTCTGGTTTTTGGTTCAGTTTGGGTAGCGGTTTCGGGTCGGTGGCATCGACTTGCAGCGGTTGTCGGGTTGCTGACCTCACCGGAACCGATCAAACGGGGTACATAAGGTTGGGTGGCACGCTGAACCGGCACGTCTTGCTCGGAGCTGAGTTCGGCGATTGGGTTAGCTCCGAGGCGGGAGTTGAGCAGAGCAGGGATGCGGATCTCGTTAGTCTTTATGTGTACCCGTGGGCCGACCAGGGGTTATTTATCAAAGGCGGAATGGGCCACACTCGATTCCAGTCTGAGGACGGGCTGCGCGGCGACGGTTGGGCCGTCGCCAGTGGCATTGGTTACGACCTACGGATTTTTGACAACATTTCAGTGACGAGCGAGGCCAACTTCTGGTTTGGTTCGGTGGGTCGGCTAAAGGATCGGCGCGATGTAACGATGGCGCGGGACTATACGCAAAGTGTGTTTGATGTTCGTTTGGGATTGACCGTCCATTAGTTGAACCAAAAGGGGTGGGGAATCAAATAATTCACCACCCCTGCCGTTTCGGGACCGGTTCCTTGGTCGCTGATTTCCCGGGTCGGAAAAAAACTACCGGTGTGAAACCATCCGATCGTTCTCTTCGCTCAAATCTGGAGCCCGCAGCTCTCCTTCGGCGTGTGCAACGACACACGCGACCGTGGCATCACCGGTGATATTGGTGACGGTACGGAGCATATCCAGGATTCGATCGACGCCGAGTATCAAAGCTATTCCTGCGCTGGGAACTCCGACCGACTCGAGGATGATCACGAGCATAATGATTCCCGCACCGGGGACGGCCGGCGTGCCAATTGACGCCATAACTGCCGTGAGGACGATAGTCAGTTGTGCACCAATGCTGAGTCCCATTCCAAGGCTTTGAGCGATGAATACGGCCGCTACCGCCTGGTAAAGAGCGGTCCCGTCCATGTTAATCGTGGCTCCAAGAGGCAACACGAACGATGAGACCTCTTCTGATGCGCCGAGCTTTTCTTCTACACGCTCCATTGTCACGGGCAATGTGGCACCGCTGGAACTGGTTGAGAATGCAACCAACTGGGCCGGCGCAATTCCCTGGTAGAAGGTTTTGAAACTTAGCGGTGTCATGGTTTTCAAAAGGAAACCGTAGGTGAAGATGATATGCAGGATCATACCTCCGACCACGGTCATCATGTAGAAGCCGAGAGCGCCGAGTAGTTGCAGTATTTGGGAGGGATCGTCGCCCGTTACGGAGGTGATCGTACCACCGATTAGTGCGAAAACTCCGATCGGCGCCATTTTCATGATGAGGTCGACCAGGCGAATAACAACATGACTGAGGCTATCGAAGACGTCGACGAGGGGCTTGGCCTTTTCCTGGGGAAGTTGGATCAAACCGATACCCAGGACGATGGAAATAATCACGACCTGCAGCATGTTCCGGTTATTGGAGGCCGACGAGAAGAAATTGTCGGGCACCATGTCCACGAACATGGCCAAAGGGCCACGGTCGCGCGTTTCGGTTGCGGCAGCTTCGCGTCGTTCAACATCTGCCGAGTAGGTTTCCTGCAACTCAAGCCGCATTTGCTCGGGAACTCGATCTCCGGGCCGTACGACATTTACAATTACGAGGCCGATCGTAACCGCCACAATCGTCGTGGAAACGTAAATGAGGATGGTCCGTCCGCCGATACGAGATAATTTCTTGATGTCGCTCAGAGACGCGACTCCCGTTACGAGAGAGCCCAACACCAGAGGTACGCCGATGAGCTTGAGAGCGTTGATGAAGATGGTACCGAACGGGGTGATCCAATCTGACGTGAATTTCACCCAACCCTGAGAAGCGGCAATGACTCCATAAATCAGTCCGAGGACGAGTCCGAGTATTATCTGCCAGTGCAACTTTTTGTACCAGGGCATCGATTATCTCACTTTGGTTGGTCAGGGAGTGGTTGACGGTCCGGAATTAAGGTAACAGAGTAGTGGCACTGCGACAGGGGGCATCACTGAATGGACTGGTGAATCGGTCTTTCTTTTCTACCAGGTTTGGGGTAGTGTTTTCGCTTCATCCAAAAGACAAGGTGCTTCCGAATGCGTTTCGCTCCGTCTCTCCTCGTCGTTGCCGTGGCCTGCCAGAATGCAACACCAGCGCCTCTGGGTCCGCCGCAACCCTCAATGACGTCTCAAACATCCGGTACTACAAGTTTGCTTCAGGCCGTAAGCGTCGTAGACGAGAACGTTGTCTGGGTGAGCGGGCATCAGGGTACGTATGCGGTGACTACCGATGGCGGCGATACCTGGCGTTCGGCTCAAGTCCCGGGTGCCGACACACTGCAGTTTAGAGATGTTCACGCCTTTAGTTCCACCGTTGCCTATTTGATGGGAGCCGGCCCGGGGGACATGTCGCGGATATACAAAACCAGCGACGGAGGTAACTCCTGGGATCTGCAGTGGACCAATCCGGAACCTCGAGGTTTCTACGATTGCCTTGATTTTTGGGATGAAAATACAGCCGTAACGTACGGTGACGCGATTGACGGTCAGCTCAGGTTAATACGGACGACCGACGGCGAAACCTGGCACCCCGTTTCCCAGGACGGGCTACCGCCAGCGCGCGGGTCAGAGGAGGACGGGTACGAGGGAGGGTTTGCCGCGAGTGGTACCTGTATGATAGCCGGCGACAATTCAGTCGGTTGGGTAGGCACCGGGGTAAGGACTGCCAGAATCTTGCGGACTGAAAACAAGGGAGAGTCGTGGGATGTTGTCGAGACTCCTATTGTGAGCAACGCGCCCGCCGCAGGCATCGCAACGATCACCTTCTGGGATAATGACAACGGAATGGCGTTTGGAGGCGATCTGGCCATCACGAGCGCATACACCGATAACGCCGCCATTACGTCTGACGGTGGACGGACCTGGAGACTGACCAACCACCCCGAGTTGTTGGGTGGCGTTTATGGGTCGGCTCATGTACCGGGCACCGGGTTCCCGGCCGTAGTTGTTGTGGGGCCCAATGGGATGGACTATACGATTGATCTGGGAAACACCTGGAGCAGTCTGGACACTGTTAGTTACTGGGCCGTGGGTTTTGCCGGCCCGGGGGCCGGATGGGCAGTCGGTCCGGGTGGGCGTATCACAAAGGTGGTGCTTTATCCCGGTTCCTGATTCCGTCGGGTGAGGTCTTCTAATGCAATCCGGGGACATACGTTGAGCCGCAGGTAGTCGAGGAGGCTGTTAGCCAGCCCCTTAACCTGTTTCTCAACCTCGGCGTCGATACAGTTCCCGGCTTCGTCAAAGGCCTTGTCAACATTTGCCACCGAGGTCGGGCCCGGCAGGACCATTGCGCCCACATGCGAGCACACGCCCCGCAAATGCTCGATGGATTTTACCGCACCGATTCGTCCTGCAGCTACGCCCAGCAAAGCCATCGGTTTTCCCTTCAGGCTCGACGGGAAGCCGAGGTTTTCGATTACGAGTTTGGCCGCAGCAGAAAATGTCCCGTGGTACTCCGGTGTCGAAAACAAAATTCCGTCAGCGGACTCAATGGTGGCCTTCATATTTTCAGTGGTTTCGTCGCCTGGGCTGCCGGGGAGGGGGAGAGTTACCGTGGCGGCATCAACGATACTAACCGTAGCGCCGTTTCTTTCGATCTCAGCTACAGCAATATTTGCTACGGTACGCGTCATGTTTCCTGGACGTGTGGTACCCACAATCACTGCTATTTTAACCCCTTTCATTTACGCTAACCCCAACCTTTCCATCAACGCTGTTTGCTCAGGCTTCCTGCCCATGAAATCCATGTAGAGAGACATCGGATCCGCGCTATCTCCCTTTTCGAGGATTGTGCGCCGGAAAGCGTTACCTGTTTCGCGATCGTGAATCCCGGCTCGGTTGAAGCGAGTGAACGCATCTGCATCCAGTACTTCGGCCCACTTGTAGGAGTAGTAACCAGCCGCGTACCCAACCGAACTGGAAAAGAGATGACCGAAGCCCGCGAGAAAACCGTAGCGTTCCGGTAGTTGGGTGGAACTGAACTCGCTGAGGATGTCTCGGGAAAATCCCATAACGTCGTCTCCACCATCCAGATCCAGGTCCCTGTGGAGGGAAAGGTCAAGGGCGGCGAAAGCCAGTTGCCTCATCTGGTGGTTGGCTGCTCTGTAGGTGCGGGCTCTGACCATCTTTTCAAAAAGGTCGTCCGGAATTACCTCACCTGTCTCATAATGTCTTGCGAAAGCATCCAACGAGTCGCGTTCCCAGCACCAGTTCTCCATGATTTGGGAGGGTAGCTCCACGAAGTCCCACGCCACACTAGTCCCTGCCATACTCTTGATCGGAACGGTGGTGAGGCAGTGATGCATCAGGTGCCCGAATTCATGGAAAAGCGTTTCAACTTCCCGGTGGGTCAGTAGTGCTGGTTTGCCGTCAATCGGTGGAGTGAAATTCCCACAAATAAGGCCGAGGTGAGGCTCGCCTTCTGCTCCGGTTATGAAATCGTTCATCCATGCGCCCCCCCTCTTATTCTCGCGTGGATAAAGGTCTACGTAGAAAGAAGCGAGGTGGGCACCATCTTCATCCAGGAGTTTGAACGTCATTACAGCAGGGTCCCACACCGGCATGTTTACAGGTTCTACGGACACACCGTACAATCTGGACACGGTCTCGAACACCCCTCCCAGTACAGCATCGGCGGGGAAATAGGGACGCAATTCTTCTTCGTCGAAATCGTAGCGAGCTGCGCGTTGTTTCTCTGCGAAGTAGCCGACATCCCATGGTCTTAGATCCTCGGCGACTTCGCCGTCCCTGGTCGCAACGAAATCACGAAGCGTTGCATTCTCTTCGTTGAAGGCGGTCTCTGTTCTGGTTTTTAGATCCGTCACGAATTGCCAGGCGGTATTGCCATTTTTCGCCATGCGGTTTTCCAGGACAAGATCTGAGAAGTCTTCGTACCCCAGCAATTTCGATTTCTCGGATCGGAGTCGCAATATTGAGTTAATTATGTCGCGGTTGTCATGTGGCGCCACGGTCGCTCTATTGTTGTAGGCGTCCCAGACGGTTTGTCGGATCTCCCTGTCATCCAGGTAGGTGAGGATCGGGATAACACTCGGTGCCTGAAGTGTGAACCTCCAACCGTCCATTCCTTTTGAAATAGCGCTTTGGCGTGCGCCCTCCAGTGCTGAATCCGGCAGGCCTGAAAGACGAGTTTTGTCTTCGACGATCAACTCAAAAACATTTGTGGAGTCAAGCAGGTTTTGGGAAAACAGAGTGGTTATCTCGGCAAGTTCCGAATTGATTGCTTCGATTCGTTTTTTGCCTGCCGCGTCCAGGTCGGCGCCGTGGCGTTTGAATTCATCAATCGTCTGTTGAAGATGCCTGGCCCGTAGCGGGTCGAGGCCCTGTGCTTCATCGGTTGCCGCAAACTCGCGCAATGCCTTCCACAGCCTCTCGTTGAGTGTGACTTGAGTAGAGAACCGACTCAAAGTGGGTTGGATTGCCTGGTACGCCTTTCGGTATTCATTGTAGGTGGCAACGGATTCAATGTGGCCCACGACCGATGCCGCAAAATCTAACCGCTCAGTAGCTTTTTCAAGGGCGCCCAGAGTGTTGTCATATGTCCGGGGTGAACCTGAATTAGCAATGGCATCGACTTCGCTCTGAGCTTCTTCTATGAGTTTCTCAATCGCTGGTTCAACGTGTTCAGCTTTGATCCGGTCAAACGATATCTCAAAACTCAGGTCGAGCAGCGGATTGGTTTTACCTGTCGACATTATCGCAAACCACCTCTATCGAGTGTCGGCACAGGTCTATTCCGGGCACTCATCTCCAATTTTACGGTTCTCATTGCGCGTTCTGTACGCTCACTTTGCACTCTGCACTTTGCATTCTCTCAAACCACTTCCCATGTCTGTCCGCGGTTAAGCAGAGAGTCGAGGGTCGGGCTTTCTTCACGCACCTGTTCGTAAAGCATCTGCTCATAGGTTGGTGCGGGGTCGCAATAAATGACGCCCAGAGCCACAGGGAATTCGGGAGCTTCCATGCCAAGCAGAAGGGCAGCAAGCACTTTGTCTTTTTCGTTGTGCACCATGATGTCATCTGTTGTAATGCCGTTCCCGCCAATCGTCACAACCTCAACGGTGAGCGATCCCGCCTTAAGTTTCAAACCGAGATTTTTTTCTTTACCGAATACCAGCGGCTTGCCGTGCTCAACATGGATCTGTCTGTCGGCTGCTGTGGCCCGGTCAGTCACCGCCTCGAAGACGCCGTCGTTAAACACGATGCAATTCTGTAGGATCTCCACCAGGGAGGTGCCCTTGTGTTCATGGGCGCGAGTTAACACGGTAGTGAGTTCTTTCGCGGTGTCGATGCTGCGCGCCACGAAATGTGCTCCGGCTCCCATCGCCAACCAACCGGCAGAAAGCGGATGCTCGACCGACCCTCGCGGACTGGTTGGAGAGCGTGTGCCACGTTTCGAAGTAGGCGAATATTGGCCTTTGGTTAATCCGTAGATTTCGTTGTTGAAGAGCAGTACCTGCAGGTTAACGTTCCTGCGTAACAGATGAATGAGGTGGTTGCCGCCAATACTGAGGGCATCTCCGTCACCGGTGATCAACCACACGTCCAGTTCGGGGTTTGCAACCTTCACACCCGTTGCGATTGCCGGACCTCTGCCGTGGATCGTGTGGAATCCATAGGTTGACATGTAGTAGGGGAATCGGGAGGAACAACCGATGCCTGAAACGAAGACAAAGTTTTCCTTGGGCACGCCAAGGCCAGGAAGAGTTCGCTGCACCGCTTTGAGGATTGCATAGTCGCCGCAACCGGGGCACCAACGGACCTCCTGGTCAGAGGCGAAATCTTTGGCTTTCAGTTCGACAGTGGAACCGGTCATTTTGTCTCCTCCAACACGTTCCGAATTTGGTTAACCAGATCATCGACTCTGATGAGCTGCCCGGTGACCCGGTTGTGGCCGACGGCGGGTATTAAATACCGGGCGCGGAGCATGGAGAGTAGTTGTCCCGAGTTCATCTCGGACACCAGCACCTTGTCGAACCCTTTGAGCACCGCTTCGAGGTTTCTCGGCAAGGGGGAGAGGTAGCGGATGTGGACGTGAGATACTTCGAGCCCCTCTTCCTGAGCCCTGGCTACGGCGGTTTTGATCGATCCATGAGTGGAGCCCCAGCCGACTACGACCAGTTTCCCGGTTTGCGGTCCCGAATCCACTGTTTGTTTGGGAATGTCGTCGGCGATTGCTTCGATCTTTGCCGCCCGAGCATCCGTCATTTGCTGGTGGTTGGTCGGGTCGTAGGAGATGTTGCCGGAATCGAATCCTTTTTCCAACCCGCCTATCCGGTGCTCCAGTCCGGGTGTCCCGGGTACAGCCCATGGGCGAACACCGCGTTCGTCTCGCTTGAAAGGGTGAAACCCTTCTGTCTCAGTGGCTTTGGGAGCGGGGAACGACGGAAGATCATCGGCGTTAGGGAGCAGCCATGGTTCTGCGGCGTTTACCAGGTAGGAGTCGGTCATGAGCATCACGGGAGTCATGTAATGCGTGGCGATCCGAACCGCTTCAATGGCCACCTCGAAACTATCCGAAGGAGTTGCCGCTGCCAAAACGGCTATCGGTGACTCCCCGTTACGCCCGTGGAGAGCCTGCAAAAGATCTGCCTGTTCGGCCTTGGTAGGCATTCCAGTGGACGGGCCGGCCCTCTGAGCGTTGATGATTATCATCGGAAGTTCCGTGCTCACGGCCAGACCGATGGCTTCGCCTTTGAGAGCAATGCCCGGACCTGAACTTGAAGTGATCCCCAGCTTACCGGCGAAAGACGCCCCGATCGCGACGCAGGCAGCGGCGATTTCGTCTTCGGCCTGAAATGTCATCACTCCGTATTCTTTCAGGTCGGCAAGGTAATGCAGTACGGGGGAGGCCGGAGTAATCGGATATGAGGCGAAGACAACCTCGGTTTCAGCTGCCCTGGCTCCGACCACAAGACCCTGGGCCAGCCCTTCGGTGCCGGTAATGGTTTTATAGGTGCCGGGAGCAACTTCCGCCGGTGCAACCGAATAACCCGTAACTCCAGAGAGCTCGGCCGTTTCGCCATAGATGTGTCCTGCGTTGAGCGCAGCAGTGTTTGCCCGAGCAAGGTCTTCGCGTTTGGCGAACTTCTTGTTAATCCATTCGTGCACCGGGTCTCGCGGCCGATCGAACATCCACATCAACAGGCCCAGCGTCCAGAAATTTTTACAGCGAAGTCCGTCCTTCTTAGAAAGTTTCAGTTCAGCCACTGCTTCCAGGGTGAAGCGCGAAACCTCCAATTCGAGTAGCTGATAAGGGGCTACTGTACCGTCCACGAGGGGGTTGGAGTCGTAACCGGCCTTCGAGAGGTTCCGATCGGTGAAGGAATCGGCGTCAGCTACGATAAGACCCCCGACCTTGAGCGTGTCCAGGTTCACTTTAAGGGCAGCCGGGTTCATCGCGACCAGTACATCGACGCTGTCCCCGGGCGTCAGGATGTCGTGAGATCCGAAGTGGATCTGGAAAGAGGAGACTCCGAAAGTTGTTCCGACGGGCGCACGTATTTCTGCAGGATAATCTGGAAACGTTGCGAGGTCGTTGCCGGAAAGAGCAGTGGAAACAGTGAATTGGTTTCCAGTTAGCTGCATTCCGTCTCCGGAGTCACCAGCAAACCTGATTACTACCGTTTCTACGGTCTCGCGTTGTTTTTGGGTCGTCATATTATAGAGGTGTGGTCGACACGTTTGGATAAACGCTGAATTGTAATCGAAAGGGGGGCTACGGCACAGTGGGTGGGATGGCGCTTAATCGTTGTTTGCCAATACTTCTCGAATGGCCGCGGACAGCGCACTCAACGTCACAGGTTTGGCGATCACCTTCTTGATCGAGTGCGCATGCCGATCCAAACTCTCGCCATAACCGGTCATTATCAACACCGGAATATGAAGGGCAAATTGATTAACCTGCTCAGCAAGCTCGGCCCCTGTTAGATCCGGCATGGTTAAGTCCGATATGACGAGGTCGTGTTGGTATGGGTTGGTTTTTAACTCCGACAACGCGTCCCTGGCGTTCGCGGTTGGGAAAGCATTATATCCCAGTTTCCGGACCATTTTTGCTACGACATCTGCCACGGTCGGGTCATCATCAACGATTAGAATGGATTCTCCGGCGCCCGGGGTCTTTCTCGGTTTGATGGCTTCTCCAGTTTCCAAAATCTCGTCTGAAACCGGCAGGTAAACCGTAAAAGTCGATCCCATCCCAGGTTCACTCTTTACCGTTATGTCGCCGTCGTGGTTTCGGACTATGCCGTGAACCACCGCCAGTCCCATCCCCGTTCCGTTTTCAGAACGTCTGGTGGTGAAAAACGGCTCGAAGATACGCTCCTTTATTGCTGGCGTCATGCCGACCCCGGTGTCCTCAACGGCTATGCTAACGTAATCGCCTTCTCTAAGCGATGGATTAGACTCTGTCAGAGACCTTTCAACCGTCACCTGCTCAACTATGATTGTCAGGACCCCTTTAGGTCCCTTCATTGCCTGGGAGGCGTTGGTACACAGGTTCACCAGAACCTCATGAATCTGGGTTCCGTCGGCCAGAACTCGCGCGCAGTCCGCGTCAATATAGTCCTTGATCGTAATCGTTGATGGGATGGACGCCCGAACCAGCGAAAGAGCTTCTTTTGCCAGGCTTGGAATATCCACCGACTTGCGCTCTTGTTCAGTCTGCCTGCTAAAGAGGAGAATTCGATCAACCAAATCTCTGGCCCGTCCAGCAGCTTCCATAACTTTGGAGAGATCTTCCCGGAGTTTGCTTTCAGGGTTGGCTTCGCCGATTGCCAATTCGGTGTACCCGAGAATCGGTGTTAAAATGTTGTTGAAATCGTGAGCGATCCCGGCGGCCAAAGTACCGATTGTTTCGAGCTTCTGAGACCGCCGGACCTGTTGTTCTAATTCTGTCTTCGCCAATTCCAATAATTTGCGCTCGGTGGTTTCTTCTCGGACCGAAAGAAGATGGGTGATCTCGCCCCGTTCGTTGACCACCGACGATACCGACCCGCTTTCCCAGTACAACTCACCGCTCTTCTTTTTGTTCTGAAATTCTCCGTGCCAGCTCGAGCCAGAAAGAACCGTTTCCCAGAGGTCGGAGTAAACTTCGGGAGGGGTGTTACCACCTTTTAGCAAGCTTGGTTTGCGCCCGATAACTTCCGAAGAGCTATAGCCTGTGACATCGCAGAACCTCTGGTTGACGTATTGAATGATTCCGTCAGCGTCTGTGATCACTACGGTGGCCGGGCCCTGTTCGATAGCGGTGCCCAAAACGTGGAGCCCTTCTTCGGCTTCCTTACGTTTGGTAACGTCTCTAACGGCGCCCAGCGCCGCGACTACTTTAGTCCCCGTTTCGTCCCACTCCGGGCGACCGTATAATCTGACCCACCTTGTGTCTCCGGTCTTAGTAATAATCCGATATTGAAAATCGACAGTTTTTCCGCCGACCAGTCTGCGGTTGTTACCCTCGAAGGCTTCGATGTCCTCCGGGTGCACGAAAGCTGTCAATTGCTTATGGGTTCTGACTTCATCCAGGCTATAACCGGTTAGCCTTGTGAAACCGTCAGAAATCCATTCCAGCTCCGTCTCGGATTGGCCGACAAAAGTGGTGCGGAAAACGAAATCGGAGGTCATTCCAGAGAGTTGCTGATAACGTTCCTCACTGATACGGAGTGATTCCTCCATTCCCTTGCGCCTGGTAATGTCCAGCATTAGCCCGATTAACTCGCGCGGGACGCCGGACTCATCGCTTGTCACACGCACGATGTCATGAACCCAGATGATGTCTCCCGTCGAGGTAACGGCGCGGTATTCGAATTCATGGTCTTCTCCGCGTTCGGAGCTGGCCATGCAAAAATTTATGGCCGAGTTTCGGTCTTCGGCAAAAATTCGCTGCGACCATGAATCCATGTCGGTCCACGAACTCGAGGGGTAACCAAAGATTTCCTCACTTTGGTCGCCCACGAACGTGAACCTGTTTTCCGTCAGGTCGAATCTCCAGGGAACCACCCTCAGGTGTTGAACCAAAGACCTGAATTGTTCCTCACTGGCCTCAAGGGCAGCTTCGGTTTCCTTTCTGGTCGTGATATCTCGCGCTAAAACGACTATCCCCTGTACCTTTCCCGAGGGGTCTCGATAGGGGTCGTACGCGACGGACATGAAACGTCGACCGGTGACGGGGTAGTCGAACCAGGCCTCGAAGGTGATGGCCTCGCCAGCCAGACAACGCTCGGCACGCGGTTTGACAACCCTGGTGAAAGTTTCCAGCCCCAGAACGTCGGTCATGAGACGTCCAGTGATCTCTCCTGCAGTTAGTCCGAGCGCTCTCCCGTAGGCTTCGTTCGTTACCTCATAAGTGAAATCGCTGCGAACGAGGGCAATCATGTCCTTTGTGGTCGAAAGGATGTGCTCGTATCTACGCAGGCCCTTCTCCAATTCAGCGCGGGATGTCACGTCTCGGACCAACTTGGTGAATTCATCTGGTCCGTGCTTCACCATCCGTACCTCGAAAAAACTTCATCCTGGTTTGTTATTTTGAGCTGGCAACGAACGTGCGGAGCTTTTCGATATCTAAAGGTCGCCGGTATTTCGAGATCAACCCAATCCGTGAGTTCCGTCGGACCTACGGCTCGGTCGTAAATACTTATCAGGGGGGGTATTCCCGCGGCGCTGTGGTCGACGGCATCAGCGAGAAAATTTCCGGAACTGTCCATACCGATGGAAAGGTCCATAGTTGCTCGAAGCATCGTTTCGCCCACGTTGCTCTCGGAATTTGTCGCTTCCCGATACGCCATCGTGCACAACTTCTTTCTCTCTGCAATGCTGCGGCCCGCGCGTTGAAGGGTGCAACCGGCCGCGCTCGGAGGTTTCAGGTTGGGTCACCATGGCCCAGGATAATCAGGTGAATCGTGTTGTGAAGAAACCAAACGATTGAGCGGGTGCTTACCTAATGTTCAAGCTGCCATGCATGTTAGCGAAGGGTAAGAGTAATCCTTTAACTTAAAGATTTCTTAACAAACGTCTGCTAATTCGGTCAGCCAGTTGGTTTGTTCTCACTACATCGCCCATGGAATCAATTGAGATTGGTTTCCGATGTGTCTCAAAGGTCTGGATTGAGAAGCCGTTGTGGGTGAATCGCAATTGCTCAAGCCGTTCGCGCATTTCGTTCTCTGAAGGGGGGAGGTTGGAATAGGCCTGGAGGAGGGCAGGGCTGTAACCGTAAACTCCCACGTGTCTCCAACCCGGATGATCACCGCCGTCTTCTTCCGATTCCATACGTCCTGCTTGTGGTCGCCGTGAAAAATCTACGGCTTCGCCCGAGTTGTTAATGCGTACCTTGACGACGTCACAATTAGCGTTGTCTGACAAATCGTCAATTCTAAAAATCGGTGTCACAACCTTTTCGGAATGGTCGCCCCAGGTGGATAACAGTTGGTCGAGGAGGTCATGAGTCACTCCGACTTGATCCCCCTGAACATTGATTACCAGATCGCTGTCAAAACCGTCAGCAACCGACGCGATCCTCTCGGTACCGTTGCGAAAGGTAGAAGCGGTTTCGACGACCGATGCCCCCCAGGAAACTGCTTCGTTCCGAATGCGGGGTGAGTCGGTCAGTACCACAACGTCGTCTGCCCGTGTCCAGGTCCGAGTGGCTTCCCAGGCGTGTCGCAACACCGGCTTGCCCGACACTTCCATCAGAAGTTTCTCCGGTAGTCTGGTTGATTCCAGACGGGCTGGAATTGCAATAGTGACTTTCATGGTCTCCTGGAGAACGGGCGGCTGCAAACTGAATTCACTTAAGGCGTGCCCGGGAAATAGGTCTCAGCTATTCTAACATCGGGCAGTAATAACCACCGAAATTGTAGATCATTCCTGTTTGCGGCAACTCGTTATTTGACGATCTATGATGTAAGTCAGGATGGTTTTTGGTGTCGAGATGTAAATTTGTCACCAGTATTTAACTACCGAAACTCTGGCGCTTAGAGTCAAGTCAATGTAAAACAAGGGCTTAAATCGGATTTTTTGGTACTTTTTCGGGCGTCAGCCCAGCCAGGGATTGGATAGGAATCCCCAGGTTTTATGGGGAAGAATCGGCGTCACGGGCTCGATAGTGGCTGGTTAGGACCGGCTCGGGATCAAAACTCAGGGGTTCTCCTCCTAAATTCGCGACTTTCTAACCCTTGACACATGCGGGAGTGGTAGGTACAATTGCATGCTCCCCACGAGATTTTTTCTCGACGGGGACATGATCTTTGATAATCGATCGAATGGGAATCATCAGGAGTGCGGTTCCGTTATTAGCGACGAGCGTTCGGACGTTCGTCGTGAGGAAAAACTCCGAATTTAAAATAGTGATTCTGACGACATGGTAAAAACCAGATCGTTCGGAAGAGCTCAGAATTATAAACTCCATTGGAGAGTTTGATCCTGGCTCAGGACGAACGCTGGCGGCGTGCTTAACACATGCAAGTCGAACGAGAGAGCCGAGGTGCTTGCACTTTGGTGATCTAGTGGCGAACGGGTGAGGAACACGTGAGCAACCTGTCTTACGGTGGGGGATAGCCGGTCCAACGACCGGGTAATACCGCGTAATGCGACTGACCATATGGTTGGTTGTGAAAGCGGCCTTCGGGTCGCGCCGAAAGAGGGGCTCGCGTCCTATCAGCTTGTTGGTGAGGTAACGGCTCACCAAGGCTACGACGGGTAGCTGGTCTGAGAGGATGATCAGCCACATTGGGACTGAGATACGGCCCAGACTCCTACGGGAGGCAGCAGTGGGGAATATTGCGCAATGGCCGAAAGGCTGACGCAGCGACGCCGTGTGTGGGATGACAGCCCTAGGGTTGTAAACCACTGTCAGGAGGGACGAATGCCCGGCGGTCAATACCCGTCCGGGAGTGACGGTACCTCCAGAGGAAGCACCGGCTAACTCCGTGCCAGCAGCCGCGGTAATACGGAGGGTGCGAGCGTTGTCCGGAATCACTGGGCGTAAAGAGTACGTAGGCGGTTATTTAAGTCACCTGTGAAATTTCGGGGCTCAACCTCGAACCTGCAGGTGATACTGGATAACTTGAGCACGGTAGGGGCAAGTGGAATTCCCGGTGTAGCGGTGGAATGCGTAGATATCGGGAAGAACATCGGTGGCGAAGGCGACTTGCTGGGCCGTAGCTGACGCTGAGGTACGAAAGCGTGGGGAGCAAACAGGATTAGATACCCTGGTAGTCCACGCCGTAAACGATGGGTACTAGGCGTCGGGGGGAGCGACCCCTTCGGTGCCGTCGCTAACGCAGTAAGTACCCCGCCTGGGGAGTACGGCCGCAAGGCTGAAACTCAAAGGAATTGACGGGGGCCCGCACAAGCGGTGGAGCATGTGGTTTAATTCGATGCAACGCGAAGAACCTTACCTGGACTTGACATGTATGTGAAAGCCTGCAGAAACGTAGGCCCCTCTTCGGAGCACATTCACAGGTGCTGCATGGCTGTCGTCAGCTCGTGTCGTGAGATGTTGGGTTAAGTCCCGCAACGAGCGCAACCCTTGCTCCCAGTTGCCAGCGGATAACGCCGGGGACTCTGGGGGGACTGCCGGTGTCAAACCGGAGGAAGGTGGGGATGACGTCAAGTCATCATGGCCCTTACGTCCAGGGCTACACACGTGCTACAATGGCCGGTACAGAGCGTCGCAAACTCGCGAGAGCAAGCTAATCGCAGAAAGCCGGTCTAAGTTCGGATTGCAGTCTGTAACTCGACTGCATGAAGTCGGAATCGCTAGTAATCGCGGATCAGCTACGCCGCGGTGAATACGTTCCCGGGCCTTGTACACACCGCCCGTCACGC
>JAJCZX010000005.1 GCA_029262195.1 Gemmatimonadota bacterium | reverse complement strand
GGGGTCGAGCTGGTGCATATGAACGGACGCATCTACGATCCCCTGCTGGGCCGTTTCCTCAGCGCGGACCCCTTCGTCCAATCGCCCGACAACCTGCAAAGCTACAACCGCTACAGCTATGTGCTCAACAACCCCATCAGCTTCACCGACCCCAGCGGGTTCTTTGTTGGTATAATAATCGGCATTGCTTTGACTGCTGCAGGCGCTGAATTGTCGGTAATAATTGCCGTTTCAATTATTACGACTTTTGCCAGCGCACTAATAGCGGGCGCGTCCTTAAAACAAGCCTTTTTCGCGGCGGCGATCAGTGCTGCTGCGGCCTGGGGAGCCAGTGAAATCGGTGGTTTTTTTAACAATCTATATGGCACCGATGGAGCGTTCAAGGCGGCCATGAACGCGGGGGATCCCAATTGGTGGATAGAATTGGGCCGAGCTTCGGCGCATGGCGTTTTTCAAGGCGGGATCAGTGAGCTGTCGGGCAGTGATTTCAAAGGCGGATTTCTTTCGGCCTTTACATCCTCATCCATCGGGACCATGATGTGGGGAAAAAATGCGCGTAAAACCTTTGGAATACCCGGAGAAAAAGAAGGTATGGTAGGGCGAACAGTGGCAGCGGCTGTCATCAGCGGCACGGTAGCCGAATTAGGAGGGGGAAAGTTCGCCAACGGAGCCATGACCGGAGCCTTCGTCCACCTGTTCAACGCGGAGGGAATTTTAGAACCTTCAGATCAAGGATTCAAAGATTCAATTGGTGGAATTTATTCTGAGAATGAACTTGTAGAAAAATATGGTATATTAGGTCAAGATGTCGTGTTAATAGGTAGAAGACCGCTTGATCATCTTATACTTAAAGAGTTGGCAGTCATTGATGGAAATACCGCACAGAATGTTGACCTCGGAGGTTTCCACGAAGAGGTAATTGTAATTTCAGATGGTAAGGTAATCACTAAAGGTTTCCATGGTAATGATCTAGGTTATACTAAAGATCCAATTTGGAACACCGCATTGAAAAATGGTGATTATAGATTTAGCAGAACAGCGGTAGTGTTGAAACGAGGAGTAAGTGGAATGGATTTCGTGAGAAGTGTTTCTTTAAACCATCCCTTCAATAATCCTAAAAATTACAATGCCGCAAAATGTAATTGCCAACATTTTAGCTCTGCTGTTCAAACTAGACTTCTTTATTCTGGTGATATACATGCTACATTGAACTTTAGATAAAACTATGAAATTTCTGTTAATATCTATATATATCGTTCTTATCTCCATACGGACAAATGTCTATTCTAGTTCAGAAAAACTTGTATATCTTAGTTATCATGGATTAATCTCTTATAATTTTAAGAACAAAAAAGAAACATATATTTTTAATTTTATTGAAGGAACAAAAATTTCATCCTTAGCTGGAATTACTGAGATTAAAAAAGGGAAAGTCGTTGGCTCCTTTATGCGGTATGAAGATACAAGTAATTATCTTTATCTAATTGATACTGTTGATGGAAAATATCAGAAAATAGGTAAGGGAGAGTATCCTCTTTATATTCCACACGCCAACGAATTACTTTTCTTTAATGATTCTCCTAGTGGTCAGGGGATGTCTTTATTTACTAGTAAGATTTCAAAGGAGAATAATATTATAAAAACTGAAGTCATTGATGACGGACCTTTTACGAGTGGATCAAAAATATTTTTGATTAATAAAAGACTAATTTTGTATCAAGATAGTGGGAACCGGTCATGGACAATTGATTTAAAAGATCGGGAAAAATATTTAATAAAATCTTTGGATGGATACTTTCCAATACTTTGGGTTCCTGAATCAAATGAACTCATATGTGGAAAAGTTGGAAGTAAAAAAATTATTTCGTTTTCTTATGATAATAGAGGGGAATTTATTGAGGGTCTGGAAATCCCAAATTTAGGCGTCCCTCTTGTAAAAATGAACCATAGCAACAAATTATTGTTCTTGATTGAGTATTACTCAATTAATGATGGTCCTTCTTTTAAGTTTCAACTATATGATTTAACCAAGAAAAAAGGTGAAATACATTATCTTGATAATATAATAGTTCCCCATTCGATATTGGAATAGCAAACACATCAATAGCGGGCACACCATTAGCACGATTCATGCCAACTTATAGTTTATTTTTGGCCTTGAAGCCAGCTTCTCGGGGTGGTTGCTCCTTGAGCACCTGCCCCTACTTTTTTCATGTAGACATGCCAACACAAACAAGGTCCTCCTCTCCTCCATGTGCTGTCCATTCGTTGGATTTTTAACCACAGATTGCGCAGATAAACGCAGATTTTTGTATGGTAAGAGGGAAGAATATTTTAACCACGGATTACACTGATTATCACGGATAGGGATCGAATTTTGTGATTATTCCGGTCGTGGGGTTGGAATTATGGGTGTTGGTTGATGAAAAATCGGTTCCTCGACACTTTCGGTGGTACTGGTCAGGTATGCTATACTGGGAAGATGAATCCAGAAGAACTATTCGGAACGTTATTACCGCTCGGCGATAGCTGGGCGGTAAAAGGCATCACACACAACGAGCAGCAACGCCGTTTCATCATTGAGATAAAAGAAACGCCCTTGCTTTGGGAGGAGCAGAGATGCCCTCGTGATGGGGGTAAAGTGCGCTGCTATGACCATGCCCCGGTGCGGCAATGGCGCCATCTCAATGTGTTCAACCACGAATGCGTGCTGCAATGCGCTTTGCCCCGGGGCAAGTGCCTGGACTGTGGGCATGTCTACCGTGTGCGCCCGCCTTGGGAAGGCAAAGGCAAACACTTGAGCAAGGAGTTTGAAGCCTTTGCCCTGACCCTGTGCCGGGAGATGCCGGTGAAAAAAGCTGCCGACATATTGGGCGAGAGCGACCAGCGCCTGTGGCGGATGCTCAAGGCTTACGTGCGCGAGGCCCATGAGCACTTGGAAATGAGCGAGGTCACCTGCGTGGGCGTAGACGAAATGAGCATCCGCAAAGGGCATTGCTACGCCAGTGTTTTTGCCGACCTCAAGGCCCGCCGCGTACTCTATGCGACCGAAGGCAAAGACCACACCGTGTGGGAACGCTTTGCCCAGGAACTGGGCTGCCACAACGGCCACCCTCACGCGCTTTTGCACGTATCGATGGACATGAGCCCAGCCTACCAAAAAGGGGTGCGCGAAAACTGCCGCAACGCCCAAATCACCTTCGACAAGTTCCACCTCATCGCCAAAGCCAACGAAGCGGTGGACGAAGTCTGCCGCAACGAACGGCGCCGGGGAACCCCTGAAGCGAGCGGGCAACTGAAGCAAACCCGTTGGCTATGGCGCAAAAACCCGCAAAACCTGACCGAGCAGCAACAACAGCACATGGACCGGCTGGATCATGAAATGCTCCAAACAGCCCAAGCCTATCAAATGAAACTACAACTGCAAAACCTCTACCAAAGCCCCTACCGCAGTTGGGCCAAACGGCGTCTGCAAGCATGGTGCCGGCGCGCCCAAAAAAAGGCGCAAACATTATGGCGAGGCCTACTCAAGCCCATGGGCCGACTCGCCAAAACGATCGAAAAGCACCTTGAAGGGATACTCGCTCACTGGGAATCTCATGTCACCAATGCCTACATGGAAGGACTCAACAGTGTCTTTAGCGCAACCAAACGCAAAGCCAGAGGCTATCGCACGACCGAAAACCTAATCACCATGCTATACCTCGTCGCCGGTAAACTCA
>JAJCZX010000004.1 GCA_029262195.1 Gemmatimonadota bacterium | reverse complement strand
CTCCGACCGCTCCGACCGCTCCGACCGCTCCGACCGCTCCGACCGCTCCGACCGCTCCGACCGCTCCGACCGCTCCGACCGCTCCGACCGCTCCGACCGCTCCGACCGCTCCGACCGCTCCGACCGCTCCGACCGCCAACTTTAATTTTGGGAATGCCAATGAGCTACTTCACTCCTGAGTTCAGCAAATTTCTTCGAGGCCTGGCCAAGAACAACGACCGGGATTGGTTCAATGCTCGGAAGGAAACGTACGAAAGCGTTGTCAAAAGCCCGTTTGAGGAGTTCGTCACCGAGGTGATCGAGCGGGTGCATAAGATCGAGCCCCAGATTAATCCGGACGTGAAGTCTACGATTTTTCGGATTTACCGGGACACCCGTTTCTCCAAAGATAAGCGTCCATACAAACCTTACGCCTCGGCCGTTATCACGCCGCAGGGGCGGAAGGATATTCAGTATCCCGGGCTCTATCTCCAATTAAGCGGTGAAGGTATCTGGATCATGGGCGGGACCTACAAACCGGACAAGGAAAACCTGTACAAGATTCGGGAAGCCATGGCGGATGATCCGGCCGAGGTTAAAAGGATCTTGAACGCTAAGGCTTTCAAGGAATTGTTCGGCGAGTTGCTCGGGGAGGAGAACAAGGTTCTTCCAAAGGAATTCAAAGAGGCGGCCGTCGATTTCCCCCTGATCTTCAAGAAACAGTTCTACTATCGCGCGGAGTATGGTTCGAAAGCGTTGTTGCGAAATGATTTACCTAAATTCGTAGTCAAGCATTATCGCGCTGGCAAGAAATTCAACGACTTCATTAAAAAGGCGGTTTTTGGGTAGGGTGGACGGACAGACGGACAGACGGACAGACGGACAGACGGAGGGAAAACCATGGCAGTCCGCAACGTCCGTCCGGTTCCGTCCCGATCCGTCCGCGCCGATGTCGCGGGAATTCGTTGCAATTTGCTTCGTTGTTGCGCCGGTCGCGGCGGTTTCTTGTTTGTTAACTCATTGTGATATAATCTCTTAGGTGTTATTTCGTCTCCGGCACTGTTCTTGCTTTTCTCAAGCTCAGACAGCAAAAGCAACTGTGCTCTTTAGTAAATGAACAGAGAGATCTTATAAAATGACGTTCGCCAATCTTTACGAAAAACCCTGGATGTTGGGGATTCTGGTGGTCGCCGCAGTTACCGCGTGCGATGATCCGGTTGATCCTATCGCGCTGGTACAGAACGAGTTGGAAACCCCGGCCGGAGTTGAACTTTTTTCCGAGCCTTTTCTTGAGGTAACTGCAGGATTTGTGGCAGTCGATCTGGGAACGCTTGGTGGTTTCGGGATCAACCAGGCCAACGCAATCAATAACAGAGGTTGGATAGCCGGCACCGGTACGCTCCCCTCCGGAGCCACCAACGGCTTTATCTGGACCGAGGGTACGGGCCTGTTCAGCGTAGGAACAACCGGCGGTACATCCTCGAGCCTGATAGATATAAACTATGACGGCGTCTCAGTCGGATGGAGTGAGACAGCCAGCGGCGCGAAAGAAGCGATAGTCCGTAACCCCGGCTCTAGCCCGTTCGGACTCGGATTCTTTGGAGGTACCGAGAGTCGCGCTACCGCCATCAGCAACAACGGCCAGATCTCCGGACGGTTTTCTCCCGTATTCGATCCGATGAACCCGCAGGGCCCACAGGCTTTTACGTGGACAGGTGCTGGCGGGTTTAGTCCGGTAGGCACGCTTGGGGGAGGGTTGATGACTGTTGCCAACGGCTTGAACGAAAACGGATTGGTTGTCGGGAACTCCTTCACCAGCAACGATCCCAACGTTCCGTTCCGTGCGTTCTTGAGGTCTGGCGGGTCGATTCAGGATATTGGTTCCCTGGGCCCCGAGTTTGGCGAGCACAACGCGTTTGACATCAACTTTCAAGGAATAGTCGTTGGGGCGGCCATCGATACGGTCACTCAATTCCTCGTACCATTTACCTGGAGCCAATCCTCGGGCTTCGCCAATCTTGTTGATCAGGGTTTCCCGGCCAATTGGATTGGTGCGGCGTGGCGCATCAATTCTCTCGGTCACATCGTCATGCTGGTCATAGATCCGACGCGCGGTAACATCCCTGCGGTCTGGATACCAGGCGAAGGTATCGTTGAGTTGCCAACACTGGGTGGTCCCAACGGACAGGCCCTGGATATCAACGATCGCGGAGAGGTGGTTGGTTGGAGTATGACTGCTTCGGGCGAGATTCATCCAACCCTCTGGAGGGTGGAAGTTGAGCCCGACGAAGTTACCGAGGATGTCCTCACGGCGACCGAAGACATAGAGGCCATCACCACTGACCCCGATGTCAACAAGGAACTGGACAAGGCGATCAATCAACTGGGGAAAGCGTTCGACGAATTGAACACGGCTTCGCCGGACACTGTGAAGGTGTTAAAGAGTCTCAAGAAGGCAGCCAAGGAACTTCAGGATGCCATCGACGACGGTCTGGATGAGGGTATAGGAATAGGTTTGATGGAAGCTCTGGTACAGGCCGGGAGGGATTTCCTGGTGGAATCGATCGACAACGCCATCGCTCGCGGCGGGAGTGTTAACAGTATCGCCAAGGCTCAGGTTCATCTCGCAAATGGCGATGCTGAATTGGCGGCCGGCAACCACGAGCAGTCGTTGAAGCAATATCAGAACGGGGTCAAAGACGCCGAGAAAGCATAGGTCTCTACATTTGAGACTATAGGGGGGAGGGGCGGGAGCCGAACTGGTTTCCGCCCTGTTTCGTCGATTGAAAGCCATGGATTGGTCGGTCCCCTTTTTGTAAGCGCGATTTACTAAATGCTGGCGGTGGGGCGCCGAAATTTGCATGTTGTAGCAGGGGGAGCACTTATGCGTTACGAGGATCACAGGCAACCTGCAATTTGACGTCGATCGACGACACTCGCAGGCCGCGTGCCGATGTAGAAGATCCGCTGGGCAAGTTAGTCGAACTTTTCGACTATGCCCCGGTGGCCTATTTCGTCCTGGACCAAAACGGCGCTATTCAGGAAGTCAACGTGAAGGGAGCATCTCTACTCCGGGTTGAGAAGCCCGATTTGCTGGGGCTGCCCATGTCCGAGTTCGTGGTCCCCGACGACATTGATGCTTTCCGGTCCCACATCAGCTCGGCCTTTCGCACCCGCGATTCAGTGAAGGTGGACATCCGACTACGGCGCCAATGCGGGACAGTTTTTTCCGCTCGCATGGAGAGCCTTGCCAACCGGCCAGCCGAGGATCGATCGAGCCATGTACGATTGGTTGTCACCGACATCACCGCAGAAAAGAAGGCCGAGGAATCCGTCAGGCAGTACCGCGAAAAACTTGAAGGGATGGTGAAGGAACGAACCGCGGCGGTATTGAAAAGCGAACGGCGGCTGAGCCAGGCAGTGCACCTGGCGGGATTGGGATTGTGGGTGTGGGATGTCGCCACCGACCGCTGCATCTTTTGTTCCGAAACGCATGCCAGATTGCATGGGCTGTCGGTAGAAGAATACATCGCCAGGAGTGCTGCCATTGACGAAGAATTCTCGACGGTCCATCCAGACGACCGAGTCAGAGTCAAGAGGAAATTCAAAGAACTACGGCAGGGTGTTGGTTTCGAGTTTGAATACCGTCTGCTGACCCCCTCGGGCAAGGTTCGGTATGTACGTGAATCGGGCATGCCGGTATTTGATGATGATGGCAACATGGTGCAGGAATTTGGATCAATTCAGGATATAACGAGGCAAAAACAAACCGAGTAACGGTTAATTCAAGCCCAGAAGATGGAAGCGGTAGGACAGCTGACGGGCGGGATTGCGCATGACTTCAACAACCTGCTGGCAGTTATCATCGGGAACCTTGATCTACTCCAGGATGGCCAACGGGCGGCTGATGACGCGGACGCTACGAGCATCTCGGCGGCGCTGGGCGCGGCGAACCGGGGAGCGGAGTTAACCCACCGTCTACTGGCTTTTGCGCGCCAGCAGCCCCTGTCAGCAAGGTTTACAGATGTAAACGAAATGATTCCCGGGTTTACCAGGTTAGCCGAGCGTACTCTGGGCGAGGACATTGCAATTGAGACCCGGTTGGCTTCCGGGTTGTGGCCTATAGAGGTTGATGTTGGCGCGCTGGAAAATGCCTTGCTAAACATTGCCATCAATGCTCGAGATGCGATGCCCGACGGCGGTCGGGTGATTATCGAAACGGCCAACGTTAAGCTCGAGGATTCTGCTACGTCTTCGTTTGACAAACTGGTACCGGGGCTATACGTAATGATCTCCCTGGCCGATGAGGGCACCGGAATGGCCCCCGGCGTTCGGGCAAGAGTGTTCGAGCCCTTCTTTACGACCAAAGAGATTGGCAAGGGCAGCGGCATGGGTATGAGTATGGTGATTGGCTTTGCGAATCAGTCGGGTGGTCAGGTGGCGATAGAGAGCAGGGAGGGGACAGGCACCACTGTCAAAATTTTCCTTCCCAAAGCCGAAGGTAAACAGATCGTAGCCATTGCGGCCGAACAGCAAATGAACACGCGGCCCACGGGGACCGAAACCATTCTGGTGGTAGAAGACGATGTCGATGTGCGAAAACTTATTGTCACCGTTCTGAACCGACTTGGCTACACTGTTCTCCAGGCTCAGGACGGTCCGACTGCAGTAACGATTATGGGTTCGGACATCCCCATCGATTTGCTTTTGACCGATATAATCATGCCGGGCGGAATGACAGGTCTCGACGTCGCCTATGCTTTCCAAGAAACCTTTTCGGGGGCACCGGTCCTCTTCTCTTCAGGGTATACGCGGGAGGTTCTCGACTCCAGAGGAGGGATCCCGGAAGGAATCGAATTGATCAACAAGCCCTACAAAACTGCAGTCCTGGCGCACAAGCTCCGGGAATTGTTGGATACCCGAGAGTAGCAGGTCCTCGCCTAAGGTGCCCCGGTCACCGCGGTGTCTGGAGGGGATGCGTCGTCAGATGATTCTCCGGTGAAGCCCGTGTAAACAGCAAACGGTATCAGAACGTAGAGAATCAGGTCACGCACCAGATAAAACACGAAGAAACCAAGCACCAACCTCCAACCGCGTTTGCGCAGTACGCCCTTCCAGCCCAACGCTCGGCGTTCTTGTTTCAACTCTGTGATGAAATTGCGGAGGCGTTTTAACACGATTCTTATCCCGGGTGAGCCCGCAAGGTAGCGAGGTCGGCCACGGCGTGAAAGTCGCACATACAAATGGAATCTGTGCGATTCTTTCGAAATAAATTGAGTGAGGCCCTGACCTCCCGAATTCCGGCTGTTCCAACTACATTTCCGTTCCGCTGAAAAGCGGAGAGTGCGCCTCGCTAGCTCAACTGGCTAGAGCAACTGACTCTTAATCAGTAGGTTCGGGGTTCGAGTCCCTGGCGGGGTACTAGAGGTAAGTCAAAATGAAACAATGAGTTCCGGGAGCCCGAGTTGATCCAATTCTCAATGGCCAATTTCGGGTTGTTCAGCATCCTTTTGCTGATTGTAATTGAATATGAACTCAGCGGGAGTCAAATTGCCGAGTGAACTATGTGGCCTTTCTTCGTTGTAATCCCTCCTCCAGGTCTGGATTGAGAGTTTCGCTGCTAAACCCGTGAAGGTTCGGACAGTTGTCTCGGAAGGTGCCGTCGGAACTTTCGATAAAAGCGTTTTGATACGGTTTCCCAGGTTGGATGAATTCAAGGCTAACTTCACGGCTGTAGGCCCACGCATCGAACGCCCCCTACCACAACCCTGAAGTGTTCGGCGAAGGCAGTACGCCCATTGCCGCTTTTTTCCAGGTCGTCGAGACTCCATCTTTTTGCCGGGGCTTCGTGAATCGCGGCCAGCGCGGCACTCAATCCGGGTTCTGCAAGAGCAGAGACAACTCCGCGTTCCGATCGGTTGCAATCAGTCCAGAAACGAATCGCCTGAACAAAAAGGATTTCGGACAACCGGGCTTGTGGCCGCGACTCCGAAAACAGTGAGGCCAGGAACGTGATCCGCAAGAACGCGCTGGCCGGACCGATCACCATTCCAATCGCCTCGGCACAATTTCTTAATCCCTAAATCGGAGTAGTCACGAACCGCTATTGCATAATTAGCTCTAACGCAATACAATATTAGGCATGTCTAATTATAGTACTGCCATTAAAAAACCTCTTCCGCTCCTTGCGTTGCTGGTTGTTGGCGCCGCCGCGTGTGACACCCTGTTAACATCGGCGCCGGAAGACGCTGACGTATTCGATGCGCCGGTTCCGGGACTTACCGACGCGGAGATGGTGGTGTTTCTGCTTGGTGACGAGGGGTTCGAAGAAGCGTTCAGTCCCGCAACAGGGGTCGGGCCGATCTTCAACGACGTGGCCTGTGGGGCCTGCCACAGTGGCGACGGTCGCGGGCGGATTGAAAATGCACTGACCCGCTTCAGTCGAGGTTCCGACCCGGCGCTCGATGAGGGAGGACCGCAACTGCAGGACCGGGCCATCGCCGGTGCGGTTCCTGAAGTGCTGCCGGTCGGAGTGGACGTTTCCGTTCGCCTGCCGCCACCCGTATTTGGAGTGGGTTTGATAGAGGCGATCCCGGCGGCAGCGATCCTCGCAAACGCTGATCCTGCAGACGCTGACGGGGACGGAATCTCCGGTAGACCGAACTGGGTGACGCCTGCTGCATGGGTGCCGCACACCGAGGTCGGAGGCGGCAGTGGGCCGCAACTGGGACGCTTCAGCCGAAAGGCACAAGTCAGTTCCGTGTTACAGCAGTCGGTGGAGGCGTATTCTCAGGACATGGGCATCACCACCGATTTTTTGCCGGTGGACAACGTGAATCCGCAGTCGGGGGCCTCGACTCTGGCGAGCGACCTCGTTCCAGATCCTGAAGTTCCGCTGGCTACCGTTCGCGCCGTGGTCGACTATGTCCGCATGCTCGCCCCTCCCGCTCCCGGTGAAGACACGCCGTCGCGCCTTTTCGGTTCGACTCTCTTCGATCAAATTGGGTGCCAAAACTGCCATGTTCGTGAGTTCACAACCGGAGACAGTCGTATCTCCGCACTAGCAAATACCCGGGTCGTGTTGTACTCGGATCTCCTGCTGCACGACATGGGCGACGAATTGGCTGACAATCGGCCTGACGGCATGGCCGATGGTCGAGAGTGGCGCACGACGCCGTTGTGGGGATTGCGTCTCGTCAGGGAATTCCTGAATGGTGACATGTTTTTGATGCACGATGGCCGCGCAAGTACGGTAGAGGAAGCCATACTCCTGCACGGCGGGGAAGCCACGGGGGTGCGCCTGGCGTTTGAAGCATTGAGCGCGGAGGACCGCGCCGCACTTGTCGACTTCGTCGAGTCGCGTTGACGATGCGTCGGCGACAGTTCGTCCAACTGGCCGCGACTAGCCTGTTGGGGGCGTGCGCATCGATGCTGGTCACGCCTGTGACGCCGGAGGGCGCTATCGTGCGGCTTGTACTTCGCGATTACCCCGATCTCTTGCGTCCCGGTGGAGCCCTGAAGATTCGCCCCGTCGGGAAAGATCAGCTGTATTACGTCCTCGCACTGGAAGACGGGGGGTTTGCCGCGGTGTCCCCGATTTGCAAACACCAGGGATGCATCGTCGATATCGCGCGAGATCGCATGGAATGTCCATGCCACGGTTCAATGTATACGCGCGCTGGCGCTGTCTTGCGTGGCCCTACGCAGGCCCCACTCGACCGATTCGCGGTCGCCGTGTCGGGTGACGGCGTACTCACCATCAATTTGGGACAGCTTTTATGAAACCTGTCGCGGTGACCCTCTGCCTATTCGCTATGGTGGCCACGCCCCTTTGGGGCCAGGAAGACACGACGGAAACGAGGGCTTTCGTACGCGGCGGCGTCTACGACAAGCCCTACCTGACTCAGCTTCTGGGTCGTGCTGCCCTGGGCGGGTACGCCGAGTTCCACTCGCGATGGGAACGAGAGGATGGCATAAACGAATTCTCTTTCGTGGCCAAACGATTCAATCTCTTTACCGCGGCCCGAGTGAGCGACTTCGTCCGGTTCGCTGCGGAGTTGGAGTTCGAGGACGGCGCGGAAGAAATTTTGCTGGAGTTCGCCTCCATCGACCTGACCATCCACCGTGCGTTTGCGGTTCGTGCAGGAATGTTGTTGTCGCCGTTGGGACGATTCAACCTGGCGCACGACAGTCCGTTGAATGAATTCACGGATCGGCCGGTCACCTCAACAGATATTTTCGGAGTGGCACTGTCCGAACCCGGGCTTGGTGCGTTGGGCTCAATTCCTGTAGGTGGCTCCGGTCGCGTGACATACGAGGCGTATCTTGTCAATGGTTTCAATGATGGGGTGATCAACAATTCGCCCGATGGGACGCGTATTCCGGAAGGCAGACGAAACTTCGAAGACAACAACAGCGCCCCCTCATTCGTGGGACGGGTGACTTACAGTCCGAACCTTGGGTTCGAACTCGGCCTTTCCGGGTATACCGGCCCTTACAACCAGTTCCAGAGTGAGGGGGCGCGACTCGACGAACGACGCAACGTTAATTTATGGGTGCTGGATTTTGAAGGGTCGTTATTGGGGTTTGAGTTTTCCGGCGAGGGTGGTTTCGGGAACGTCGATATCCCGCCGACCCTGATTGGCACACTTGCATCGGATCAGGCCGGATTCTACCTGGACATTTTGCGGGACTTCGGACACGGTTGGATCTCGACGATGGCGCAGTCGCACTTCTCTGTCGGCGCACGACTCGAAAGCGTAGACTTCAACCGGGACATCGAAGGCGACGACACACGTCAAATCAGCCTTGGGTTCAATTTTCGACCCAACGCCGAGTCCGTGTACAAGTTCAACTATGTGCGTGGACGTACGACGGACAGTTTTAATAACGCGGCGCAGTTTTCGAAGCTGTTGTTCTCGGTGGCGACCTATTTCTAACCCATCGCCCGACCGCCTCGGTTCGCTGGCCAATTGCCTGGCGTGGTGAGAGAACCAGTGACGAGGCCGAATACAGTTTTTCTTGCACGAGTTTCTTACATAGGAGGTTGTATCGCTCTGCGTATGACGCTCCCACGAATATTGCCCCTCCGGTGACTCCTGAGCGCTCTCCCTGGTCGGATCTTCCCTCCCATCCCTGTTTCAATTTGGCATCGTTTCGATTCACCCAGAAAGCCTTCGTGGCTTTCGCAGCCGATTCTCGGGCAGCTCAGGAAGTTTAAGTGTCATTCTGCCCCATTCCCGGTATTGTGGGTGACTGCCTGACGTTCTTTTGCGTCGAGTCGGTATAGGTCGAAGACGGCCTGGTTCGAAGCTTCCGCTTCGTTTCCGTCTGTTGAGTTGACCAGCACGTCCTTAATCTCTTGTGGGACGGTGCTCCATTGTGGAAGCCGGATGCGTCGAAGATATTGAGCCTGAAATCGCAAATAGCCACCGCGCATTTTGGTCGAATATATCGAGACGAAAAGCTTTGCGATTCCCGAGCGGAGAACCGCTTGAAGTGCCAGCAGATCCCACTCTTCGGACGTGATGTAGTAGAGGTTATGGTGCGGGTAGTAGGACCCGTCTTCGTAAACGATGTGGGCATCGCCTTTGATGTCGGGGATCAAGAGTTTGGGCCGGTGGCAGAGTTCCGGATAGATTCGGTCGATGGTTCGATACCAATTGGTCGCGTTTTTCTTCGCAACGTTTCGTTCTTTTATTCTTTTCTCATGGCGTTCAAGATATCGGTCGAGTCTTGGAAACTTTGTGAGTTCAACCAACCCACCTCCCTCTTCAAACGGATTAATAACCCCGAGTCCGCCCCATTCAACAGCACCGGTTTTTAGGTCGTTTGTTTTCACCAGCGGGAGTTTTCGACTGGGTTCCACATCTAGTTCATCCATCGGACCGATGAATACTCGGTCTGCTCCCGTCGCCACGCCGATCCCGACCGTGCATCCCGATTCTTCAATCGGAGGAAAATCGTTTTCCAACCGCCTGACCACAGCAAGTTGGTCGAACGAATGAAGAATCCACGGGTCTCGTCCTCTCGTCACGACCCGGATCTCCTTGACGCCGTCAATTTCTGATCCAGGGGATCTGAGCAGAGAATCAGCAATGTTCTTTAGCTCTGTTTTCCGTATCGGCGGCTGGCGCACCACCCGCGTGTTCCCAGGTTTTTCGCGTCGGATCACCGTTATGGCCGGATATGCGCTGACGTCGGAGTGAAAGGCTGGTGTGTCCACCATATCTACGTAATACAACAAGTTGTAATTGTATGAAACGAATTCTCGCAAAAGTGCGCCGTATTTATTCTTCATCCAGCGGTCAGCACAAATGAAACCCAGCGTGCCGCCGGGAAGAAGGTTTGTGAGGCACCGTTGGATGTATAGGTCGGCTCGGTCGTAAATGGTGGAATAGAGGGCCCGGTACTCCGCCATGAGGTCATTAGGAATCAACTCCTGCCGCACGTACGGCGGGTTGCCGACAGCGTGAGTGAAGGAGAGAGGAAGAACCGTGAGCAAGAAATCTCCCTCGATTATCCATGCGTTCAAAACCTGAGTGGATTCGTCGTCCGACAAACCGCGTGCAGAAAGAAGTCGCCGGAGCTCCAGTCGTGTGTTGGCCACGCTTAGCGAATGAACCTCTACCCCGCGAATTGAATTCTTGAGGCGTTCGACGTGATTGACGGCTTGCGGAGCCTGTGCTCTGTCAGACTCCAGCAACCGTTCGACCGCAGGTAGCAAGAAATCGCCAGCACCAAACGATGGTTCCAGAGCCGGTAGGTCGTCAACGGAAAACAATATAGTTCGGCGATCACTATCTGATGCTATTTTCCGACATTCTGAAATGTGCGGGCCGGGTGGTGCGGAGCTATTCCTAAAATTGTTACTGAAAATGGGGCACCTAGGTTTTCCCGGGAAGATCGGTTCGACTTAATAGTCGCGACTCAGTATTTTTACGTTGAAAAAGCGTTTCCGCAGTCGCAACTAGACGCAGTCAGCAAGGAGCCGAATGAAAAGGGGGGCGCCCGACAACCAAAAACTCGACCCGATCCTGAAAACGTTGGAGGAGCTGCGGGCTGCGGAGTCAAAGAAGGACGACGAGGTACTTTTGACGTACTGGCGCTTTAGAGAGGGTTAAGTGGGAGCGGTTCGTCCCGAATCGGATTGTCGGCCAACGATCCTTGGCCCAAAAGACCCTGACTGCTGTAGAACTGGCGAGATCGGTGACAAAACTCCCCAGAGCGCAGCTCGCTGACTCCTGCTACCGGGGGGAGGGGGAGGCTTCGTCGTCGTCGATGACCGAGCGCCGTGAAGGATCAAAAACTGACCGACTACATCATGGCCAATCCACGGCCCCATCAAAGCGCCAGTAGGATGGCGAAAACCACAGCCTTCGTTTCTTAGACAACTCCCCTCCGTCGCTGCCCTCTTACTCTAGCGTTAGGCGTGATGTTTTAGCCACCCCGCCGAGGTTGCACTCCTTTGAATGGCCACCACTCAAACCCTGGTGTATGTTCCAACCCGGCAGGTCAGTCTGTCTGAGGTGTTCAACGCAGGTTGCCGTGCCACTGACGAAAGCAACAACGAACCGGGGAAGGGTCCTTTCGAATGTTGAGTAGACGTTGTTCAATGAGCACCAAGATTGCTGCGGTCTCGATTGCAGTAACCATCGGAATTTCTTGTACGGGCCCAACAACACGGGAACAACTCCCGGCGCCCCCACCCTCGCCCTGGCCTGATCAACTTCCGACACCTTTGGTTCGCGAGGCGGTCTCCGCAGCCAACGGAATGGTAGTGTCCGACAATCGTTACGCCAGCGCGGTAGGACGGGAAGTGTTGCGCGCGGGTGGTAACGCTATAGATGCGGCAATTGCGACGGGTTTTGCACTCGCTGTCGTGCATCCCACTGCTGGGAATATTGGCGGCGGCGGATTCATGGTAGTCAGGTTTCCTGACGGCACCAGCACCGCCTTTGATTTCCGCGAAAAGGCCCCATTGGCATCCCACAGCGAAATGTTTCTGGACGAGAACGGCGAGTATTCGGCAACTATCCATCACAGCAGTCACGTTGCTATCGGTGTCCCTGGTACCGTCGCTGGTTTTGCGGCGGCCCATTCAGCCTACGGTAACGCTGAGTGGCGAGATCTGGTTCAACCGGCAGTGGACCTTGCCGGAGAAGGGTTTATTCTGAGCCGCTCTCTGGCTAGTAGCCTCGCATCTTTCCTGGAAGGCCGGATGGCTCAGTATCCGGCTAGCGTGGTGACTTTTTCTAAAGGTGGAGTACCGTACGATCCTGGGGATAGGTTTGTTCAAGCCGATCTGGCTCGTACCCTGGAACGAATCATGGTCCATGGTCGGGACGGATTCTATAGGGGTGAAACCGCGCGACTTCTTGTGGAGGAAATGGTGCGTGGCGGCGGTTTGATCACCATGGTCGACCTGGAGCGGTATGAAGCGAAACAGAGAGAACCCATTCGGGGCACCTACAGGGGGTATGATATCGTTAGTATGCCCCCGCCGAGCAGCGGTGGTGTGGCTCTTGTTGAAATGCTCAACATTCTAGAAGGCTACGACCTGCAGTCTCTGGGGCACAACACCGCGCCTTACCTCCAACACTTGACCGAGGCGATGCGAATCGCTTACCGAGACAGAGCAGCCCATTTGGCGGATGTCGACTTTGTTCCGGTTCCTGTCGAACGCTTGATAAGCAAGGACTACGCCCAAAGTCAGAGGGCGAGGATCGATTTTGGTAGCGCAGGAGTGTCCAATGTTTCCGATGTTGAGCTTCCCTTTGAAAGTGATGAAACGACTCATTACTCGGTAGTGGATGCCAGCGGCATGGCGGTGTCCGTTACGTACACTCTTGAATATCCCTACGGTTCGTCCATCGTTGTTCCCGGCGCCGGGTTTTTACTCAACAACGAGATGGGAGATTTTAACGCCCGTCGAGGCCTCACTTCGACCTCGAGCCTAATTGGAACCGACCCGAATTTAGCTCGACCTGAACAGCGGATGCTCTCCAGCATGACTCCTTCCATCATAGCTAAAGATGGGGATCTGGTCGCCGTTGTTGGGAGTCCTGGAGGGCGTACGATTATCAACACTGTATTGCAGGTAACGCTTAACCTGATCGATTTCAAGATGGATATTCAGGAAGCTGTGGACGCGCCGCGTTTTCATCACCAATGGCTGCCCGAAGCGATCATGGTTGAGCGTGGAGGGGTCACTTCTGCCACGGTGAGCGCGCTTACAGAGCTTGGATATGAAGTACAATCTCTGTTCGGAATTGGAAGCGCGAACAGCATCATGTATGATCCGTCGACCGGATTACTCTTTGGGGCCTCTGACCTTCGTTTCACCAGCGATTCGCGTGCCTCGGGTTATTAAGATCTACGAGTGCCAAAGCCATTCTTTCATTCGGGACGAAAGATGAAGCTCCCCGTTCCTCCGAACAACGCGTGGCAATGATAGCCTGTCTGCATGCTTTGGTGAACCGTCTACATGGATGATTGGAAAATGGGTATACGAATTGAACTAGGCCTGGTTGCTGTGCTTACCGTCGGGCTTGCTACCACCCTTTCGGCTCAGCAAGTCGAAGGTACGCTTGCTCCAGGGGTCTCCTTTGAACGGGAGTTGTCGACCGGCGACCGACATATCTTCGAGCTCGTTTTGGGTGCTAGCGATTTTGTCTACGGCGAGGTCGAGCAGCTAACGGTAGATGTGGTGATAAACGTCTACGATCCCAGTGGAAAATCCGTGGGAACCTTCGACGGTCCGTCCCGCGCTCCAGAGCCGTTTCAGTTTACCAGCGAGGTTGGCGGCACTTATCGGATTGAGGTAACACCGTTTGAACAGGGGGAAGGGCGCTATGCGATGAGTGTCCGGCGGGTCGAACCGGTGGCGTCTACTCCTGAGGAGCGGGTCGATCAAATCATGGCCCCCTACGATGGTGACGACCGTCCCGGAGCTGCGGTGGTTGTCATGCAATCAGGCGAGATCGTTTTTTCGAGAGGATATGGAAGCGCCCAATTGGAATACGAGATTCCAATTACTCCGTCAACAATTTTTCATGTGGCGTCGGTCTCCAAGCAGTTCACCGCCTTCGCTGTCGCGATGCTTGCTGAAGAGGGAGTGATTTCTCTCGACGATGATATCCGGAGGTTCTTCCCTGAACTGGCTGACTTCGGAGATACTATCACGGTCAGGCATCTTATTCACCACACCAGTGGCCTTCGTGACCAATGGGCTTTGCTGGGCATGGCGGGTTGGCGTTTGGACGATGTTATCACGAAGGATCAAATAATGAGGCTCCTTTCGAGGCAACGGGAGCTCAACTTTGAGCCGGGCGCAGAATATCTCTACAGCAACTCGGGGTTCACTCTTCTTGCCGAGATCGTGGCGAGGGTTACCGATCAGTCTTTCGCCGAATGGACGGCTGAAAATATCTTCGAACCGTTGGGAATGGAAAACACGCACTTCCACGATGACCACCAGATGATTGTGCCCAACCGAGCTTATTCCTACTCCCGTTCTCGCCGTAGAGGGGGATTTTCGAAGGCCGTGTTGAGTTTCGCAAACGTAGGAGCCACAAGCCTGTTCACTACGGCGGAGGATCTGGCGAGGTGGGAGCGAAATCTTGATTCCGGGGTTGTTGGGAGCGCAGATGTTCTACGGCAGGTGCACCAACGGGGTGTTTTGAACAATGGTGATACGCTCGGATACGCTTTCGGACTTGGCGTGGGCGAGTATCGAGGACTGCGCCGCGTCGGGCACGGTGGGGCTGACGCAGGATTCCGAAGTTACGTTGGGCGTTTTCCGGACCAGGAATTCGCGGTGATAGTATTGGCCAATGCAGGGGATTTCGATGCTGGCGGGAGAGCGATGGAAATTGCCGACATCTATCTGAATGGACAATTCGTGGTAACCCCAGCCGAGGAGGAGGACGGCGGTGAGTCCGTAGCTGGGGTGGCGGAAATAGATCCAGCGGTATTCGATGCCTACTCCGGTGATTATGAACTGGTGCCCGGTTTTGTACTCACCTTCAGGAGGGATGAGGGGCGGTTCTTTACCCGGGCCACAGGTCAACGGGAAATTGAAATATATCCCTCTTCTGACTCCACGTTTTTCTTGACCGAGGTAAATGCCCGGCTGACTTTCCACAGAGAGTCGGATGGAAGCGTCAATCGAGTGACGCTCCACCAGGGAGGCGACCGGGTTGGTACGAGAATCATACCCTGGCGTCCGTCTCCCGCCGATCTCAATTCATTTGTCGGTAGCTACTACAGCAATGAGTTGGAAACAACGTATACGCTGAGCGTGCGGGAATCCGCACTGGTAGCCCAACATCAAAGACACGATGACATCGTCCTCAATCCGGTCCCCGACGGTAGTTTCGCCGGGAACATATGGTTTTTCGGCAGCGTGGAGTTTGTACGAGATGATTTGGATAGAGTGGTCGCGATGAAGGTGTCGAATGGCAGGGTGCGGAACCTGGTCTTTGTCAAGCAGGATTGAAGATGGGGGAGGTACACCCGGCATTGCGTCGATCGGTTCGTGTCGCGGCATGGCGGTTTGTGAAAAGAGATCATAAATTTGGTTGAAATTTATCCATCAGCCCACACACACCACGACCTAAGAGGCATTAGTAGATGAAAAAGATCCTACCGTTGTTGTTTGGCGCCGCGATTGCCGCGCCCGGGTCAGTACATGCGCAGGAAAATTTGATGAGTTTCTTTATAACCAGCGCTGGTCCGGGTGATGGGGCCAACCTCGGGGGCCTCGCAGGTGCCGACGCACATTGTTCGTTGCTCGCCGAGTCGGTTGGTTCTGGTGATATTGAATGGCGCGCCTATCTCAGCACGATCGACGACAACGGGCAACCAGATGTTAATGCACGGGATAGAATAGGAAGCGGGCCGTGGTATAACGCCGCCGGGGTGATGGTCGCCGCAAACTTGTCTCAACTGCACAGTGAAGACAACAACCTTGGCAAAGAAACATCTCTAACCGAGTCGGGCGAAACTGTGAATGGACGTGGTGACCAGCCGAACATGCACGACATCATCACCGGTTCTAACCTCGACGGCTCGGCCTTTACTGGCGACGGATATGACAATTGCGACAATTGGAGCAGCAACGGTGCGGGGAGCGTGGCGGTAGGACACCATGATCGCACAGGTGGGGGCCCCAATCCCACTTCCTGGAACTCCGCTCACGGATCGCGTGGCTGCAGCCAGTCCAATCTAGAAGGGACCGGAGGCAATGGGCTTTTTTACTGTTTTGGGATTCAATAGACTCAAGTCAAGAGTGCCGGTGCCACACCTTGCGCAGGGCAAATCCCTGCCGGGTCGTCAGCTTAAGCTTAACAATGACTCGCGTGTCAACCCTGACAGAGGTAGCGAAACCACGGTCGAACAACATGTCCCCGGTGATTGATCGAAAGCGACAAAATCTTCGTAGTCGTCATCTGGCACCTGGGGGGGCCGCATCCTTTTGTAGCACCCCACTTAACTCTGGTCTTCTCGGCTCCGGGAAGGCATGTTTGTATTCATGTCCAACCGCCTGGAAGACCTGAAGGCAGCATTGGAGGGCCGCTACGAAATCGAGAAGGAACTCGGTCACGGCGGCATGGCAACGGTGTATCTGGCCCGCGATGTGAAACACAACCGCGAGGTCGCTGTAAAAGTCTTAAGGCCGGATCTGGCGGAGGCACTCGGCGCGGAGCGTTTTCTTCGCGAAATAGAAATCGCCGCCAACCTCCATCATCCGCATATTCTCCCGCTCTATGAATCCGGTAACAGCGAGGGCTTCCTATACTATACGATGCCTTTTGTCGAGGGCGAATCTCTCCGTGATCGGCTCGACCGCGAGAAGCAACTACCCGTCGAAGATGCGCAGCAAATAGCTGGCGAGGTTGCGGATGCCCTGGGTTATGCTCACAGCCGTGGCGTTGTGCATCGTGACATCAAGCCCGGGAATATCATGTTAGGCAGCGGCCACGCACTCGTTGCCGATTTTGGTATCGCTCGAGCAATTACGGCGGCGGAATCCGAATCACTTACAGAAACCGGGTTGGCGATCGGGACCCCAACGTACATGAGTCCCGAACAGGCTAGCGGCGACAAGAACCTGGACGGACGCAGTGACGTTTACAGCCTCGGTTGTGTGCTTCACGAGATGCTCGCGGGGGAACCCCCACATACCGGACCTACGGCGCAGGCGATCATTGCCAAACGCCTGACCGAACCCGTTTCGTCGCTCCGGATCGTGCGCGACACGGTGCCCGAAGGCGTGAACAATGCTGTACTGCGTTCACTGGCGAAGGTACCGGCTGACCGCTTCGCCACCGCCGAGCAATTCAGAAGCGCGGTGATAGGCAGCGACGAACATTTTCCAACGAGGTCGGAAGGTGCCCCTTTCCGTTGGAAACGGTGGGCGATCGTGGCGGCTATACTAGGAGTCGCATGGGCCGGATGGCAGTTGATGCCCTTCGAGAATGAAAATGAGCCCGCGTCCTTATTAGCTGCAGACCCTGGCGTTGCAGTCCTTCCGTTTCGAACGGTGGAGACCGATCTAGAATATTTGGGCGAAGGAATGGTGGACCTGCTTTCTGACAACCTCGATGGCGTGGATGGGCTTCGCAAGATTCCGCCGACCACAGTGATGATTGCATTGCGCAAGGCCAATGGCGGTGAGACCGATGAAATTGAGCCCCACCTCGCGCTGGAGGTGGCCCGGAGCGTCGGAGCTCGGTATGTAGTTACCGGCAGTGTAATACGGTCTGGTGGAGAAGTCAGACTTGTCGCCGAAGTGCGCGGCGCGGACGGAGGAGAACGGCGTGGATCCCACCAGGTGGAGGGACTGATCGACAGCGTATACACCCTTGTCGACGACCTTACTATGGGCCTTTTGGGCCGGAATCTACTACCGACCGGAGCGCAGCAATCCGTCGGTCGGGGACGAGTCATGACCTCCTCGCTTGACGCTTTAAAGGCATACCTCGCGGGTGAAAGTGAATACAGGTTGGCTCGCTGGAGTGCCGCAGCGCAACATTTCGAAACGGCTTTCGAACTCGATACCACGTTTGCAAGGGCAGCGTACCGGTTGTCTCTAGCGTACAGCTGGGGCACTGGACAACACGAACTAAGCGAGGAATGGGCCGAACGGGCGGCACAGCTTGCCGACCGATTGCCAGAACGAGACGCCATGCTGCTGCGGGGCCGACTTAGCAGCGGTGGGAATACCGCCATCTTGGAGGACTTCACCGCTCGCTATCCCGACCACGCCGAGGGGTGGGCGGGCCTGGGCGACACGTATTTCCACTTTGGTGGAAGAAAGTTAACTCCCACGCGGGTATTCGTTGCGGCAATGGAAACTGCGGTCGCACTGAACCCAAATTTCGCGGAACCGTACCTGCATCTCGTCGAAAACTCCTTTGCTCAACTGGATAGTACCAGGGCAGCCGAACTGGTAGCAGTGTGGGATTCATCGGGTTTCGGTTCCTCTACCGAATGTAAGTTCCAAACGTCCTACGACCTGGTATGGGGAAGTGAAAACGCTCGTGATCGAGCAATCTCCATGCTCGATTCGATTCCGTCCGGGATAGTATTAAGTTGCGTTCAAAGTGCGATGGCGGCTCCCCCACGGGCGTTGGATAAATTGGCCGAAAAGTATCGGGAGGTCATGGATTCATCGCTCGACAGCCTTGAACGTACAGTGGCGTTGTGGCGTTTGTTGCAGGTTCATGTCCCGCGAGGTCAAATAGCTGCCGCTCGCCGAGATTTAGACCGGGTCGAAAGAGTGCCTACAACCGGCAGCCACGCTGCCCGCTGGCAAATAATGCTTCATCTCTCGGGGTTCCCCGACTCAATTCGGGCTAACAGAGCCGCTGTGAAACTCACGGCCAATGGTGCCGCAACGGATCTTTTCTGGGTGGGGGCGCTTGCTGTCGAAGACGGAAGGTGGGAAAACGCCGAACAGATTGGGCGGTCGCTCGACAGCCTGGCCCTCCAGCTCGGCGAAAGCGATCTGGAGAACAGGAAATACGCCGAAGCGTTTGGCGACGCGTTGCTGGAGTACATGGCCATGGTACGTGGAGGTGTTGACAGTCTGGCCGCATTTGAGGAGGCGCTTGGTCGGCTCGTTCCTGCAAGCTTTAGTCGAGAACAGCCTCAACAGTGGCTTCGTTATATGGTGGGTAGCATCCTCGTTGATGCTGGCCGGTTCGAAGACGCGAAACGGTACTTCGCCAGTTTCCAACCCTATGACTATTTTTACACAAGTCTCGCGGAATTATTTCTGGGCAGGATTCAGGAGGCTCTCGGTCGACCGGACGAAGCCATCACCCATTACAACCGATTTGTGACGTGGTGGCAATATGCGGACCCTGAACTGTCGGACTGGCGGGACGAGGCACGGGACGCTTTGGTTCGGTTGGGAGGTGACGGTGCTCGGTAAAATAACCAGAGTGCTTCTCCCTTACCGATAGCTCAGGGAAGTTTCGTACCGATCATTCTCTAAAACCCCGACGATCAACGATTACCAATCGAAACGACCCATCTCTCACTTGACGAAACCCTTTGCTCGCGCGGTCGAACCGTTGGTCTGGTTCGATGATGAGGCCAAAGACGCCAACATGACTTGGAATATTTTCGCAAACGACGGAGCGAATTGTTATTTCACGATAGCCCAACTCGAAAGCGACATCTGGGTGGTGGATCTAGAGTGGGAGCAGTAATTCCCCCGAGGGACGATTGAGATGAGTCACGGTGAAAAATCAAGACTCAGAGTTCATTCGGCCAAATAGGATTCCCTCGCGATCAACCCGTTGGGGTTGGCCTTTGTATTCCGGAAATTCACCGGTCGTGTAGGGCAACTCCCGGCGTTGGGGAGGCCTGGCAGTTCGTTACACGGGTGGAGAGAAAAATGCAGATGAGGGAGCCCCCCGGTATTACCGGTGTCACCCGACAATCCGATTGTGTCGCCAGCAACTACGATAGACCCCGGGGTGACAAGCACACCGCCACGGGTCAGGTGCGAGTAGAGCGCCACTGTGGAGTCGGAATGAATAATGGTGATCAGATTTGTACAATCCCTCCTCCCGTCCGAGCATCCGTCGTTGGCCCACCCAACAGTGCCTCCCCTGCTCGCTGTCACGACTGTGCCGATATTCATGATGAAATCGTAGCCATTTTTCCAAAAGCCGCTGTGCCCAAACCCCGAACAATTCGCCTGGTTGACTACGTATGATGTCCCGGCTGGATACGGCAAAAGGTAGTCTGATGCCTGCCAGTTTCCGAAAACGCCGCAAGCGGTAACTGGTGGAGGGGGAGGGGGAGCCTCGGCGCCGGTCGTGTCAACCTTGGGTCTATTGTCGTCTTCAGCCGGTGCACCCGTGCCAGGGTCCGTTAGGCTGATCGGCGGCCCCGCCGAACAGGAGACCAGGATGAACCCCGTCGCCATGGCAGATATTCGAATGTTCAAATTAGATCCTGATCAAATGTTTGAAAGACTGGCGGGTGAGTCGACGATGCTCGTCGCACGAATAGTTCAGGTGCTACCCTTCGTTTGGCTAAGCGGTTCCAGAAGGATTGGAGGTTTAGTCAAACTGTTGCAGCGTTCGCTGGTGGTTCCTGAAAAAAGGATCTGGTTCAGGCCTCCGATCGCAGTGTTGTCACCGGGTCCACCCGTGCAGCCTGTTCAGCAGGGAGAAGACATGCGATTCCTGCAGCGCTGAGTAAGCCGCCTCCCACGAGCAGCATGACCAGCGGGTCGGCCACCTGTGTTTCGAACAGCAGAGGGCCCAGCCACCGCGACGCTGCGAGCACTCCCAGGAAACCAACGCCGACGCCCATGGTTCCAGCGATGAGCCCGGTACGCAATACGAGGCGGCGGATAGAAAAACGCGTCGCGCCGAGTGCCATGCGCACGCCGATTTCGCGACGGCGCTGGGAGACCAGATAGGTCAGCACCCCGAAGACGCCGGTTATCGACATAACGATTGCGAGAGCTGCAGCCACGGAGAGCATGACCGCTCCAAGTTTCCACGGACGGATCTCCCCTTCGAGGAGCGTGTCCAATCGGCGGATTTCCACGAAACCAACTCCTGCCGCCGCCCGGTATATCTCTGTTGCCAGGCGCGATTCGAGTCCTCGGTCTCCAGCCCTTGGTCTGAAGATCAGAGTCGATCCGCTGAAGCTTGCGCTGCTGCCGACAGGAAGATAAAACTGCAAAGACGGCGGCTCGCGGTACCCCTGTCGGTGGACATCCTCGGCCACTCCGACGACCGTGCGGCACGGGTCCTCTTGCGCTCCGATTCGCACACATTGCCCGATCGGATTTCCGTTGGGCCACAAGGCTCTACCGGTGCTTTCTCCTACGACGACCACCATGGCCTGGGTTGCCAGGTCCTGAGATGTTACTCCGCGTCCTTGTACTATCGCCGTGCCGATGGCTTCGAAGTAGCCGTCCGACACCACGCTTATGAACGGCCCGCCACCCGGGAGTTCAGGGATGGAATCGGTCCCTTCGAGGTGGACGCTCATTCCGAAATTAGAGAAGAACGGAAGTCCGACCGAAAGCGCGGCGCGGCTCCCGTCGGACCGTTGGCGGAGGCTTTGAAGGGCTCGCCGGTAGAGTGCCTCTTCCTCTTCACCGCCGCTCCCAAGAGAGAAGTCGAGGGAGCGCAGGTTGATGACCAGGACTTCCGCTGCGTCGACCCCCAGATTGGTTACCCGAATGGTCCAGAAGCTTTTTACAAACAAACCCGCGCAGAGAAGAAGGGCGGCGGACAGGGTTACCTGAGTGCCGGCCAGTATTGTTTGCAGGCGTATTCGTCCGCCTCCAGCGCCATGGCGCGTCTGGGACAAACCGCCCGAGAGATCCATCCTGTTCGCATAGCGGGCCGGAAGGAGTCCGAGGAGGAGGCCGGTAACCAACACGATAGCGAAGGTTGCAATCATCAAATCCAACTCAAGGGCGGCGCCCTCCCACGCCACATCGGGTAGCAGGACCCTCCGTACCAGCAGGCTCCCACCCCACGCGACCGGCAAACTCAACAGCCCCCCGGCTGCGCTCATCATGATACTCTCTGCCATGAGGAGACGAGCAAGGCGCCAGCGCCCTAGTCCCAACGCCAAACGGACGATGATCTCGCTTTTCCTTCGTGTGACCCGGGCGAACAACAGGTTTAGCACATTGGCCCAGGCCGTCACGAGCACCAGAGCTACAACCGCCAGAAGTAGTCCCGCGATGGAGGACTCTGTGGTCCGTGCTCCCGTCGGGTCCGCAGTCGCAGCGGAGACTTCGATCAACCCTTCCTTTGCCCATTGAAACGAACGGCCTGGATCGACCTCCAGATGTATGGCCTGAGCCTCGGCCTTTGAGGTTTGGCCAGATTGACCCGGAGCGAGCCTTGCTATCGTCCACCAATTCCGGTTGAGCATTGACCGCTCTTCGATCGGAATCCAGGCGTCGACTCGGTTCAGGTCGACACCCGCGAAACCGTTTGGGGCAACACCAATCACGGCTCCGCTGAAGTTTCCCACGCGAACCGTCTCCCCAATGGCTGCTTCAGGTGACCCGAATTCGGCTGTGGCGACAACGCTTGAGAGCACCAGTGCCCCCGTTACGTCTCCCTGCTGCAGAAAACGGCCCGCGACGGGTACTGGGCCGAGCATGTTGAAATAGTTTTCGTCGACTGCGTGAACGGTCAGGGGACGGGCTCGTTGTCCGAAGTCCGCAAGGTCTTCAAAGGTACGGTAAACCGATGCGGCCGAGAAGGATTCGACACCGTCTCGGATTGCGGTTGCGGTTCGGGCTGGAATCCAGGGGGAGAAACGGTGGCCTCCTGCGTCGTCGAAAGACAGGTAGATTCGGTGGAGTTCCTCGGGAGCCTGTACGTGGGGCGGACCGCTGATGAAGAGGCGCTTTCCGAGTCCGTACATCGCTGTGACTGATCCAATCCCTACGGCTATGGTCACGATGACGACGATTGCAGCCCACGGCTCGCGAATCACTCGACGCCAGGCCTGCCGCGTGTCCATCCAAATTCCTGAGCCCATATTCAGTTTTCCAATCGTTTTGAAATTGCTTCGGTTTCGGGCTCGGACGGTCCAAACGAAACCGATCGCCGACCACCGGAGTAGCTGTCCCAGGTACCAGAAGGTGAGTTCCCAGCCGTGACCGTCTTCGGCTCGCCTGGCTATCTCATAGTCGAGCTCAGTTATGTACTCCTGGCTCCAGTCGTCGTGGGGAAGCACAGCGAGCAAAACGCGACGCAGCCATCCGCGGCCACACCTCCAGTGGGAATTGTTCACGGAGTCTTGAGTCCCTTCCAGAGTCGTTCCGATGCCGCCCGCGTCTCTCGCAATGCGTTCCAGCCGAGTTCGGTAACATGGAAAACTCGAGTACGGCGGCCACCTCGGGATGGTGCATCACCGGGTTGAGATGCGAGTAAACCGCGATCTTCCAGGCGGGTGAGCGTTACGAAGACGGTTGCAACAGACAACTCGCGGTCGGCCAGTTCAGCCAACAAATCGCGGATGTTGCGCGACACGGCGTCGGCCCCGAGCTGGGCGACGGCGAGCATGGTCAGGTTTTGAAGATCGCCTAATGACATACTCGAAAATGACAATGTCACTTTCGAAAAGCAAGAGGGAGAGTCTGTGACTTCGCGTCTACAAATAGGCCCACAGGAAGATCACCGGTATCAAAACCCCCGCCGCTGTCAACCATGCCCCGCGCCCTTTGATCCCTTTCTTTCCTTTAAGCACGAACATTCCGGTGATAGCCAGCGTGGCCAGGGCGACGGCGTAGAGGTCTGCCATCAGAGTCCAGAGCTTCTTGGGGTGGTTGAGGTGGAGAAAATTCATTTCACGAAGACCCGTGCGGCTGGCTATCGTCTCGACGCTAGCGCTGCCGTCAGTGAGGTGTACTGCTACAGTAGTGCCTTCCAGGAAAATTTCCAGAACCTCTGGTTCGGGGCGAAATGAACTTCGGACTTCTCCTTCGATGTTCAGTCGGGCCAGAACGTCGGTTACTACGTCACCCTGTTCGCGGTCAACTGTCTCCACAGGGCCGATTGAGCTTGTGACGGTGCTGATATCGAAGTTGGGATTCCAATCCGCAACGTGATTCACAGCGACCCCCGAGATTGCATACACAAGGGTAAGGCCAATGCACAGATAACCGACGTCGCGATGAACGATGTTATTCCACTTGCGCCACTTCATCTCGCCTTTAGTCCGCTATGAACGCGCCGTGCCCGCGTATCTGATAGATTTTTTCGGGGCCGGTGATGGTAGTGGAATCAAAGGGTAGTCCGCGTTCCTCGGCCATGTGCTGGAGCCGCTCGAGAGCCTGTTCTGCGGTTAGCTCAAGTTCCTCCACGACTCCTTCGACGACTGCAGTTAATCCGCGGGCCGTGGTGGGGAAAACTATTACCCCGTCGTCGACTTTGATTTTGATCTTTTCGTACTCCGAATCGCTGGCCACTTCCATCCAGCAGCCTCGGCTTTCACATACGGCCACGATGACGCCGGTCACAAGGACCTTCTCGCCGACAAAGCTGGCAGGGTTTGCCAGAATCGTAGAAACCAGGGTAGTGTCCGTCAGGGTGATGGGGTCCCCGTATTCGGTGCCGCTGACTCTGGTGTCAGTGGCTGAACAGCTGGCAAGAAAAATCGCCCCTGTTAGCAGCATCGGAAGTTGGCTCTTGAGGCGCGCGCGCAAGTTCATTTCGATCTGTTCCAGATAGAGCCGTATGTATAACAGATTCAGAGTTAGCGTTTCATGAAGAACGGATTAAGCCTATTCGAGCGGCGATTTGGTGGTTGGAGTGGATCTTTTTCCTCTTTCACCACAATCTCGACCAATTCTCGAATGTCTTGTTCAGTAGTCCTGAAGTTCACGATACAAACGCGGGAGCAATACCGGCCGTGGACGATCGCATTTGAAACGAACACTTCGCCGCCAGCCTGGAGTACGTGACCGGATCTTCATGGAGACGGTCCAGATATTGATCCCGCTCGTCGCCTTTCAACGTGCGGGTGGCTATGCGGTTGTTCCGAGGAATCAGGCCGTAGGGGATGAAATGGGGATGGGACGGGATGAAACTAGGATCCGGCTTGCGGACTCTTGATGCGACAAATTGATCTGCTCAAAGGGCCTTTAATGTCTCAGGCCAAACTCCGCCACTCCGGTTCCCGCGGGTCCGCTCGGAGACATTATTATTACTACTGCGGGCGGCCTCGCCGTCACGCGCCCACCCACCTGATAGAGAGAGTTATCGCTGTGGAAAACCTATCGCCTCGCGAACCATGGGAAACCCTGGAAATGCTCATCGAGATCAACCGCGAAGACGAAATCATCGAGGTGCTCGACGGACTTGATTCGGACGAGAAAGCTCTGGCCCTTTCACGTGTCTCAAGTGAGGACCAGGCCAGGTTGCTCGCGATCCTCGGCCCCGAGGAATCAGCCCACCTTGTCGACACGATGTCCGACGCTCAGGCTACCGAAATTATCGAAGACCTCCCGGCCGCTCAGGCTGCGGCAATTGTCGACCAGCTTCCCAGTGACGAACAGGCCGATTTGTTGGCCGGACTCGATGAGCGGGATGCACAGGATATCCTCGATCAAATGGAACCCGAGGAAGCAAGCGATGCCCGTCGACTTCTGGAGTATCGGGGGGACACGGCCGGGGGTCTGATGATCTCGGAGTACCTGTCGTACGCGTCATCTTGCACCGTAGGTGACGTCACGCACGACATTCGCGAACACCGGGTGGAGTATGCCGATTACAATATTCAATATGTCTACGTAACCGATGATCGGGAACACCTTGTCGGAGTGCTGCGGTTGCGAGACCTGTTACTTGCTCGAGACAGCGAGAATGTGAAAGCCGTGATGATCGAGGACCCCCACCGAGTCGACGCTGAAACCCCGCGTGATCGGTTGAATCGGATCTTTGATGAGTACGCTTTTTTAGGAATCCCGGTTGTTGACGAAAAAGGAAAACTGGTGGGTGTCGTCGAGCGGGCCGCGATTGCCGAGGCCATGAGCGAGGAGGCCACCAGGCAATTTTTGAGTGTGAGCGGGTTGGTTGGCGAAGACGAGTTGCGCAGTATGCCGTTGTTGCAGCGCTCGTTCCGCAGGTTATCGTGGCTCTCGCTTAATATCGTCCTGAACGTTGTTGCTGCCAGCGTGATAGCGATTTACCAGGACACCCTCACAGCGGTTATCGCGCTGGTTGTGTTCTTACCGATCATATCAGACATGAGTGGTTGTTCGGGGAATCAGGCTGTGGCGGTGAGTATCAGAGAACTCTCGCTGGGTCTCGTAAAACCATATGAATTTTTGCGCGTGTTCATGAAGGAGGCGTCGGTCGGCGTGATCAACGGCCTGTTGCTCGGTGTTCTCCTCGGAGCGGTGGCGGCGCTATGGCAGGGTAACATCTACCTCGGGTTGGTTGTGGGCGCCGCACTGCTGTTGAACACAATGAACGCCGTTGTGCTGGGTGGTTTGATTCCCCTGGCTTTGAAACGAATGAATATGGATCCCGCGCTGGCCTCCGGGCCGATCCTTACGACAGTTACCGACATGATGGGTTTCTTCCTGGTGTTGAGTTTTGCTACGGCCATGCTGGCCAAACTAGTCTAAACAGCGTGAGATCCCGTCGTGGACTGGCAAGATAGCCACGGTGTATTTTGCCGGGATGGGGAGAGCGAACGCGAATTAATCTTCCATGAGTTTGTCCGCCGGCCTCGGAATCAAGCCTCCGGGTGATCCGAAGTGTATTGAGATGTACTGCTTCGCCAATTCCAGTTCGTTGTCCGGCGAAACGAAATCTGCGACTCGACTTGAGTAGTAAAGGCAACCTAACTCGTCGGTCGGCCGCGCTGTGACGAATGCTTCCGCGTCGTCCAACGCTTGCAACCAGGTGGTTTTGGCAACGGTAAGGTCGAAAGGACCTGCGAGGTCAAGTCGCGATATCTCCTCGGGCTGATACCTACCTCGTCGCCTCAAAAGACCCAGTAGGGAAGACGGCGTCAGTCCGGGATCCTTTCCGACAGCGGCCCAGCAAAGGGGCCCCAACGGAAGGATGTTCTGAATGATGTAAAGAATGTCGACGTAGTCCCTCGGTTCATTCCTCCCGGCAAGTGCAAGAACTTTATTGATAGCCAGGTCGATTTTGTGAAGGACGAAACCTCCCAAGGCATCCTTGATGGGCGGCATAAAACGCCAGGCGGAATCGTGTGCCCAGTCGATACGGGTCGATTGATTGCCGCGGGTAACGATGGCTCGAATGAAACCAGGTTGACTCAGGACAACTTCGACCTGGTAGTTCTCCGCTTCAAGCAACGAATTGTCCCGGGCAAAAGCACTGGCAACTCGCTCGGTGGAATCGTTGAAAAAATCCAGGTCGTTACTAAAACGGATTGACTTGGGTGAGAAATGGAGCGCTGCTCCGCCCGCCAGATAGCTGTCAGGCGTCCTGACGCTAGCGAGCAAGGCTAAAATAGATCGTTGGTGCTTGGTTAGCGGCATAGTGATCGCCCCTTCAACCACGCTTCTCTGTTGCCATGCTTCATCAATTCGCCTGCGACCCACTCGATGTCTCCAACGCCGATTTCCAAATCCTTACGGTAGGACCAGAAACATTGAGTCTGAAAACGGCGAAACGCACGCCGGGCTTCGCGAACTGCCACCATTTGTCTTGCCGCCTCGGATGTCAATTCTCGTCGACTCTTCATCCCGCCCTGCCTGCCGATGTCAGACAGGTATTTCCGTATCGTTTTTTCCATAGGTTAATATTAGCGGCTTATGTTTCTAAATACAAATATGACAATGAGATAAGTAATGTCTACGATTGTACGAATCGTGCCTTCGGGTGTTTCACAACTGCCGGGCCGAATGTGCTTGGCATCGGGTTAATTTGGAGAAGCCGATAGGCGATCGCTCACAGCGCCTCTGTATTCGCTCCATGCCCGAGCAACACCACCGAGCCATCGCAACACCAACACACCAACACACCGACGTATTAGATTAAACGACCGGGCTGTTTTCGGATTTATCCCGCTGGACCACCGCCGAAGAAAAATAGAACACGCCATCCAATGAAGCTTTCGGACATCTCAATTCGCCGCCCCGTGCTTGCCAGTATGATGAGCCTGGCCCTCGTGCTGTTCGGTGTGATCGGTTTCACTCGCCTCCCTGTGCGGGAATTCCCTGACGTTGATCCACCGGTGGTTTCGGTATCGACTTTCCTGCGCGGTGCCAATCCGCGCGTGATGGAATCCACAGTTACGGACATCCTGGAAGAGGAGTTGAGCACCATTCCCGGGGTTCGGACTATGACCAGCTCGTCCGCCGAACAGTTCAGCAACATTACTCTCGAATTCACGCTCGACCGGGACCTGGAGGAGGCCACTCAGGACGTGCGGGACAAGGTGTCCCGTGTGCGGGGTCGTCTACCGCAGGATATTCAGGAACCGGTGGTCACAAAGCAGGATTCTGACGCGCAACCTTTCTTCTGGATGGCGCTGCAGGGGGAAAATTACAGCCTGCTGCAGCTGACGGACATTGGCGACCGCGTGGTAAAAACTCGCCTGCAGTCGATACCCGGAGTGGGGCGCGCCCAAATATTTGGTGCACGGCGTTACTCGATGCGCATCTGGCTTTCCGCTACGCAACTGGCGGCGCACGGTCTGACCATCCAGGACGTGGAGGCGGCTGTAAGGAGCCGTAACGTTGAAATACCGGCGGGCCGGATCGAGTCGGACCGGAGGGAATTCACTGTCAGGTCTCTGGGAGAGCTAAAAACGCCGGAGGAATTTGCAGAGTTGACCGTCGTTAACCAGGATGGCCAGCTCGTCAGGTTGCGGGACCTGGCCACGGTGGAGTTGGGTCCGGAGGATGACCGCTCGACGTTGCGATACGTAGGAGTGCAGGCGGTGGCCATCGGCGTAGTGCGGCAATCTAAGTCCAACATAATTGAGATAGCTGAAAGGGTGCGGTCCGAGCTACCGGTCATTCAAGAAGCACTCCCTCCCGGTATTAATCTGGAGGTTGCGTTCGACGGCTCCCGCTTCGTGCGACGCTCGATTCAAGAAGCACAAGAGACGCTTGTGATCGCCGGTGTTCTGGTGGTCGCGATCATATTCGTGTTCCTGCGCAACCTCAGGGCAACTATCATCCCTGGACTTGCCATTCCGACATCAATCATAGCGGCATTCGGAATGATGTACTTCATAGGATTCACGATCAACAACCTGACGTTATTGGCATTGATCCTCGCGATTGGAATCGTGGTGGACGACGCCATCATTGTGATGGAAAACGCCTATCGACGTCAGGAAGAACTGGGCGAGGACCCTGTTACTGCTGCCACCCACGGCACCCGGGAGATCGCGTTTGCCGTAATTGCAACCACGGTTGCGTTAGTGGCTGTCTTTGCGCCGCTCGCTTTCCTTCAAGGTACTACCGGACGCCTGTTCAACGAGTTCGGTGTATCGATGGCCGGAGCGGTAGTTATCTCGAGTTTCGTCGCGCTTACGCTGACTCCCATGCTTTGCTCGAAAATCCTCAAGGTGCCGAAATCGCACGGCCGCGTATTTAATTTTTTCGAGACCCTGTTCTTGAGCGTGGCTCAGGGCTACAAAGCCTCGTTGGGTGGGGCCGTCAAACACCGCTGGTTGGTTGCACTGGCTGGTGTGGCAACAGTCGCTGCGGCGGTATTGGTGTTTGCTAATCTTGAGCGCGAGTTTATCCCGCCCGAGGACAGAGGCTTCTTCGTCGCATTCACGGTGGCACCGGAGGGTGCGTCACTCGACTACACCGATGGATATCAGAAACAACTTGAAGAAATACTCAGCCGCACCGAAGGCATTCAAGCCTATTTCTCCATCGTAGGATTCGGGGGACGTGTCAATTCGGGGATCATCTTCGCGAGGCTCGACGAATGGGAGGAGCGCGACCGATCAGTGCAAGAAATACTCGGAGAGGTACAGCTTCAGTTCTCTGCCATTCCCGGTATCTTCGCCTTCGCCAACAATCCGCCTGCGTTCGGCGGATTCGGAAATCCCGTGCAATACGTGGTACGACATCCTGACTTCGATTCTCTGGCCGCTGGCATGGACCGCATTGTAACCGGAGCTCGTGCAATACCGGGACTCATCAACGTCGATACGGACTACCGGGTGAACAAGCCGGAGCTAACCGTGAGATTCGATCGAGACCGCGCCGAAGATCTCGGCGTTTCGATCCGGGACGTATCGACCGCACTGCAAACACTACTCGGGGGACAGCGTATCAGTACGTTCACCCGCAACAACAAACTCTACGACGTTATTGCTCAACTCGATCCAGATTCGCGGTCGACTCCGAGCGATATGACAGGTATTTACGTGCGGGGGGGCGGTGGTGATTTGATCCAGCTTGATGCCGTTGCGAGCGTTGGAGAGGGATTGGGACCACGACAGTTGAACCACTTCGACAGAGTGCGTTCGTTCACGCTCACTGCGAATCTGGCGCCCGGCTTTACACTCGGCGAGGCCCTCGATTCATTGGACCGATTGTCCGAGGTTTTGCCGTCAGGCAGCAGTATCGCCCTCTCGGGAGAGTCCCGCGAGTTGAACGAAAGCGGCAACGCTCTATACTTTGCCTTCGCGCTCTCAATCATTGTTGTGTTCATGGTGCTCGCAGCGCAGTTTGAATCCTTGATCCATCCTTTGACGATACTCCTCTCGGTGCCGCTGGCCGTGACCGGAGCGCTGACAACTCTTCTTTTGGTGGGATCGACGCTCAATCTCTACAGCCAGATCGGGATGATATTGTTGGTGGGGCTCGTGACGAAAAATTCTATTCTTCTCGTCGAGTATGCCAATCAGCTGCGAGCCAGTGGCCTCGATGCTGTGGAAGCTGTTTTGGAGTCGGGCCGTATCAGACTGCGGCCAATCCTGATGACATCGGTTGCCACCATAATGGCCACGATGCCGATCGCACTCGGACTCGGCGCAGGTGCCGCGAGCAGGAGGCCTTTGGGTTATGCGATTGTGGGAGGTTTGATGTTTTCTACGGTGCTGACGCTTTACGTGGTACCGGTTGCTTATGTGACACTGGACCGCCTCACGGCCCGATTGCGTGCTCGGACTGTGGAACCGGCCGTGCCTCTCGAACCGATTGAGGCTTCCTGATGATGGTTCATCTGGGATTGGCCCTGTTGGCCGGAATATCGCCCGTCCAGGACACGACCTTGCGAGTGGTAACACTACCCGAAGCACTGCGACTCAGTGCTGCTGTCGATCCCAACTATGTTGCTGCCATTGGTAGTGTCGCCAATGCTGAGTGGGGTCGGCGTGCTGCCCGGCTGGCGTTCATAACTCCGTCGGTTACTGCCTTGACCCAGATGACTAAATTCTCGACGGAAATCTTCAACACAGGTACGAACGACCTCGCGACGCAGATCGTTGAGGCCCGAATACAAGCCAGCTACCCGCTCTTCAGGGGCGGCTCTAAGTTCGCCGAACTGAGCCGGAGCGCTGCGCAGCTGGAGTCTGCCAACGCTAGTGAAATCGAGGCGCGCTTCGGTGTGGCTCTGTTGACCGAGTCGAGCTATTACCAGGTTGTGGCCGAACGTGAGTTGAGCCGGGTGGCCCAGGACCGGGTTCGCCGCGCCACGGAGCAGCTTGGGGTCGCTCGGGCGCGTGTAGTCTCGGGTGCTGCCGTACAATCGGACTCACTACAATTGATGCTGGAATTAAACCGTGCGCGGTTGGACTTGTTGTTACAACGATCGACGTTGCGGGTGGCGCGCCTCGACCTGGGGCGGAGGATCGGTTTTGGAGGCGAAGTCGATGCGGCGTCTCTCGATTCCCTGCCTGCCCCTGCGCTTCCAATTGGCGAGGCGGAGGCCGTAGCTATCGCGGTGTCCGGGGCACCTTCGGTGATTGCGGCTCGAGCTAACGAACGCGCCGCGGAAGCAAGTTACAGGTCGACCCGGGGTAGTTACCTGCCGCAGGTGGACCTCTTTGCTCAACTTACTGCGTTCGACGACGCGTTTTTTCCTAACGGCACAACGAGATCCCTTTTCGGCGTGACCGTGAGTTTTCCGATCTGGAATCAGGGACAACGAGAAATTGCACTTACCGCTGCGGCCACCAACAGGGACGTGTTTCGCGCAGTTCGTAGCGACGCGGAGATCCAATTGCGGCGGGACGTAATCGATGGGTACCAGGCATACGAAACAGCGCGGGCCAGTGCGGCACTTGCGGCCGAGGCCGTGTTAGTCGCGAGCGAAAACCTGCGGGTGCAGGGCGAGAGGTACCGCGCAGGTGCGACCACTATAATCGATCTCGTCACAGCTCAAGTTGATGCTTCCGAGACCGAAGCCCGTCTGGTTCAGGCCCGCCACGCGACGCGACTTGCGTTGGCAGGTATAGAAGCGATCCTGGGGCGAAGACTCTTTTGAGTCCACAATGAAATATTTGAGTTGACATGACTAACAAGAAAATTCTGCGCTTGCCGGTAATCATCGCTGCTTCGGCGCTACTGATCGGATGTGGGAGCGAGGTTGGCGGGGAAACCGATGGACCACCGGGAGAGGGTGGTCCACGACCGCCTACTCCTGTCGAGGTGATGACCGCGCAATCCGACACTGTCGTCGACGCGATCACAGCCACTGGACAAATTGAAGCGGTCCAATTCATCGAATTGCGACCGGAGGTCGAGGGAAGGCTGGTTGAGATCCTGGCGCGGGAAGGAGTGGAAGTACGGCTTGGGACGCCTCTCTTCCGGATCGATGACGCGGAGTTACGGGCCCAGGTTGCCCGACTGGAAGCGGAACGGGATCTTGCAGCCCAGGCGTTGGCCCGTACACGGGGGCTGATTGAGAGCAACGCATCGTCGGCTGCGGACCTTGAGCAGGCGGAGGCCGCCGCCCGGAGCAGTCAGGCGCAGCTCGACCTTCAAGAACTCCGGCTGGAGCGGACCGTAGTCAGGGCTCCGTTTACCGGAATCGTAGGGAGGAGGCTGGTTAGCCTCGGCGACTATCTCAACAACGCAACCCGTTTGACCACGCTCCAAACAGTGGACCCGCAATGGGCGGCATTCCAGATACCGGAACGTTACGCCGGTGACGTGGCGGTGGGACAAACCATTTCGTTCAGTGTGGCCTCAACCAGCAGGCAATACACTGGTGAGGTCGATTTCGTTGGACCCAATGTCACTCTGCCGGCGCGCACGATAGCGGTGCGTGCCCGGGTCGGCAACGCCGAGCGGGATCTCAGGCCCGGTATGTTTATCGAGGTACGTCTGGTTACAGAGGTACGGCTCGACGCCACAACCATTCCCGAGGACGCGTTGTTACCCCTGGAAGGTGCGGTTTTCGTATGGGTGGTTAGCGATAACTCTGCCGAGCGTCGGGAAGTTGAGGTTGGAGTCAGGTCCCCTGGCTACGTAGAGATCCTGAGTGGCGTAGCACCGGGCGAGCAGGTTGTGGTCGGTGGTTTAGAACGCCTTTTCCCCGGGGCTCCTGTTGCCCTTACATTGCTCGAACGCGACTGATTTGGGCCAGATCGATAGTTGCGGGGCGGATGTACCTCACGATCGGCTTCCACGAGAGCGACGTGTGGGTTATGGAGTTGGTGATAGTTGAACCGCGCGGGGATCAAACCCGCTGGCCGGGGATTTTCTCCGGCCACGTGCATCAGAGCCTGAGCACGCAACCGAATCGGGTTACAACACCGGTTTACTGGCGGTAACCCCGCTCCTGTGGCATCTTCTCAGGCGTCATGACTGTCGAAAACACCTCCCATCACCTCACGCTCGCCGCGCCTATGCCCGATGCGTGACACGTCTCCAGCGGCTGAACAGGCGCGGTTGGAAACCATCCGCGGCATCGAGCCGGTCCAGAGGATGGTACAGGCGCTCGAACTGAGCGAGTCGGCCCGCGCGTTTGCGCTCGGGCGACTCCGGCAACTCCATGCAGACCGTACGGACTTCGAATTGGTCGAACTCCTGGTCGGCACCCCGCTCATCCCGGATCGGCCGGGCGGCGCGTCGTGACAGTGGCGGTGCTGCTTCGTACGGTTGTTGCGGCCCTGGAGGACACGGGGGTGCCGTTCATGCTGACGGGCTCCCTGGCAGCAGCATACCACGGAGCCGGTCGGGCCACGATGGACATCGACCTGGTCATCGACCCAACTGCACCGCAATTGGTGGCGCTGGTTCACTCGCTCAAGGACATCGGAGTGTACGTGTCGGACGACGCTGCGGCGGAAGCACTCGCGGCGCGAGCCATGTTCAACGTCGTGGATACCGAGAGCGGATGGAAGGCGGATCTGATCGTCCGCAAAGAGCGGGAGTTCAGCACTACGGAGTTGGAGCGCCGTATGCCGGCTGAATACGAGGGATGCCCGATCTGGGTGGCCACCGTTGAGGACGTCATCGTGGCCAAGCTCGAGTGGGCGAAACTTGGCGCGTCTGCTCGCCAGATCGAAGATGTCGCCGCGTTGGTGCGCGTCAACTTCGACCGACTGGACCGGGGTTACATAGATCGTTGGGTTGAAGCGCTCGGACTGACCGGGCAATGGGCAGAGGCAGTTGGTGGGGGCACGAACGATGACTGAAAACACTACCCGCCTCTCGACCGCTTCCATCCGCCGCCTAGCGAAACGGAATAGCTAGGCCGAGGACGCCAAGGAGAGCAAGTTTATCTTGATGTGATATAGAATCTTTTATATATTCTATATTATGCCAATAAGCATCAAAAACACCCATGCGGAGCGATTGGCCCGTGAAGTTGCAAAGAAAACGGGCGAATCCATGACTCAGGCCATCATCAAGGCCCTCGAAGAGAGGTTTGAGAGGCTCACCGGTCGGAGCACCATTCCTGACGTGGCGAGCGAGATAATGCGCGTTTCCGAAAGATGCGCGTCGCTTCCTGACATCGATAAACGATCAGCCGACGAGATCCTGGGCTACGGAGCAGATGGCACTTTTGAGGACCGCTGAAGCCAATGGTAATTGATACTTCGGCGTTGGTTGCGATTTTGCTGGGCGAACCGGAAGCGGAACGACTCGCCAACGCAATCGCCGAAGATGGCAAGCGTTTGATTTCCGCTTTCACCTTGCTGGAGGCAGGGGTGGTGATGGAGGCCAAAAAGGGGGAAGCCGGGGGACGCGAATTGGATCTCCTGCTGCATCGTGCCGCAATTGAGGTAGTGTCGTTGGTCCCCGGGCAGGCCGAGCTTGCCAGAAGCGCATGGCGGCGTTTCGGTCGAGGGCACCACTCGGCACCGCTCAACATCGGTGACTGTTGCACCTTCGCGCTCGCCGAGCACTCCGGCGAACCGGTTCTTTTCAAGGGTGACGATTTTTCACACACAGACGTTGCGGCTGTGGATTACTGAGATCTGATGTAAAACATCATCGTAAGGTCGCGGTAAATAGAGGGCGGGTAATAAAAGGCGGTTAGAACGGGGCGGTTAAAAACGAGCGATTAAAAACAGGTGGTTGAAAACAGGGCGGTTAGAAAAGGGCGATCAGAAATTTGGGTGTAGGACGCGATTAAGAATCGCTACTCGGCAGTCGCCGCTGAGAGCGGCGTAAAAACGTTTCCGGCGACCTATGACCGAAAACACCTCCCGTCTCTCGACCGCGTTAGCCGATCGCTACAAAATCCAGTCCCGCATCGAGGGCGAGAAATAAATGTTGGGAAGAGAGAAATTTCCGTCCTCCCCAAACCCGTAGGGTGCGAATCCTTCCCGATCGACTATTTTCCAAGACGATGGACAATGCCCCCGCGGAGTGGCCGGCAGGGAGCGTGATTCACAACCCCCCGTTTTGAGGAACTGCCAGTGCCGCACCGAATGAAGCGAACGATCGGCTGGCGCGAGCGAGTGGAGTTTCCCGACTGGAAGATCGCGGGTGTCGAAGCGAAGATTGACACCGGTGCCCGCACCAGCGCTCTCCACGTTGACGACATCACCGAACTGTCGGACAAAATGATTCGATTCAATGTCGTGGTGAGCCGCAAGGGCCTCGACAACAAGGTCGCCGTAAGGGCGAAGGTTGTTCGTATTACCACGGTCAGGTCTAGCAGCGGCCATCAACAGAAGCGTTACGTTGTGGAAGCGAAGATCAAGATGGGTTCGGTGACAAAAGTCATCGAGACCAGTCTGGTGTCGCGAGCCACCATGACGTGTCGCATGTTGATAGGACGGAAGGCGCTCGACGGCGATTTCCTCGTCGACACGAGCGAGAAGTATGTCTTGAGCCAGCCCCGTAAGAAGGGCGAAAGGGGCAAATAGTGAAACTCGGGATTCTCTCACGCAGCATGAGCTACAGCACCAAACGACTGAAGGACGCGGCTCTACACCGGGGACACAAGGTAAAGGTCCTGGACACGACCCGGTTCGCGATTTCCCTCGAACACGAGTACCCTGACCTCTACTTTCGGGGTAAACCGCTGTCGACCTACGACGCGGTTATCCCGCGGATCGGTGCTTCGATCACGTACTACGGTACCGCCGTAGTGAGACAGTTTGAACAGATGGGCGTCTTCTGCGCCAACTCGTCCTCGGGTATCGCTAATTCTCGCGACAAGCTTCGCGCGCTGCAGGTGCTGAGCAGGCACGACGTCGGTATTCCCGCCACGGAGTTCGTCCGCGACAAAAAGGACGTACTCCCGGCGATCGAACGCGTCGGCGGAGCGCCGGTCATCATCAAGCTGCTGGAGGGAACCCAGGGCGTTGGTGTGATTCTGGCCGACTCTTTGAAGGTCGCCGAGGCGATCATCGAGACACTACAGAGCGCCAAACAAAACGTTTTGATCCAGAAGTTTGTGGCGGAGAGTAAGGGGAAAGACGTTCGTGCTTTTGTGGTCGGGGATCAGGTGGTTGCCGCGATGCGACGGGTAGCGCAGGGCCAGGAGTTTCGCAGCAATGTTCATCGCGGCGGCGTTACCGAATCGATAAAGCTCGATCCGATCTACGAAAAGACCGCCATCCGGGCCGCCCAGATCATGGGACTCCAGGTAGCCGGAGTGGACATGCTCGAAGGAACCAACGGCCCCCAGGTGATGGAGGTCAATTCCTCGCCAGGTCTCGAGGGGATCGAGGCGTCGAGCGGGCTGGATATCGCCGGAGCCATTATCGATTTTGTCGCTGAAGGCGTGAGTTTCCCCGAACTCGATATACGTCAGAAACTCACGGTGAGCAAGAGCTACGGCGTCAGTGAATTCAACATCGGCGAGAAGTCGCTCCTCGTCGGGCAAACAATTGAAAATTCCGGCCTCAAGGACAGGGACATTGTCGTGCTGTCGATCCAACGCGACACCCTTGTGGTCTCGAATCCGGACCCGGGGCGCGAAATCATGAACGGTGACCGCCTCGTCTGTTTTGGCAAACGAGAGGCGATGAAAGAATTTCTGCCGACGACAAAACGTCGCCGAAGAACTAAGAGGCTGCCGCCGGAGCTCGTGCCCCTTGCGGAACCATCGGGGGACGACGCTTGACGCACTCGGCTTCCGATATAGAGTTCGCCGGGAAGCAGGTTGAGCCGGGCGAAACCACAAATCTGCAATTAGAGGTGTCTGCCAGCTTTGCGGGCCTTCCCCTTTACCTGCCGTTCAAGGTAATCCGCGCCGAGAGCCCGGGGCCGACAGTGTTCGTAACCGCGGCAGTACACGGCGACGAGTTGAACGGAACCGGTGTCGTTCGCGAGTTGATGTTGCATCCACCTTTCGTGCTCGAATCCGGTACGTTGGTTCTGATCCCGGTCGTGAATATGCTGGGCTTCGAGCGTCACATGCGTTACCTGCCGGATCGACGCGACCTGAATCGATCGTTCCCGGGTTCGTCTGAAGGCAGTATGGCGAGGAGGTATGCCGGCGCGATATTCGATGTGCTCAAGAAATGCGACTTCGGCATCGATCTTCATTCTGCTGCGGTAAGGCGCACTAACTTCGCCAACGTACGCGCCGACCTGACCGATGAAGCCACTAAAAAGATGGCCTGGGCGTTTGGGTGTGAAATCGTCGTCAATAGCATGGGGCCGCAAGGGTCATTGCGCCGCTCCTGTCTCGAGGCTGGTTGTCCCACGATCATCCTCGAAGCGGGCGAAGTTTGGAAGATCGAACGCGCTGTGGTCGACGTGGGCACGCGCGGAGTGACCAACGTACTCAAAAGCCTGGAGATGGTCGCCGGGGATATCCAGCTGCCGGCCTATCAGGCGCGGGTCGACAAGACCAAATGGGTGCGTGCCGACTATGGTGGACTGCTACAGTTTCACGTGTCACCCGGTGACGTGGTGGACAAGGGCCAGCCGCTGGCGACCAATTCAGACTTGCTGGGTGGGGAACAGAATGTGCTTTGCACGCCCGTCTCGGGTGTCGTGCTGGGAATGACTACCCTCCCCGCTGTCAAACCGGGCGACCCGGTGTGTCACATCGCGATTCCGCGCGATGGAGTGGCGCCGATTCGCAAAGCCCTTGAGAATCAGGTGCGGGGTGGGGTCGATGAAAGATTGCGTGACGATCTCGCAACCAATATTCAGGTCACGAAAGAGGGCGAATGAAACCTGGAGCACCGAAGACCTAACGCCAGGTTGTTTGGAACGGTGCTTCGAACCTTCCGTCTTTGCGTTTTGGCCTCCCACTTTGATCTATGCCTGAACCCACCGAACGCCTCTCGACGGCCCTGGCCGACAGATACAAAATTCTTTCGCGCTTCGGCGAGGGAGGATGGGCACTGTTTAGGATTTAGGATGCGACTAAAAGTCGCTACTCGGCGGTCGCCGCTGAGACGACGTAAAAACGTTTCCGGCGACCTTGGTCGCCACAGCTGAGTTCCTGCCTGTTGCTCATCGCAATCGCGACCAGCAGAGTCGCTGGGCTCGTTTGCTAGCCGGCGCCTTGCCCCTCTCAGGGGCGTCCTAAGATGATCCACAATAAAGAAGCCTGTCGGTCTACGGCATGGTGTTTCCCAAACTGGAGGCGGGGCTGATCTCGATTGTTGCGAATCTCTGGTCGAAGCCCAGGTGTTTGGCGATCATGGCGGAATACTCCAGTGGCGCTTCATAGCTCCAGGCAACTCGTTCGATCGGTTCGGGTCCACCGACGAATCCCCAGTAGGATGCTTCGCCCTTGATGGGGCAATGTGTTGTGAACCCTGATTCGAGTTTGAAGAGATCTTTCTTCACGTCCTCGGCGGGTATGTAGAAGCCCGGGTTGTAAACGGATTTGCCAACCTCTTTCAGGATAATGGCATTGGAGGTCGATGCCACTTCCTGATCGTTTATTGAAACGCGGACCCTGTAGGGGTAGTGGTCTGAAATATGGTAGTGCCCGGCGCCGTTGGGGCTGGCTTTTCGTCGCTCCACCATGGTATAGGTCCCGTCGCTCATAAGTTTCCTTTCGGCAAGTGGTCGGTGGCGTCATGTCGGAACATGAGACGGCCTACACCTTCATGACGGGGCGTGATTTTGTGAGAATGATGGGGCACATAAGAGGGGTGCCCGACCTTGACGCCGCGACCGAACGCGCGATTGCACTGGTCGATCTTACCGATGCTGCCGACCGGCCCATGGGTACCTACTCGAGGGGAATGCGACAGCGAATGCGGCTGGCCGCCACACTGGTTCACGATCCTGACGTTCTCATTCTCGACGAGCCGCTGAACGGGGCTGACCACGGCAGCGATTTCATTTCCAAAACCTGTTACGTCAACTGGCAGAGGACGGTCGCACGATTGTCCTCTCATCCCATATCCTCGAAGAGGTGGAGCAGATTGCCGAAACTGTCCTACTCATAGTGAATGGCAAACTGGCCGCTTCGGTTATCGGGCTTGAATCGGTCGACGCGGTAAACGTGGATCCCGATGCGGCCATAGTCGTTTTGAGCCGCAACGTCAGGGATCTCCAGGTCGAGCTACCTCGGCTTGCTCGGGATGCTTCAATAACTTTGCGCCGGGTGGAGCCGTTGGACGATTCTCTCGAAAGCGTGTTCGGTTACCTGGTGGAGCGATAGTTATGAATTCGGTTTTTGCACTTACGTTGAGACAGTTGTCGGGTAAATGGCGCATGACGATAATGGCCTTGCTCTCTGTCGGGCCGGTCCTTTTTACAGCGATGTTCTTAGACGCGACATCCCCTTCGGTGGCGGACTTCGAGATGGTTGTGATCAACACGATGTTTGCAGGGTCGATCGCGCCGCTGATCATTGTTGCCATTGCAAGTGTAGCCTTCGCCAATGAGGTGGAAGATCGTACGCTGGCGAATCTTACCCTTTCACCGATTCCCCGTTGGCAAATCGTGTTGCCTAAGTTTGGTGCGGCGGAGCCGTCGCCGGGCCGTTCATTGCTGGCGGCGCTTTCGTAACAAGCTACGTCGCCTATAACCACGACATGGCGGCCACGGGCGCCGAACGGAATTCGAGCGACAGGTTCGAAATTGTCAATTGCTTGGACCGCCGCGTCGACCGTGCCACCGACCGCCCTCGGCAAAACGACTGAGAGGCTGGTTCAATGTGAAACCTAACAACCTCCTAACTTTGTTCGCGGAACCTGGCTTGCCCCCCAGTTTAGAAGCTCGCGTTATGTGCCGTTGGGCTTTTCGCTGCATCCTAAACGGACGCGTTCACAGCGGCGACGGGATTGCAATGAAGATGAATAAAAAGTATCAACTTGCATCGGCTTTACTTTTTGTGGCCTTGACAATTTTGGGACCGCGCGCTGTCATGGGGCAAACATACGCGACTCGGGAGGCCCGTGAGACTACCGAGAGAATGATCGCCGCCCACGGCGGTATGAACCCCTGGGAAGAGGCACCTTCTTTTTCTTTTTCGATAGCGATGTACCTACCGCAACTGCCGATCATTGACGGACGCAAGTACGGCAACAATTGGCGCCACTACTCGGTTGCGGTTGAACCTAAGACATCCCAGGGGTTCGTTTTCCTTCCAGATGATGGTGCCGATGAACCGATCATTGGGTATGACGGTACGGACATCTGGTATCAGAGCTACGGGTTCGATATTCCTAACTTCAACGATGGCCCGGCCGGGCTGTTGTACTTCCACTACAGCATGTTGAATTTGCCGTGGCTTACTCAAACGTCAAATGCCCGTCTGCGGCAGCGAGACAATACTGAATCACTTGGCTATTACGAAGACCTTGTGGTTCTCGATCTCACGTTCGGGGAAGAAGGGGGAGGTCGCTACGAACTGTTCGTTGATCCCGAAACAGACCTCCTCCGTGGCATCGGTCAGACAGCCGCCATGCCCGATCTACCGGGGGCAGTGTTTCCATCACCGCCGGATTCTACTCTACGGGGATCGATTTATCGTTTGATCGACGAATACACAGAAGTCGACGGCCTTATCATTCCAAGCAACTACACTTCCATTAGGATGACCGAAGACGGCAACTCGGTGATGGGGTCCCACATTGTTTATGATGCTTCGTTCTCGCGCCCCTTCGAACAGGGATCAGAGGAGCGTCCAGCGGGTTCAAGCTTATTCTATACGAGGCCTCGGTAAGTGGCAAGTTGCCCAGATTCCCCGTGTTTTTAGCGCGGCTATGGTCAACCGCAGGTGAACCCTGGTGTGTGCAGGGCACCTTGCTTTTTAGGTGTCGGATTTGCAATTTGCTGCGATCAGTTCCCCAACAGCGACAAATAACAAAAAGGATGGGTTGGTGGTATGTCTGTGGTGGTCAAATCGTTACACGCTCGTGTTTTCTTCATTGTTGCCCTAGCGTTGGGCCTGACTTCCTGTGTCGGACCCAGTAGGACCGCGCTGTATCGCACGCCGTACCCCTGGCAGCGGGAGTCAACTGACCCGCAATCGGTGATGACTTCGGATTCACCGTCTCTCGTGCGAATAACTACTGCGGAAGGGACCCGGTTCGTTTTGGAGGACGCGAGGCTAGCTGAAAAAGCTATTGCCGGGACTGCTTACAGGGAGGATGACTCCGCGCCGGACTTCGATTTTGTGGTAGCCATCGACGACATCAGCAAGATAGAGTGGCGAAAGCAATCCCGGAGTTATTCCTGGATACAACTACCGATTATCGCCGGGGTCGTCTTCTTCGGATCGCGCGCACTGCAAGCTCTTCTCTTTGGAAGTGGTTAGGGCATCTCGGGTTATGACGGGTTGAAGGCGGCAGTCAGGTTCGGAACGATGGCCATTCTAGACTCTCAAGTCGCCATTCACCATTCGCAATTCAGTTGCTTCATTCCCACTTTGCAAACCCACTCTCAAGCGCCGATAGTAAGGTATCAATCTCCGACTCGCCGAGAACAGTAGACATCGCTACGGTGCAGGTGTTGATCATGGTGATTCCGGCAGCGAAAAAATGGTTGATAAGCCCTGTGAGTTTGCTGCGTTGTTCATGCGTCCAAAAAGCTTCTCTGTAATTGGTCGGCGGTGTTTCGCGAGCGTGTATGCGGAGCAGCGATCCTCCGCCGGTGACACATGCCTTCACCCCGGTCGCGTGTATCACCTCTTCGATACCTTCGCGCAGGTGGACGGCCATGTCGTTTATATACTTCACGGCTGCCTGGTCGTATAACTCCATCGTTGTCAGGCCTGCGGTCATCGTAATCGGATTGGCGCTGAACGTGCCAGAGTGAGGGAACTGGACGACCTTTGCCAGAGGGTCCATGACGTCCATTACGTCTGCTCTTCCCGCAAGAGCTCCAACCGGAAACCCGCCTCCGATGAACTTGCCCATCGCGGTGAGATCGGGTGTGAGGTCGTACCACGTCTGGGCACCGCCGTATTCCGATCGAAACGTTATTACCTCATCCAGCACCAGCAGTGAGCCGTCGGCTTCGGTCCAATCCCGCATCGCTTTGACAAATCCTGCTTCCGCGGGTCGAAGTCCGACCCGGTGAGACATCAGGTCCATTAGCACGCAGGCAATTTCACCCTTGTGTTGATCAAGAAGGGCGAGGGCGCGTTCGGTGTCGTTGTAAGGAATGACAATAACGTCGGCCAGGGCATTGAGTGGCGTACCATGGGCGACTGGCACTGCGTTGGGAGCATCTTCATCGCCCCAGTTGTCGGGGTTGGGATTCTGACTAACCTCCGCGTAATCGTACTGCCCGTGGTAGGCTCCTTCGACTTTTGCAATTTTGGGGCGGCCGGTAAACGCTCGCGCAGCCTTCAAACAACTCATCACAGCTTCAGTGCCGGAGTTAACGAAACGAAGTTTTTCGAAGCTACCGCATCTGCTAACAAGATGTTCGGCAAATCGAACCTCGATTTCGGTTCCTTCAGAAAACGCGGTACCCCTTTGTAATTGCTCAGTCACCGCAGCAACCACTGTTGGGTGTGCGTGCCCGTGAATCAACGAAGCCATATTGTTAGCGAAGTCGATTCTCTCGACACCTTCGATGTCTGTTATCCGCGCGCCGGTGCCATGGTGGGCGTAAAGAGGATGAGGCTTTCGGAGAACGGTGTTACGGCTAACTCCGCCGGGCAGGATTTTGAGTGCCCGTTCGTAAAGGCTTGCGCTGGCCGAAAGTGTCTGTGTGTCAGTCACGTTGTCGTGCTCCCGCTAACTGGGTTCTAAGTGTCAGCCAATGGAATCAGCGTGGCGCCAGTCCGTTGCTGGACGTAGTCAACGTCGATTCCGGGGCTCAACTCGACAACCTTGAATTGACCATCGACGACATCGATAACTGCAAGGTCGGTGTAAATCCGATGAACAACACCCAGTCCCGTTAACGGAAAGGTGCAAGACTCCACGAGTTTGGGCTCACCGTCTCGCGTGGTGTGTTGGGTGATCACGTAAACGGTTTTGACACCGGCGATGAGGTCCATCGCTCCGCCTACCGACGGAATCGCTCCTGGCGCTCCGGTCGACCAGTTGGCAAGATCACCGGTCTGTGAGACCTGAAGAGCGCCGAGTACGCACACATCCAGATGACCACCCCGGATCATCGCGAAGCTATCTGCGTGATGAAAGTAAGCTGCCCCGGGGTTGGCGGTGACCTGTTTCTTGCCGGCGTTAATCAGTTCGGGGTTGCCCTTGCCGGGTTCGGGTGGCTGGCCCATGCCGAGCAGGCCATTCTCGGTGTGGTAGATAACTTCTCTGCCTTCTGGAACGTATCCGGCTACCAATTCTGGAATGCCGATTCCGAGGTTCACATAGGAGCCATCATGGATATCGAGCGCGCACCGCTGAGCCATCTGATCGCGAGTCAGGCCTACGATTTCTTTTTGTTCAGTCATGGGTAAGAAACCCCTGCGGCAACCAGAGTGGACTCATGTTGGGGGTCGGGAACTGCGACAACGCGCTTCACGAAAATTCCCGGTGTCACGATCACTTCCGGATCAAGTTCACCGATCGACACGACTGAGGCTGCCTGCACGATGGTGACCTTCGCAGCCGTCGCCATGAGGGGGCCAAAGTTACGGGCCGTTTTGTTGTAGACAACGTTGCCGTGGTAGTCGGCTGTTTTTCCTTTTAGCAGTGCGAAGTCGGCGGTGAGGCCGTAGGCCATGAGGTATTGGCGGCCGTCGAACGTCCGGACCTCCATGCCCTCACCCAATGGCGTCCCGACTGCAGTGGGTGTGTAAAAGGCAGGTATCCCTGCGCCACCGGCACGAATACGTTCGGCGAGGGTTCCCTGGGGGACCAATTCCAACTCAGTGTGTCCGCTGCGATACTTGTCCGGGAAAACGGTGGAGTTGGTACTGCGCGGATAGGAACAGATCATTTTGGAAACGCGGCCAGCTTTAATCAGTGCGGCGAGTCCCACCTCACCGCTGCCGGTGTTGTTGTTTACCACGGTTAGGTCAGTGGCGCCCTGATCAATCAATGCATGGATGAGCTCGATCGGACTGCCAGCTTCCCCGAATCCGCCTATCATGACCGTTGCACCATCGAACACGTCTGCGACCGCCTCTTCAACGTTCGCAACTTTTTTGTTGATCACTTTACCGGTACCCGGATTGTTGCATTGTTCTACCGGGCGATGGAGTGTTCGGTGTCGACTGCAGTTGGCAATGTTGCGGCTTTAAGTCTCTCAGCCTTTACCCGATCATAATCAAACAGGCCAGCTTCGTCGAATAATACCCGATCTGCATAGCCGTCAAACCAGATTGCTTCCGGATTCCGTGCCACGATGCAAACCTTGCCGCGATCCGGAGCACCGAGGGCGTTACGAAGGATCTTGAAAATCACGACACCGTTTTCGGAACCTGCGAGGCCTGGAATCGGCTCATTGGTAACAGCGGCCACTTCGGTTTTACCCTTGTAATGGGTAATCGAAAGTCGTGCTCGTGTTTCGACGCCCGATAGGCCTTTTTGCGATTCGTTTAACGTAAACCAGGCGGTCTCGATCGGGACATTGAAGGCCTCGTGGGCGACAATGTCACGTCCGCAGAAGAAATAATGGTTCTCCGCTCCGACTCGCTTTAATGAGCGTTGCATGATTCGCAAGGCATCGGCATCGTCGTTGATGCCACTGATGATGGGTGACTGATTTTCGACGGTCACCCAGGCGAGGTCCGTGAGTCCTTCCACGGCCCTCTTTGCGGAATCATTCCATTTCAGCGACCCGTTCGGGTTTTCGACGTACTCTCCGGTAGAATCTTTTTCGAGGAACTCGTCCGGGTGGTTGAAGTGCACCATGAAGTGGAGCCCGACATCAGGGTACGTTTCGTGGAATCCTCGCAGCATTGACAGGAAGGACTCGTCGAAACGGTCGGGGAAGAACGCCATTTCCTTAGTGCCTATGCGCATGGATTCGATCCCCGCCTCAGCAAGCGCGGAAAGCCACTCGGCGATCTTGATGTTTGGCAAAACCATCGGGTCGCCACCGGACAACAAAATCTCACGCAGGCGTTCGCGGCCCGTTTCGGGGTGGCGGCCGTCGTTTTCATCCACGATCCGGTTGTGGGAAATGATGTAGTCGGTAACGTCTTCTATCCGGGCCAGGCCCTTCTTCGCGACCGTCCCATCCTGTCGTTCCACTTCCTTGCGGCTGATCAACTCCTCTCTGTAACAAAACCGACAGTGCGCCGAGCAGGTCGAAATGACGTAGAGGAGACCGATTTCATATTTGTGCAGCATTCCCTCCACGGGACTGAAGTCCATCTGGTACCCGGGATCTTCCGAGCCGGCGAGGCTTTTTGTCTCGTCAGGGGTGGCTTTAACCAAACGCCTCAGGTGCGGGCTCCGCTGCGCCATGTCGAAATAGTGCTGGGTCATCTTGACCGGCATCCTGGCTTCCACGTCACGTTCGGTCCCTTTGAGGGTCCGTAGTGCTTCCAATTCATCAGGGGAATAAAAACCCTGCATGTTTTCCGAAACGCGGTCGTCGAGAAAAGGCTTTAAACCATTGACGTTGTTGCGTTCGTACTTGGGGCTCTCCACCGTATCGAGAAAGGCTTGTGCTCGATCTGACGGAACATATTTCTTAACGTTGCTCATTGCGACGATCCACTCTCTCGTGATGCTCGTTTGCCTGCCATTCGACCACCGATCAAACGAAAAGCTGACTAATTCGGTCAGGGCCAGGGTTAAGTTTCCCGGTCTGGAAAATAACGGAGTCCAGTCTGTACCGCACGCCCCATTTCAGGCTCCAGGCGCCTTCAATAAAGTCCTGTGGTCCGCCACTGCATATGAACCTGGCCCATCGTCAGGTGTACAGTCATTAAAATAAGCATAGTTAACGACAGGTCTTTACAGGATTTATAAAATGAAAAACCCAAAACGCGGAATTTTAGCCATAATTGTTGCCTTTTCGGGAGGGGCGTGTGCTACCGGCACCGGCCCTGAATTGCCGCCCGGGGAAGCTCCGACGTTTTTCCTGAACGGAACGGACAGTCTCCATTACGCAATTGATTTTCCCGACACCACTGTAGGTGGCCGGTTTCCAGCATTTGTGATGGTCAACGGATCGGGTAAACAGACCAAAACCTGGAATACGAACGTCACGAATCAAATGGTTAGCAGAGGGTTTATTGCCATGCGTTACGACAAACGCGGAACCGGGTTCTCGAGCGGAGATTTTGTTTCTGTGTCGACGGGTAATTCGGAGGCGAGGCTTCCTCTTCTTGCCTCAGACGTAGCAGCTGCAATTGCTGAGTTGAAAAAGAATCCGCTGGTAGATCCGACTAGAATCGGCCTCGTTGGGGTGAGCCAGGCCGGCTGGATTATTCCGAGAACGGTTACGCTATCTCAGGACGTGAGTTTTACTATCTTGCTGGTGGGCCCAACCGTCTCGATAGGGATAGAAAACGCATACAGCAACGCGGCTGAAAACGAGTCCAGAACTTTCGCCGAGCTTTCGGACATCCTGAACGGGTTCAATGGGTCTCCCGGTTTCGATCCGAGGAGTGACATTGAGGGGCAAACTGTTCCCGGACTATGGCTCTTCGGAGCGGCCGATCGTAGTATCCCCACCGCTGAAAGCGTAGCCATTTTGGAAGACATCACCTCGTCCGGGACGAAACCGTTTTCATGGGTGGTTTATCCAGATGTCGGCCACTGTCTTCAGCTGTGTGGCGCCATGGTTTGGCCCGACATTGATGATTGGATGGCGGACCACGGGATCATGTGAGCATCACGTCTTTGGTAATGTGCGCAAGGCATTACCTCAATCGTATTAGCGACTCCCGGGACACTCTGAAGTAGGTTGCGAAAGCCCGTACGAACAACATGTCGCCGGAGGTTGGGTCGAAGGTGACGAAATTTTCGTGGTTACCAGCTGAGTTCACAGTCTCTCCGAGGGACACAGGTTCGGACCAACCAGAACCCTGCCTAAATGCAATCCAGAGGTCCGATGGCAAAGGACGGTTTCCTTCGAGTCTTGATACTCCGAGGATAACGAATGAACCGTCCGGGCTCGGGATAGCGTCCCACAATCGGAACTGACCGCTGAGATTTGCCCACCGATCCAGCTTCGGATCGGATTCGAAGGCTGCGTATCCGTTCTCGGTAGGTCTGCTGAGCCTGGGCATACGATTGCGCCAGTCCGGCGTAGTACTTACCCAGTGCAAAACGCCATCGCCATCGATCCAGGGACCGGCATCATAGTTGGCGAGAGTCGTCGAAGCGCCAAGCAGGACGGGATCTCCCCAACCGCTCCCGTTTCGTCGTGACATCCAGAGATTAGCGTTGGGGTGATTGGACGTGTCGCCATCGACCGGACGGTATGAAGAAAAAACCAGTCGTTCCCCATCCGGTGAGATGGTTGGATAGAGATCTGAGTGGCCATCCTCACCGAGGACGACACGTATGGGTTGGCCCCACCTTTCTCCGTTGTTGGTTGTTACCCAGATACGGTAGTCTTCCGCGTCGGGATCAATTTTTCTGAAGAAGTAGAACGAGTCTCCGTCAGGGGAGAAATTCCCACGGAAGAGGTTGTCATTTTCAACAGACACGATGTCCTCTGCGAATACCGATATTTCTTCAACCTGGGTCGCGGCCAGCATTTGGGTGCCTGAGGCCAGGATGCCAAACGACAGTATTCCTAATTTCATTTATGTCTCCCGTTCCAAAGTTTCGCCTGAGGGAACTACTGTTATTGTATTATATCAATTGGTATCAATTAGTTCCTTAAAGAATGTTGTGTGGCTCGTTCAGGGTCCGCTTTGCGCTTCCGGTAACCCGCCGCGCGAACTAGGTTTTCATGGTGACCAACGAAGACGAAACTACGGGGATGGCACTGCACGAAAGGCGTGAGGAGGTAATGGATGTCCTCACCTCTTACTTCGCTTCAGCTCAGCTGGACACCGATGAGTTCGACCGCCGGCTGGCGTTGGCACAGCGGGCCGAAACCGGAGACGAACTTGAGGCCCTTCTGACAGATCTTGGAGGCTCGGCTACCGGTGTGGTGATCCGTGGCGACACTGCACCCGCGAACGATGCCGCGTTTGTGCCTCGCCCCAAACGGGTACTGTCAATTCTCAACGCCGCCAAGCGGCAGGGCACCTGGTACGTTCCCGAGTATTTCAAAGTGATTAGCGTGATGGGCGAGGTGTTGCTGGACTTCAGGGAAGCAGACCTCGGGGCGGGTCTCACGGAAGTTGAGGTTACCAGTGTGATGGGGAGCGTAAAAGTGATTGTCCCGCCCGATCTCCAGGTCCAGTGCGACGGCGATGGTATACTGGGCCAATTCGATTCTCTCGAACGGGGCACGATTGATATTGACCCGGACCTCCCTTTGCTTCGGATAACCGGAGTCGCGGTGATGGCGGCGGTGGAAATAAAAGTGATGTCGATTGATGGAGCCTTTCTCTCAACCGGCGGAAACGTTGGTCAAATCGGGCCGTCCCGCGGCAGAAGAGAATAAAAGGCCCAGGTATGGTCCGCCCGCGCTTGTTAACCATATGATGAAAAGACGCGATTTTTTGCACGCAGGTGCTACGGCAGCCGGCTCTTTTTTGCTTCCTGTTTATGTCGACGCGCCCCCCAGGGTGTCGCTGGTTTTTCGGGGTGGAATCGTATTCGACGGGCTGGGCAATCCCGGGATCGTTGCTGACGTAGCAGTTGAGGGCAACATCGTCGTTGCGATCGGGGCGAACCTTTCGTCGGTGGGTACACATGAGATCGATGCGCGTGGTCTGGCGGTTTCTCCGGGCTTTATCGATCCCCACTCGCATACTGACGACGAGCTCCTCATCAACCCGTCAGCCGACAGCAAGATCCGGCAGGGCGTGACCACCGAAATTTGTGGGCAAGACGGCAGTTCAAAAGGATTGTGGAATGGAGACGGTTCGGGCGAGGGGTCGCTGTCCGAGTTCCTGGCTTCGATCGCCGAGGTGGGGCCATCGGTTAACCTTGGCAGCTCGATAGGGGCAGGCACGGTTAGAGGTGCGGTGGTTGGCTTCGATGATCGACCCGCTACGCCGGAAGAGTTGGAGACGATGGCCATGTTGGTTGGTGAGGCGAGGTCGGGTGGCGCGTTGGGCCTGTCGTCAGGGCTTGAGTACGTGCCAGGAGTGTTTGCAGGCAAGGAGGAACTTGTGCGGCTGGCAGCCGAGTTCCGGGGCACCGGTTTGCCGTATACAAGCCATATGCGAAACGAAGATGATGAATTGCTTGCGGCCATTGAGGAGGCTCTGCAAATCGGGGTGGCTGCCGGGGTTCCCGTTAACGTAAGCCACCTCAAAGCCCAGGGTGAACGGAATTGGTGGAAAGCCGAGGTGGCGCTTGCAACTCTTCAGCGTGCGTCAGATGCCGGGCAGGGAGTGTCGTTCGACCGATATCCCTACGTGGCGTACAGCACCGGCCTGGCATCACTCTTTCCGCCGTGGGTGCGAAACGGCGGCACCGATGCCTTCATCGGCCGACTGGCCAACGGACACGCGGGTATTAGAGGCGCGGTGCTCGAAAAGGTCGCGAAACTGGGGTCCTGGGATGCTGTTCAGATTAGCTCCACTGCGTCGAGCCAATTGCGGTGGGCCGAGGGGAAACGTCTGGGTACTCTTGCCAGCGAGCGTGGAGTTGATCCCTACGACCTGACGGTGCAACTGGTGATTGAGGATCGCAATAGCACGGGTATAGTGGGATTCGGAATGAGCGAAGAGAATACCGAACGCATGTTGGCCCATCCGTTGGGGATGCTGTGTTCCGACGGTTCGGCGTTGGCCACTCATGGTGAATTGGGGGAGGGAACCCCACATCCGCGGTCCTACGGTTCGTTCGCAAGGTTGTTGGGGTACTACGTTCGAGAGCGCGGTCTTTTGTCTCTTGAAAATGCGGTTAAAAAAATGACGAGCATGCCAGCCGATCTGTTTCGACTTCGCGGGAGAGGTCGGCTTGAGCCTGGTGTCTTCGCCGACATCGCTGTGTTTGACCCGGAAACAATTCAGGATACAGCCACGTTTGCGGCGCCACATCAATATGCTGTCGGGATGGAACACGTTTGTGTAAATGGGACTATGGTGGTGCGAGATGGTGAGCACACGGGTGCTACACCGGGAAGAATTTTGTTGGGACGGAGAAATTAATGCGTGTAGTCAAGGCATGTACTCGACGGCTAAGAACTTCAATATTGGACCTCCATGAACCATCGTAGAGCGTTTCTCAAGCAGATCTCAGCTATTGCCGGAATGGCCGGGGTAAGTTCGATAGTCGATACTGATCGGACATTCGCCGCCGACGTTGATTTGATCGAACGCCGGGGCAGCGTACGTAATTTCAGGTATAAAGACCGGTACATGGTTGATCCCGCGGTCACCTATTTCAATCACGGGTCAATCGGCACCGTGCCGCGCACCGTCCACGAGGCGCACATCGCCTATTTGAGATTGATGGAGACAAATCCCTGGTTCTACATGTGGTCGGGGGAGTGGGATGAACCTCGGGAGATTGTGCGGGCCAAAGTCGCTACTCTGCTTTCCTGCCAAATCTCCGAAGTGGCTATCACACACAATACGACCGAAGGGTTCAACGTTCTTGCAGCCGGTCTGCCACTGGGTGTCGGCGACGAAGTTCTGTTCAGCTCCATCAATCACCCGGGGGCAAGTGTGTGTTGGGAGCACCATGGAGCGACGCGCGGGTACAGCGTGAAGAGGTTCGATTTTCCCTGGGACCGCGTTATGGAGATGACGACCGATGAACTGCTCGGGCGCTATGAGGAACAAATCACGCCACGAACCAGGGTGCTGGTTGTCCCGCACGTCGACAATACGGTGGGCTTGAGGCACCCCATGTCCGAGTTAGCTCGGATGGCGAAAAGCAATGGTGTTGAATTTGTTGCGGTGGACGGGGCGCAGACGCTCGGTATGTTGGACATCGAGGTTGGAGATTCCGGAGTCGATTTTTTCAGCGCCAGCCCGCACAAATGGCTCCAGGCTCCCAAAGGCCTCGGAGTCCTCTACTTGAGCAATGACGTTCAGCAACACCTCAGCCCCATGTGGGTTACGTGGGGCCAGGCCAGATGGCCTGATAGTGCCAGGAGATTCGAAGACTATGGTACTCGAAACCTCGCCGAGTTGTTGACTCTGGGCAATGCGATTGATTTCCAGGTTGCGATTGGGCAAGAGACCAAAGACGCTCACTATGCTTCCTTAAGAAACAGGTTTATGCAGGAAGTCGCCGGCTCGAACGAATTCACCTGGCGATCGCCAACTGACTCTGGTTTATCCGCGTCGCTTTACGCCCTTGAGGTCAATGGTATGAGAGCCAATGCGTTCGCCACGCAAATGTTCAGGGAGCACGGCTTCGTCATGAGGGCTTTTGCCACTGATCAACTCAACACGGTTCGGATATCGCCCAACGTGGCTAACACCGAAGAGGACATTGCGCGTTTTATGGGCGCTACCGCACAGGTGTTAGGATAGTATGAAAACCATTTTGAACCCCGCCGACCGCTCCAATATCCTGAAGCGGCTCAGGAAATTAGATCCCGACCTGTCATCCCTACGGGGTCAAATGTCTGCCCCCGAAATGATCGCCCACCTCGGCGACCAGATGCTCCTGACCCTGGGCGAGTTGGAGGCCAAACCGGTTTATGGGCTCCCGCGTTTTCCGCTCTGAAATATATGATCCTCTACGTCGTTTCCTGGTCAAAGGGGAAGGTCAAGGGCCCGCCGGAAGCGTTTGTCACTCCACCGGTAACTGGAAGGCTGCTGTTAAGGAACTGATTGCCCGGGTGGAGAGGTTCGTAAGCGAGGAACCCGACGGGAGATGTGCGATCATCCCATCTTTGGTTCTATGAGCCGGAAGATCTGGGGTGTTTTTTGTCACAAACACTTCGACCATCACCTCAGGCAGTACGGAGTCTGAGGCCTCGGGATGGTGACGGGCGGATGTAGATTCCAGAACCAACAGGGAGACACGATTTCCTTGAGGAGGAAAATTGTTCGGCATAATTGGAATGATGGTTTTGTTTGCGGCGATCATTGGCACCGGAGCCACCGTCGCGTTTTACAGTTGGTTGGTGAATCGGCTGAATCGTTTGGAGTCAGGTACGATTGATCCGGCGAAATTGGATCGGCTGCTGGAGCAACTTGAAGAACTTCGGGATCAGGGCGAACTCAATCGCGAAGAAATCGGAGAACTCCAGGAGCGGCTCGACTTTGCAGAGCGGCTGTTGACGAAAGGCAACACTACGGAGTGAGTCTGCCGAGTTCCTCTTTTTCGCACCACCGCCTCCGTTAGAACTCGCACTCAGGGAAGGAGTTCCGATGGGCTACCCATCCTCCGTGGTTTAATTCAAAACTCCGCGGATCTCTTCTTTTGTCGACGTGTAGACATGCATAGGTAGAAACGAATAGGGTGTCCATATGTCGAAAACAGTTGAATTGGTGCCGGGAACTCTTCCGCTCCTCGTATTACGCCTTCTTTCTGACGGGGACGCGCACGGTTATGCCATAGCGCGGCGAATCGAAGATTTGTCCGAAGCCGTTCTTTCCGTCGAACAGGGGTCAATATATCCTGCTCTTTACCGCCTGGAACGGGCGGGCTTCGTTAATTCGCAAAAAGGGGTGTCGGATACGGGTCGACCTGTAAAGGTCTACAAAATTACCAGCTCAGGTCGAAAGCACCTGGAGGTTGAGATGTCAAGTTGGAACGCGTTCGTGCATGCTATGTCGAGGGTGATACGGAGGCGTGCATGAACTGGGTGAGCAAAATGGGATTTCGTGTTAAGGCGATCCTCAGACGCGACGCGGTGCTGCGCGACATTGAACAGGATATTCGACAGCATATTACTCTTGAGCAAGAACGGCTCAGAGCAGAGGGTCTGTCAGGCCGCGAAGCACGGGACCTGGCTCGGAACCGTTTCGGGAATGTGACGAGACTCCAACAGGAGCTTCAGTCGATATCGGGGGTGAAACCCCGGGCTGAGCGCCATGGTGGTGGGTCTCTGATCAAGGACTTTAAACACTCGGTTAGGTCACTGATGAAAGCTCCCGCCTACTCGGCCGCTGTCGTAGTGACTCTTTCGATAGCTCTGGGGGCGAACATGGTGATGTTCTCAGTCGCCGAGAATGTTCTTCTTGATGACGCCGGAGTGAGGTATCCCTCTGAGGTTGTGTCTATTCACAATTTCATTCCGCAGTTGGGCGAGGGAATGCGCCGACAACCTGTACATGGAAGTTTCTTTGACAGGTTTACACGGTTGGAAGGAATTGAATATGTAGCCGGATTTAGGACAGAGTTTTTTAACTTCAGCGCCGATGATCGGCCTGTGCGGTTGGAAGGACTTCGGACGACCCCCGATCTTTTTCGGGTGGCCGGGGTTTCCCCGATGATCGGTGTCGGATTTCCCGAAGGTTTGGTGGGAAACGAAAAGGTTGTTGTCTTATCCCACAAGGTGTGGTCATCGCTTTTCGGTGCAGATCCAGCAATCGTCGGAAGGTTGGTCAACTTTAACGGCGAACCTTACGAAGTGGTTGGGGTGATGCCCGCTGACTTCGGGTTCCCCAGAGGCATTGATGTTCCTAGTGCGTTCCACTTTCCAGACCGACCCGATTTGTGGATTCCGCACCAGGTCCCATTGCGAGGTCCCTCCGACCTGGGTGTTGTCGCGAGAGTAGTTGGGGAGGGTGGAGTGGCCTTGCTGCAGGAACGGCTCGACGCATTAACTGAGGCTGTGGTGGAGGAGAATTCTGGTTGGGACGGGTTCGCTACCCACCGTGTGTTGCCGATTCAGGAACAGGCCGTTGGTCAGATTCGACCGATAATAGTGGGGTTGTTTGCTGCTACTGGACTAATCTTACTGGTAGCTGCAGCGAATGTCTCAGGAGTGTCGTTTACTCGCGGCTATGAGCGGTCCAACCAGTTGGCGATTAGGGTTGCACTGGGCGCTTCGCGATGGATGGTGGTGCGCTATCTTCTTTTCGAAAATGCTATTTTGGCAATTGGCTCCGTTGCCGGTGGCCTGGCCGTCGGGTGGGCATCCGCCGAAATCCTCCAATCGGTGGCACCGGAGGGAATTCGTGGACTAGACACCCTGGCTATTTCTGTGAAAAGCTTTGTGTTCGTGGCTTTGCTGGGCACTCTGAGTGCCGCAATCTTCGGGGCGTTTCCGTCGATTAAGCTGAGCGAGCTCGCAAGTATGGGGACACTTTCAACGCAACGTGTGTCCGGGCAGACGACAGCGCGTATGGGGGACTGGGTGGTGGGTGGGGAAGTGGCAGTGACCGTAGTACTGGTTTTGGTGTCAGGGCTGCTTTTTCGGACCGTCGTGGGCTTGCTTGAGAACGAACCGGGGTTTGACCCGGTTGGAGTGATGGTTGCCGAAGTCACTTTGCCGGAAGCTAGTTATCCGGATGCTGCCAGAGCGCAAAGTGTACAAAGGGCCCGCTCCCGCTCTGAGACAGAAGGTGCAGTGTCACAGTTTTATAGGTTGTTTCTGAATGATTTGAGGGAGCACCCGGACGTAACCCACGCTGGTGCCGTGTCGCCAATTCCCATGGGAGGGACACAGGAAGCTTCCGCGATGTGGCTTGAAGGGATGGATCCAGGAGCCAGCGCTCCGGTGATTGAACTCACGGTCGCAAGTGAGGGTTACTTCGAGGCCATGGGGCTTGATCTCTTGGAGGGTCGCACGTTTGATACCTCCGACCGACATGACGGATTGTTCACCGCAGTTATTTCCGAATCCGTAGCCAATATGTGGCCCAACGGAGCGGCGGTTGGTTCTCGCTTGAAACTTGGCGGGGTGCCCGACGGCCCGCGGGAGTGGCGAACCGTAGTTGGGATTGTAGGCGATGTGCGTAGGGGGAATCTGGCTGAGATAGGTCGGCCGGAAGTCTATTTCCCGTTAACCCAGGGTGGGTACACGTCACTCTCGACCATGCACCTTGTGGTCAGGGGCAGGGCGGGCGTCTCGGCTGAGATCGCTGCCCGAGCCACTCGAGACGCGCTGCGGCAAGTAAACGCTAGTTTGCCGCTGGAAAAAGTCAGCGGTATGGAAAATTTGATCGAAAGACAGGTTTCTCGAGAAAAGCTTGCCATGCAACTCCTGGCGGCTTTTTCGACGACCAGCCTGTTGTTATCCGTACTGAGCCTTTATTCGGTGGTATCGCATTCGGTTAACTCTAGGCGGCGTGAATTCGCAATCCGCCAGGCCGTGGGTGCTTCGCCTGGGTCCGTTTTGCTCGGGGTGATGCTACGAGCTGGCGGTTCGGTGTTTATAGGCGGCCTGACCGGCGTATTGGTTGTCGCTTTTTTGTCCCCCGTCATCGGAGGGTTTCTGTATGGTGTCAAACCTCTTGAGGTAGGTGTTGTCGCGGTCGCAGTATTCACTGTGTTTTTCGTCGCTTCCGTGGCAGCATACGTACCAGCCATCCGGGTTACCCGAATTGATCCGGTCGAGTGTCTACGTGTCGAGTGACTAACCTGAGGGGCGGCGGGAATTGGATCATGGCCCCCGTCAGTCTCATCACCCAGACAGCGTGTAGGTGTATTTCACCAATAGTGTTTGGCTCTGTGAACGAGGTAACGTCAACTGCGGATTTCGGCTGATATCGGTGTTTAGAGTGTTGTTGTACACCACGAACAGATCCCGCCCCTCCGCGAAGTGATATCGTAAGCGGATATTGCTGCCCACCCTGTCAGCGGCCTGATTGTATTGTACGAACGCGTTGAGCGAGAGTCGTGTGTCCAGTGCCAACTGGGCTCTCAATCTGAAAATGTCTGCGTCAAACTCTTCGGACCTGTCCGAAAAGTTGAAGCGGCTGAAGTTATATTCTGCTGAAATTTCGAGATGTTGGTTTACGTTGAACTGTGGCTCGATCGACAAGTTGAACTGGCTACCGTCGTAGAACTCTCCAGCTTCGATCTCCCCGGACACACCGAAGCGTGCTCCGTCCGACGGGTGGATTGCGAGTTGAGCGCTATTGAATGAATGCCTCCCCACGGGAATGCTGGCATCCGGTGACAGAACCAGCGGTTGCCTCAGGTCCTCAGTCTGCCTGCGAAGCCCGAGATAACCGAAAACTCCTGACTTCATCTCGAAGTTGACGAAAAAGGCAGTGAATGCCGATTCGACTGATCCGTCCTGATTCCTTAGAAAGACACTCACGAGCGGGCTCGGTTGGATGCTTCGGAACAACGACTCTTCTCCGGGAAAGATGCCGTAGCGACCGTTTAGTACGAAGTGGGAGAAATCGGTTCGCGGTTGAAAGCCGATCCCGGGATTGAATTCTGCTCCCGCCCACTTGGCACTGAAGCGGTAAGCCAATCCCTGGCTGGTGAGTGTCCCGGGGCGTTCCCAGGTCAGTCGGGCCATTCCAGAATTGAAGTTGTCCTCGTTCTGCTCATTGTCGAAAGACTGCCCCCACTGTGCTGTCAAATAGTCGTTGGCGAACACCTGTAACCGAGAGTCCGCGATGTATGCCACGTTGGTATTCCCGTCTGTGTCGATCCGCGTTGTCACCAACGCTCCGAGCGTCGACTGGTCGTTCAAGACCCGCCTGCGCAAGCGCATGACTCCGAAGTTTTCGCTCACACCGGAAGTTTCAGTCTCGGTTTGCATCGTCAACGCGCCCACGTCCCAAACACCGACTCGCCCAGATACCCGGGCACCTCCGTAAATACGCAGCTGTTCCCCCCGGTCGGTCAAACCGATTCGTCGGCTGTGGAAGAAGTTGCTGTTGTCCTGTACTGCCCCCGTCGACACCGCGAAAATGCCCGACTGCTCCTGAAAAAATTGGCGCTTTTCGGGAAAGAACAAACTGAATCGAGTGAGGTTGACTTGCTGGTTGTCGGCTTCAACCTGGGCAAAATCGGTGTTGACGGTGAGGTCGGCGGTGAGGTTGGAAGTAAGACCGTATTTGAGGTCAAAACCAGCTTCGAATTTGGAATCGTTTTGTTGGTCAAAACGGACCGGCGGGTTCGCTAGAACCGCGTTTCTGTCGAGCCCGGAAAGTAAATAGGGAGTGAAGTGTTTTTCGGCACGACTGTCGACACCCTCCAGTATTATCTTCGCGGCGACGGAGTTTCGTGATAGCGGGTTGGACAGGGTGGGAGACACGGCGGGGTAGCTCGAGGTCTCGTTGGTCGCCGCTGAGTAGCGGGCTGCAATGAGTCCCATCGTGACCTCGCCGTCGATGTTCTGAAAACGAAGTGTTGAGAGAGGGATCCTCATCTCAGAGTACCAGCCCTGTTGGTCCTGGTGGCTGGCCACGTCCCAGAATCCATTCCAACTCGGGTTCACAGAGGCACCGTCCTGCGTGATCGACATGTCGACTCGAATGCCGGCAGGGGTTGTCAGAAAGCCGAGTCCGTTTTCGTTGTCGTTAAAAGTGTCCAGCATGAGACGAAACCAATCGTCGGCACCGATCCGATCTCGCTGGAGAGAATAACCGCGGATTTCGGAGGGGTCCCCAACCAGAAAGCGTGCGGCGGCGTAAAAGTAGTCATCGTCGTATAGGAGCTTGAGTTCTGATACGTAGGTCGGACGATTCCCGGCAATTGGACTGAGCGTAACCATCTGATGGGCGGTGGTTCCAGCCCAGGCTGCCTCGTCGATTTGACCGTCGAGAACGATGGGTTGGTCAGTCCGCGCAACCCGAATGGATTGCTGTCCGGCGACAGGCTCGGTGATTGCAAAAGTTGCAAAGAGGAGAACTGCGAGGATCTGGTGTTGTTCGTATGACATAGGTGGCCGTGGGGTTGGTGTTGCTTCAGACTTAATTGTCGATTGTCGATAACTGCTTTGAGTAAGTATGATGAAAAACAGTATATTTAGTCTGGTAACCCGCCTGGCTGTGAGAGTTTCATCGAAGTAGCGGTTTGCTCTAGAAACCGCGCAATTCAAACTGAAGGTGAGTCAGCCGCTAGTGGGTCGTTTCCGCAACTCCGACGACAGCTATCATGTCACCTTCCCGGTTTATCGATAGACGCGAAATGTTTGTTATCCCAGCGTCTTCCAAATCGGCTAGCAAGCGCCAACCGTTTCCCACCCGCCAGATATGCAATTCACTCCCCTCTCCCATTACTATCGAACCGTCCGGAGTCCATACATAGTCCTCGTTCGCAGGGCGTGTTTCGGTGAGATGAGTCTTTGACATAGTGGCGAGATCAAGTGAAACAATCCACCATGGCGCGGAGCTTTTGTCTACGTAGCTGATGGCGTTGGTGTTTGGGACCGGGTGCAATGACCGCCCGATGCTGTCTGCAATAATCTCCACCGAGTCGGTCTCGATATTGGCCACCTGGAGAGTGATTGGCGTTCCCGTGGCGCCGTCGGGCAGGATGAACATCGCCACTGTGCGCTCGTCTCCCCAGGCGTGATATCCCACCGGTCTGGGGCCATCAAACACTGCACCCAGATCGTTGCCGTCGAGTCCGTAGTGCCATAGCCACTGTTCTGAGCCGCGGATGACCGAAAACGATCCACCGCCTGGCATAACCGTGGGTGAGTACTCTCCGTCGTCGGTGTTGGTTATTTGCTCGGTGATTCCGGTTTTCGGGTCGTAACGAAAAATGTCCGGTTGGCGTTCACCGCGAACGGAAGCGTAGAACAGGGTCCCGTCGGGTGCAAAATGAGGCTGATTGTCGTAGCCCGGTTGGTTGGTGATGTTGCTCAGTCCGCGCACCGGAGCTGCTGCCGCGTCGTCAAACGAGCCTACCCAGATATCCGTTTGTCCAGGGTTCTGAGCGTAGCATGGCAACGCCAGAAAAAAAACAGGTGCTAGGTGGAGGAGTTTCATCGAACCCTGAGTTCTGGCATAGGGACGGCCTCGGGCCAGATCTGATTCATATCCTGGTCGTAAAGAACCCCGTTTTTCATCACCATCGAAATGTCTTCGGAGTTCCTGATGTTCTCGAGTGGATTGGAGTTCAGGATGACCATATCGGCCAATTTCCCGGTAGTGACGGAGCCGAGGTCAGCGCCCAGACCGAGGTATTGAGCGCCGGAAAGGGTGGCAGACCGAATCGCTTCCATGGGGGTCATACCTCCCTGAGCGAACATCCACAATTCCCAGTGCGCTCCCAGGCCCTGGAGTTGGCCGTGAGCCCCGAGTTGCACCGAACCTCCGGCCCGGACCACATCGCGCGCTGTTTCAGCCAGTCGGAAATGATAGAACTCGTCGTCGGGGATCAAAATCCGCCGGCGTGCTCTGGCATCGAGGATTGTCCGGGGTACGAATTGTTGCAGTCTCTCGTTGGCGTATACATCGGATTCTTGATACCAGTAGTTTTCACCCCAGATTCCTCCGTACCCAACTACGAGCGTCGGGGTGTATCCGGTCCTGCTGGAGGACAGAAGCGTAAGGGCGTCACGGTAAAGCGGAGCCAGTGGAATCGCGTGTTCCAGGCCTGTGTGACCATCGAGAATCTGAGTCATGTTCTGCTGCCACATCGATCCCCCTTCAGGCACCACGAGCATGTCTTCATCTCGAGCGGCCTGGATGATCCATTGGCGTGCGTTGCGACTGAGCTGGTTGTAACTCTTAACTGAGAATGCACCCACGGCTTTAAGGCGTCGGAGATGGCCTACGGCGTCTTCGAGGTTGTTGACCGTGGCCCGGCTGTCATTAACCGCACCGTAGAGGATGAAACCGGTCGAGAAAATTCTCGGTCCCACCGTTAGGCCGGCTTCGACCATTTCTGATTGGGAAAAAACCAGTTGAGTGGAAGCCGAAGGATCGTGAGTCGTTGTCACTCCGTAAGCGAGGTTGGCGTAGTACTCCCACGTCCGTTCAGGGTTTATGTCCAGGGCGAGGTAACCCATATGTGCGTGGACATCAACCAGCCCCGGGATTACGGTTTTTCCCGACGCATCTATCACCCTGGCTCCGGCGGGGACGTTCTCAGAATGCCGCCTCACTTCAACGATCCGATTCTCTGTTACGACGACATCTCCGTTTTCGATGACGAGGTCGCCATCCATCGTTACAATCCGCGCCCCGCTCAAAACCACTGTCCCGGTTGGAGTCGAGCGGGGTACCTTGAGATCGATCCGGGTTATGGTCGCATCGACCGCTGCGTTCGCCTCAACCCAATCGGATTCGTCGCTTGCCTCCTCGTCTTCTTCCCCGCCGCTAGTACCGTAGCCCGCTGCTGCCAGAGTCTGATGGTAGAAAGCTGGTCCGAGGACCCAGGTAAGAGACCTGGAATCGGGGCGCCAATCGATCCAGTCGCCGCCGTAATTCGAGAGCTTGGTCACGGTTACGTTGTCACTGCCGCGGCCCAGCGCGACCGGGTCTCCTCCGGCCCGGGGCAGGGGCGCTACGTAGACGTTGTGCATGTCTTTGAATGCCACCCAGTTGCCATCGGGAGAAACAACAATCTCTTCGGCATTCTCATTGGTGACGAGTTGCCGCCGGTCCGTGCCGTCGAGTTTTACTGATGTGAGGACCGTGTTGCCCTCGGAGTTTTCGTGAAAAAGAAGTCTGGTTCCATCAGCTGACCAGGAGACTCGTGGCATCCGGCTGTTGGATCCACGATTGGCGGTTTCGGTCACGTGCTGGATAGTCCCGCCGCCCGCGTCAACATAACCGACGTGCAAGAACGTTTCGGATCCTAACCCAGCGTTCCGATTGACCACACCGCTACCGTGTACAAAGGCGATACTCTCACCATCCGGCGAAAAGCGCGGGTTTGCGTATTGGTTAGGATTTGTGGTGAGTTGCTCCGGGCTCTGGTTTCCACCCGACGATCGGACCTTCCATACCGCCCCTCGATCATCGTCATCCCAGGTGACAAAAGTTATCCATCTGCCGTCCGGGGAGTAACTCGGTGAATACTCGAACGCCTCGAGGTTGGTAACTCTCCTGGGCGTGCCGCCGGGGTATTCCATGGTCCAGATGTGCCCCAGGGCCTGGAACGCTAACTGGTTTCCGTCAGGCGACATACTGGGCCAGCGAATCATGCGTGCCGACACGGAATCATCGGTCAGTCGCCGTTCCGAGCGAAGCGCCTGTGCAACGACCTGCTGCACAGATGCCCTGAAGGGTATCGCTGTCGGCAGGCCGGTTTCGAGCGATATCGACCAGAGCTTTCCTCCAAACGAGGCCACGATATTTTCGGAATCTGGAGTCCACTGGAAGCCCGGATAAGCACCGTGTACCGCCCAGGTCTCTTGCTGGTCCTGGTCGAGTCCGTCGAACAGGACCCGTTCTGCTCCGGTCTCCAGGTCTCTAATCATCAGGACAGTGTTGAGGCCGATTCTCCGAACAAACGCGAGCGACCTTCCGTCGGGGGATGGGGTCGGGCGCACAGCGCCCCCTCCGCCGGATGTCACCGCTTCATTCCGACCCGTGTGTCGATCGAAACGTCTGATCTGAAAAATCCCGGCGTGTGGATTCTTGTTGTAGTCGAAGGGCCCAGAAACACTGAAGTAAACCCAACGTCCGTCAGCCGAAGGGTAGGGCTCGTTTTGCTCGGAGGTGAAACTGGATTTTTCTGTTAACTGGATACCCGATCCGCCGTCGACATGGTACATCCAGATTTCACCACCGCCGAGGGAGCGTGTGTTCGTTACGTGGCGTTTGACGACGATATAATCGCCATCGGGAAGCCACGTCGGATTGGTTGGGAGGGTTTCCGAAAGTTCGGTGACCTGCTCGCGATTGTCGCCGTCGGCATTCATCACCCAGATGTTGTCGGACCCGCCCCGGTCACTTGTGAATGCTATGCGCGTGCCATCCGGATTAAACCGTGGTTGGTGTTCCCACGAAACACCACCGGATAAAAGCTCGGCCTGGCCCCCGGAAATAGGAACGCGATAGATGTCGCCGAGCAGATCGAAAGCGATCCACCTCCCGTCGGGGCTGACATCAAGGTTCATCCATGTTCCCTCGTCGGTTTCGAAACGAAGCGTGTCGGAAGGTCCATGGTTGCCTTCGATATCCCACTCGTCATCAGCTGTTTCAATCGAGTCGGTAGCGGTAGCTGTTGAGTCCTGGGCTGCGGCCCCTGGCGCGGCCAGTAACCCGGCAAGCACCAAGAGGTGACGAAGGGGTCGGGACAGGTTCGGCGAGCAGCGACGAGACATTAGTAGATCCTCTCTTGTCTGATTGAAAAAAGTCTGATCCGGCATGGGTGGTCCGGGTGACGCATGTGAGGCTACCGCGCGGGAGATGTGAATGTCAATAGATGCGGAAGGCAGGATGGTACGACACGATTCAGGGCCGTACCCGCGAACCAAACGCTCCTCCAGGGGGTAAATGGGCTCTGGCGAAAGTTTGCAGCATAAAGGAGAGGAAATAATGCGCGTCTTGAAAGTATTTTCCACGGTCCTGGCCGCCGTTATACCGGCAACAACTGTTGGGGTGAACCTGGAAGCACAGTACCTGGGCGGAGGTGAGAAGACCTTCGAAGAAACCCAGGTCGCTGATCTACGTTCAATGGGTACGAAGTTCAGCTCCCTTGCTGACGCTTTCCCCGACAGCCTTTATGACTGGCGTCCCATGGAGGGTGTGCGTTCTGTGAAGGACGTAATGGTGCTGGTGGCGACGGAGAGTGTGTTGTTCCCGACTATGTGGGGCTACGACGCACCTGCATGGACCACCCCGGGGGGCTTTGGGCCGGAGCAGGAGCGACTGCATGCTTTGAACAAAACCGAGTTGATTGCCGAGATCGTGCGCGGTTTCGACCACGCCGCAGCGCTTATGGAGGGGATGTCCGATGCCGACAGGGCGCGCGACGTGAATTTCTTCGGCCTTGATGTTGATGTGGCCACTGCAATTACGCTCATGGCAAACGACATGCACGAGCACCTGGGACAGTCGATTGCTTACGCGCGAATGAATCGGATCGTTCCGCCGTGGAGTAGGTGAACGCGCGGGGGGAACCGGGCTAACGCCGTTCAGCCACGAAAGTACCAGATGAGCGCGGTCCTATGAGACCGATTTGCACCCAGGTGCCTGCGATAGTGTTTCCCCTTTGCTCGGCGGCCCAGTTTAGGAAAACGTTACCGTCGGAGACCAGGGGATTCAGGTTGAGTCGAACCTGACCTTCTTGAGTTAGGAAACCGACCAGTTGTCCCGTCCCGTTTTGGGGGCCGGCCACCATCGGATCGGCTTCGATTGCCCACCGACCGGTAATTGAAGAGTCGGGAGCGAGCTCGAATTCTAGGGTACCGTTCGCAACCATGGTCCCCGCCGAATCTCTGGCTACATAGTCGAAGCGGCCGCCTGCCGCCGTCCCGTTTTCGTTCACAACTGTGGTGCATGCGAAAACCATTGCAAGGCAGGCAAAAGGAATTAAATGTCCAGAAAACCTTCCTCTATAGCACGACTTCTGTCTTTCAAATGTGTTCATTATGAACACATTACCCGCGGGATATTGATGAGGTCACAAGCGACCGCGAAACCTCACAGTTTTCTGACGTCGTTTGTCCGGGGTCGACGGGTGGGGCCGGGGCAGAAGGAAAGAAACCTGCATACAATGTTCGAGTGCTACGATACTGTGTTATATAAAAAAGTAGTATTAAGTGGTATCAATTCGGCGCCGATTTTTACAGACCGAACGGAAACGCCAGGTTTACTGTCCGGAATGGGCATCTGTTCTACGGTGGTGATTGGATGATGCCGGTGGAGGGGTCCGAGCTTGAGTTCGTGTATCGACGATTCTGGTCAACGTTGCATTTCAGGCGAGATGCATCAGGTAGAGTCTCCGAATTGTTGTTTGATGATTTTCGTGGGCCGGAGGCAGTGATAGGTCAACCGGCGTCTCAGTTAGTTTAGTCCCACCGCCACTCGACTCACCAGCGTAACGCTTCCGGTCACCCGGTCCGTTACGCGGATTATGATGTCGTACTCGCCGTTTCGTATTCGGCGGGGATCAATAACAACAGATTCAAGTGTCGTCGGGAGCGCCTGCCGGTCGCGGTTATACTCAAAGGTTACGATTGCGTCTTCGTCTGATTCGCCTACAGGTACGAAACGGTACTCAAGGTCGTACTTGAAACGACCATCCGGGTGTGCGCGCAAGAAATAAATTTCCGTGAAGAGAGTGATCGCGGAGTCTGTAGAGAATTCCAGATCAACCGGCATGAGGGACAGTGCCGAGTTTCGGTCCAGATCGGGGTGGGCGCCGGGAACTACGAGGAGGCTTGATAACTTGAGCCGCCCCTCGGGGAAGGCGTGCACAAGCAGGTCGCCCCTCACGCTGCCGAAATTATCATCGTTGCGGAAGTCGATTCCGATATGGGAGGACCCGCCGCTTGATTCCAATTCTATGACTCCAGCTCCCGTAGTGGAATCTTCTACAACCCAATACGCGTCCCATATTCGGGCATGTACCCCCTCGGGATCTGTGCGGACAAACACCGACGTGGCGCCGGCATCGCCACGGAACTGAGCCGCCCAAAACTGCAATTCCAGGTCGGGAACAATGCTTGAGCGATCTGTCTCGACTATCTCGTCGTAGTCATGAAAAACCGGATTCCCCGGGGTAGGCCCGACCTCAAACCTGTGAAAGGGAATGTCGATGGGACGCAGGAGGTAGTCACCCTGATCGATAGCCAATGTTATCCAGGCGTTGACGCCATCGATGTCATAATTCCATCCCTCTCTGTCTCCGTCCTTCCACCGTATCCTGGGCTCTCCGTACCGCATGAACGTCACCCCACGTCCGTCCATGCCGAGCCGTCTATATCGGGAAAGGGAGTCGTCCGTCATGATGTCCCAGCCAGATGCACCCGTTCCCACTCGGAATTCAGATTCACCGGCGAAGTCATGTGCAAGGCGACCGTATGGATGGCGCAGGCGGAAGTCGTGGCGGGCCTTCCGGAGCCGAGAGAAATGTTCGTAGATGCGTTCGTTTTCAGGAGTGGTCAAATCCGGCTCCCGACTTTCCCAGAACGCCTGCCAAAAGGACGGGCGATCTCCGGGTCTGGTTTCGGCGTACTCTTCGACCTCCGTTGTGTTGGCGACGGTAGCTACCTGTCGGAATAGATAGTCGGTAGTATCGTATGCCGAACTATCGATGGCGGTGAATAGAAGTGAAGTGCCGGTTTTGATATCCTGGTTTGCGAAGGCTGCTTCTGCGCGGATCGCCCAGAGGGATGCATCCCTATGACCGTCGGCCTGAATTTGTCGCGCGACTGAATCTGCTTCCACAAACCTGTTCAAATCCAAGAACATCGAGGCGATCCTCAGTCGGACATCTAAACGGTTTACGTAGCGGGACAAAATTTCGATCGCCCTCCCGTACTGCGATTCGCCGATGAAAAATTGTTGCCAGAGATCCCAGGTGTCCCGGTAGTCCGGGTCAACTGCCCAGATTTTGTAGATGGCGTTTCGAGCAATCGTTTCGCCTTCGTCGCTTGCCAGGTACCGGCCAACGTTAATGACTCCGTAGAGCGGTTCGAGGCTGTCCGGCTCCAGGTTTGCTGCGTGGCGGTAGAGTCTGAGGGCCTCGTAGCGCCCTATTACGGGTCGTTGATAGTGAATGTCGGCCAGGAGCATTGTGGCCTCATAGTCGGATCGGTCCCTATCGTGCGCCGCTTCTGCCATCCAACGGGCTCGGACCACTTCTCCCGAAGCATGAAGCGCGCGAATTCGATCAAGGCCGTTGCCCTGGGCCTGAGATCCAAGTGTCGCCAGGGTGAGAAGTAGTGTCGAAATCATTTGGTCAGTTGAATCTCAGCCATCAGCATTGGTACAACGTTCAGGATAATAGGTTCGTTATGGCAACCGGGAGGGGGAGGTGCAGCGTCGGAGCTAGAACTCCGGCAGTCGCTAAGGGTCGGCTTTTCTCCCGAGGCAGACTAAATTTTCGGCAATAACAATCATCGGAGATGATATGCGGCACTTTTTTGTTGTTTCAGCAATAATTCTACTTGCCTTTGCGGACGTTGCCGAGGCGCAGGTCGGTACCAACGAAACTTTACTCAATCCCAATCTCGCCAGCGAAGAGGATTTGCTTGCCGCACCGGGGCTCAGTGAGCAACTTGTAGAAGCGATTATTCGGGGACGTCCATTCCGGGGCATTTCGCCTTTACATGACCTGTTGTCGGCAACGCTCGGCGAAGCCCAGCTGGAGGAGTTGTACCGACACCTCTGGTTGCCGTTAAATCTGAACACCGCGAGTCGTGAAACCATTCTTTTGATTCCGGGGATCGGGAACCGGATGGCTCACGAATTCGAGGAGTATCGTGCCTACGTCAACATCGCCCAGTTCCGTCGCGAGATGGGCAAGTATGTCGATGACGACGAGGTTGCGCGGATGGAACAGTATGTCTTCGTGCCTATGGATCTCAATACCGCTACCGAAGAAGACTTCCACACGATTCCGGGTATGGGCAATCGAATGGTCCACGAGTTTATGGAGTACCGCCCGTACGCCAGGATCGAGGTCTTCCGCAGGGAGATCGGCAAGTATGTAGACGACGATGAGGTCGCGCGACTAGAGCGCTACGTGGAAGTTAGATAAGTTTTTGTCTGACGCGATTGATGCGCGCGCCGCCGCCGAAGAGACCGTCTCGCATAAGATGCGGCGACTGATTGTTGCGTTGCTCGTTTTCGGGTCGATCGGAACGATTGTAGAATTGCTTCTGCTCGAGCATACCGAAGATTTCTGGCAGTGGACACCGGTTGCGCTACTTGGAATAACCTCACTGCTTTTGTTGGTAGTTCACCTTCGGCCCACCCGTCGGCTGATCCAGACGGTGCGCGTTTTGATGACTGTCCTGGTTGTTAACGGCGCGCTTGGGGTCTATTTGCACTTAGTGGGCAATATTGAATTCGAAAAGGAAATGTATCCTTCGATGGCCGGGTTTGAGTTGTTCTGGGAAGCGCTCAAGGGAGCGACCCCTACGCTGGCTCCCGGGGCCATCGCTCTTCTGGGGTTGGTTGGCCTGGTTTTTTGTTACAGGCACCCTGTGTTGAGATCAATCTCTTGGTAGGAAGATCGGCATGCCAGGCGAATACACGATAGGGCAGACGATTCGTCACACCAAATTCGGCTACCGTGGTGTGGTAATTGGTGTGGACGAAAAATTTCAAGGAACGGACCAGTGGTATAATGTTGTTGCCCGGTCGCGTCCGCCAAAAGACCGGCCCTGGTACCACGTTCTGGTACATCAGGCGCTCCATCGGACGTATGTCGCGGAACGCCACCTCGAACTGGACGTAAGTGGCGATCCGATCGTACACCCGGAGATAGACGACTTTTTCGATTCCTTCCAAGCAGGTTCATACAGCGATTCCCTATGGAATTGAACGAGGAGCGAAAGTGAAAAAACAATCGATGTTGGCCAATTTGTTGTTTTTCGGTCTATGTATTCCGCAGACAGGAGCCTCTCAGGAACGACCGGCCGCGGCACCCGAGGACGTAGCAACGATTGGAGCGATAATCGATGCCTCTTATGACTTGATTTCTGGGAGCGCTGACGAGCAGCGCGATTGGGACCGGGAGCGGTCCTTATTTCATCCGGAATCGAGGCATATGCCAGCTCATGGAGCCGAGTCTGGCGGGTGGGTTGTGGATGTCATGAGCGTTGATGGGTTTATCGAGCGCGCCGAGCCCTACTTTGCTGCCAACGATTTTTACGAATATGAAACGTCGAGAAAGATCGAGCGTTTCGGCAACATCGCCACGTGTTTAGCACGTACGCGTGGAGCAAGGGATCAAACCGGTACGAATCGCGTGTTCTGTACATTTTGGGCCGATTTCGTTACGTTGTCATATAAAGTATGATGGTATATGATATATGTTAAAGCGAATAACTATCACCATACCGGTCGAAACCGTCGATCTAGCCGATAAACTTGCTGCGGAAAACGACAGATCCCGCAGCTGGGTCTTGTCCGAAGCCGCACGGTTGGGGCTGGAGTCACTCCGGGTTTACGCGAGGGCCCCCGACTGGTCGGGCCCGAATCCTTCGGTTGCCTTGCGGCTTGATGCTTCTCGATGCGAACAGTTGAAAAGCGACCTCGAATTGTCGCCCACGTCGCGCGTCAAGGAAGCCCAGGCGACTTTGGAGTTGTCCGGGTTGCGAGAAAGCGGCGAGTCCCGCGAACGAATAATTCTATTTGATAGCTATGAAGACTATCTCGACTGGTCCGACCGGGAGCGGATTAGCATTCCGTGACCGCGTATAAAACAAGAGTCGCTGAAGTGTGCTTACGCCTCAACCAACATGGTGCGAACTATGTGGTGGTTGGAGCGACGGCGTTGCAGCTTTGGGGTAGTGCTAGAGCAACGCGGGACATCGACATCCTCATAGATCCAACCGTTGAAAATGCTAGGTTGGTGTTGTCGGGGCTTTCACAAGTTGGGTTTGGATTGGCCAAGGAGTGGCTGGCGGAAGAAGTAATAAGAAAACCCGTGACCGTGATCGGCGATTCTCCCAGGGTCGACATCTTAACCGTGGCCTGGTCCGTCCTCTACTCGCACGCCCACCCGGATGCGAGGGTGTTCGAAGTCGAAGGCGTTGAGGTGCCAACCGCTTCAATCGACCATCTGATAGCGTCCAAACGCACAAATCGCCCTCAGGACGAAGCCGACATCCTCGTGCTTCAGGAAATCAAGAGGATCATCTCCAAAGGCTGAACTCTGACGGGCGAATCCCTCACCCAGTTTTTCCACCAATTCCTGAATCGAAATGCACATCTAGTTGCGGGAAGGCAATGGTGATGTTGTGCTTTTTCAGTGTTCTCCATACCAGCACGCGCAGCTCGGAATAATGGAACCGGGCCATCCACGGGTCGTCGATCCAGACAGATAGTTCGAGGATGATCGACGAATCGGCAAAGTCGAGCAACAAGACCTTGGGGTTCTGGGCTCTCAGGTTCCAATCGATACTTTCACCGGCCGACTTGAGGGCCTCCATGGCGCCCGGGATGTCGGTTTCGTAGGCTACACCAACGGGGACCCTTAGTCTGAAAGTTGAGTCCTGGTGCGTGTAGTTCTTTACGGTTGAGCCCACGAGAGTCGAATTGGGGATCAACATTTCAGTTTCGTCTCGGGTGCGGGCGGTTGTGGCCCTTATCCCCAGATGAGTTACTCGCACAATCTCTCCTTCGACTTCTAGCACGTCGCCGATTTTGATTGTGCGTTCGATAAGGAGGATGATTCCAGATACGAAGTTCTGGGCAATGTTCTGCATCGCGAACCCGATTGCGAATGCGAAAATAGCACCAGCGGCGAAAACGGCCTTCAGAGATATTCCCATCGTGTCGAGGCCGATTCCGATTCCAATCAGCAAGACCGCGTAGTGGACCAGGCGTAGTGCATTGCCAAGTCCACCACCATCGGCTAATTCGCTTCCGCTCAACATTTTGCGAATCGTGCGTTGAATTAATCGGGATGCGACAAGCGTGACGGCGAGGATGACCGCGAAGGTGAAAAGCGACATCACCGTGACAGGCGTCGCGCCGATTTTGAAAAATTCGAAGGTCAGGTACTCCTTCGCTGATTCAATGAAAACTCCCAGGTCCAAAACATCCTCCATCGTATCGTGAATTATTCTCAAAAACTGGTTGTGAAGAATGGGTCACAGATTTGATCGAAACAAGGTGGCGGAAAAAGAGAAGCGGGAAATGGCCCAATTGGTCGGGTCTGCTTCGACATGCTTCCGAGCGGCCGTGCCACGTAGCGTTCCTTGCCACATATTTGTTGCTATGTCTAATCAACTAAGAGATCTAGAATCTGCTCTTGCCGCATGTGTTCAGCCGGAAAAAGCAGCGTTCTATCCCCGCTTTTTCAAGACAGGAAAAGGGGAATACGGGGAGGGGGATAAGTTTCTGGGCGTTGTGGTACCCGATCAACGAAAGATCGCTAAAAAGTTTAAAGAACTGTCGTTTCCACAGCTGCGGCGTCTGCTTGGAAGCTCCTTTCATGAGCATCGACTCACTGCCGTTTTTATCCTGGAGCTTCGGTATGAGAGGGCGAAAACGGCCCCGGATCGAAAGGAAATCTACCGCTTCACTCTGGCGAATATGGCCGGGATCAATAATTGGGACATGGTCGATTGCGCCGGTCCCAAGATTGTCGGACCGTATATGGTCCGTTTTCCTGGGGAAACCATGAAGTTGTACCGGTGGGTCAAGAGTAAGAATCTGTGGACTCGTCGGATGAGCATCCTTTCGACTTATGCTTTTATACGCGAGGGAGTATTCACTCATACAATGAAGATCGCGGAAATTTTGGTGCAAGACGACCATGACCTGATTCATAAGGCCGTTGGATGGATGTTGCGAGAGGTCGGGAATCGGGACATTCGTGCGGAGCGCGATTTCCTGGATGCTCACGCGGCAACGATGCCCCGGACGATGCTCAGGTATGCGATCGAAAAGTTTCCAGAGGGGATGAGGAAGAGGTATTTGGGGAAAAAGGTCGGGTAAAGCGGTGGGTAGAAAAAGGCGGTTAGAACAGGCCGGTTAGACTGAGGGGCGCGACGGTTTGACCGATTTCGGGCGCCGGGTGATCTCGGCTGAGGCGGCCCGGGTAGTTGGCCTGGCCACTGATCCTATGGTGCGGAAAAAAGGTGGATAGTAGACGCTGTCTTATTTGTACACTCTTAGGCAAGTTTGTGTATGAGTTCAATCGCGACTATTCCGCTTCTAAACCTTGCTCTAGCATTCATTCCGGTTGCCGTTGTTGTCGCAATAATCTGGCGCTGGAATCTCGGCTACGCCAACTCGCTGTACGCTGTGTTCCGAATGCTGATGCAGCTTCTTTTGATCGGCTATTTCCTGGCGTACATCTTTGGGGCCGACAACCCCGTAGTTGTACTGGCTGTTCTGGCTGTGATGCTATTCTCGTCGAGTTGGATTGCGTTGAGGACGATGAAAATTCCCCGAAAGTCGCTGTATCTCAAATCACTGGGCGCGATTGCTCCGGCCGGGGTTCTCATTCTTTTCCTTGTCACTGCGGGAGTCCTGCGTCTCGAGCCGTGGTACGCGCCGAGTTATGTGGTTCCGCTGGCCGGGATGATTTTCGCGAGCGCGATGAATAGCGTGAGTTTGGCTGGCGAACGTCTCGAGGCTGAGGTGGGGCGTGGTGTCGCTTATTGCGATGCTCGTGGCAAAGCGCTCAAAGCGGCCCTCATTCCGATAACCAATTCTTTGTTTGCTGTAGGGCTCGTGTCGCTGCCCGGGATGATGACAGGACAGATCCTTTCGGGTGTGTCGCCGTTCATTGCTGCGCGGTATCAGATCATGGTGATGTGCATGATCTTCGGTGCGTCGGGGATTTCGGCTGCCAGTTTTCTGGTGTTAGTGCATTCAGATTTTCCTGGAGCCACTGTTCAGGACTAGCGTGGTGGGTTCCCGCACCGTTCCTTGCCTACTCCTCCATGAGTACCCTGGCCGGATCGATGCGAAGAGCTCGCCTGGCAGGGATGAAGCATGCCAAGCCGGAAGTGGTCAGGACAAGGAACGACACTCCTGCAAGCACGGAAAGGTCCGTGGGCCTCGTTTCGAACAAAAACCCTGCGAGTATTTTCGAAAATGTGAGCGAGACGGCCAATCCGAGTACGCAGCCAACAACAGCGAGGGCCAAACCTCTCGTAACAATGCCGGCTACTAAAGTCCGCGCCCTGGCTCCCAGGGCCATTCGAACGCTAAGGTCGCGTCGTTGTTGTGCCACCGCGAAGGCGAGGAGGCCGAACACTCCGATGCCGGTCAAGCCCAGGGCCACCGCGGCGAAAACGGTCATCACTATTCCGTAAAACTTGTTGCGGTGGATGGCCTGTCCCATGGGAACCGAAAGCGGCCCTAGCTGCCAAATAGGTTGTAGCGGATCGATTTCAGAAATTGCCTTTCTGGAAGTCTCGGCCACTGCGTTTGTGTTGCCGTCAGTACCAATCAGTATCTGCATGAACCTCGGCGAACGAGCGGGGTTGATAGGGGAAAACATTGAAAAATCCGCACTGGCCCTCCAGTCCAATCCTCCCAACTGTAACTCTTCTATTACTCCTATCACTGTAACCCAGCTGGTCTCGTCGTTAACTCGAAAGCGTCGACCGATCGGAGATTCGTCTCCCCACAACTTCGTCGCGAGGTCGAGGTCGATCACCGTGGACCTCTCACTCGGCACGTCGCTATTGGAAAAAAGTCGACCTGCAACGACTTTTGACCCGAAAGCGTCGAAGTATTCGGAGTCAACCTGGGCGAAGTTGAGCACGTTGGGCATTTCTCCAGGAATGAGTCCCCCATCTTCTGTTTCCAATGCCACTGGAAAACGGAAATTGGATCCCGGAGGGGCCCCGAGGGCGCGAGAAACCCCGGTGACACCGGGCAGGCCAGAAATGTGGCTCTTCAACTCTTGAAAAAACGAAAGGCGGGCTGAGTCGTCATCGTATCTGGAACCCGAAAGTTGGAGCGACGCCACGATCACTTTGTCGGGATCAAAGCCGGGGTCAACATTCACAATATTTAGAAAACTCTTCCCAAGGAGACCGGCGGCAAACAGGAGTAACACGGACATGGCGACCTCTGTGATGACCAGTGGTTGACCCCATTTCTTCCAGAAACCAGTGCCGGTGCGGGAAGAACCCATCGCTCCGAGATTACCTGTACCCAGGGCTCGTACTATTGTGATCGACGGTAACAAACCGGCTAGCAGACCCACGCCCACGGATAATCCGAAGGTGTAAAGGTAGGTCCGGCCGTCTACCGTTATGTCTCTTACCGCAGTTAGCAGGATCTCGGAAGGAAGCATCGCTACTAACACGTCAAGGCTCAGCCACACCAGGGCGACACCCAGAATACCTCCCATCGCCGATTGTAATATCGTCTCTGTCGACAATTGCCTTATGATCCGCGTTTTGGAACCGCCAACGGATAGACGAATTGCCAACTCGCGTGTTCTTGTGACGCTTCGAGCCAGAAGCAAATTGACTGCGTTGATGATTGCGACAAACAGCATTATCGAAACGGCACCGAGAACAGTCCAGAGGGCTTTGCTCAGGTCGCCGTTTGCCCGGCTTTCTTCCAAGGGCGTTATTTGGAACGCGTTATAGTCAAATTGCGGTAGATCTTCCATCCCTGCGACGAGTGCGTCGGTCTGCTGCTGGGCGACTTCTTCATTTATCCCATCAGTCATACGTCCGATGAGTTGGGCTCCTCTCGCCACCGTGGTTCCAAATCTGCCCGCGGCCCCCATTGGCACCCAAGCACGACCGCTTCTTGGGCTCGGATATCGAAACCAACTGGGCATCACACCGATCACAGTAAACAACTCGTCGTCGAGGACTATGTCTGTGCCGAGGAGCGCTGTGTCACTCCCCCACCGCCGGAATAGTTGATCGCTCAAAACAACAACGTGGTCATCGCCGGGAACTATGGATCGCCCGATTGCTGCGTTGACTCCGAGGATGTTAAACAAATTGTCAGACACTCCGGTGACGCCGACGTGTTGCGGTGCCGCCCCGTCGGTCCTCACGACGCTCCGAGTTGATGAGAACCCGATATCCACAAAATCGGAGTTGGCAGCGAATTCTACAGCCCGGACGAAAGGAGTTTCCTGGCTACTGTTTCCGTTTTCCGGGTTGTACGATCTAATTGAGATCAACTGTTCGGGGTGGCTGAATGCGAGAGGACGGAGCAATAGGGCGTCAACAACCGAAAACACCGAAACGTTTGCTCCTATTCCCAAAGCGAGAGTCGCAACAAGGGCGATGTGGAATCCTGGCTGTCGTCGAAACGATCGTAGCGCATACCTCACGTCTTGAACGAGTGACCCTAAAAAACGAGCGTTGTTCATTCTTCCCTCTCTTTCATATCCCATTTGGCGGCAATCGCCTGCTATTGTTGATTGGTTCCCGAACAGGGCCTCGGCGCGTTTTCGAGCTGATTTCATGTCTGCTCCCTGTTCGACCAGCCATTCCGTCCGCTCCGCGATGTGCATCTCTATTTCTTCGCGTATTTCTTTTTCGATTTTGGCCTTGATTCTGCGGCGGGCCAGGATCCGTTCAAATGGCTCCCGAAATCTCACGTTTTCGCTGCCTCGACTAATTGGCCCACGGCTTGTACGTAGTCTGCCCAGTCTGTTTCGGCCCGGACCATTCTCTTTCGGCCCTTCGTGGTGAGTTGGTAGTATTTCGCGCGCCTACCCTTGTCGGAGACTCCGAACTCCGCTGTGAGGAGTCCGCGGTTCTGCATCCGGTGTAGGGCCGGGTAGAGGCTCCCCTCCTCCACCGTCAGGACACCCTGTGTAGATGTCTGAATCCACCGGAGGATTTCAAACCCGTGCATTGATTCGGCTGTGCTCAGTGTTTTGAGAATTAACAGCTCCAGAGTTCCCTGCATTATGTCTAGTGATTTTGTCATTTTTCCGACCTTGGCCTAGTTGTTCTAGGTGAGGTACACTCCAATAACCTAGATGTTCTAGGTCAATTTTTTTCAAAGGCAGCGTTCGCGAGCCGACAGTGGATTGCCGGTTGGGGCCGTTTTGCTTGTTGTTGAGGTTCACAGGCCTTCGGAGTCTGCGGAGGACTGAGGTCGGAACGGACTGCGAAGGGTGGAGTAGCAGGGCTACAGTATCTCTGCCGTGTTGTGGCTTGTTCTTTTGAGGCCGCTCCGGCATTTTAGCAGATAGGAGCTTCGTCAAACCCGAACCGGCAAAGAAAATGTTGACCAAAAAACAGTTGTTGCTAACCCTGGCAGCCTCGTTGCTACCAATGGGTGCCATGGCACAGGTCGCGCAGGAATCCGTCGACCTCTCAGTGGTCCAACGCATCCGGAAGGAGGGTCTCGAAAGATCCCAGATCCCCGAGATGGCTCAGTACATGACCGAGGTGCTGGGGCCAAGGCTAACCGGATCACCGGCGATGGACCGGGCCAACCAGTGGGCCGCTGGCAAGTACCGGGAATGGGGCCTGCAGAACGTTGTGGTGGAACCGTGGGGTGAATTCGGACGAGGATGGGAGAGGGTGGAATACTCAGGGAGAATCATCAGTCCCTTCGTTCAACCTTTGCACGCCGAGCCGGTTTCCTGGACCGGAAGTACTGATGGGACGCAACGTGGCAACGTCATGATTGTTAATGCGAGCAGTGAAGAGGAATTGGAGCAATACAGGGGGCAACTCAGAGGCGCTTTCGTTTTGATGCAAAACCCTCTTGAAATGGAACCCGAGTTCAACCAAAGGGTGCGTCGGTTCGATGTGGATTCGCTGATGCCGAGTCCGCCGTCAGATGACCCTCCACAACAGCGTCGCCGGTTCACCGACGAGCAGCTACAGGCGTTTCGTGCTCGGAGGGCATTCCGCCGTACGTTATCAACGTTTATCGAAGAGCAGGGTGCTGCGGCTGTGTTGCGCCCGGCCTCTCGGCAGTACGGGATTCTGAGCAGCGTGAACGGAAACCCTGCCGGTAGGGACGCAAGTAATCCTGAACCCATGCCGCAATTGGTAGTCTCTCCCGAGCAATATGGGCTGATGTACCGTAATGTCGAAAACGGTGTTGACGTTGAATTGGAAGTGAACGTCGAAAACCGTTTCTTCGATGACGACCTTCAGGAGTACAACGCCCTGGGTGAGATCCCGGGTTCGGACAAAGCTGATGAATACGTAATGATCGGCGCCCACTTTGATTCGTGGCACATGGGCACAGGCGCAACCGACAACGCTGCCGGTTCAGTCGTGATGATGGAAGCTATGCGAATCCTTCGGGCACTCGATCTGCAGCCGCGGAGAACCATCCGGATTGCGCTATGGAGTGGAGAAGAGCAGGGGTTGTTAGGGTCCCGTGCCTGGGTTGCCAATCATCCAGAGGAGCACGATCAGATCTCGGCGTATCTCAACGTCGATAATGGCACCGGCAAGATTCGCGGTATCTGGGATCAGATGAATAGTGCCGCTATCCCGGTTTTCGAGCAGATCCTGTGGCCGTTCCGCGATCTCGGCGTTGTGGCGGTGCGGCACGGCAATACGGGTGGAACCGACCACCTCGCCTTTGATGCAGCAGGGATTCCTGGTTTCAACTTCATTCAGGATCCGATCGAATACAGTTCGAGGACGCATCATACCTATCTCGATACGTACGACCATCTGATGATCGATGATCTCAAGCAGGCAGCGGTTGTTGTTGCCGCCACCGCCTATCAATTGGCGATGCGTGACGAGATGATACCGAGGAAAGAACTGACTCAGTAAGAGTTGTATCGTCTATTGTGCGGCTGATTGAGTAAAGCCTCGCCAGCCGCACAATAGACGCGCAGGAAGTGCGCTCTGTCATCCTGGTGTCACCAGCAGCCCCGATATTTAAAGTGGCAACCACCAACACCAATTCCAAGACGGAGCTAGACATGTTTTTTCGACGCCTGACCGTATTCATAGTGGCTGTTTCCTTGTCGGGCTGCACGGCTGCGGCGCAGGATTCCACTCGCGAACCCGCCGTTCCTATAATTGAGGAAACCCCGGGCCTCTTGCGTAGAGCAACGTTTTCGCCCGACAATGCCCGCACGGCGGCGATTCGAAAAGTACCCGGCGGGATCATCGTGGAGGCCGAAATCGAGTACGAAGATGACAACGTTCTGGTGTACTCATTCGACATCGAGGTCGAAGGCGAATCCGACCGGTTCGAGGTCCTGGTCGATGCAATGACGGGGAGGGTAACGAAAGAGCGAAGTACAGACGACGATGAAGCGGGCGACGACGAAGATGATGATGGGGAGCAAGGTGAAGAGGGACCTAACCGGTAAATTCGAGCGGGTCCTTTCACCGTTACCCGGGCAGAGCAGGTTCTGGGGCGGGTTGTGGCGTGTTGTCGAAGCCGAATTTCCCGCCCCCCGCCCAGCAGAGAGCCTGTGACACGCGCCCATGGCCTTCGCGTGTTACAAATTTGCCCTCGTGAACATTGGCGATCCAGTCGACGATCGAAAGGCCTAGTCCGTAGGAATCCGCCGCGGGGGTCACGACATGGCCCTGTTCATTCGAGACCTCAAGACAAAAGCCTGAATCTTTCAAATACGCTCCGAGTTTGATCGGCTCGCCCGGCGTTCCGTACTTGACTGCGTTTTCGATCAATTCAAGATATGCCTCCCTGAGAAGTTGCTCGTTGCCCTGGGCGTGAAGACTGCCGTGTGAATTGATCTCAAAAACATGGCCCATCGACCGAGCCCGTCCTCGCATCAGGTCGGCGCATTCGACAACCAGGCCGGACAGCTCAACGTCATCTGTAAACGATGGTATGTCACCGGCTTCTGAAGAGGCGATGAGGAATAGATCCTTGACACGCGACGACATTTGCTCCGCGGCGTCGCTGATTCTTCTGAGTGCATCGCGGTAGTCGTCTCCTCTCCTTTCACGGTTGAGACTGAGGGCGCTTTCTCCGCGAACGATGGTAAGAGGTGTCTTTATCTGATGGGCGGCCCTGTTGATGAAGGCGCGGTTTGTCTTTCGTGCCTCCGTGATTCGATCAAGCAGGCCGTCAGTCCCATATTCTAGTTGGAATTAGAGGGCGTTCTCTGGGCATATACTCGCAATCCATCTGTGTAAACGCCGTGGCCGTTTTTTCCCGAAATGTGCGGCCTCCGAACCCCCAACCGAACACTTTTTGGGAGCGCACGGATGCGGTGGTCATCAAAGTGGTGTATCCTGAGGTTGAAACCACCGAGATGGCTGTCAACCGATGAGAGTAAAACTCGACCGCACCAAGCTGCTAGGACTAATTGCCGAGAGTGGGCTAAGCCAGAATCACTGGGCTATAAAACTAGGTCTTTCACGAGGCCACTTTTCCGATCTAGTCAATGGGAAACATCCCTATCCGTCGGTCAAAACTCAGCAACGTTTTTTGGACGGGTTTGGGGTGAAATTCGAAGACCTTTTTGAAGAAGAAGACGAAGCTCCCGGTCTTGTTGAGAAGGGGCTAGCCAATTTTCAGGCTGCGCTGGCTGATCGGTATCTGATTGACTCCGAAATCGGGCGTGGCGGAATGGGGGTGGTCTACCTTGCCAGGGAGTTGAAGCACGGTCGTAGAGTTGCGATCAAGGTGTTGTCGCCGGAAGTAGTGAGCGGGGTGGGGGCATCGGAATTTCTGAAAGAAATCCGGCACACCGCGCGCCTTGAGCATCACAACATTTTGACCTTGCTGGATTCAGGTAACGCCGCTGGTCAACCCTACTACGTAATTCCCTATGCGCGGAGTGGTTCTCTCCGGACGCTGCTCGATGAGAAGTCCCGATTGACAGTCGACGAAACGGTATCGGTCATAAAAGGGGTGTCGGCAGGGCTGGAATATGCCCACCGGCAGCGCGTGATGCACTGCGATGTGAAGCCGGAAAACATTCTGCTTTCGGACGATCATCCGTACGTCGCAGATTTTGGAATCGCCCGTGTTATCCATGCAGAAACAAGAGCGTGGGGCAAGCGAAACGGTATCGATTCTTCTGCCGGGACTCCGGCATACGTTAGCCCCGAACAGGCCAGTGGAGATTCTGAGATTGACGGGCGTACCGACGTTTACAGTCTCGCGTGTGTTGCGTACGAGTTGCTGGCGGGCCGGCCTCCCTTTGAGGGGCGTACCACCCTCGAAACGGTTTCTAGGCGTTTCACATCGGAAACGCCTGATGTACGAGAGCTTGCTCCGCACGTCCCGGAGTCTGTAGCGCAGGCGATTCGGGAGGCCATGGAAGTCGACCTCGATCGTCGTACTCTTCGAGTCGGTCTTTTTAGCGAGGCGCTCGAAAAAGCATCGCTCGGTCCGGGTTCTGTTTGGTCACGCGTGACTGAGCGTCTGATGAGGTTGGGGGATGGAATTGGTCGTTTGGTTGCTCCGAAAACAAGCGGTTATTCAGCTTTCGCCGGGTTTTTTAATTTCGTCGGCGGTTTCGTTCGGGACCTTCGGTTCGCATGGCGGTTTCTGCGGCGGGCACCATCTCACGTTTTGCTGGTAGCGTTGACACTTGCCCTGGGTATTGGTGCTAACGCTGCGATCTTTTCGATTGTCAGCAGCCTTTTGCTGCGTCCACTCCCGTTTCCCGACGCTGCCAACCTCGTGATGCTGCGCGAGAGAGGCGAACAAGGGAGAACGATGTGGCCATCTTATCCCAATTTCCTCGACTGGCGAGATCAGGCCACGGGGTTCGACGGGATGGTGGCGGTGACTTTTCGCTCAAGGATGACTCTGATCGCCAACGGCGCAGCCACCAAGGCCCCGGTTGCCGGAGTGAGTCCCGATTTCTTTGGCGTGGTGGGAGTCCCTCTCGCGGTTGGCCGACCGATCACTCCGGAGGAAAACCGACCAGGCGGGCCCCCGGTTGTGGTCATAAGTCATCGGTTGTGGGAGACTTTCCTCGGCGCTCCCTCTGAATTGGGTAGAGTGACAATAACCATTGGAAACGATGTCGCAGAAGTGGTCGGTGTCATGCCGCCTGGGTTTGAAATGCTCGACCAGGTCGATTTGTGGTATCCACTTGAGCAGAGCATACCGTGGAACGCCCGGGGAGCACATGTGGTCAGAGTCGTGGGCCGGGTGAATGCTGGGACGTCAGCTGCTGCGGCTGCAGCAGAACTTGATGGGATTGCCCGGCTGTTGAAGGACCGTTACGGAGACGACACGGAAGCGGTGGGGGTGGCTGTAATGAGTCTGAAGGAGTGGGTAGTTGGGGATACGAGGAAGCCTCTCTTGCTACTTTTCGGCGCAGCAGGGGTTCTCCTGCTTATTGCGTGCAGCAACGTTGCAAGCAGTCTGATGGCTCGCGGGGCGGCTCGGTCACGTGAGTTCGCCATTCGGACGTCGCTTGGGGCGGGGAGAAGCCGGCTGATAAGGCAGCTCACATCCGAGAGTTTGGTGCTGGCGGTCCTGGGCGGTGTTGGCGGGCTTGCCCTTGCCTGGGTGCTCATCCGGGCGGCTAGCGTATTCGGACCAGCCCTTCCTCAGAGCAACCCACTGACCTTGGACATTCGGGTAGGTCTATTCGCGGCGTCAATATCTCTTTTGTCCGCGGCAGTTTTTGGCCTGTTTCCGGCTTTTCAGTTGGTGGATAGTCGACTCGCGGAATCGTTGCGTGTTTCTGCCCACTCGACTGGTGCGGCAAAGAAATGGATTTGGAACGGGTTGATTGGGGCTCAAACAGCTCTGGCAATCGTGTTGTTGGCCGGAGCCGGTTTGTTGGCCAGGAGCTTTGCTTCCATCCTCGACGAAGACACAGGGTATGATGCAATAGGGGTGCTCAGTGTTGAAATATCTGTCCCCAGTTCAAGATATCCCGGAGTAGCCGGGATCACCTCAGCCTACGATGGCATCCTCGCGCAAGTGCGAGCTGTTCCCGGTGTAGCGTCAGCGGGCGTTGTTTCTATGCTTCCGATGTGGGGCAGCGGCAGTTTCGTGGGGCCGTTCTCGTTTCATGATGGCAGATCAGAAGAACGAGAGGAGATTTCTGCGCATTATCGACTGGCCGATGAACGTTACTTCGATACCATGAGGATTCCCTTGATCAGCGGGCGATTGTTCAACTCAGGTGACGGTCCTGACTCGGACCACGTGGTTGTCATTAACAAAAGCATGGCTGATCGCTACTGGCCCGATGCCGACCCCATCGGGCAACAAATCTCTTTGCCGGGAATGGACCCTTATCGGGGTACTCCTCTCACCATCATCGGAGTGGTCGGCGAAGCCCGCCAGTGGAACGTTCCGGCAGGTAGCCACCGAGTTTACTATATCAACTACCGGCAACGGCCAGCCATCGCCCGAGCGATGGTTGTCGTGGCGCGGAGCACCGCTGAGCCCGGTCGGCTTGTTCCCCCAATCAGATCTGCACTCGAACGCTTTGATCCAAACATTCCCGCCGAGTTCTCGACGATCTCCGACGGTATTACTCGATCGGTTGCAGACCGGCGGTTTACCGCGTTCGTATTTGGAGCCTTCGCGATAGCCTCCCTGTTTCTTGTCGCCGCCGGGGCATACGGCGTTCTTTCATTTTCGGTAGCGCGTCGCACGAAGGAAATGGGTATTAGACTGGCCCTTGGCGCCAAGGCCGGGCAGATCACATTCACCGTCGTGCGGGAGATGGTTCTGGTCCTCGGGATTGGCTTGGCCGTCGGCCTTGCAATGGCGTTTGGAGTTACGAGGTTACTCAGGAGTCAGCTGTTCGGGGTTACGCCCCTGGATCCAGTGACCTTTGCCGGGGCCATCAGCCTCATCCTCGCTGTCGGCATGGCAGCCTGTTACCTACCCGCTCGGCGATCAACCCGAGTTGACCCCCTGGTGGCCATTCGAGAAGAGTGACCGGGTGCTCGGCATTAAGGCGTGTCACGGACTCCTGCCGACGGATTCGTGCGTTCTCAGTGGAATCCAGAAGCGGAACATTTCTCGCCACATAGATTAAAACGAGTATAATAAATTTTATTATATTCAAAAAGTGACGGCTATGTCGGCGATTCGAATAAAGGCTTCAACCCTCCTAGCTTTCCTTTTATCGGTTTACGCGCCGCATGGTGGATTGCTGGCCCAGGATGATAATCGTTCTGAGGACGGAATAAGTCTGGAGTTGAGCACATCACTCCAACAGGTAATCGAAGACACGGCTTCGGCGTTTGGTGCGAACGGAATCTCCGCTGCCGTGCATTTTCCGGGTGCGGGTACCTGGGTTGGGTCCTTTGGTCTTTCCGATTCCACCACACCCTTTTCACCGGACATGGCCAGTAGTGTTGGGAGTCTCACCAAGACGGCAACCGGCGCATTGATTCTTCAATTGGTCGAGGAAGGTGCAATCGAGCTGGACGATCCCATCGGGAACTGGTTACCCGAAATTGCGAACATCCCTTTGCGAGCAACTATTCGGCAACCTCAATCATACCAGCGGCATCCAAAACTACGCACGGCATCCGGCATTTGGCGATTCGATTTTCGCCGACCCCGAAAGAACGTGGCAGCCAATCGAGCTGGCGCGGGCGTTCATACGACCGGCGTCGTCCACGCCGGGTGAGCGGACCATTTATTCGAATTCGAATTCGTTGTTGCTTGGTATGATTGCCGATTCAGTTACCGGCTCTTCTATTGCTGACGAATTTCGCCGCCGGTTCTGGACACCACTGGCTTTGGAATCGGTCTTCCTGGCGAGTGGGGAAGAGCCGGGGGGTACTCTCGCGTCGGTTTGGACACAAGGTGATGAGGGAGGGCTACAAAGCGTAGGGCCGTTCGAGGTGCCGGTGGTGCGGGAAACTGGTTGGGGTGCATACGGCTTGAAGTCGAACACGCGGGACATGGCGCTCTGGGGACACGCCCTCTTCCAGGGTGAGATCCTGAACGCGTCCACCATTGCCGAGATGCTCACTGAGGTTCCCCCTCCAGGATCGGGTGCTGACGTTGCCGTTGGGCTAGGAGTACGGAAATACAACTTCGCGGGCACCGGAGACACGTGGGGCCACAGCGGAGTTACTCCCGACGGCTCAGCTCTGCTGCTTCACGATCTGGATTCAAAAATTACCGTGGTTGTTGCGGTCAACCAGGATCCCCGCACGCACAGGGGGGTGCAGTACAAAACGGCCGCTGCGCTGTTGATCATGGCTCGATCGGCTGATGTGGGTGGCGACTAAGGACGTTGGTCGCTTCACAAAAACCGCTTCTTTTGCTCTATACTATAGCCTTCCACACCTCGCACCGGTGGATTGGACGGCTCGTCGCTTCAGCGACACCAGCCGAGCCGCGCGTTTACGCGCGAAATCGCGACGCGATGGTTGGTGTTGCTTCGTTGTCGTTTTCCCTAACGCGGCTTAAGCCGCGGCTCGGCTGAGGCCGGTAAACCGGCTTAGCGTGGTGGATCGATGATGACCCACACCCGTCTGTGAACTTTCGTCCGTAGCCCCACCCTTTGATGGCTTCCGCAGGGTGACGTTTGTCCTGGTTGCGTACGTATTCAGTCGTGGCATCCAGGCTCCGAAGATCAACCGAGTGGATGTTGTAACCTTTCGACCACTTCAATTCCTGGCGAGACCAACGAGAGCGGTTAATAATCACGCTACTGCCGCCCTTCATCCGTTGCATCAGACGGGGAATCGCTGTAGTAGGATGCAACCGAATGAGCAAGTGGATGTGTGACGCTACCACACCAACTTCCAGCAAGCGTGCTCTCTCCTGCCTGCAGATAACGGCAAGAAACCCCGCGAGGAAATCCGCGATTGATTTATTGATCGCGCGGGTTCGGTCACGGGTTGTCCAAACTACATGCACAAAGATTCGATCTCTCATGAACCCAAAATGGACACCGATCCGCGTGGTCGCATAACCTTTTTTCTTCGATCACCTATCAAAACCACGCGGATGAAGAGGAAGTCCGTCACTTCCAGCGACATCAGCCGAGCCGCGCGTTTACGCGCGTTATGAACTGGAGTTCTATGAGGGGGCATTCGTCAGGCAGCGCGCGTTTACGCGCGTTAGGAACTCGGAGTTCTATGAGGGGGCATTCGTCAGCCGAGCCGCGCGTTTACGCGCGTTAGGAACTCGGAGTTCTATGAGGGGGCATTCGTCAGGCAGCGCGCGTTTACGCGCGTGAGGCACCGGGGCTATGTGGCACAGGGTAACCTAACCGAACAATTCGTCTGTCTTCGCCGCCATGATGAAGTCGTTTTTGTGAAGACCTTTGATTTTGTGAGTCCACCAACTAACCGTCACCCTTCCCCACTCGGTTAACAGCGCAGGGTGGTGCCCCTCGGCTTCCGCTAGTTTCCCGATCCCATTTGTGAAGTCCAACGCTTTCGCGAAGTCGGGAAATTCGAAGCGTCGCTCCAGGCGTTTGACATACTCCTTCTCGGCGAAGCTCCACTTGGGAATGTGTTTGTGTAACTCTGCCGCTTCGTCATCTGTCACAAGTGGCGCACCGATTCTACAGGGCTCACAAGTTTTTCCGGTTAACTCTTCCATCGTTCCCTCCTCATGAAATGCCCTCTGAACCAGCCTCGACAGATCGTGTACAAGGGGCTGGCGTTTGGCCCGACGCCATCGCATGTTCCGATGCGAAAGATGCGAAAATGGTTGGCTTACTAAGTTAAAGAGCCCCTGGCTCAGTTCGGTTCCCATGCTTACCCTCGGAGGATAGATGTTCAGGAAATCGCTGAAGTTTTTTCTTTTCCTAACCTGTTTCGTGTTGCCGGTCCGAGCGAGTGGCCAACAGCTGCCCTTTTCTCTGCCGGTTCCGACTCCAGGGGTCGCGTCTTATGACTCCGAAATCCCCACCCACATGGAAGTAATAGGTCACGAGATCGGTCAACACCATACTCGACCGGATCAAATTGTTACCTATTTCGAAACCCTCGCTGAAGTGAGCGACCGCGTGCGATTGGGGTGGCACGGGATGACTTATGAAGGGCGTCCACTTGTTCACGCGATTGTGTCGTCACGGTCGAACCTGGCGAATCTCGACGCCATCCGCGCCGCGAACACCAGATTGTCCGATGAAGCGAGCGACGTTACTGACGCGGAACTGACCGGCATGCCTGCCATCGTTTACATGGGCTACAGTGTCCACGGAAACGAGGCTTCCGGTTCGGAGGCCGGGATGTTGCTGCTTTACTATCTGGCGGCTGGAAACGGCAGGGGAATAGACGAACTTCTGGAAAGCACTGTCATTATTCTCGATCCGAGTCTCAACCCTGACGGACGTGATCGGTTCGCAGATTGGGTGAACCGCAATCGGGGCAGAGTTGCGACAACAGATCGAGCCGACCGCGAGCACAATGAACCGTGGCCCGGGGGCAGGACGAATCATTATCTGTTCGATCTAAATCGCGACTGGTTGCCAGCTCAACATCCCGAGTCGCAGGGGCGACTCGAACTGTTCCATTCCTGGCGCCCGCAAATCCTGACCGACTACCATGAGATGGGTGGCAACGCGACTTACTTTTTCCAACCCGGTATTCCGAGTCGGGCCAACCCGAATACGCCGCAGCGCACCTTTGACATTACCGGGGAGATCGCGGCATACCACGCCCAATACCTCGACGAAATGGGTTCGCTCTATTACTCAGAGGAGAGCTTTGACGATTTCTACTATGGCAAAGGCTCTACCTATCCGGACGTAAACGGTGCTATCGGAATCCTGTTCGAGCAGGCTTCGTCGCGGGCTCTCAAAACCGAGACTTCTGACGGAGAACTCGGTTATCCGTTTACCGTGCGCAATCATTTCACCGCGTCTTTGTCTACTTTGCGGGCGGCAACCGAAATGCGGGGTCGCTTGTTGCGGCATCAGCGGGATTTTTACAGAGACTCCCCCGAGGTCGCACGTTCGCTGCCGATGAGCGGTTATGTGTTCGGGTCGGGTGAATACCGCACCAGGACTCAGGCTCTCGTTGAGATGTTGTTGAGGCATCGGATCCAGGTCCACCGGCTTGCTCAACCGTTTGGCGAATTTCAGCCTGGGGACGCCTATGTCATACCGATGAACCAACCACAGGTGCGTCTGGTCAAAACGATGATGGAGCGGGTTACAGAGTTCACTGATTCCTTGTTTTACGATGTCTCCGCCTGGACCATGCCCCTCGCGTTCGGCGTTCCTGATGCTCCAATAAATGGAAGCCTTAACTCCTATCTGGGCGGACGGGTTGAGTCTGCAGTGTTTGATGGCGGGGACATGATAGGAGGTACATCGAATGTTGCCTATGCGTTCGAGTGGGGCCGCTACTATTCCGCCCGTGCGCTGTGGCGTCTGCAGGGGGCTGGAGTCGCAGCCAGATTGATGACATCGCCGTTTTCGGGTTTTGTGGAAGGACAGAGAAGAGATTTCGACCGGGGGACGATTGTCATTCCTGTTGTGTCGAGAGATGGTGCAGGTCCCGATCCAGAGGCGTTGCGCGGCCTTTTGGAAACCATCGCCTCCGAGGACCACATCGAATTCTTTGCACTGGACGGTGGTAGTACGCCGACCGGAGTAGACCTCGGATCAGGTTCGGCGAGTGTTTTGCGCCAGCCAAGCGTAGCAGTGTTGTCCGGGAGAGGTACCAGTGGTTACAGGGTCGGGGAAGCATGGCACCTCCTAAACGAACGCATGGGTATTCCCGTTTCGTTGCTTGACGTTTCTCGCTTCGGTTCGGCCGACCTTTCACGCTACACGACGATCCTCATGACGGGTTTTTCATCCGGTTTATCAGAAAGCGATGTCGAGAAGCTGAAGACCTGGGTCCGGCGCGGCGGAGTTTTGATTGCGACGGGTTCTTCTGTGTCCTGGGCTATACGACAAGAACTGGTGGACGCCGAGACCAAAGAGGTCCCCTCTGTTGGAGATGGAGAAACGCCCTACGCTGATCGAAGCGCTTTGACCGGTGCTCAATTCCTTGGCGGCACGATTTTCAAAACCACCCTGGATACAACTCATCCGTTGGCGTACGGGCATCCGGCCCAGGTGTCGGTCTTCAAGACCAACAGGACTATTCTCATTCCGTCTGAAGATGCTGGCGAGAATGTTTCTCGTTTTCCGCAACAGGCCCTGGAGAGTGGCTACGTTTCACCGCCGGTATACGAACTGTTCGAAGGTGGCGCTTCGATTATAGGGGCCAGATCAGGTGGTGGGCGTGTGGTTCTTTTTACAGAAGACCCCAACTTCAGAGCCTTCTGGTATGGTACCAACGGATTGCTGCTTAACGCCGTGTTTTTCGGAAGCGCGTTCTAGTGACCTCAAGCCGACGAGTGATGGCCCAGATCCGATGGGGTTCAGTGGCATTGTTTTTTCTCGTATTCCAACCCGGATCCGCGAGAGCTCAAATTGAAGCTGATTCGCTGGTTGATGCGTTGGCCGAGGCCCGGGCCGCCCTTTTGGTGCGGGACCAGATCGATGAATATCTCGAATTGCGGCGCAGCGTACTCCAACCCGCAATTGGCCTCAGTTCGACAACTCATCGAAGGGATGCGGAGTGGGCGCTGGAGTCGCTTGATCTATTTGAGGAGCAATTCCGAGAGGCTGTTGAAGGTTTACAGATCTCGGTTGATGATGAGATCGATCTTGTATTATTAGCACACCATGCCGCCGATCTTCGTGCACGGTTGGTCGAGAGCCTGGCAGACGAACTTCTCCTCCGAGAATTGCTTCCGGCCGCCGGACTCCGCGAACGTCTCCCTGTACTCACCGGTTTGGTCGACTCCCACGCAGCATCCCGTGCCATCGGTGCGTTAGAGGAAACCAGGCGTCTCATCCCGGCACCCTGGGTGCCGCTGCCCGAGGAAGGGCGTTTGACCCTGGTTCGGGCCGCTGAATCCCGCGCCCGGGGTCTGGATCGTTTCCTGACTACCTGGGTTGAACGTGCGAAAAACAGGTTTGACGACTCGGTGAACACCCGAATAGCTGAAGCGGCCGAGGCGGTGTCGGAAGGACTTGAGTCCTTTGCCGCGAGATTGGGTGACGAGGTAATCCCCGAGTTGGAAAACACCGACGCGGCCTGGGGAAGTCCGATCGGTCGGGAACGCTTCGTCACGATCCTCAGAAACCGTCACATGATCTATGAAACGCCTGAGGAGCTTCTTGAATTTGGGCGGAGGCAGCTGGACTCGCTAACCGGAGAGATCGTGCGGGTTGCCCGTCGAATCGATCGACGCGCCACCCCCGACGAGGTATGGGAGCGCCTGAAACAGAATCATCCTACCCGAACGGACCTCCCGCAGTTTGCATACGACGAGATGGTCCGCGCGCTGGATTTACTTGCCGAAACCGGGGCCATCACCATACCGGCCAACGCCCGCCAGAACGTGATGCAACTGACCGAAGGCCGCACCTGGGACACTTATCCGTTCGGGGGCTACGGCGGTTTTTCGCTGCAGGGACGAAACTGGGTCGGAAGGTTTCTGACCAGCCCACCTCCGGTTGATGTAGATTCGTCAGTCGCGGAAACCAGGCTGCGGGGCAACAACTATTACTGGGCGCGAGTAGTTGCCGTACACGAGGTTTACCCGGGGCACCATTTGCAGAGCGTAACCTCTCGAATCAGTGCCCGTTCCATGCGGCGTAACTACTACACTACGACTCTGGGAGAAGGCTGGGGTCTTTACAGTGAGCAATTGATGTACCGACTCGGTTTCTTCGAAGACGATGGAACCGAGATGGCGATGTTGATGATGCGTGTGTGGCGGGCTGCGCGGGTAATAATAGATGTCAGCCTCCATCTGGAACTGATGTCGTTTGATGAGGCGGTCCAATTCCTTGTCGATAATGTCGATATGGACGAGGACAACGCACGGTCCGAAGTGCGTCGGTATATCGGTAACCCGACCAGACCTCTGAGCTATCTGTACGGTTACGATCAGATCGAAAAACTACGTAACGATTTTATGGCGCTCCGTGGCGATGCGTTTGATCAACGGGAATTCCATGACACACTCCTCTCGTACGGGTCGATCCCGGTGCCGCTAATCAGAGCGGGAATGCTCGGCGAGGAAATACCCCAGACAAGGCCTTGAAATGAAAATCGCATCCGTTCTTTCGCTTCCTCTCTTTGCAGCGTGCTCGTTTCTCTCTGTGGCGGAGCCCGAGATTGATCAGGAACACGTTGTTCGAGTACTGTCGGCGTTGAGCGCCGATAGTATGGAAGGCCGCGAGACCTTTACTCCAGGGATTGAAAAAGCAGCGGCCTTTCTAGCCGCCGAATTCGAAGATATTGGTCTGTCTTCCTTTGAGGGAAACGCAGGTTTTCTCCAGTCGTTTCACGTGTCATCTCTCACCAGAGAAGAATTTACGGTTTCGATTAACGGAGCCGAAATTGCGGAAGAGAACAGGGCTGCGGCCACCACGTCGGAGAGACTGTCGTGGACGGACCCTGCCGATTTTCGATTGATGGTCGTCGGGCCGGACGATGATTTCGGCGCGATGTTCTTTGAGCTACGAAACGGCGACGAGGATGTGTTGATGTTCGTTGATCCTTCTCATCGCGACTTCTTCGAGAGGATAAGGGGCTTTCTTTCCCGCCCGACCCGACGGCTAGACCTGGGTGCTGGGCCGAACACGGTGGTGGTTCTCGGCAATGCTGCGGAGATTTCTTCTGTCGATGTGCAGGTTACGAACTCGGTCGAACAACAAGGCCTTGCCAACGTTGTGGGCGTTATCCCGGGTCGACGAGCAGACGAAATCGTTTTGTTCTCGGCTCACTACGACCACATCGGATTCAGCAGGGCAGTCAACGGGGATTCAATTTCCAACGGTGCCAACGACGATGCCTCAGGGATCGCCGCGGTCGTTGAGTTGGCTCGGTATTTCAACGAGATGCGCCGGCCTGAACGAACACTTGTGTTTGCGGCGTTTACAGCCGAAGAAATGGGAGGCTTTGGGTCTTCGTATTTTTCGCAACAACTCGATCCGGACCAGATCGTCTCAATGTTCAACATAGAGATGATCGGCAAGCCGGGGATTCAGGGACCGAACACAGCGTGGATAACCGGCTTTGATCGTTCCGATATGGGGGAACTAATGCAACGTGCGGTTGAGGGCACAGTGTTCTCTTTCTATCCCGACCCGTATCCGGACCAGAACCTCTTTTACCGGTCCGATAACGCAACGCTAGCCCGCCTTGGCGTGCCTGCTCACTCGATTAGCACTACCGCCATTGATGTTGATACAGACTATCACCAGGTAAGCGACGAGATCGAAACGCTCGATCTGGACCACCTTACCAACACGGTCAGAGCGATTGCAGCGGGAGCCAGAACAATAGTCGATGGCGATGCAACTCCGACCCGTGTGAATCCGGAGGAAGTCTGACCTAGGCTTGAGGAAGGTGAAGAGGCCGGTGCCGTTGCGACCTCCCCACTTCCCGACCTCCCACTACTCCGCCCTCAATGCCTCCACCGGATCGATCCGTGCCGCGCGCCGCGCGGGGAGCACACAAGCGGTGAAGCCAGCGACTATCAAAATTACCACGGGCAATAACATTGAACTGGCCGAAACGCTGCTATCGAGAACGAGGCCTTCACTGTTACCGGCTAACACATTTCCCAGCCTGTTGACCAAGAAGATGGCGATCGGTGTGCCTATTGCCAGACCGATGCCCGCCAGAGTCGCGCCATGCCGTAAAACAGCGCCCACTACGTTTTTCCTTTTGGCGCCCAACGCCATGCGTATACCAATTTCGTTAGTCTGTTGCGCGACGTGGTAAGCCAGTATCCCGTAAATCCCCATCACAGCAAGAGCCAACGCCAGGAAGCCGACAATGAAAAGCATCTGACCGATGCTGCTAGGCGCTGACAGTTGAAAAGCCATGTGTTCTTCGACTTCAATTATGTTTGCAATCGGCAGGTCGGGGTCGATAGCTTTTACAATCTCTCTTATCGGATTCGCCAGCAATGCAGCGTTCCCTTCTGAGCGCGCAAGGATCGACATCGTTCGTACCGGGTGCTGCTCAATGGGAAAATAGACAGTGGGGTCGTAGGGCATCAAACCTGTCAACCTGGATTGTGCGATGTTGGATGTTACTCCCACGATCTCCCTGATTTCTCCCGCGATCTCCAACTGCATCCCAACCACCTCCTCGTCAGGAAAAAACATCTCAGCGAATTTTCTGTTCACGACGACCACCGGAGAGGAGTTGGCGCGGTCTCCCTGTTGGAACGCCCTTCCCTGCAACGTGGAAATCTTCATCCCCTCGAAGTAGCCCGGAGAGATTGAGAGCCAGCCGGTGCGTGGTCGCTGGTCGTCCGGCATTTCCTGATGGTTTGGTCGGAAAGGCCTGTATGGTAATTCAGTTGTCCGGGGAAGTGCGCTCGCGAAGGTGTGCTCTTCGCCGAGCCTCTCATCCAGTCTGGCGGAGAGCGCGGTGTAAAACCCGATAAGGGCTTCGTCATTGGAGTAGTTGAATTCGGGCAGCGTCATTTCGACGCTGAGGAGGTTTTCGGCATCCAGTCCCGGATCGATAGCGAGGCGCCGTTGCATTAGGTCGGTGAGAATCCCCGAACTCACCAGGATTGCAAGTGCCACAGCAAATTGTGTGATAACGAAAGTGCTTCTGAGACGCTTGCTACTTCGTGTACCAACTGACCCGCGGGTCCAATCCGTCACACGGTTGGAACGGGCACCTAGAATCGCATGCCGCGCCGGTGGGATGCCGAAGGTTATCGCGCCTGCCAGTGACGCTATGACGCTGAACATCACGACCGTGCCGTCGAAGGTCGGGAACATGACCCGAGGTAACATCGGGGGGATCGTTGAGGCCACGCCGCTTATCCCGAAACTACCGAGGAGCGTGCCGAGTAAACCCGCTGCCAGAGCCAGGAGTGCCGCTTCGATTCCCATCAGCCGCAACAGGCGGCCGGAACCCGCTCCGAGCGCCAATCGGATCGCCATTTCCCGCTGCCTCCCGTCGGCACGGGCCAGCAGAAGGCCGGAAATATTGATGCTGGCGCCGACGAAGACCATGAAGACGATGGTCATGAGGACCATTGCCATCGCTCGATCTGTTCCTCCCGGAAATTGCTTGCGAATCGGAACGAGTTTGGCCGTGAAATGGCGATTCGTTTCCGGATAGAGCGCCGCCAACTCCGAACTGATCGCAGTGGCTTCCGTCCAGGCGAAATCCAGAGACGTGCCGTCTTTTAAACGTCCGCTGACTACCAGGTTGCGTTGATCTCTAATATCTCGCTGATCCAGGAAATCAGCGGACAACCACGCAGCCACATCCCCCAGGAAAAAGTCGAATGTTTCTGGCATCACTGCGGATATCGTATATGAGGTACCGTTGAAACGGATAGGCTGTCCCAGCACGTCCGGAGAGCGGTCGAAACGATCCCGCCAGAGGTGGTCGCTGATCACTGCGAAACGTGCGCCACCTGGCTCCACTCGTACCGCATCAAATGTGGTGCCCAACGCAGCCGGGACCCCGACGGTTGTGAAAAAATTTGGGGTGACCGAGGCGACGCGAAAACGCTCGGGGCGATCCACTCCGACGAGGTTCATTTCGACCAGCTCCATCGCGAAGAGCGATTCCCACGCGTTGGAGCGTTCTACCATGTCAAAATATTCAGCCGGACTCAGTCCGTCCTGGTCCGTCGATTCCCGGGCGTCGTTTGCCCAAACGGTAACAAGTTCCTGGGCGTCGGGATACTCAAGGGGGCGCAGGAGCCATGAATTGACAAGTCCAAACACCGTGACGTTCGCGGCTATTCCGATCGCAAGAGAAACCACAGCGACAAGACTGACCAGCGGAGATTTGGTGATGGTGCGGATCGCGAAGCGTAGGTCCTGAATGATCGGAGACATCAATCCTCCTGGGTTATTTGATAATCTACGAAGCGGGATGAGGTTGACCATTTGCTCGACCCTTTCGCGGAACGCCGTGGCCAAGAGTCCCGCGACTTCGATGGTCCAAAACCGAATTTTGTTAACGGTCTGAGGGCTTTTGCTGAGAAGGTCATGGTAACGCGAGCGTTGAGCGACCAGCAGGTCGCCCAGGAACCGGTCCTGAAAACTTTTTGGGAGCGACCAGCGGGCGAACTGACAAAAAATTCTGGATCCGCGTGATTTTGGAAACCGGTTCAACTCAGCCCCCGAGACCCAGGTGTCCAACCGACTCCGCCAGTTTCTGGATCCTGGCCGCCTCGCATCTCAACACCTTTTGCCCGAGTTTGGTTATGCGGTAGTAGCGGCGGCGCTCGTCATCCAGGGAGCGATCAGGACGGAAATCTGACTCTTCGATGAGCCCGTCTCGGATCATTCTTTTGATGGCTCCGTAGAGCGTAGAGGTGGACAATCCTGGTTCAGTACCGACGCGGTCGCTGATGTCTCTCAAGATGGCATAGCCATGTAAGTCGTTGGTGCTTAACGATATAAGGGCTTGCAGTACCGGCTCGGAAAGTGGAGTGAAGTCGGTTGGAGCGTTTTTTCCTTTGGGCATCCATATCTCCGTGTGAAGGAATACTATTCCCGTAGTAGGTATAGTTTACATCGGCGAGTTCGAAAAGGTTTCAAACGGAGTCCGTTTGGACGATGGTGTCGGAACCCAGTTTCAGGAATGGAGTGCCAATCCGTCTCTGGCCTCAGAAAAGACCAGCGCAGTCGGGCAACCCTACATGAGTCCCTATGCCGCCGGAGTTGGGCTCGGCCTGGTTTTGTTGTTGACCTTCTTCGTTATGGGTCGCGGTCTCGGAGCATCGGGCGCGATCAACTCGTTCGTTGCAGTCGGGATCAATTCGATTGCGCCTGGGCACGTGGAGCAAAATGAGTTCTTCAGTGCATTTGTCGGCGACTTTGGTCGCCCACCTCTCGCCAAATGGATTGTTTTTGAACTTGCCGGCGTGATACTCGGCGGGTATCTGTCGGCAGGTCGAGTGAGAAAACGAATCGACAGGGGGCCGCGCGTTTCTGCCACGTCCAGAATGGGATATGCGTTTGTTGGGGGTACGACGATGGGCGTGGGGATGGTCCTGGCGAGAGGGTGCACCAGTGGGCAGGGTTTGACCGGAGGAGCGATGCTAAACGTGGGAAGCTGGGGCTTCCTCCTTGAACGTGCGGGACTGGGGAACGGACGCAAGCTTGCGGCCCAGTTTTATCTGACCGATCTGGCAGTTTTCAAGGTCATGTTCACCGCGATATTGACTGCGATGGTGGGACTTTTCGTTCTCTCCAGAGTGGGCCTCCTCGACCTATCGCGCATTTACATGACTCCTACTTATCTCGTCCCCCAGATAGTCGGTGGGTTGGTTTTCGGCGTTGGATTCGTTACGGGAGGATATTGCCCCGGGACATCGTGCGTTGCCGCGTCCAGTGGGCGGATTGATGCAGGAGTGCTGCTCGTTGGAATGATGTTCGGTGTGCTTCTGGTCGGAGAGTCTTATGAGTGGATTCGTGGTTTCCACGAAATGACTTCAATGGGACGTGCAACGTTGGACGAGGTACTTCACGTTTGACTAATGAGAAACATTCGCCAGGACGGCTCGTCGTCCTTGGGGTGGTTTTGATTCTGATAGCGGTCGCGATGATATTCGGTGAAGCAGGTCCTCCGGAACCCGATAGCGCAGCTTCCGCAGATTCTGTCGATAGGGCGGAGGAAATGCTCTTAGAAGGTTGCGTGCCATAGCGATGGTACAAAGAGTTTTATCCGTGCCCCCGTGCCCCCGTGCCCCCGTGCCCCTATTGCCGACTTCCTACCTGTTCATCGGAGCCCCTCTCGCCCCGACAGGTATGCGCGAAATCTTTCCGTTTCCTCGTCTCAGCTGTACGGAGTAAAGTGAGTAGTGATCAAACTCACCACGTCCGAAAGCGATGCTGGCCACACCGCTAATGTTTTCCGCAATGAGGACGCGTTCGCCATTGCGAGGGTCGAAACGCCAGACCTGGCCTGCCACGGGCGCTGATATGTAAATCCGTCCGAATTCGTCAACCGCGAGGCCGTCGTTCCCGGCCCCTGCTCCAAGGTCGACAATTACCTCGGGGTCACCTGATGGCCAACCGTTCTCAATTGGGAGGGCCCAAACACGTCCATCGAACACGGCGGGAGGAATGCTCGTGAAAATTTGAGCGACGTAAATTCGTGTCCCGTCCAACGAATAGGCCATCCCGTTGGGGTAGTTGATTGTGCGATTGTACTCCCGGGCGATGAGCCCATCGTCGACAATGAACATGTCGTCCGTGGCATCGTCCGAAACAAGAAAGGTCCCGTCGGGTCGTACCAGGATGAAGTTAGGATCGCCCATGCCTGCTGCGGCGATCGTGGCTTCTCCTTCGGGGGTCACTCGCCAAACAATTCCATCGCGGTTGGGGCGGGCACCTTCGAACCAGTTTGTTCGGCCGAAATCCGCAACGAGAACATCGCGATCGCCGATGGCGGCGACCCCGAGTGTTCTGTATAGCGGTGCCAGCTTCGTTGTGTCTCCGTCGAGGCTGATCTTGTAAATGCCGCTGTTTCGTGCGCTATCCGGCCCCAGTGACACTGCAGACACGAAAAGTTCGCCTTCGCCGTTGAATGCGATCCCCTCGGCCGATTGAAAAACATTCTCTACAATGGGTATTGGGATGACGGGGAATTCTGGTTCCTGGGTGGCCTGGGCTGAAACTCCGGTCGGCGCCAGGGCCAGGAGCAGCATTGATCGTAAATAGAAGTTTTTCTTGGGTGGTTCCACGTGGCCTCTGAGCGTAGGTGTGCGTTGACGTTCCATTAACGCATCAAACTAATGGAGCTCAAGGGCTGAAAAGTCTCCGTTTGTGGTGACCCGTCAAAAATTGTGGCGACCCGTTAGCGTTAGTCGATCTATTGCTCTTTTAACACTTCCGCGGGTCCGACATTCCCGGCGCGGCGGGCGGGAATCCAGGTTGCCGCGAATACGGTAAAAGCCAGGGCAAGTGACACAGCGCCGAAGACCACCGGGTCCAAAGGCTTAACTTCGAATAACATTCCCGTGAGAAGTTTGGTCGCGTAAAACGAAAAGAGCAGACCCAGCAGCTGCCCCCAGATAGCGAATCCAAGGGCCTCTTTCATCAGCAGTATCACAACTGTTTCCCTGCGGGCGCCGAGGGCCATTCGGACTGCCATTTCTTTCTTTCGGCCCGACACCGAATGCGACATCACACCATATACGCCGAGCAATGCCAATGACAGTGCTAACACACCAAATCCCGTCAAAAGACCGGCTCGAAACCTTGGCTCAGCAAGGGACTCGCTGGTCATAGCTTCCAGCGTTTGGGCTCTACCAACCGCCAGCGTCGGGTCAATATTTCGAATAATTTGCCGGACTGCGGGTAGAATTGTCTCAGGTTCAGTCGACAGGCGGATTAGGAGATCTACTCCACCTGCCCTGTCCATATGTTGACCAACTGGCGCGAAGATCGCTGCCCGCGGGAGGCTGTTTAAGCCGCGGGAATGGAAGTCGGTTACGACGCCGACGACGGTTAGCCAGCGGCTGGCTTCCACTGAATTGTTGTCCAGCGAAGAAAGGCGGATTCGTTTCCCAATTGGGTCGTCAGCTCCCCATGCCTGCGCAACGAATGTTTGATTGACCACTACTACCGGGAGCGCCTCGGCGCCATCGGTGCGGTCTATGTCACGGCCACGTTCCATCTGGAGGCCCATCGTAGAGAAGAAATCGGGCCCAACCACCCTCCAGTCGGGATAGATGTCCCAGTCGTCGCTGTCGTTTCCTTCGAGCCAGGCCGCCCCGTTGACCCGTCCGGCACCCTTAAGAGGCGGAGCGTTGTCCAGGGTTGCGGCTGAAACTCCTGGTATTTGGGAGACCTGGCTCAACAAGTCCTGATGGAATGATGCGATAGCCGCCCGCTCTGAGTAACGAGAGGGGGCACGGGTGGGCAAACTAAGATCGAAGGTTGCCAATCCGTCCAGGTCGAACCCGGGGTCGACCGCTGTGAGGACGACGAGGCTTTTTACAACGAGTCCAGCGACAACCAGTGCGGCGAATGAAAACGCGTACTGCGGGATCACAAGGAGTCCACCGACTTTTTTCTTCCGGTCCATTCCCGGGTTGGCACCGCTGGCGCGCAACGCTTCCTGGGGCGAGAAACGCGTACTTTTCCACGCAGGAGCGAGGCCAAAAAGAATCCCGGTGACCGTGCCCAGGGCGAGAGTGAACAATACTACGTTGGAGTCCAGTCGCACGGATCCAGAGTGTAGGTATTGGGCCGGAACCAACTTGTTGACCAATCCGAGGCTGGAGGCGGCCAGGATCAGACCAACTGTCGCCCCCATCAAACCCACCAAAGTCGATTCGGTGAGCAACTGGGCCACCAAACGCGTCGAGGTCGCGCCGACCGACCTTCGGATGGCCATTTCCCGACTTCGAGTCAACGCCCTGGCCATTAACACGCTGGCCAGATTGCCACAGGCGATCAAAAGAACCAACCCAACGACGATCTCCAACAAAAGGAGGGTCGATCGAAAATCCCCGGAAAGATACGTGTGCAATGATTGGACTGAGAAGTCGAGGTCCTCTTCCACCTCGTCCGAATGAAGTTCGACAATACGACGCGCGAGCTGGGATGCCTCTGTGTCTCCTTGCTCTATGGTGACACCGTTTTTCAGTAGCCCGATGGCTCGCAGGTTGTGTGCCGTTCGGCTCGGGCCCAGTCGTAATTCGGTTTGAACCCACAGCGAAGCGCCCGCCGGGTAGGCAAAGCCTGCTGGCATCACAGCTATGATGGGAACCGTGGCACCGTTGAGAGTGATTTCTCGACCGACGACCGCCGGATCAGATCCGAACGCGGTTCGCCAGAGGGAGTTGGACAAAGTCGCGTACGAACCTTCCAGGTCGGGGGCGACGGTGCTCCCAATCATCGGGGCACTACCAAAAACTTCAAAGAAGTTTTGTGTCGTATAGTATGCGGGTGCGAATAGAGGAGCTTCACCTCCGCCAATAGCCATGCTGCCGCCAGCGTATGAGGCGATTTCCTCAAACGACTGGTTCTGCTCTTCCAGGTCTACGAGATTGGGATAGGCAAATGCCACGTCGGAGCGTCCTCCGACAGTCGTTTCAGACAGGTAAGCCAATCGTTCGGCGTTTGGAAACGGGAGTGGCTTTAGGAGGATCGTATTAACGATCGAGTAGATCGCTGAGTTAACTCCTATTCCAAGGGCAAGGGTGAGCACCATCAAGGCGGTAAATCCGGGCCGTCTCCGGAGGGTCCTCATCGCGTATGCCACGTCTCTTTTTGTCGCGCTCAATACCTGAAATCCTCCTTTGCTTCCCACAGCAGTTTTGGGAGTCTTGTTGTTGGATTCAAAGAACCCTTTCGCGGTGGCTGCGAAACGCTCGCCCAATGCATTTTCGAACGCCCGCCAGAGAGACCGGGCAGAGGAGGAAAAGGCGGCGTCCCAACGCTCCGCCATCGATCTCGTGCCATGAGTAGCAGCGTGATCGACCTCCTCAAAAAATTCTGTGATCGACGCGAAACGTCTTTTCGGGTCGACGGCCATCCCCTTCGCCACGGCAGTTGAAACAGCCCACGACACTTCTGGGGCCAGGCGTGAAGCGTCCGGTGGCTCAGCAAGGAAACGCTGCGAAATGATGGCCAGGGCGTTGGCGCCCTTGAAGGGTGGTTCTCCCGTCAACATCTCGAACAAAAGGCAAGCGACGGAATACTGGTCGGTCTTCGCTCCGATTGATTGGTCACCACTCGCTTGTTCGGGGCTAACATAGGCTGCAGTTCCAGATGATGTATCTATTCCTTTGCGCCAGGAGTGGCCCTCGACGTGTATCGCCCGTGAGATGCCGAAGTCAGTAACCATCGCCCTGCCGCTGGAAACCAGGATGTTCTCGGGTTTGATGTCGCAATGGATCGCGTGGTTGTCGTGAGCGTATTGGAGAGCCTCGCAGATTCCGCTCAAAATGCCGAGGGCCTCCGACACCCGGAAGCGCCCTCGGTCGTTCATCAACTGTCTCAGAGATCCGTCCCGGACGAAGGGGGCCACAAGATACGGACAGCCAACTTCTTCTCCCGAATCCAGGAGGGTGATGATATTGGGATGCTGCAGTGCAGCAGTCAGTCGAATTTCTTTGAGAAAGGATTGGTTGCCCAGAGAATCGATTGCATCGGGAAATACAACCTTGATCGCTACCGGACGACCGTGTTTGACGTCTCGGGCAAGGTAGACCGTACCCATTCCGCCCTGACCGATCACGTCATCGATCACATAGCGGTCGGCCAGGGCCGCCTGAAAGCGGGCTTTGAGGTCGAGTTTTTCGTCGATACCATCCTGGGGTTCGATTATTTCGAAAAGGTCGTCGAACGACGCTTCCAGGTTGTCGAGGAGCTTTTCTCTAGTTTCCGGGGACGGGTAGGGGTGCTTGCCGTTCACAATATCTGCGAGATGCCCCTTGGACAAGCCACACTTGATCGCCCAATGGTTTTGACTGAACGGGCTTCGTGAGATTAGCTCTCCCAGTGCCTGATTGTTGAGGCGTACGCGCATTGCAGTAGAGGTCAGGGGTGTGGCGGCCCGGCTTAATGGTGATAGGCCTTTGGGGTTTCGTTACGCCAAACCTACACCAAACGTTTCTGTGCGGAACAAAAAAGTGTTCACAGTCGTTCGGAGTGGCGAAATTTCTGGAGATGTGCCGACCACTGTCCTCCAAATTTTGGACCTATTTGAGAACCTCCATTGGATCAGTCCGGGCTGCCCGTAGCGCCGGCAGGAATGACGAAATGGCCGCGGCAGACAAAAGGACTCCCGCCGCGGCAAGGTAGGACGCCGGATCGAAACGATTGACTTCATAAAGTTGTGCTGTAAGGAATCTCGATAGGTACACAGCGATCCCCGATCCGATCATTACGCCCATGATTGCCAGGGTTAGCCCCTGTCTAACGATGCGAACCGCCAGGGTTTTCCCCTCTGCTCCAAGAGCAAGCCGAATGCTTATCTCACGGATTCTCTGGCCCACCGAAAACGCCATGATGCCGTAGATTCCCAGAGCACCCAGGCTGAGCCCCACGATCGCGAAACCGGTCATGAGTATCGCGACCATTCGTTGTTCCGCAACTGAATCCGCTATCACGTTGGTCATTGACTGCGCCCGAGCGACATTCGCCATTGGATCGTGTTCACGCAAGGCAGATTCAATCGCCAGGCGCAGGGTGCTCACCGGTAGCTGTGACTCTATCATGATCGTTCGATCATGGACTCCGATTCTGTGCAGTGCTGGTGTGGATTGTGGGAAGGGACGGTAAATGGTCATTGGCGCCGCGGATCGCAGTCCGCGAATACGAACGTCCGCCACAACTCCGATTACTCGCAGAGCTTGTTGGCCGGCATCAAACGGGAACATCACCAATTCTCCAACGGGACTGCGGTTGCCAAAAAGGGCCTGTGAAGCGGCCTGGTTGAGGATAGCCACCGGTTCGGAACCCTGGGTCATTTCTTCGGTGAATCCGCTACCGGAAAGGAACGTCATTCCCGACAACTCGAAGTAATTGTGAGTGACTGGTCTCCAATTCGCAAAGTTTGGTTGGGTGCCCGCCGGGGGCCGAGCGCCTTCAGGGTAGAGGGACATCGACCAGCCTGAGTTCAAAACCGGGACGGCGTGGATTGTTGCCGCTCCGATTACACCGGGGATGGCCTCCAATCTTGATGTAAGGCGTCGATAGTAGTCCTCCAGGTCGGCGGGCCGTTCCCATTGGTCCGGGCCCACGTCGACGCTAACGTAGGTCAGGGCGTTTGCCTCAAAACCAGGGTCCACATCCATGGTGCGAGCCATGCTTTTGACCAAAAGCGATGACCCTGCGACCAATGCCGCAGCAGCCGCCACTTCTGCTACCACAAGGAAGGACTGGGCTCGGCCTCCGTTGCGCCCGGCAGTTCCCCTGTGCATCACGTGCCCGAGGGATTTTTTTTGAGTGAGCAACACTGGTCCCAATGATGCTGCCGCGCCAACAATCACGATTAATGTGCCGGCAAAAGCCAACACAGAACCTTGGAGTCCCACGTCGATTGTCCGCGGCATGAAATCAGCAATAGCTGGGCCGATCATATCGAGAGCAAACCCGGCGATACCGACACCGACGATTCCTCCGACAACCGCCAGCAATGCTGTTTCAGTTATTTGCATCTGCATGATGCGCCCCACAGGCGCTCCCAGGGCGTGGCGCATGGCGGTTTCCTTATCCCGGGCCAGCGCTCGAGCGAGCAATAAACTCGAGACGTTGGCGACCAGGATGAGGAGAGTTACGCTCACAGCTCCCATCAACAGCCCGAGCGTTGTTCGTATATTTCCCACAATGAAATCGAAAAGACGGGTGACGTTGGCCGATACGGTCCACTCTGGCGATCTCCCGTCTCGTTCGCCCCATCCGTTGACCAGCCCTACGAACTCGCGGCGGGCCTGGTCCAGTATTACCCCGTCGTCAAGGCGACCGATTATGTCGAGATAGTTTGCCCCGGCGGATTGGTTTAGATACGAAGGCACGACTACCTGCGCGTTCTTCTGCAAAAGATCTGTACCGGGTTCGACCACACCAACGACGACCCTTTCGATTCCGTTCAAATTTATTGTGTTCCCCACGACCGATGAGTCTCCGCCGAATTCCTGTGTCCAGAATTCGTGACTCAAAACGACGACGTTTGCACCCGGTTGGTCGTCACCGTCTTGAAAAAGTCGGCCGAGAGCAGGTCGCAATCCGAGTACTTCAAAGAAACCTGCAGTTGCCTCGGGCCCGTAAATCAGCGCTGCAGAACCGTCTTTGCGAAGCTTGAAATCGCTTTCCGTCCAGGCTGCCAGGGACCGGTAGGAGGTGGACTGCTCCTGTAATTCTACCAACGTATTTTTTGAAAGGCTGCGGCTCCGATCGGGCCAAACCTGGACGATGTCGTCTGGTTCGGGGAAGGGGAGCGGTGCCAGAACCACGTTTTGTACGATGCTGAAAACAACGGTGTTTGCGGCTATCCCCACTGCTAATATTGCGAGTACTGCCAGGGCCAGGGTTGGCTGCCTCCCCAGCGAGCGAAACGAGTAGCGGAGGTCGTCGGTAATTTTTTCGATCATAGGGATATTCATAGTTGTACCGGTACGGGCTGGATGAAGTCGTCGTATTGCCACGACGTCGAGGATCGACAGGCAGGAACGGCGGATTACGTTTCGGTTGGCGGCGAAATCCTTCCCGGAATTTTGCCACCAAAAATTCAGCTCGCTGTTCCACTCCCGTGACCAGTCATCCCGTTCGTCTTCGGGTAACAGCCGCGCCACCAACGTCAGGATCCGCCCGCAAATCTCTGGCAACTGATTTTGGTTGTTATTCACAGGGCCTCAGAAGTAGGGATAGATGAGGAAAGCCCTCTAAACCTTGCAACAGCTTCAGCAAGTGCCTGGTCGCCGGAATGGGTGAGCCGATAAAGTTTTCGCGCGGGTCGGTTGGCTGTACGGGCGTCGGTGGCCTCTTCCCATTGTGACTCAAGGAGACCTGCGGCCTGGAGACGGCGCAAAATCGGGTAGACAGTCCCGTCGGGTAGTCCTGAAATGTCCATAATGTCGAAACCATAGCAATGGCCGCGTTTGATCGCGTACAACACGGTTGCTGTCGCATAAGTTATTCGCGGTTTCTTCTTGCTTGCCATTTGTCCTCGTATTGATGTGGTCTTAACTCTTAGACACCTAGTTCTCTATATAGGTTGGAATTGGATTTTGATGGGGGCTCTAAAAGGAAACTCCCACGGTTGACCGGCGTATTGTGTGTGAATAAGCGATACTGGAAGCGCTAAACCGGAGGAAGGTTACCGGATGAATAGGAAGAACTTTGAGACAATAATGGTTGGCGCACTGGTCGCCGCTTCGGCATTTGCGATTCTGCTCAGGAGCCCTGACCGCGCTCAACCAGAAACCACCCGGCCTCAGAAAAGAGCTCGCTCTAAAGCCGGGAGGTGCCCGATCTGCAAGTGCTTTGTAAAGAAAGCCAAGACGGGAGATTCGATCGTCTGCTCGCGGTGCGGTGCCAATCTGAGGCAGGAATCAACGGATGTCATCGTCCACGATGTTTAGATCCTTTGGCGCCTTTTGACAACTCACTAATCAGTGCTTATCTTACCGAAGAAACACCGAACCAAGGAGAGGTAATGTCAGTATCCGAAGCTCTGGTAAAAGAACTTGAGATGACCGCAAAATATCTTAGAGTGACCGCTTCAGCGTTCGAAGAAGCGGATTCTACTTATGCACCTCAGGCGGATTTGTATACTGTGGCCGGGCACGTAGCTCATGCGGCGGATTCGGTCGACTGGTTTGTTGAAGGGGCTTTTGGCTCTGGCTGGGATATGGAGTTTGAGAAGTTAATCGCGAAAGCCAAAGCCGTTACTTCACTCGAAGATGCGCTCGCATGGTTTCAGAGGGCTTTCGACAATGCTGGTAACACCATTGTGTCATCTTCTGAAGAAGATTTGTACGGAATAATCCAAGACCAAAACATTATGGCTGGCGCGCCCCGTCTCGCCATCGTTGGGGCGATCGTCGATCATACCGCTCACCATCGTGGAGCCCTGGCGGTCTATGCCCGTCTTCTTGGCAAGGAGCCTCCGATGCCCTACGCCTGATGGCGAAGCGGTTATCTGCTGTCGGGGATGAACGGACCAGCTTCGTAGCTGGATCCCTCGGCTAATTCGCGGTAGGTGCCTGGATCGAGCCGCAAGAAAAAACAGTTACCCGTGTCCGAATGTCTGGGATCCTACTCCTCGGGGTTCCTCAGTTTATTCCATTTCCTTTTTCGCAACCAATGTTCATCTGTTGGATCATTTGAATTGCGTTCCGGGCGCGTGTTCTGGAAAGATTGAAAGACCTCCAATCACCGTCGGTTTCGCTGATGAGGCCCGCCAACCTGCCGCCTTGCAACTGACATATCTGTGTCTTGTCAAACCTGTCGGAATGCGCGGCCAGGGTCGGAATGGCATCAGCGCTCAAGCGTGACAGATACTCGGTATCCAATTCGGAGTTGTCCGCAACATGGGATAGATGCGAACGAGCGACGATTGCATCCGGGTTCGACAGATTGAGCGCGAAGAGGATAGCGATACCGGCTGCAATCGCTCGGAACGCAAACAGCTCAGGGCGCCCGTGCATCACAGTGCCGATTAAGATGACGTAAACCACTCCGAGCCAGAACATAAATACCCGTGCATAAAGGCGAAGTTCGGTGAGCCCGTATTGTCCCACGTACATCGCGATCCGGTGCAGGGCCGACACCATTAACAGGCCCACCAGAACGATGATCGCTATAGTCAGGCTCCTGAATATCTTCAGATCCCTCGGTGTTCGTTTGGAAAAGAACCAGTCAGAAGCGAGCAACAACGGGATTGCCAGGGCTGAAGCCACTGTAAGTTGTTGAAACCCTTCGCGAGCGTACTCGGCGAACGTCATGCCAGCCGAACGCATCGCCGCCTCGCCACCGAAGAGATAGTTCGCTTGCATCATCAAGAACGAAAGAAAGAGGAGCGCCAAAACTCCCAGGGGGGTGCCCACCTCGACGATCCCAAGTCTGGGGCGAAAACCAGCTGAATTACCGGGGAGCTTCGTTCCGACCAGAACTGACGCGAGGTAGCCTGCGGACATCCAGGTAATGATTGCGGTTGCAAAGAGGTGGTCGAACAGGCTCTCGAAATCAACATTGAAAAAATCCTGGGCAACTCTGGAAAATCCGCTGTCCGCCGAAACCAAAAGACTGCCGAAGACCATTAGAACGGGAATACTCAGTCCGATTCCCACAGCAATCCCGCCGCCCCCTTTCCGGAAGCGCTCCAATTCTCCCCAGGCAAGACCATCGGTCGGTTGCGCGAAGAACCCTCGGACCGTGAGGATGGCCGCCCGGGGTCCTGCCATCACGTAGTTGGCAATGGACCCTGATTTCAACGTGATTCCCGAACTTTCAAGTACGAGGACGCTTAGGCATCCCAGCACTACGATAAAGTCCCAAACCAGCAGGAACTCTGAGTCGCGCCACGCGAACAGTGCTGAGAAGGCCAGGGCAGTCCAAATGGGCCAGGCGCTGAGGTTGGGGCCGCGAGCAGAAGAGGAAAGTGCCCAACCTGAGGCAACTGCCACTGAGATCCAGATTGGAAAATTCACACCCCAACCCACTTTGAGCAGGGCGTCACCCAGAACGCCCAGAATTACTGCTGTACCGACAATCCCGAAACCAGGTTTTGATAGATTAGACATAATTTCTCGCTGTGCAGTAAAGTACTTTGTGATACAAAGTACTTGTTTGAGCGAATATTTCCTAGTCCCCAAAAATGAAATTACTTGAGTACTACCGTCCCGAGGCGTCCATCTCGGCGAAGGGATCGCGCAGGGTGTAGTCGGGGTTTCTTACGAAAACGTCAGGGTCGATGGGGCCTTCTTCGACGTCGTGAATTTCGGAGATGAACCTCATGATGACTACCTGTTCAGGATCTGGCCTTCTGGGTCTGCGGCCCCCCAGTCTTCCTCCGGTAAGCCCACCAAGTCGGCTTCGCGCCGAATTGGCTGCGCTGGAGGCAGCTGCGTCCGCAACGTCTGCAACCAGGCTTCGATCTGCGTCTCGCAAAACCTTCCTGCGATCAAAATCCAATTCCAGCGGGACCGCAACAAAGTGTGATATCGTTTTGAGTGACATACCTTCGAGGTCCGTCATTTCTTCACTCAAACGCTCCATCGCAGCCCCGATGCGCGGGTCGTAAGATAGAGCCATCGGATCGGCCTCGCCCGCCGGTTGCCAGTCAGGGCGCATTTCACGGAGTGCTTCAATCCCTGGAAAGTCCCGGCTGATCCACATTTCGGTCAACACTACGAGCGTGCCGCCGACAATGCTGTCCGGATTATCGGCGTGTTCCTCAATGGCGTCCATCTCGAACGTGAAAAAAACTTGCTCGCCTTCATACTCGCCGAACCGTTCGGTATTCCCTGTGCGGTCTACATCAAATCTGATATCGTACGTAACGGTTCTCGCGTCTTCAGGATCTTCGATGACCATTCTATCCTGTGGAGGAAGGCTGCCTTCAGTGCGCCGAGTCCACATAGCTCCCAAATCACCCCATTCCATTTCCCAGTAAGTACGCGCTTCGTGATCGAGGGCAGTGAAGAGCAGGGAATCCATGCTCATGATGGTCGAGGTCTTTTCCTGGTCAACCCGTATTTTTCGATCCTGGATGAACGTCCTCTCTTCGACGGGGTCGGTTCCACCTGGAACGACCCTCATGATACGTCCGAAAGAACCGCCAAATTCAGCTCGCGTCGTGGTGGTGTAGGCGAGGCCACTTTGAGCGTCGACTGTGTTTGGCAAAACACCGAGGATGGCAATAGTGAGGAAAACGGCAGACGGCTTTAACATCGTTCCTCCAGGAACAGGATAAAAAGGGCTGTTAGAGGTAGCGCTTGCGGAAGATTTTATCATCCCAGGACGAAAACGGGAAGGAATCCCCTTCGGGAAAAAGTAGGACGTTTCTCTGTATGATTTCTGAGAAATCTTCGATCCAGCCGCTGTTTTCGAAGTTTGAACCGATCACATACGCCCGGTATCCATGACCTTTCAAAAAATCCCAAAGATCGTCCGGGCTGTAGCCGGCGTTTCCACATGTCTGGCGGCACACTTCAAGTAGGATGACAGGGTGGTCGCGGGAGATCATACCGGCGGCACCTTCCAGAGCAAACCTTTCGGCGCCTTCGATGTCCATCTTCATAGCGTCGATACGCTCAATTCCGGCCTGTGTTGCAAATTCGTCGAGAGGGATCGCCTGGCATTCAGTGTGCTTGACGGCGGTCTCTGATTCCGAAAAAGAGTATCCGCCAATGTTCTGCTCATTTTCTTTGGCCAAGCTGAATCGGAGTGTATCGCTCTTATTCCATAGTGCCTGGTTGACGGGAGTGATGTTATTGAGAGCGTTTCTCTCCACGTTCTCGGTAAGCCTGGCGAACGTCTCAGGCACTGGTTCAAACGAAAAAATCCTTCCGGCGGGCCCTATCTCCTGGGATGCCATGAGAGAGTAAAAGCCAATGTTGGCCCCGGCGTCGACAACGGTACTTCCTTCTTTCAGCGTACCGAGAAAAAGGCTTAGTTCGATCGGTTCGTAGGCCCCAAAAAAATAAATCTGGCGTTGGACGTGATCGCTCAAGCTGCATTCGACGGTCAAACCGTTGCGCAACTGCTTGATAATCGGTTCCGATGAAAACGAATTTGCTCGATCCTCAAGAATCTGATAGAGCCACCCCGGAGCCTTACCTGTTTTGGCCCAGGCTCTTAGCAAATGTCGAACCATCCTACTCCTGTCAGGTTAGAGGTCGAGTGCTTCTCGGACCCGGCGGGCCAAATCTACCGATTGGAAGGGCTTCTGGATAAAATCGACGTCTTTTCCAATAGGCTCAAGATATCGGAGTGCGTCGTTTGTGTAACCCGACATAAACAAAACTCGTGGATTGAAACCCTTGTTCGCCAGTTCAAGGATAAGTTGTGGACCACCCATAAGAGGCATTATTACGTCTGACACGATCAGATCAATTGAAGACGGGTTCTGCAAGAAAACTGCGCTGGCCTCCCTACCGTTAGAGGCGCTGAGAACTCTATACCCGCGGGATTGAAGCGCGCGGACAACCAGGGCGGCGACACCTGGTTCGTCCTCAACCACGAGTATTGTCTCGTCTCCGCCCCCTGGAGAGCCCGTGGCCTCGCTTTGTTTCGGGTCTCTGTCCAACTCTTGGTCGGTGGTTGGGAGGTAGACCGTGACCGTCGTGCCAGCACCCGGTGAACTGTGGATCTCTACGTCGCCTCCGTTTTGCCTTGCGACTCCGTAGACCGTCGCAAGCCCTAGTCCCGTCCCTTGCCCGACACCCTTTGTCGTAAAAAAAGGATCGAAGGCCTGATTCAAAGTTCTTGCCACCATGCCCACCCCGTTGTCCTCTATTGAAAGGCATGCGTACCTTCCTGGAGTGAGGGTCCTGAGCTGCCCGGCTTCGGCGCCACGTAGTTCGAGAACTTCGGTTTTAAAGCACAGCTTGCCCCCTGAAGGCATCGCATCTCGCGCGTTGCTCGTGACGTTCATCAGGACTTGCTCGATTTGTCCTATGTCGGCTTTGACGTGGGCCGGGGTAGAACAAAGGTCCACAGCAATCTCGACGTCGTCTCCCGCCAGCGGTCTCAGCAAACCGACCGTCTGGCGGATGACCTCGTTTAAATCCAGTACGGTAGGCTTGATCTGCTGTTTGCGCCCGAAGGTCAGTAGCTGCTTAACAAGGTTGGAGGCCCGGTCGGCAGCTCCGGCGATTTGTTTGACGTGCTCCTCTCCCTCTGCGTCGCCATCCAAGAGCTCGCCCAGCATATCTGCGTGCCCGCGGATTACAACCAACATGTTGTTGAAGTCGTGAGCGATTCCGCCGGCCAGGGTCCCGATCGCCTCCATTTTTTGCGAATGCCTGAGGCGATTCTCGAGTTCTTTTCTATTACTTACGTCGCGCCAAACTACATGAAGGACCTGTCGGTCGGGCTCCTGAATCGCGGTCAAGAGAACCTCGACAGGGAAGACCTCCCCGTTGGCGCGCACGTGATCCCACTCGAAACGATGGCTCCCGCGTTCAAAAGCGGTCGCCATCATCTCGTTTGCTTTTTCATAAGAGGAGCGACCGTCGGGTTGAGTCGGTGGGGATAATTGAGACGGATGGGTGCGCAGGACCTCGGCCTTGTTGGCGTAACCGAGCATCTTGACCGCAGCATCGTTGCAGTCGACAAAGGTGTCGCCCTCGATGATCAGGATTGCATCGGAGGAACGTTCGAACAACTCTCTATAAGGGTCATCTCCCTTCAAAGGTGGACGCACACCGTCTTGGGATATAGACATTTTTTAAGGTACGGCGGATTGGGTTTTTCGGCCAGTTTGAGGTCGTCTGGTCTTGGAGCATCCCGAGGAGATCTTTTCGGCCCGAGCCAAAACGTTCATAAGGACGAAACGTTTTTTGATTGTTTGGGCCGAGAACGTCCAGGCGGTGGTATTGGTGATATCAGTCAGCTACCGCGTGAACTATTTGGTGGCGACCTGTGCTGGTAGGACCCCGGAGGGGCGGTCGGCCCCCCCCCGGGAAAAATGCTAAGAACGATTCAGAACTATGCGAAAATTGGTCGGATCTTCGTCGCCGTCACCGTCCCAATCGAAATCATTGGCAGTCCAGGTGACCGTCATGGTGTCCCCGTTCCGGACGAACGTAGTTTCGGTGTCGTCGTCTTCGCTTGTGTCCGTAAACGTGAGTTTTGAGCCCGAGACCGAATAAGTACCCGAGTCAGTTTCGGTGCCGCCGCCTCCCGGAACAACCTGGGTCTGCGTGAATGTACCGTCAGCACGCAAAGTGACCGAAAAACTTCCATCCTGGTCGACGAAATTGAAAGTTTGGGTCGGGTCGTTCGCGTTGGTTGCACTGAATTCCGACGCAGTCCAGGTTCCTGCAAATTCAGCCGGTACCGAACCGGTCGAATCTGAACAGGCTGCAAAGCTCATTGCCATCAATCCTAACGCTAAAGTGCGTTTCATATCTTCTTGCTCCGTGTGCTTGGGGAATTAAGCGGCTCCGTGGTCTCCCAACTTAACGGGTCCCGGATCCATTACAAACTATTCTGCGGAGTGAGAAGTTCCCTGAGTTTCTCAGTAGCAAAGTAGCATCGTGTCGGAAGGTCAACTTGTGCTGGTTGCCCAAACTCATACTTTATGGCTTCGAGAGAGCGAATAGTACATCAGCTATGCAAACAACTTCGAACAGCGAGGTCGGGAGAAATACGCGAATCTTGATCGCGGCAGTAGTGCTCACTTTTGTGGCCCTCCGGATCGTGTTGTCGCTGTGCCCGAATTCCGATTTCGACATCGCCGGGTACAATATCCACCACCTTTTTACCGGACTGGTCTTTATCACACTTGGAGGGATTCCTCTGGCGGTGTTTCGTGGAACCTCACGCCGACTCGATTTGGCACTGGTGACATTCGGAATCGGGCTGGCAATGGCCCTCGACGAATGGGTATACCTGATTGCTACTGACGGGAGCAACTCCTCGTATTTGTTACCCGTTTCATTCTGGGGCGGCCTGGTTGTGATCCTGACTGCTATCGGATACACGATGTTGTTGGTAGCTCAAAGTGCAAAAACGCCCGTTGGCGAGAAAGAGAAACAATGACGTGGACAGTTTACCTCTCCGGCGAGATCCATACGGATTGGAGAGATCAGATCAAGGCAGGGTGCGAAAAATTGAAGCTACCAATAACCTTCACGTCAGCCGTCACGGATCACGACGCAAGCGATGCGGCGGGAGACTGCCTCGGGGCCGATGATCGTGGTTTTTGGCGCGACCACAAATCCGCCAAAGTAAATGCCATCAGAACGAAGAATTTGATTGCCAGATGTGACATCGCGGTTGTGAGATTCGGCGATAAGTACAAACAGTGGAATGCTGCGTTCGACGCCGGTCAATGTGCCGCTCTTGGAAAACCGTATATCACGCTGCATGACGACGACATTATTCACGCCTTGAAGGAGGTCGACGCGGCTGCCCTGGCGCGGGCTAATACAGCTGAACAGGTAGTTCAGGTGCTGAAATACGTGGTCTCCGATCTTTCGCCAAGGTAACAAGAATTTTTCAGCTTTTCTTTAAGGAACTCCTTGTAGTCTTCATAAGCTGGTTAATCCCGTCGAAAGGGGTTTTTATGAAGAACACCAAGCTAAGAACCGCACTGCTCGCCACAGTTGCAGGTTTTCTCAGTCAACCGGCTTCGCTTGCGGGACAGGATCTGTCCGGTTTTTGGTCGGGTGAGATCCTGAATGCGGCGGGGGAAGTTGAAGCAACGATTGAATTCGAATTGGAAAGGCATCGTGGCGATACCCTTCACGGACGCATTTATTTTGTTCGAACCGGGACAGAGGAGTTGGTAGAGCCCGACAGGTGGGCGTCGAAGACAGATCACCAGGAACGCTACGACGAGCTTCATGTTGACTTTGTTCCGTCGGCCGCCGGTGGCTTCCAGGGAGCAATAACTCCCTATCGCGATCCGGGATGTGGTTGTGCCATTCAAGCCACTCTAACCGGGATGCTTGACGGTGATCGTTTGACCGGTGTGTTCAACGCGCACCACGGCAGCGGGTTGGATGAACGCGGGACCTGGTGGGTAGAAAGAAAGGAATAGGGGCTGGACGATAGCGGTTAGAAGTAGACGACCCTTTCGCATCCGTCCAATTGCGGGCACTTTTGGCGTTCACCCTTTTGGTGCCTGCAGGAGGTCTGGATGCTACGAAGATGTTTTTGTTCCTCTACTATCGTATTGTTTATCGTATTCGCTTCGGCGTGCACCACTCCCGCGGAACGTGATATCGCGGAACCTGACCTCGCCGCAGCGAGAAGCGCGGTATCGGGAGTGCTGGACGCTCTCCACCACAACGCATCCCTGGCCGACGAAGAACCCTACTTCGCCCTCTTTGCCACGAACGCTGTTTTCCTGGGTACTGATGGTACCGAGAGATGGACTGTGGACGAGTTTCGAGGCTACGTCCACCCCTACTTCGATCGTGGTCAGGGATGGACGTACACACTGCGCGAAGGCCGCCGGAAGATTGAATTCGACGCCACGGGATCAGTTGCCTGGTTCGACGAAGTTCTCGACAACGACAACTACGGAGAATGCCGAGGTACTGGAGTGCTTGAGTTGGTCGATGGCCAATGGAAGATCGCACAGTACAATCTTACGATTCCGATTCCCAATGCGCTGGCCAATGACGTCGTCGCCATGATCCACGGAGCCATGCCTCAATGACCCGCCGGTGCCAGGTAGTTGATTTCAATCGATTGGCTCTCACGCGGAGAACGCCGGTAAAAGCGATTCAGCTTCACGCTCTGGGAGCGATGGTGGTTGTAGCGCTGGCCGGTTGTGCAAACCAACGCAGTGATAATCCCGAGTCCGAGGAGGCGATGCCTCCCGCGGAGGTAGTCCCCAAAGTTCTCACTATTGGCATCGACGGGATCCGGCCTGATGTGCTCGCCGAGGTGCCGACCCCCCATCTGGATCGGCTGGCGGCCCGCGGACTGTACAGCGATCGCGCGCAAACGGGTTCGCCTACAGTAAGCGGCCCGGGTTGGTCAAGTTTTCTCATCGGCGTGTGGCCCGAGAAACACCGGGTGGTTAGCAATGATTTTAGTACCAGCGACTACGGTAATTATCCGGATTTCCTAACTCGTCTTGAGCAGTTGAATCCAACTGTCAACACAATGGCGGTGGTTGATTGGGAACCCCTTGGCGCAGAGGTTGATGGAGGGCCGCTAATTTCCGACGCGGTCGACTCCGTGGTTGTCCTGAATGGCTACGACCTGGGCTGGTTGGAGGCTGACTCGATCAGCGGAGACATAGCATCTGATGCATTGAACAATTCCAATGTGGACGCAATGTTCGTCTACATAGGAGCAGCCGATGAGCTCAGTCACCGGAGCGAAGCGATTGGCGCCGAGTATCGCGGTGCAATCGCCGCGGCTGACAGGATCGTCGGACGTCTGGTGGCGGCGATTGAAGGACGTCCGAACTACGGGTTGGAGGACTGGTTAATCATAATGAGTAGCGATCATGGTCGGACCGATGACGGCGATCACGGCGGAGAATCCGAATTTGAGCGGACCATACCGTTCCTTATTAGCGGCCCATCCATATCGGGGGGAGCTCCTTTTGAGCCTCCCCCGAGAGTTGTGGACGTTGCGGTGGTTGCACTCGTTCATATGGGTGTAGAGATTGACTCAGCATGGGCTCTGGATGGAGTGCCCACGGGAATTGTTCGGTAGGGCGAAAAATATCTCGATCCCTCCCGAGCGACGGGTCGGAGCGATGAAAAAGGCCCTCCTCTCCGAATCGGAGAAGAGGGCCGTCTTGTTTTCGTGAACGGCACTACCGAGACCGTTGGGCTTCGCGGCACTGCGACCAGGCGCGGGGTTGCCCCGTGCGTTGGTCGATGGATAGGATGGCGCGATCTTGACCGAAAGAATTGGGGTCCTCGGACGCCCTGTAAGCAAGCATGGCTGCTAGCGTTGCGTTTTCCTTGAGGTCATCGAAGACGATCTTGTCATAGGTGTCTCTGTTTGTGTGCCACGTATACTGGCGGTACTCGTCGTAGGGTGATTGGAGTCGGAAACTCGGCAGTCCCTCGCATAGGAACGACGTGTGGTCGCTACCGCGATTGTTCTGAGCACCCGGCATTTCAAGCTCCACCCGACCGGCGATCTCGGTTGGGACATATGTCATCCAACCGGGGATATGGTTGGCGGCGTCCAGCATGCCCTGACCCTCAATTTTTTCATATCTCCAGGTACCGTTGTCCTGGTTAAACGCCACGTGCAAACCATCCATAACCTCCGGATGGTCTTCCCTGAAAGCGGCTGACCCTATGCCGCCCATCTCCTCTGCTCCCCAGTGACCAACAATTATTGTTCTGCGGGGCTGTGGATATGTTTCCTTAAGGATCCGCATGGCCTCCAGCATCGTGATCGTGCCCGTACCGTTGTCGGTGGCGCCGGTGCCGGCGTGCCATGAATCCAGGTGTGCTCCCAGCAGGACGTATTCGTCGGGAAGCTCCGATCCGCGGATTTCTGCGATCACGTTAAACTGCGGCACTTCGCCGATGTCCTCAGACTTTGCGTCGATTCGCAGCACCGGGGTGGTGCCGCCTTCGATGAGCCTGGCCAGCAGCCCGTAGTCTTCGCAGGAGAGGTCAATTGAAACGGCAGTCTCCGCAGAGGTGCTGAACACCTTGTTCACTCCCCAACCTCCGGACCAGCGCGAATTTACGATTCCCAGAGCTCCAGCACCTTCGATGCGCCCTTCAATGCCACGGAAAGAACCAAAGGCACGCAGACGGCTGAACCACTGGTTCCGTCCCTCCCGGCGCAGCGAGTCCAGGCGAGAAATTGTTTCTGGTCGGGCGTTGGCTTCGAGTTCCTGACGCGCCCGGCACATGATTTCGGGCGGCGACATCATCACGAATTTTCCACTGAGCGTGCCGAGCCAGTCGTCAAGCGTCTCGGCTGTCAGGTCTGACGGAAGAGTAACTACCTCAGCTTCTACCGGTCCGTCCGTGGCCGGACTCCAGGCCATCAATTCAGCCTCCAACGTTTGGACCCGCGGTTCGATCATGTCCACGTGCAGGGTGCCCTGTTGCCAGCCAACCCAGGTGCCGTATCGTTCCCTCCGCGCTTCAACCCCCCATCCCTCGTACAGCGAGAGGAGCCACTCCTGGGCAGCCTCGAGATTGGGCGAGCCGGCGAGCCGCGGACCGATCTGATCCATCAAAACGTGCGCGAGTTGCTCCGTCTGGGAATTATCTATCCCAACTTCCCACATTTGTTTGATCACTGGGTCGTCGGTAGGGAACGACTGTGCAGTCGCTGCAACCGAATGTGCGAGAAAGAGCGCGAAACCCGCGATAATCGGTAAACTTTTGGTGAGACGCATTGTTTTGTATCCCCAATAATTGTGCGTTAAATGCCATTTGATCCAACCCGCAGGGGAATAATACTCAAACGGTCACACAATCGTTTCAGGAGCATCCAACCCCGGGCGGCGTGATTGCAGCCTGGCGCGAAGCGTACCGAACGGGTCGGGCAGTCAATGTTCAGGGAGGTTCTATCCGTACTGCGCTCATAGCGGATACCTGGAACCAACCATTCAGGTTATCTGATGTCTTCTAGCTCAGCCACATTTTCGAGGCCCGTCGATCCGCAGGGGTGATCCTCACCCCGCACACTCCGCAGAACGTGAACTCTGCCGGCACCCAGTTTCCGCACTCAGAACATTCCACGGAAGGCCCATCATCTCTGCGGGGGCGCAGTTGTCTTAAATTGGGATCAGATGGCAGGGATTGGGATCCATTCGCCGGGGCAACGCGTTGAACCACAGCTCCTTTTACGAGCTTTGCCATGTCGTCGAAACCGTCGTAGGTCTTCCAGACGGTGTAACCCGAAACTGCTACCATCCAGGTTGCGAAACCGGTTTCGATGGCGCCAATTAATTCCGGCGCCGCCACGTTTCCCACGGCCGCGTAGCACAGCGTCGAGACACCGCCGATCAATAGGCCTTTGACTATGCCGGTCAGTCCCCGGTTGTCAGCGATGAGCAAACCACGGGCGATTCGTTCGCCCTGCAGGGCTACCAGCATCGCCGAGCCGGAATAAGCCGCAAAGTTGATAACAGAACTTGCTGACCACCAGAGAAAATTGCCGCTCCTGAAAGGTTCAATGCGCGACACTATGGCGCCCGCTGCCAGCGCGAGGCACACTCCTCCTGCGGTTTTAAGCAAGTCTTTCATGTACTATTCGCTTCCGTTTCGGAGCAAAACGTTGGGGCTACATCAACGTACGAATAGTTCGTATCGTCCGCTATTGCTTTCACTGAAACCCCGCACTTTGACTAAAAGGACGGAATGGCTCCCGACATCCATCGAAACTCTGGAATTTTGATCACCACCCCCATCGTCATCAGTGTCCTCATCCGAGAAAAATCCGCCCTGCGTATCAACGGTCCACGCTTCAACGTACGTGTCGAAATCGTCTGAAACCAGATCGATGTCGATCTCGCCCGTAGCGTTGGGGAAAACATAGAACGCTTCCTGGCCTGCTGAAAGGAATCCCTGCATTCTCGCACCAAGGGTCCCTTGCCGCAAACCTCGGACATCTAGGCCCTCTTCTTCGGCCACTTCCTGTATCGTCCACCCGGCACTTCGAGGCTCTGGTTGTCTTACCCGAAGTTCGAACGCCCCCTCGGTGCTTTCGGAGTAGCCGCGTGCCTTGATGATCACGTGGGACGCATTCGGATGAGCGCGGAACCGGAGCATTGAATTGTTGCCGTCACCGCCATCGTCATTCGTGTGGGTATTGAGTATTCCGGCGCTACCGACTTCCCAAACCTCCAGGTACGGATCCATCTCGTCTGAGTCCATGTTGATTCGGAAGGGGATTTCTGATGACGCCTCGAGCAAGTAGTAATGGGCGCGGCCTGGATTAATGTGGCCGAAAACAGGTTCACCCGCCTCAATCTGCTCCAGCGCCAAAGGATTGAACTCCCACTGCTCCCATCCGGCTGCGAAAACTTCTTTGAGATCTCCAGAAATGTCGGCTCCGGCCAGCGGGTCGGTGATCTCGAAAGAACCCCTGTCCCGTTCAGCGCCAGCGACCTCAACATAGACAAGCATCCCCGGTTGGAGGTGCATGCGCCATTGGTTTTCTTCTCCTCCATCGGTGGCCTGGAGGAAGGAAGTTCCTGGCTCCAGATAGCTGACGTCGAGGTAAAGTGAATTCCCGGGAGACGAGACCTGATAATGGCCTTCTCTCCTGACCTTGAACAGGAATTCTGAGCCGTCCACTACATTTTCAAGCTCTTCTCCGATGCGGCCACGTTTTACATCGTCTCGGACCTCAGAGAGCGAACGACCGGTGGCTTCAGCGAGGAGCGAAAGTTCAGCTTCTCCTATTCCAGAGAAATAAGAACCCGGGATCAGCATCATAGGCTCGCTGAGCAGCGCCAGGCCGAATACAGCCGCCGGGATAATTGTCCAGGTGGTTTTCATGAATTCCTCCTGCTGACCGCTTCGAGATTCGAAATTTGCGGCAATCGCTTTTTGTGAGTTTTCCCAGAAAAACTGTCAATAGTGAGCTTCCGGGGTCATAAAGATCATTAATGAGACGACGGTACACCCGAATTTGTTCGAATCCCATTTGTTTTATTGAATTAACTCCAGAAAGGTCCGCGGGCAATAAGGGTCCCGCTGGCATTCGGACATATTCTTGAGCATCTTGCTGGACGAATATTCCATAATGCATGTTTTTCTTTCAAGAATTCCCGGGGGATTGAATGAAACTGATGTTAGCCGTGGCTCTTTTTGCCACGAACCTACCCGCTCAGGAGCCCGAGCTCATCGTCCAACCCGAGACGGCTGAAGTCGAGGTCGACTCGAGATTCCAATTCTCCGCACGACTGGTCGATGCAGGTGGTGTGGCTGTTGACGACGTGGTGATTCGCTGGTTTGCGCTTTCCCCTGACGTGGCAACGATTTCTGAAACAGGCGAAGTCACGGCTCTGGTCCCTGGGCAGGCTCGTTTCGCTGCGCGCACAGATCAAAGGCAGACCAAAATCTTCACGGTCACCGTTCCTCAGCTCCCCGCTGCCGACATTCGTCTTTCTGTTGATGGCGAAACCCTTCGCGCAGGATCTTCCGCCCAATTGTTGGTTCAGGTCCGCACTCGGCTTGGAGTTGAACTGCGCGACCAGCGGGTCCGGTTCACTGCTGGCGACGGCAATATTGCCAGCGTTGACGAGACCGGGCGTGTCTTCGGGCGCAACCCCGGTCGAACCGTGGTGCGCGCTGTCAGCGGCGCCGCATCGTCGGAAATCGAGGTTGAAGTGCTTGCCAATCAGGCCCGCAGTTATCGGATAACGCAGGCGGCTACCGAGGTTCAGACCGGCGATGTTGTGCGGTTGTCGGTTGAAGGCGTCGGCGCCGGTGGGGAAGTTGTTGAAGGGTTCAGGCCGGCCTGGTCTGTTGGAGGGATGGGTGCCACGGTCGAGCCCGATGGTGCACAGGGTGTTTTCGTTGCCGAAAGCCCGGGTGTCTATCGAGTGACAGCGCTGATTGGTGAAAATGCGGTTCAATCGACGACGATATCTGTTGTGCAACGCGAAACACAGGGTGAATTGAACCTCGTCGGTCGCGGACCTGCCTCCCAACACCATTCCGCCGACATGTGGGCATTCGAAGGTGTGGACGGAAGAGATTACGCCTACATCGGGACTTTTGCGTATGACTGGATGAAAGCGTGGGACGTCACGGACCCCGCAAACCCGGTGCTAACGGATTCGGTGCAGGTCGATGCGCGCCGAATCAATGATGTGAAAATCCATCCGAACAGTAGGATCGGAATCATTACAAGGGAGGGAGCATCGAGTCGCCGTAACGGAATTGTTCTGTTGGATCTCTCTGACCCCGGGCATCCGTCGATCATGTCCGAGTACACCGAAACGGTAACTGGGGGCGTCCACAACGTCTGGATCGACGGTGACAACGACCTGATTTATGCGGTCCACAACGGTACCTCCGAGATTCACATCATTGATATCGCAGACCCTGCTAATCCGGCAGAGATAGGTCGCTGGGGAATCGACAAACAGAGCAAGAGCCTCCATGACGTGATTGTACAGAATGGATACGCTTACCTCTCATACTGGAATGATGGAATCGTAATGTTGGATGTGGGGGCCGGCACACACGGCGGAACCCCGCGCGAGCCACAATTTGTGAGTCAATTTGAGTACCCTGTGGCTAACAACAGCCACACCGCATTCCGATACGGTCGCTATCTTTTCGTTGGCGACGAAGTCTTTCCTGCAGGTTGGAATGTCGACCAGCCGATCGACGCCCGAGGTTATGTACACGTCGTCGACTATATCGATATCGAAAACCCCGTTGAAGTAGCAACATACGAAGTCCCAGAGGCGGGCGCGCACAATTTCTGGGTTGAAAACGACCTTCTTTACATCGGGTATTACCAGGCCGGGTTGCGGATTGTAGATGTTTCGGGAGAACTAAGAGGAGATCTCTACGCTCAGGGCAGGGAAGTTGCGTCTCTCCGCACCACCGACGAAAACACGACCGTTGCAAATTGGTCGATGACTTTTGGTGCTCAGATTTTCAAGGGCAACATTTACACAGGAGATTTGAATTCGGGACTCTGGATTGCTAAATACAGTCTGCCTGAATTGACACCCTGAGTGCGGACTTTTTTTTATTTATTTACCGTTTGACCGTTTGAAAAAAAAATGTTTGCGGAATTGGGGTGAGTATGAAAAAAGTTGCGATCCCATTGGTAGCTTTGGGCACCCCGTCGGCTTCGGCTTGCGGCGGTCCCGAACCGACGGATGGAGTCTATTGAATTCGTCAGCCTTGATGGTGAAGGACTGCCCGTTCAACCGTTGGAAGGGTGCTGCGTTTGGAAAAGCGGCGTGATCGTTCTTCACGGCGATGAATGGGAAATGTCAGTTTCCCTAGTCAGTCCTGATCAGAGCCCGGGCGACAGGGTCAGAGAACGAAGCCTTGAATTCATAAGTGCGAAGTTCGGTACCTTTCTGCAAACGGGCGAGAACCTGGAATTGGTGGAGGGTTTTGACAACGCTCCTGACATCCATCTCGTTGAGCCCTCGCTGGTCGGTGATACTATCATCATGACGATTGTCCAGGACCTGGCCGGGGGAACTCAGGAATACTGCGCTATTTTTGGCCGGGCAGCTTCTCAGCAAGGCCGGGGTGTCACCCCGTGTTGGAAGGGTGCTGTGATCGACTGCCCCAGCTAGAAACGCTATTAGGCGGAAATCCGAAATATGGGTTTCTGGCGTTTCCCGGTACACCCTCTCATGTTCAACGCACCAATGACTGAGCACCTGGATCGTCTAAAGGCCGCCCTCGCCGATCGTTACACAATACAACGGGAACTGGGGGCCGGCGGCATGGCCACCGTATATCTCGCAAGACATTAAGCACGACCGCCAGGTCGCGGTTAAGGTGTTGCGCCCGGAATTGGCGGTAGTGTTGGGGGCCGAACGTTTTCTGAACGAAATCAAGGTTACAGCCAACCTTCAACACCCTCATATTCTGGCTCTTTACGATTCCGGCGAAGCGGATTCGTTCCTGTTCTATGTGATGCCCTTTATTGAAGGAGAATCCTGGCAAGACAAGATAGATCGTGAGCACCAGTTGCCGGTCGAAGAAGCCGTGCGGTTAGCTGGTGAAGTTGCCTCCGCGTTGGACTATGCCCATCGCCACGATGTGGTACACCGTGACATCAAACCGGCCAACATTATGCTGGCCGATGGAGGAGCCCAGGTCGCGGATTTCGGAATCGCCCTGGCGGTCAAAGCCGCCGGCGGTGATCGACTCACCGAAACAGGGCTTTCGCTGGGGACTCCTCACTACATGAGTCCTGAACAGGCCACCGGAGACAGAGACATCGACTCCCGGTCGGATATCTACTCACTGGGCGCGGTCCTCTACGAGTCCCTGGCGGGTGAACCCCCCCACACCGGTGGAACACTACAGGCCGTTATCTCGAAATTGATCACTGAGGATGCGAAGCCAGTTACTGCACACCGGGGGGCGGTGCCCGTACATGTGGCCCTGACTGTTGAGCGCGCCCTGGCGAGGATACCTGCAGACCGGTTCGCCACCGCTGCGGATTTTCGCGATGCGCTTAAAGACCCTCAACTCTCAGCAAGTTATGCCGGTGAATCTCGCGTTAACTCCCAGGCGGTCGAAAGCGGCGTCGGGCTCGGTTGGAGACAGGGGATGGCTGGCGCGGTGTTGTTGTTAATAGGCCTCATGGTCGGCCGAGTGACAGACTCATCTGAACCCAAGGCGTCGGTCGTTGGCAGGTTTGGCGTTCCGGTAACCTGGGGGGGCGACGACGCCGCGGTGGTGGGGCTCTCAGGAGCCCCTGTGAATACGGTTGCTTTATCCCCCGATGGAGAAACCATAGTTTTTGTCGGCCGACAGAGTGGTGCCAATCAAGAGCTTTTCATGAGACGAATAGGGGAATTGGAACCCCACGCCATTCCAGGCACCCAGGGTGGCGCTTTTCCGACCTTTTCTCCGGACGGCACTCAGCTTGCATTTCTGGGAAGCGGCAACGGTGTCTTTTACCTGCCCATGGCCGGTGGAGTACCTGTTCTTATTAGTCATGCTCGTGCCATCGCCGGGGTTCCGGTGGTTTGGATCGATGATCGAAACCTTGCTATCACGCTGCCTGAAGGCGGTCTCGCCATCGTAGAAATTTCAGGTGGGATTTCGAATATCGCGGAGCCGAATGAGGAGGCCAACGAGGCTCTCTTCGCGGCTCAAACCTACGTCCCGGAAGCGAACACCTTGCTTGCGATCGCCACCAGCGGGTTCGGCACGGCGAATGGTCCGGTGGTTGGGATTGATCTTGAAGCTGGAGACCGCAGGGTTGTGTTGCCTACTGCGACCAACGCCGTTCGGTACTCGGACGGAGTGTTGCTGTGGGCCCGACCCGACGGAGTTTTGCAGGGAGCCCTGTTTGATGCGAAAAATCTGGTTGTGACCGGTCCGGCGGTCACATTGGCCGAAGACGTCAGGCTCTCGATTGGGGGAGAGGCGCAGGTTGCAGTGTCAACCAACGGCTCAATGGTCTATGTGCCCGAGCAGCGTTTTGACTTGATGCTTGTCGATCGCAGCGGGCGCCGCGAGGTGGCAGCTGAGAACCAGCGTTTCCACAGCCCCCGGTTTTCGCCGAATGGAAGATCTCTCGCTTTCGATTTTACGCAACAGGGTACCCGCGATGTATGGACGCTCGACATACGTCAGAAGGTTTTGCAACGGTTGACGTTCGCAAATGATGGCCACGATCCGGTTTGGTCGCCCGACGGGAGGACGGTGGCCTTCATCAGCAATAACGGAGTGTACCGGAGCCGGGCGGACGGGGGTGGCGTCGCCGATTCGGTCTACGTCGGTGCCACCGCCACGGGAGTGATCTCGTTCGCACCCGACGGGTGGGCGGTGACTAGCGGGCTGGGTAACAGCGGGAGTTGGGACCTCCGCGTTCTCAATTTTGGGGGTTCTGATAGGGAAGAAGAACCGATTCTGTCCACTTCGTACAACGAGCAGGCCGGTGGTGTTTCGCCGGACGGTAGGTGGTTAGCGTATTCATCGGATGAAACGGGGCGGGATGAGGTGTACGTGCGCGGGTTCGGGGGCTCGGGGTCAAAGACGATAGTTTCACAGGATGGCGGTTCTGAACCGATTTGGAGTAGAAATACCAACGAACTGTTCTATATCGGAGTCGAGTTGGGGACATCGTACATGGTAAGCGCTCGATTCGATGCGGAAGGCGAGTTTCGGGTCGTCGATCGAACTCGGTTGTTTGAAACGGCAGATTTTGAACCGTCTTCACCACATGCTAACTATGACGTTTCCCCGGACGGGAATCAGTTCGCGTTCGTGCACCTCGGCACTATCAATCAGGTGGTATACGTGATGAATTGGACCGAAGAAGTGCGCCGCAACAGCGTTACACGTTAGTTCCAGTTTGCCGGGCGTGAATGTCGGCCGTTATCATTACCAAATGAACGGCGTCCTTTCTGATATTCGGTACGGATCTCGAATGCTCCGAAAGACCCCCGGCGTTTCCCTGATGGCCATTCTCACGGTCACACTTGGTGTTGGCGGAGTTATCAATGCCGCAAGCGGTGTTTACGGGATGATGTTGCGGGGTCTGCCCTTCGAAGAAGGCGAACGCCTGATGCGAATCTCGCAGTCCGTACCTGCGGAGGGCATCGCCGGGCAAAATTTTTCACCACACGATCTCCGTGATTTTCGAGATCAGCAGACGGTCTTCGAAGATCTTGCGGGTTTCATCTTCGCCACGATCAATCTTGCTGATGAGCAGGGTCGCCCTGAACGGTACCTCGGCACCCTGGTTGAATCCGGCATGTTTTCGGAGGTGGCCACGCCCCCTCTGATGGGACGCGTGTTGTTGCCGGAAGAGGACGCCGGCACCGGTGCCCGGAGCATCGTCATCAGCCACCGAGTCTGGCAAACCAGGTATCGTGGGGATCCCGATATCCTTGGCAAGGGCATTCGCGCCAACGGAGTCGCGGCGACCATTGTAGGAGTGATGCCGGAAGGCTTCGGTTTTCCGTTTGACAATGACCTCTGGATGCCTCGTGGCTTCGACATCGCTGACCTCGCTCGCGGTGAGGGAGAACGCCTCTGGGTTATTGGCCGTCTCAAGGAAGGTGTGAGTCAGGGCCAGGCGCAGGCTGAACTTGACGGCATTGCCGCACGGCTCGCCTCCGATTTTCCGGAAACCAATGCTGGTATCGGTATCAGAATTGAACGTTACGACGACAATTTTCTTCCGGCAGAAATCAAAACATTGACCTGGGTGTCTGTGGCTGGCGTACTGGGTGTGCTCCTTATTTCGTGCGCCAATGTGGTAAACCTCCTGCTGGCTCGATCCGCGGTCAGGGTCAAGGAGATGGCTGTTCGTTCCGCCATCGGTGCGAGCAGAATGCGCGTAATCCGGCAATTGATGCTGGAGGCTGCCATCCTTGTGGCAATCGGCGGGTTGGGTGGAATCGCCTTTGGCGCGTGGTTGATTGGCTTGTTCGGATCAACTATGGCCAGCGTTGTCAAACCACATTGGATCTATTTCCAGTTCGATTTACCGGTACTCTATTTCGCGGTCGCCGTTATCGCCGTGACAAGTTTGGTAGCCGGGATTGTGCCAGCCTTGAAGGCGTCCGGTGTTGATGTGAATGATATGTTAAAGGACGAAGGCTCTGGTTCGTCGAGTTTTCGTATGGGACGATTTAGCACCGGGCTGGTTGTTACGGGCATTGCGCTTTCCTGCGGACTTCTGGTTGGAGCAGGCATGACGATCAAGAGTATGATCAACCTCCGTGACCTCGACACCGGCTTTGAAACCGCGGGAGTCTTTACGGCCCGAGTCGCCCTCTCCTCAGCCGACTACCCTGAAGATCAGAGTCGAGTCCACTTCTATGAGGAGTTGACGGAACATCTGCAAGAAATCCCCGGCGTTGAACTTGCGGCGCTCGTTGATCGACTCCCCGGGACGGGAGCCAACGAAACTCACTTTGCTGTCGAAGGGGCTGTTTACGCCTCCGCCGCCGATTTTCCGAGAGCCAGCTATTCAGTCGTGACACCCTCGTTTTTCTCAACGTTTGGCGTCGATGTGACTGCAGGGCGAAATTTTGAAATGGGGGACAGGGCCGACGTATTGCCGGTTGCAGTAGTTAACCAGAGCTTTGCCAATCGCTATTTCGAGACGGGATCCGCCGTTGGCAAAAGAGTCAGGATCGGGCGCTCCGACTTTTCAGAGCAATGGCGGACTATTGTGGGCGTGGTCCCGGACCTGCATGTAGGCGGTGGGCTGGTAGGGGGCCTGGGGAGTCACGATGCCATCGCCGAGCAGTTCTACACGCCACTTGCTCAAGGCCCTCCAGGAGCGGTCCGCATGGCCATCAAGACCAGGGGCGATCTCTTTGCTCTCGCTCCCCAGGTGCGCGCCATAGTCGCGGATTTGGATCCCAACCTTCCGATCTACGAAGTCGACTCTATGGACGGTGCCATTGAGACTGCAACGTGGATGTTTGGGTTCATGGGACGTCTTTTTACCGCGTTTGGCAGTATCGCTCTATTCATGGCCGCGGCGGGTTTATACGGTGCTATCGCGTTTTCTGTTAGTCGCCGGTCCCGCGAGATGGGGATTCGAATGGCGCTGGGTGCTCAACACCGTGACGTAATGGGACTTGTTTTCAAAAAGGGAATGGGGCAGCTCACGGTCGGAATGGGTTTTGGACTGGCTGTGGGTGTGGTGATCAGTCTCATCCTGGCTTCAGTATCGGTTCACGTCGACCCCGGGGATCCTGGGGTTTACGGGGCCGTGGTAGCAACATTTTTGCTAACGGGAATTGTCGCCTGCGCCTTGCCGGCTCGGCGGGCCACGCTCGTCAATCTGGTGGAGGCTCTCAGACCGGATTAATCAGGAAAATCATACTCCAGGACGATGGTGTGTTTGCCATCGGCGTCCACGTCGATTGTGACGTCCCCCGTAATCCCTGCGAGTTCTCCGGCCCCTGACCCTGGTACGATATGTCCCCATGTGCGGCTGTTACCGCTCGCACTCAAGCCACCATGTTGCATCACGAAACTTCCACTCTTACCCCCCAGTGTACCGGTAACGCTATCAGATGCAACGTACCCGGCTCCCGCTGAGAGATCTTTGGCATCGGCCTGGCACATCAGTAATTGAGCCGTACTTTCGCCTTCGAGGTCGCCGGAAAATGTTTTGGTGACTGTAGCCTGAGAAAGCAGGGGAATCGCCCCGGGTGCAGAATACGTCGCGGGATCCCAACCGGTTACGTCGAACGTCGAAACAGCTTTCATTTTGATTCCCCTGGTCAATTAGGAATTTAAACTTATCGAGGGTTACGTCGCGTGTCCAAGGGAGAGCGGAGCGTAGCCCGTGAGGTGACAACGCTCCGCTCGGGGCTCCAGGAGGTTAGCTGCCCTGTAACTCCTGTAGCATTTGGGTAGCGTTGGTATTCCCGGGGTTTAGCTCTAACGACTTTTGGTAGTTCTCGATAGCTTCGGCGGTTCTCCCCGCGTTTTTGTAGGCTTCACCGAGGCTGTCGTAGGTGTTGGGTGAATTGGGATACGCTTCGACGTTTGATTCAAAGGTAGCGATTGCCGCAGGCAACCTTCCGGCACCCATGAGTCTGTATCCCAGTCCATTGATCTCCAACTCGGTGAACGCGGCCCGGGTGAACGGGTTGGCCTTCCACTCCGAATGAGCGGCCCTCAAGGCATCCGCTCCGCCCTCATGCAGGGCGGCAAGCATTATGTCGCTAAGCGTGGGTAACATTATTTGGCGGACGACTGAGAGCGGTATCGGCGGCTTTTCCAATCCCGGCCGGGAACGATTGATGAAATCGTTTACGAAAAGCCGGTCGCCTCTTTGTCCCACGGCAATTCCGTTCGGAAAGGTGAATCGCGCCTGGGCTCCGGGGCCATCTTGCTCACCTGGCTGGCCGGTGCCGGCGACCAGAGTGACCTCGCCATCAAGAGTGACCTTGTAAAGGCGATGACTCTGGAATGCCGTTACGTAAAGATCTCCCCGAGCCATGGCGACGTGTCCGTTCCCGGTGCCTGGCACCAGAGCGATTTGGCTGACCTCACCTTCACGTGTGAGCGAAAGAACTTTGCCGTCACCGAAGTTCACGACGTAGATCCCACCGTTGGGTCCGTACGTGATTCCGTTGGGGCAGCTGAAGTGATCACCGCTGGCGAAGGGCGTCACCGTGCCATCTGGCGATACTTTGCTTACGGAGTTTCCACGACAGTTGACAACGTAAAGCGTATCTGATGGGCCCGCAGCTATTCCTACTGGTCCGTTGAATCCTCCGGCGAAGATACTGGCTTCACCGTTGCGCTCGACGCGACTTATATAGTTCCCGTTGAAATTGGACTGGAGCAGCCGGCCCCTTGAATCGATCGCGTTTCCTGACGCTGAGTAGAAGCCAGTGGCGAACAAGGTTCGCCTACCATCCGGTTTCACTTTCCACACGTTGTCACCAAAATCGGCGGTGTAAACGTTTCCGCTAAGGTCAACCGCCACCCCGCCCACCCCTCCGGCGATCGTATCGGTGAGGGTGCTCACCCGCATTCCCTGCGGAGCTAGTTGGTCCGTGGTCTGCCCCACCAGAGGCACTGCCGTCACGCATAGCAGCGCAACGATCTGGAACACTCGAAGTTTCATTCAGGACACCTTTTTGATAATTGATATGACTAATCTTCGAGCAGGAAACTCTCAACCACCTCCGGCCTATTGCAGGCTCATCTCGGTGAATCGACCCGCTTCGTCGGGCAGATGACCCCCGGGGAACCCCACGCCAATCGTTTTTGGCTAAATTCACGCATGCACGAGAACGTTCGTAACAAAAGAATGCGAATTCTGGGCAGTCTGCTTCTTGCCTGGGGGCCGTTTGCCATTTTTTGGTCGATGATGACCATCGTCAGTTTCGATGTCGAACCGCTGGGGGCCTTCACTCAGGGTGTCGGGACAATAGGGTCGGCTGCGGTTCTCAGCCTGGTCGTTTGGTGGCTCACCGGTCAGCGGCCCTGGCCACCGACAATTCGCCCGTCGTTTTACGCGATGCACGTTATCGCAGGGGTGACGTTTTCTCTGGCCTGGTTGGTATTTGGGATCGTAGCCGTATCTCTATTGAATTTTGAGCCGCTTCCGAACATGGTGGAAGCCATGCAAGCGTTCCTTGGGTGGCGGATGTTGACAGGTTTCTGGTTATATGGGCTTATCGCGGGTGTCTCGTATACGCTCAGGGGCAGGGAGGCTCTCCGCAGGCACGAGCAGGCAGCCTTAAAGGCCGAGGCGCTGGTATCTTCGGCTCAACTTGATGCCCTGCGATCGCGAATCAATCCCCACTTTTTCTTCAACACTCTCCATGCCCTGTCAGCCCTGATTCATAAGGATCCAGACCTCGCCGACGACGCGGTGGACCGGATTGGACATTTGATGCGAAAGGTTTTGGCGTCTGATTCTCATGACCCGGTTCCTCTCTCGGAAGAGTGGGCTTTTACTCGCGAATACCTGGAACTGGAAAAACTCCGCCTTGGTGATCGACTCCGCGTGATCGAGTCTATCGACTCGGAAGCGGATAGCTGCGTTGTACCTCAGTTTGTCCTGCAACCCCTTGTTGAAAACGCTGTTTTACACGGTGTAGCGCCAAGGCCAGAGGGCGGAATAGTGAAGGTAGGGGCACTTTGTCGTAGAGGGCGTTTAGAAGTTCAAGTGGAAGACGACGGACCTGGGCCCGGGGCGCACGAAGGCAATGAATCGAAGGGACTCGATTTGCTCCGGAAGAGGTTGGACGTCTTGTACGACGGGGACGCATCGGTCCGATTGGCCCGGAGCCCCAGGGGTGGATGTGTGGCGACCATCAACCTGCCAGCTGAAAAAAAGTGATGTCCGGAATAAGCGTGGTTATAGCCGAAGATGAAGAATTGGCCCGTGAAAAATTGGTGCGGTGGGTTGAGAATGAACAATCCTTTGAGTTGGAGGGCGTAGCCAGCGACGGGTCATCAGCCCTCGATCTTATTCGCCAAAAGGTACCTGATCTCGTGTTTCTTGATATCCGGATGCCGGGCCTTAGCGGTATCGAAGTCTTGGAGGGATTGGACGATCCGCCTTTCGTAGTTTTTACGACAGCCTACGACTCGTATGCCGTTGCGGCGTTTGAGTTGGAGGCGATTGACTATCTCGTCAAGCCTTTTGGTCCAGCCAGATTTCGAAAGGCGCTTGAGCGAATTGAACGTCGTGTCACAGCTTCACGTACGGGCCCAACGGCGCGAGTTCCGATGTTGAACGTGGTTGAAAAAGGAGCTGTCAGGAACATCCCGATTGCAGATGTTTGGCGTTTTGAGGGGTCGGGTGACTATGTGGCCGCTTGGGTGGAGAAAAAGAGGTATTTGCTTTCGACTACCCTGATGAAACTTGATGAGCGGCTGGATTCGAGGTTTGTGCGAATTCACCGGTCTCATCTTATCAACGTCAACCTCGTTGAGCAGTTCGTCAGGCTGGGGAACGGCCGATGGTCGGCCAGGTTCCCGGATGGCTCGTCTGCCGAGTCCAGCAGGCTGGGAGGACGATTGATCCGCGAGTATCTAGACAACCGTTAATCGGTTTTTGCGATAAGCCGTTGAATCTTTTTTGCTGCGCGCCGTGTACATACCGTCCGTCCACAAGCGCGGTGATAATGTGTTCACAGTCAATTTCTGGTCTGTACTGCTCCTCTACGGAGTTTGTCAGGGAATAGTTCTCGCCGGTGTCTTGCTTTCCCGGCGAGAAACGCGCACGCTCGCCAACGTTTTTCTCGCCGCCCTTGTCGTAGTTGTGTCGCTAAACCTCTTGAGTTATGTGGTTGTAGCCACCGATCTATATCGGGCCTGGCCCCATCTCATAGTTCTGTTTCAACCCCTGTTGTTCATGATTGGGCCGCTCTATTTCCTTCACACGAAGAGCGTCGTGGGAGGTTATAGGCCCGGTTATTCGGACCTTCTTCACGTCGGCCCGTTCGCTCTGGCTCTGGTCTTTCGTTTTCCGTTTCTCATGTTACCGGCCCCGGAAAAAATCGGAGCCATCGATGCCTACAAGGCCCTGGATTCGGTTGCGATTCCTCTCGTCTACTACTTCTATTTCGCGTTGCACGTACTCCAAACGCTGGTTTATGCGGTAGCCGCAAGGCGCAGTCTTTCAGCTGTCGGAGCGAAAACTCCCGGACGGGCGAAGCAGGAACTTGAGGTATTGGTTCCGTGGATGCGGTTTTCGCATTTATTCTTAGGGTACTGGGTGGCGACCCTGCTGGTTCTAACGTTTCTTGCTGCGGCGCCCGGGTTTGCTCACGAGGTGGACTATGCTCTGGTGTTGATCCAATCCTTCATTGTGCACGCGGCCGGATATGTTGGAATCGCAGCGTCCGGGCGGATTCGATCCAGAAGAGTGTCCTCCTCTCAACCGGATTCGGCGAGCAGCAAGGTGCTCGTCCAACGCCTGGCGGCGTTGATGCAGGAACGAAAACCTTACCTTGATCCCGATTTGACGCTCGCGGCTCTTGCTAATCAGGTCGGGCTTTCGGGGCATGTTCTTTCACACGTGCTTAACAGGCACCTTGGCCTGAGTTTTTCTGACTATGTGAACCGTCACCGGGTCGGCGAGGCCCAAAAACGCCTCGTTGACCCATCTAACAAGCACCTCACCGTCCTTGGCATAGCTCTTGATTCCGGTTTCAGCAGCAAAGCATCCTTTAATCGTGCATTTAAGAAGCACACCGGGTCGACTCCGTCGCAATTCATACGAACAGTGACGATTGCACTCTAGTTACGAATTCGTCTCAAATCATAATTTGAGGCGGGCAGCGCACTCCCGATTGGCTATCTAGCTCACCTGAAACCTGATAACCGAATCGAACAAGGAGTCTTACATGTCACTCAGGAAAAAAGTCGCCCCAGCTTTGTTCGCAGTTGGCGTTTTGCTTGGCGTACCCGCCGATGAGATGTTAGCCCAGTCAGCCCCCGCAGGCCGGGTTGCCGGAATACCGCAGTGGTTGCACGACCACATGGATTTTGTGACCCGCGACGGTGGAAAGTGGATCACGGACAACAGCTCCTACAAGAGCGACCAGGAGCCGTTTGACTCCTACAGCATCCAATGGGAGTGGGGTCTGGGGGGTGCGTCCATAAAGGGGAAATTGTACGGGTTAATCGGCGCCGTTGAATCTGCCACTTTTTGGGAGTTCCGGTTGTACTGGGACGCTGGCAAGCAACAGGCCATTGCTATGCAATTCGGTGGAGATGGCACGGTGGGTTATGGACCGATGTGGAAGATTGAGGATGCCCTCTTTGGCATTGATCAAATGTTTTACTCGCCAGACGGTTCGAGTTTTCGAGCCAGGATGTCGTCGACAGAAGACGGGGATTCCCAGACCACCAACGGCTTCGACTATGACGGTAACCGTCCCAAGCCGGGACGAAGCTACGTTTGGCACCGCAGCACCATGTAGCCGAGGGATTCTCTGGGTAGCGTTTTCCAGAATTGTCGAATACGTTTGCTGCGGATCGTTACCCGGAGGATCTGTGTCAGGAGAAGAAAAAGCACCAGTCGTTGAACGCCTATCTGCCACGGATGCGCCCGCTATCGTGTCGGTCTTTTGCGACGCCTTTCACGACTATTCGGTAATGCGCCACGTTGTTGGCGATATGGGTGATTCCTACGACACCCTCCTGGAAGCACTGATAGGTTTTTTTGTCTCCGCCAGGGTCTTCAGAAACGAACCCCTTATCGGAATCAGAGACGGTAGCGGAGGCTTGTCTGCAGCAGCGATTTTGACCCCGCCCGGTGATCGGGAGGCTCCTTCGGAGCTCTTCGAACTTCGAGAGCGAGTCTGGGAGGAGTTGGGTACTGATGCCCGTTCGAGATACGAAAATCTCGGATCGGTCTGGCAAAATTTCTCGGTCGAAGAACCGGATCTTCATCTCAACATGATTGGAGTACGGGGGGAGTTTGCGGGAACCGGCCTGGGGAAAACATTGATGGATTTTGTCCATTCAATGTCGGTTGAAGATCCCGAATCTACCGGTGTGACGTTGACCACGGAAACCCCGGGCAACGTGCCTTTCTATCAGAAATTCGGATATGAAATAGTCGGACACATAGTCGTAAACGATGAAGTCGAAACGTGGGGCTTTTTTCGACCTGATCGCATTTGATCTCGCGAAGTGCTATCGTCATCGGTTGGCGCAAATTGGGTCGATGTGCCAAGTTCCTTCTCGAAATATGACCCTGGCATAATAAGGAAACGAGTTATGAAAACTCAACTGTTAACGGTCGCGGGCATTGTTGCATGCCTCATCCTCATCGCTGTGGATGCCGACGCCCAGATCAAGGCCAGCGAACGGGGCGCGGTAGTGCAAACGATCGACGGCACGACCATTGCGATCGACTATGGCAGACCGTCATTGCGGGGGCGGAGCGAACCGTTCGGTAGCACTGTTCCATGGGGCAAGGTATGGACTCCAGGTGCCAATTGGGCTACAACGATTGAAACCGACCGAGACATTACCGTCAACGGTCACAGCCTGGAGACAGGGACCTATTCTATCTGGATGGAGGTGCAACCCGAGGAGTGGACGTTGATCTTCGATCCCCAACCGAGGCGGTTTCATCTCATGGCCCCGCCCCCGTCCGAGGATCAGCTCAGGTTTGCGATCAGTCCCGGATCGGGAGAGCACACCGAGTTGCTCACCTGGTCGTTTCCGGATGTCCACGCTACCGGTGGAACGCTGCAGATGGCCTGGGACGAAACAACTGTTACTCTAGACATTGGAGTTACGACCACTCAACAGGTAACCGTTGCCAGCGATTTCGCATCTCGTTTCGTCGGCTCATATACGTTTACAACGACAGGTCCACTGGGCGATGGAACAGTCGGCTTCGAAGTTTCACATGACTCGGAAGGGCACCTCGTAGCGCAGTGGGAAAACCCGCCGGTGCCCCGGTTGGGGACTTTTTGGCTTTCTCCGCTCGGAGCTGGAATGTTCATTCCGGTCGAACTTGAGGATGGAGAAATCTACGGAATGGTGACCGACCTGGTGTTTGAATTCGGTCCGATGGACGGTGAGGCAGAGTCCTTCGAACTTCGAGCGATGGACGACGCGTTGTGGGGAAGAGCGGCCAGGAGATAGCCGAAGAGCGGGCTCGATCGGCCCCTACCAATCTACGGGGACGTAGTCTTTCAGGAACTGTCCCCAGATATGGGTGCCGGTGTTGATACCTGCAATTATGGGATCGGTTATGCGGGCGGCGCCATCCACGATATCCAGCGGAGGATGGAAACGCTGTTCGATAATCTTTCGGGCGGCCAACTCTGCGGGGTCCTCGTCAGTTACCCAACCGGTGTCCACGCTATTCATGTGGATCCCATCATTGTGGTAATCCGTTGCCGCGGTACGTGTCATCATGTTTAGCGCCGCCTTGGCCATGTTGGTGTGGGGGTGCCGTGTCGTCTTAAAAGTGCGGTAGAATTGCCCTTCGACCGCCGAAACGTTGACGATATGTTTGTCTCTCCCGGGAGTTTGCAACATCAGAGGTTTGAGGCGTGCGTTGATAATGAAGGGCGCAATTGCGTTTACGAGCTGCACTTCTAATAACTCCACTGAAGGCACTTCGGCCATGAGCATTCGCCACGAATTCGTTCCACGCAGGTCGACTTGCTGCATGTCCTGGTCCAGTTCTCCGACCGGGAAAAGGTTCTTTGGCGTGTCCTTCTCTCCCGGCAACAGGGAAACTTGAGACAACTCCGCCGCGTGAGTCAGGCCCGCTACGTCAGTAATGTCGCCAGGTTGTAGACCCTTTGGGTCGTTGCGCGAGGCTTCGGGAAGCATGTGGTAACCGCGCAAACCCTCATAGGCGCCCAACAGGTTACGGGCCCGGGAAGGAAGTGAATCCAATGGCCCGGTTTCGCCTTCCATCATGTGTTCGTAAAAATCGGGCGGACGTCGCACGGTTTGGCAGGCATTGTTGATGATGAAATCCAGGCGATCACGGGTGGCCAGAAGCTGGCTGCAGAAGGCTTCCACGCTGGGGGTGTGGCGAAGGTCGAGGCCGAAAATTTCCAATCGGTCCTGCCATTGATCAAAATCCGGTTCGGCTGAATAGCGCAGGGCCGAGTCGCGCGGAAACCTGGTTGTAACAATGAGGGTCGTGCCGGATCTGAGAAGCTTGAGTCCGGCCTGGTAACCGATCTTCACCCTGCCACCGGTCAAAAGGGCAACTCTCCCCGACAGGTCCGCAAGCTCGGTACGCTTCGCGAAGTTTAGTTCCGCACAGGGTGGGCAGAGTTGATCGTAAAAGTGATGAATCGTGCTGTAATCCCGTTTGCATACATAGCAGTGCCTGCGCACTTCGGCATCAAGCTTCGCCGTTTCTTCGTCGAGGTCCTGGGGAGAAAATCCCTGGGGCGGGAAGATGTTCGGCGTTGTGAAGGTCGGCTTTCGACGCAACGCACGGATGCCGGTCTCGCGGAGCGTCTGCTCGTCGCGGTTGATTCGCTCCGATTTGCGCTTCCGGATGATTGCCTTGACAAGGCGCCTCCGTTCCGCCGAATCGGGACACCACACGTTTCCGGCTGCCTCCAGCAACCGCCGACGTTCTTCTCCGTTGAGATCCGCAAGAAGTGTCCGGTCTTCTGCTATTGCCTCGAGTACTTGTAACGCCTCTGCCAGGCGATTCGAGGATGGGGTTTCGTCAGGAGCTTCGTTGTCTTCGGGTTTCATCTGCTTCGGGTGTTGCGTGGCCGGACTTTTTGCGAGGGGGAAGTATAGAGGGTCCGGTGGTGTTGGGGTACCTGCGGGTAGGGTCCTATGTACGGCAGCCGCTGCAGTGAAGTGTCTCGGGAAGAGCCATGAGGCGGTTCGGATCGATAGGGTCCTTGCAGGATTGGCAAAAACCATAACTACCGTTCTCCATGCGATCGAGCGCCGAGTTGACGAGCCCGATCTCTTCTTTCGCGCGGGATAGGCTGCCCTGAGCCAAACCCTCATTCATTAGCGCGTCTATTCTTGAAAGGCGGCCGACTGCCTGCTGGTCCAGTTCTATCGGTCCGTCTTCGCGAGCTCGCCGAATTGTCCGCTCCAGGCGAGTCTTTTCGTCCTGCAAAATTTCTTGTAATTCGGCCAATTGCGCCGGGGTGAGTGGACGTTGCATTTAGTTCACGGGTGGAGCGGGAGGCTGTATTCTTGCTTGGGCATAGCCAAAACCTATATTACCGCCGTTCGTTTACCAAACCTGACTCGGGGGAAGTTTGAAAACAGTACAATTGGACGGAGAAAGCGTCACGCCTTCGAAAATAGTGTGTGTCGGAAGAAACTATGCTGATCACGCAAAGGAACTTGGCAATCAAATTCCGTCTGAACCGGTCTTGTTTCTGAAACCTAACTCGGCCATCTCGGGAGAGTTGCGATCCAACCCGGCTGAAAACCTACAGTTTGAGGGGGAGATATCGTTCGTGGTGCGTGAGGGCGCGTTGGCGGGAGTTGGTTTCGGACTGGATCTCACAAAACGAGATCTTCAAAGGCTCCTAAAAGAAAAGGGCCTCCCCTGGGAGCGTGCCAAAGCATTCGACGGATCTGCGATCTTCAGCGAATTCGTGAGGTTGGAGGGAGGCGTTTCCGACCTCCGGATGACTTTGGATGTCAATGGAGAAACCGTCCAGCGGGGTGGGTGTGAGGACATGATCTTTCAACCCCAGGCCCTTCTTGATGAAATCGCAGCCACGTTCACCCTGGCCGATGGAGATATCGTGATGACCGGTACGCCCGCCGGGGTGGATTCGTTCGCCGCGGGGGATAGGCTTATGGGAAGAGTTTTTGACGGAACGAAGCTTCTTTCGGAGGGCTGTTGGACGGCGATTTGATGTCTGGGGGCAGGGCACCCTACCCCCTTTGTCTGCCTACCTCCTGAAAACCACCTCATATCGTTCGTCGCCGCCCGATAGATCCACTGTAACAGCGCCGCTGATTTCGTCCCCCTCCATCCGCATTTCCGCCAATCTGACATCGGGCAGGGAACTGAAGGTCCTGGACAACATCATCGACGCCCCGTCGAGCGAAAAGGTACCCTCTTCTTCACTAGTGAAAACCTCGTCGGTACTGGCTGCTCCCCCCCCGAATGACCCTCCTCCAGTCTTGTTTGACATGCGAATCACGAACCGGTAATCTGCTCCGTCCAGCTTAATGGAGCCGCTTCGCCAGATGCAACAGCTGGTATTGGGGGAATTTGGTAGGGTCTGTCCATCAAGCGAAACCAGGGTGAACAGGTTGTCGTCTCCGCCCGAGCATCCTCCCAACCCGATCAACAAGGTGAGAAAGAGAAAAGGCGTGAAGCGTGCCTTTTGCAAAAAAGAAACCGAAGTTCTGACAAGAGTAGCTGCCATACAACCTCCAAGATGCTTGTGTAACGACCATGGTTGGCCTGAGAAACCCACCGTTTCGTGTCCTGGGGCTCTTGGGGGTTACACCCCACCTGAACAATCGGGTTCCGGCTGGTGGGAGGAGCGGGAAAGTGTAGGGCGCGGAAACCCTCTGATGTGATTTTTTGATATCCAGAAAGGACTGTTTTGCGCCTTTTTCCGTAAAATCATGCTTTCACTTTTCTGACCTAATTTTAACTAATCGACTCCACGAACAGCGTAAGGAACCGCCGGGAAGCCTCCGTGTTAACAACCCTGGACACGCATCAAACCCATCGTAAGGAGTCGGAACGAAATGGTCAGTTGGAGCAGGCAAATTCCGAGGCTGCTGTTTTTGGTCTTCACCTTCGGCTGTGGAAATGAAACGGGATTGACGCCATCAGACACGCCGTCCGACTTGCCCGGGGAACCGCCCGTTGGTGGCGGTGGTGGCACTCCGGCTGATCCCCCTCTTCCTCCTCCGCCGACCCCAAGCGCGAATGAGTTGCTAAAGAGTCAAATAAGACTCCCGCCGGGTTTCGAGATTGATATCTGGGCAGCCGGTGTTACTCGTCCGAGATCAATGGTGATTGGCGACGATGGTTGGGTTTTCGTTGGCACATATTTTTTCACGAAAGGGCTTACCTCCCCGATCTGGGCGCTGCGGGATGACGATGGCGATGGAATTGCCGATCGGAAGTTGGCCGTTCGGAATAACTTCAACACTCCTAACGGACTCGCATACAGTGATGGGACGTTGTACGTAGTTGACGAGGATCGCGTGTTTCGTATCGATGATGTCGAAGAAAATATTTCCAACCCTACGATTCAATTGATCTCGCGGGCGCTGCCGTCGCGGGCGGAAACAGACCAGGCTACCAACGTCGGGCACTGGTGGCGCCACATGGCGATTGGCCCAGACGACAAACTTTACGTTACGGTTGGTACACGTTGGTCGTTTCTTGTCGGCGCACATACTGCCCGGGATCTTGATGACGATCCGATCTACTCGACGATCATGCGGATGGATACCGACGGCGGGAACCTGGAGATGTTTGCCGATGGTGTGAGGAATTCCATGGGACTGGCGTTCCATCCTACTACGGGAGACTTGTGGTTTACAGACAACGGTCCGAGCTGGCCGTTTCAGGATCCCCGATTCTACGACATTCCAGCAGATGAATTGAACCGTGCTCCCGCTGCCGGAATGCATTTCGGTTTCCCCTACATACACGCCAGCCTTGATGACCCGTTGATCGGCTCGCGGGCCCCGACCGGGATCGAATTTCCCAAACACGAGTTCGCCGCCCATTCGGCGCCTCTTGGGCTGACGTTTTACACGGGCACCACCTTCCCGGAGCGATACCGCAATCAGATCTTTGTCGCCGAGCATGGGACAGAAGCGACCACCCCAGCTCCATTGTCAAAGGTCCACGGCGACCGCATCAGCATGATCACTATCGACGATGCTGGAGAAGTTACCAACTACGAGGTTTTCGCCGACGGTTTCCGGCAGGGATCCAACGCCGATTACACGAGAAGACCGGTGGATTTGCTTGTTTTGCCGGACGGATCTTTGCTTGTGTCGGATGATCAGTCCCAGATGATTTATCGAATCCACTACGAGGGATAGTGCAGTTTTTCTGACCTTTTGAGCGGTCCGCCGGTGTCTCAGCTCCGGCAGGTCGCCAAACGGGTGAATCTTCAGGTTTTTTACGGTGTGACGTAGGTCACAGGGCGATTTGACGGCACGGTTACCACGGTGCAATTTGGCACACGCCAACCGAATAGGAACTTGCCGATGTCCGGTCGCACCAGCCTTCCAGAACACGAATACGCTCCCAGCACTACAATCGGTATCAGGGAAACGACCAGCCGCGAACGGAAAAACGAAGCCGAGTACGATGCACGTCGACGCAGAGAGCTTTTGTTGCGCCGCTACCAGAAAACGATAGAGACGATGCAACTCGGTGTGACCGTGACGGACCTCAACGGAACGATAATCGACATCAACCCTGCCGATGCTGAAATGCACGGGTATGAAGTCGAAGAGTTGATCGGAGAACACGCTTCAATTTTTGCGGAGTCAGGCCGGAAAAGCCCTCTGAGCGAAACCGACCTTCGGAGCATGAAAAGTTGGCGGAGGGAATCCGTTAATCTCCGCAAGGATGGGTCGACATTCGTAGCGCAGCTTATGTCAGATGTTGTCAGGGACCATCTGGGGAATGCCGTCGGCGTAGTCACAACGTGTGAAGATATTTCAGAGCGCATCGAAACCGAACAGGCTCTCCGCCAGAGTGAGACTCGCTATGCCCTCGCAGCAGCCGGTGCCAGTGTTGGTTTATGGGATTGGGATGTTGCAGGAGGAACGCTTTTCTACTCGGCGCGCTGGAAATCGATGCTAGGTTTTGACGAAGGCGAAATTGGCGCGGACGCAGATGAGTGGCTCGACCGAATACACCCTGACGACCGTACGCGCGTTGATGCTGAAATCGAGGGTTTGTTGCAACAGGACGGTTCTTCTGATGCGTTCGAAATCGAACACCGATTGGCCCACAAGAGCGGTGCCTACCGGTGGTTCCTCTGTAGCGGGGTCCTCGTGGCCGATGCCTCAGGTAATGTGGTGCGGATGGTGGGATCGCACCAGGATGTTACTGAGCGCAAACGTGCGGAGCAACAGTTGCTGGAAGATGCGTTCCACGATGCCCTGACTGGCCTACCGAATCGATTCTTTTTCCAATCATTGGTTGAGCGCTGTATCGGTAGGTCCCGACGGAGCGACAACTACTTTTTTGCCGTGATGATCCTCGATCTTGATCGGTTTAAGGTGGTCAACGACAGCCTTGGCCACGCAGTTGGAGATCGCCTCCTGGTTGCGGTTGGGAGAAGACTCAAACCGCTTCTCAGACCTTCCGATACAATGGCACGATTCGGGACCGATCAGTACGGGATACTCCTCGAAGACGTCCGTCATTCGGATGACGCAATCAGAGTCGCCAGACGAATTCAATCGAAACTGGAAAAATCTTTCGGGGTTGATGATAGAGACGTATTCATCTCCGCGAGTATTGGCATCGCCACCAACGCGACGGTCTACGACGAGGCCGACGCGGTTATTCGCGATGCGGATACGGCGATGCATCGCGCCAAAGCTCGGGGCACGGCGCGATTTGAGGTGTTCGATTCTGATATGCGCCAACAGGCCGTTGAACGGCTTCAACTGGAGACCGAACTGAGGTGTGTGGTGGAGCAAAGGCAATTGCGCACGTTCTACCAGCCGATTGTCGCACTTCCCGATTCCCACCTGGTCGGTTTTGAGGCCTTGCTGAGGTGGGACCATCCAGAGCGAGGGACGTTGCTACCGGCAGAGTTCATGAATGTGGCAGAAGAAACCGACCTCATCGTGCCGATGGGCTGGTGGATCCTAAAAGATGCGTGTGTGCAGCTCAAACAATGGCACGAAACCATCGAAGGAGCTGAAAATTTGAGCATTGCGGTGAATCTATCGGGTCGCCAACTGGTGCAGGTAGATGCGTTTGACCATGTGCACGGGGTTCTCAAAGACACCGATTTATGCAAGGGTGCGTTGCGCCTGGAAATGACTGAGACGGTAATGATGGAAGGAGGCTCGCGGTCGACCGACCTGTGTAACCGGCTCAAAGATCTATCGGTTCGCCTTCACATGGATGACTTCGGCACCGGGTATTCGTCATTGAGTTATTTGCATGCTTTCCCACTGGATATTTTGAAAATCGACCGATCGTTCGTTTCAAGAATGACCGAGCGCAGCAAATTTTCCGAGATTGTCCGGGCCATAGTCGATATGGCCCACGGCCTCGGCATGAAGGTTGTCGCTGAAGGGGTAGAGACCCAAGAGCAGTTAGACCTGTTGTCCGGCTTCGGCTGCGATTACGCCCAGGGCTTCGTTTTTTCGGTGCCGGTGGAGGCCTCGGAAGCGGAAAAATTCATCGAAACCATGAAAACCTCCTAGGGGCCGCTAAAAAGGTGGATTGACGTGGAGCCACTTTGAAGCCAAAATGTGGGGCAAAGGAGTTTCGATGACCGAAAATAAAAGAAGAAAAGAACAACGTAGAAGCGGTCCCGTTAGGACAGACGAACGGCGTCAGGCTGAAGAATCTGTGGAAAAGGACAAGCGTGAGGCTGACCGCCGGGGATCGGATAGACGTTCCGGTGAGGAGCGCCGCGATCCGGGATTTGCTGACGCGGACCAGTAGCTGCGGGTGGGTTTAGAAGACCACCCTCGCCAGTTAACTCAGGTCTGCATGAGAAGTCCCGGTGATTGATACTATTTTTGTTATCATCATGTCGACAGCGACCGTGTTGCGCCCACCGTTAGGAATGAGCAGGTCAGCGTAACGCTTGCTGGGTTCAACGAATTCGAGATGCATTGGGCGCACTGTCTTGAGGTACTGTTCCACCACCGATTCTAGATCTCGCCCACGCTCAGCGATATCGCGTTTAATGCGCCGGAGGATTCGCAGATCGGCGTCGGTGTCGACGAACACCTTGATATCCATCAAATCCCTCAGTCTGGAATCGCTCAGGATTAGAATCCCCTCCAGGATAATGGCCTTCTTCCCGACCACGGTGGTCGTCTCTTTTTTCCGGCAGTGATTGGTGAAATCGTATACCGGCACCTCTACCGGTTCCAGATTCTTGATCGAACGCAGGTGGGTTTCCAGAAGGGCAGTTTCAAGCGAGTCGGGATGGTCGTAGTTGATGCTTGAGCGCTCTTCTTCTGGTACTTCGCTTCGATCATAGTAGTAGGAATCATGTTGGATTACAGACACCTGGTCATGGCCCAGGGCACGTATTATTTCTCCGACGACAGTGGTCTTCCCCGATCCTGATGCGCCGGCCACGCCGATAATCACTGGTTGATCTGACATAGGGGAATGCTGGGGGAATCAGACCGCTACGTCAAGAAGCGCTAAATAAGCTCAGGCACTATCCCGGCAACCACGGTTGAAAGCTCTTTTACCGACAGGAAAAAATCATCGGCGGCGCCCCCCAGCCAATTCCGTCGCAGCGCCGCCAACAGTTCATCCTGGCCCCGACGGATTTCTCTAGCCATGCTGATCAATCCGTCAAGCTCAGCGGGCGATTCATGGCGGGGGGCCAACGGCCCCGAGGAGAGGTCGGTCAGGCGATCCTTTCTGTCATGGTCCAGTTCGGCGCGAGCATCTTCGATGGCGCGGCCGAGCACGTGCAAATCGTGAAGGTCACCAAGTAGATCCTGGAGCACCTTAAGAGGTTCGACCACCTTCCCGGTGAACGGGACTTCGGAAACCAGTGGCTCAATGAGGTAACGCAACCGTTTAGCGCTAATCCGGGCTTTGTGAAGAAGATGCTCATCCGCGAGACCGGAAGCGTCCAGTAGCCTGCTTTGGAGGGTGCGGCCGTGTTTGTGGATGAGAAGGGCCAGATACTCGGGAAAACCAGGTTCCGCTACAACCTTTATTGACGTCAAGTGGGCCCTGATCTCTTTTTCGATCGAGTGGTAGTCTCGATCGACGATGTCTTTGCTCGTGCGGTAACCGTCAAGCATTTGACGTTCGAGGCGCTTTCGAACCAACCCGACTCCGGGAGTGTCTCCGCGTTGCCAGTTACGCGCAGGTGCAAGAGCCCACTCCAGTTGGACCTCAGCATCCCGGGCCTCACCGGTCTGTGATGCGAGGTTCTGAAGCCGTTTTGCAAGAGGCCGAATTTTTTCTTTCACAAGCAAAGTTTTGTAAGCTCGAAGACATGCTCGCAACCGCCTCACTCCGACGCGGAAATCGTGGAGGGCTTCTTTGTCGCTTCCCGAGTAGAGGCGTGGAAGAGTGGCGGTTACTTCGTCGAGGAGTGCCAGGCCGAGTGAGAGGGCTCCCTCGGTAGCGCCTCCCTGTAGGGCTTCTGCCGGTAATTGGTGGATTTGTGGCATGCTGAATGGTTCCCCAACAGGTCTGCGAATGCAACCCCGCACATTGGTAGGAAGGTGCGGGTGAGAAACTGGAATCCAGTCCGCCGGTATTCTTTGATCCGATTGACTGCGGTGGTGTCCGAATTGTGCAAGAACCGCGAACTTACCTGGGAGGAGCGGGTAATGGACACTACCATTCAAATAAGTAGTCTTGATCACTATCCGGAGGGAGCAAATCATTGAACTTTAGACCCCTGAAAGGTGCCTTTACCACGTCTGTGGTGATCGCGGGGTCTCTAGCGGGCTCTCCAGCCGATAAACAACCTGGCTCCTCCGAGCCGACCTCCCCCGTTTCTGACCGGCTCGCGCCTCTGGCTCAGGGCGACGAAGGTTCGTCCCGCTTCCATTTTACGCGGGCTGTTTACAGTGATGTACTAAGGCAGGGTAGGAGTTGGTTTGTAGACTTTCCCGAGGCCGATCGGCACTTCCTGATCGGGTTGGAGCGATTGACGGCAATTGATCCATTTGAACGCGAAAACCCCGTGCGATTGGATGATCCTGCCCTCCGGAACTTCCCTTTCCTTTACGCAGTTGAAGTCGGTTACATGGCGCTCACTGAACCGGAGGTCGAGGGCCTCCGAGGTTATCTACTCGCCGGCGGTTTCCTGGTAGTTGACGATTTCTGGGGGTCTCGCGAGTGGGCTAATTTCGAGTTCCAGATCAAACGAGTTCTTCCGGAATTTGCCATAACTGAATTGCCAATTGATCATCCGTTAATGAGTTCTTTTTACGAAATTGAAGAAGTCCGGCAGGTACCCGGTTTCGGACGAGGCGTCCGCGGATTTCCGACCTGGGAACGTGATGGCTACGTACCGCACCTTAGAGGCATCTTTGATGATGACGGAAGGCTAGTGGTCTTGATTAACTGGAACACAGACCTGGGAGATGCCTGGGAGCACGCTGATATGGCCGAGTACCCGCTAAACTATTCGACATACGCCTATCGGCTCGGGATAAACACGATTATTTACGCACTGACGCACTAGCCTGTGGAATCAATCTTTCAATTTTTCTTCAAATACAGATCGTTCGTCTTTCAACGGGGCGAGATTATCTTTTCTCTTTCCCCCACGGTCGTATTAGCGATCCTCGTTGGCATCGGGGCGTTGACTTTTCTGACCTATTCCCGGGTTAGAGGGAAAAGCACCCGACGAGATAGGATAATCCTGAGCCTGATGAGGGTGGGTATTGTGGCCGCGCTGGTCTTTTCGCTCGCCAGACCAGTTCTGGTCTTATCCACATCAGTGCCGCAGAAAAATTTTATCGGAATTTTGTTGGATGATTCCCGCAGTATGCAGATTGCCGACGGAGATGGATCTCGGGGGAACGCCGTAACAGAGACCTTCGCCAGCGATGGCAGCCTTATGGGGGCTTTATCTGACCGGTTTCTTATTCGCTTCTTTCGCTTTTCAAGCGAGACGCAACGGATGGAGGGGACTGCGGGATTAGAGTTTGATGGTCCTCGAACATCTCTGCCCGATGCCCTTGACCGTGCACGCCAGGAACTGTCGGGAGTGCCGCTGGCGGGGCTGGTCATGGTCTCTGACGGAGCGGACAATTCCGGAGTGCAGCTTTCCGACGCCATCGTAGCGCTTGAGGCGTCAAGTGTCCCGGTGTTTTCTGTCGGCGTGGGGCGAGAGGAATTTGAACGGGACATTGCCCTGCGCCGTGTAGACACACCCCGTTCGGTGCTCAAAGGAGCTTCACTTGTTGTCGACCTGACCATCGCGCAGCGAGGATACAGGGGCCAAACAGTCGAGTTGTTCGTCGAGGATTCGGATCGGATCATATCTCAGCAGGAAGTGGAGTTGCCGCCCGACGGTGAGGCTGCGCGCGTACGTGTTCATTTGACCGCGGAAGAAGTCGGGCCAAGGCTTTTCAAATTCAGGGTGCCTGCCCTTTCGGGTGAACTGGTTACTCAGAACAATGAGCAGGAAGCTCTGGTAATTGTGGAGGACCGCAAAGAGCGAATCCTCTACTTCGAAGGCGAACCCCGGTTCGAAGTCGGTTTCCTCCGGCGCGCGGTCGCCGACGACGAAAACCTTCAGCTGGTTGTTTTGCAGCGCACCGCAGAAGACAAATTCCTCCGCCTTGATGTCGATGGCGAAGACGAGTTGGCGGCAGGTTTCCCGAGCACTCGTGAAGAATTGTTTTCATACAGGTCCCTCGTTCTCGGCAGCGTCGAGGCCAGCTTCTTTACCCACGACCAATTGCAGATGATCGCCGAATTCGTGGGCCAACGGGGAGGGGGGCTGCTGTTGCTTGGAGGTCCCAGGGCTTTCGCTGAGGGTGGCTACATCGGAACTCCTCTCGAAGCTGTGATGCCGGTCGTGATGGAGGCGCCGGTCGAAGGGCGACCCCCACTTTCCCTCGACGTGGCTCTGAGTCCCGCTGGTTTGACTAACGCGGTTACCCAGCTGGGTGCCACGGAAGAGGAATCGGGCGAACGATGGACGGCTCTCCCTAACGTCACTACCTGGAACCATATCTCGCGGATTAAGCCCGGTGCTGTGGAACTGATTACTGCCACGGCCGAAGGTCTCAGTGAACCCCAAACGGTACTTGCCCACCAGCGGTATGGTCGCGGTAAGGTTGTAGTGTTCACTCCTCAGGATTCATGGCTCTGGAAGATGAACCCTGACGTGCCGGTGGACGATCCAACGCACGAAACGTTCTGGCGTCAAATGCTCCGATGGTTGGTGAGCTACGTGCCGGATCAGTTGAATATCTCCACGGAACGAGATCGTGTGGCTCGGTCCGAGGGTGTTGATCTCACGGCGTCGGTGGAGGATGACCGGTTCCTTGGCGTCAACAACTCTCATGTAGTTGCCGAAGTAGTTGATCCGGCCGGCGGGATTTCAGAACTGGAAATGGAATGGGCGGTCGAACGGGACGGTGAATATCGAGCGGGGTTCGCCCCGGCAACCAACGGGGTTTATGAAATTCGCGTAAACTCCTTCTCCGATGGCGAAAGAACAGGAAGCGATACGACCTACGTGCAGGTCGCCGAGCTCGACACCGAATTTTATGACGCCGAAATGAAGGCGGCGCCGCTGCGACGTATGGCAGAGGAGACGGGAGGGCGCTTCTACACGATTGACGATCTGTCCACGCTAGCCGACGACATCACATTTTCGGAGAGCGGTACTACCGTCATTGAAGAGCGGGATCTGTGGAACATGCCGATCATCTTTTTTGCAGTTGTGCTCCTTCTGGGTACTGAATGGGGCTACCGGCGCGTCAGGGGGTTGGCCTGATGCTGACATCCCTTGTCTCTGCCGTTTTTCAAACACAGGCCGTGACGCATCTATTGATCGTTGGTGGAATTGGAGGAGAGCCGTTATACACCAACCTGTTCCACGCCAGGGCTACAGGCTTGATGGACGCTGCGGTTGAGCGGTACAACCTCTCCATCGAGAACGTGCATTACCTTGCCGAACGAACTGACCTGGCGCCCGGATTGATCGAAGCAAGGTCAACGAAAGAGGCTTTCGAGGATGTTGTCGCCGATGTCGCGGCTTCGGCAGGAGTCAACGACCATGTGGTTATCGTCTTGTTCGGCCACGGCAGCGAGCGGGATGGCATACCAAAGTTCAATCTCCCCGGGCCGGACATTACAGCTCCCGAATTTGCGGTTTTACTCGGGCTACTCGCCCCGAGGACAGTGACCGTCGTTAATACGAGTAGCTCCAGTGGAGGATTCATCGGGCATCTCTCGGGACCCAACCGGATCATCATGACTGCGACACGCTCGGGCGGCGAACGCAACGAGGCCAGGTTCGCAGAGTTTTTCGTGCGGGCCTTTGACGGGGGGGACGCTGACGTCGACAAGGACAATAGGGTGTCGATGCTTGAAGCATTCAGCTATGCGCGGCTCGAGGTTGAACGGGCGTACCAGCAGGATAATCTCATTCAGAGCGAACACGCCTTGCTCGACGACAATGGCGATGGGGAAGGCAGTCTGGAACCCGACCCGCTTCAAAATGACGGTGCTCTGGCACGACGCGTTTTCCTGACCGGATCCGCCACGGTCCTCGCCGGATCGTCGGATGACCCTGAACTCGTGGCTCTATATCAGGAAAAGGAGCAACTCGAAACAGCGATCCAGTCTTTACGTGGTGAAAAAGACTCGTTGCCGGAAGAGGAATTCGAGAATCGTCTGGAAGATCTCATCGTGGAGCTGTCACTGGCGACTCGGGCTATTCGGCAGAGGGAGTCCAATGAGAATTAGCCGGTTTGCGATTGGATGCGCGCTCTTCGTTCTGGCGATTGTTTTGTCTCCAGATCTGCTCTACGCCCAGCTGGAGGGCCCGAGGGCGGATTTGCTCAGGGGCAATTACGAAGATGCTGTCAACGGGTTTCGTCGAGCAATCCGAACCGACGAATCCTCGGTCGAGGCGGTCAGGGGAATGGTCGCGGCTCTCGGTGAAGTTGGCCGCTACGAAGAAGCCGAAGAGGTTGCCCGGGAATTCGCATCGGAAAATCCCGGGTCTGTTGAGCTGTCTAACTCACTGGGCGAAATGCTTGTTATGCAGGGGCGGTATCCCCAGGCGATGGAGGAATTCGAGCGAGCACTGTCCGGAGCGGCGTCGGATTCGGCAGTCACAGTTCTGAATCTTGCGGAGCTGCGGTATTTGAGGGGGGAACACGAACAGGCTATGGAGATGTTTGACTGGTTCGTGGTGTTTTACAATCGGAACCGAACCCTCAATTCCCGTGAAGTTGCGTCAGTGGGCACTGCGGTCACCTACCTTGCAAAGGCATCGTCTCGACTCTTTGATGCGGCGATACGAGCGTACGTAGAAGCTGTTGGAATTGACTCAACTCACCTGGCAGCCAAAGTGTCGATGGCGGGCGTTCTGCTCGACAAACTGAACGGGCCCGAGGCGAAGGCGACGCTGGACGAGGTTCTTGCGGTGAATCCGAACCACCCCGGTGCTCTTCTGGGTGTCGCACGATGGTCACGGTTCGACGGGTCGGACGATCCGATGCCTTACCTGGATCGGGCGCTTGAGGTCAATCCACATTTCGTTGAGGCGCTTGCGTTGCGGGGGTTGTTGCTTCTTGAATCTGAAGATTATGTCGGAGCAACCGAGCAAGCGAATGCGGCTCTCGAAACCAATCCCAATTCGGTGTCGGCGTTTTCCGTTCTGGCAGCTGCGCAGTTCTTGACGGGTGAGTTGGAAGACTTTGAAGCGACCAAACGGCGCGTAGCGAGGATTAGCCCTCGGAACGCCTACATGTTTAACCTCCTGTCCGAGATTAGCACCAGAAACCGTCTCTACCGCGAGGCCGTGGAGTTTGCACAGCAGGCGGTGGAAACCGATAGCACGTCCTGGGAAGGCTACGGACACCTGGGTCGGAATCAATTGCGAATCGGCCTCATCGAGGAAGGAAAGGCGAATCTCGAGATTGCCTTCCGGGGCGATCCGTTCAATGTGTGGAATAAGAACACACTTGACCTGATCGACACGTTTGATAATTACACGGTGACGTCAACCGGCCGGTTTGATATCGCGATAGAGACGCCGGAGTCAGATTTGCTATCGTTGTACGTCACTCCGTTAGCAGAAGAAGCGTGGCAAGTGTTAACCGAACGCTATGGATTCACTCCTGAGCCGCCCGTAAGGATCGAAGTCATGCCGACTCATGCCGATTTTTCTGTCCGCACGGTTGGACTCCCCGGAATCGGGGCGCTGGGGGTGAGCTTTGGTCCGGTCGTCGCAATGGATTCTCCCTCTGCAAGAGAAAGAAGTTCTTTTAACTGGGGCTCGACTCTCTGGCATGAGTTGGTGCACACTGTCACCCTGGGCCTCACCGCCAACCGGTCACCGCGGTGGTTTGCCGAAGGCCTGGCGGTGTACGAAGAACGACAGGCCCGCACTGGATGGGGTGCGGAGGCATCGTTGAGTTTTCTCATCGCCTATCACCAGGGAAAAACGCCGGCGTTTTCCGATTTGAATGAGACGTTCGTACGGCCTAGCTACCCTGAACAAGTTGTTCATTCCTACTACCAGTCGTCGGTTATTCTGGATGTGTTGGAGCAACGTTTCGGATGGGGTGCGCTTGTCGGGGTGATGGAGGCCTATCGCGACGGGAGCTCCACTGATGAGGCCTTTCGGTCGGTGATGGATATTTCACCTGAAGATGTCGATTCGTTTTTCGATGCCTATATGGAAGACAGGTATGGTAGAGTCCTACCCACCCTTCCGGATGCGGAAGATGACGGTCCTGGTGCAGGAGATGGTTTCCTTGGCCGGTTGGCGATGGCTGTTGAAGCCATGAACGGTGGCACCGCGGATGCCGCCGAGTCGCTCCTCAAGGAGGTTAAGAGGATCCACCCGGGGTACGTCGGGCCCAATAGTCCGTATGTGCTGCTGTCCCGTATCTACCAACAACGCGGTGATCTCCGGGCGGCCGCATCAGAGCTGCAGGCGTTCACTGATTTGAACGAACGGGAGTATGGCGCGAATGTCGCACTCGCGGAATTGTATGCTCAGTTGGGGGACTCGGCCTCGGCGAGTGCTACGCTTGATCGTGCCATGTACATCTATCCCTACGAAATTGACCGCCATCGCGAACTGGCGGTCTATGCTACATCCAGTGGGGATCTCGACATGGCGGTCCGTGAACGCCGGGCGGTAGTGGCGTTAAACCCGGTGGATATCGTTTCGGCGCATTATGAACTTGCCCTCGCTCAAAGAGAAAACGGTGATCGGCAGGGGGCTCGCCGTTCCGTGTTACGGGCGCTGGAATTGGCCCCGAACTTCGAAGAAGCGCAGGATCTTCTTCTGGAACTCAGGGCAGAAAGAGGTGGAAGCGAATGAAAACATTGATAGTTCGGTGTCTTATGTCGGCCGCGCTCCTGCTCAACACAGGTTCTGATCTTGAAGCTCAACGCCGCCGCGGCGGGCAGAGACAGGTGCCTAACTACGTCGAAAATATCCCCTATAACGGCGACTATTCCTTCACGTTCGCCAGAATTAGTTTTCAGCCTCGCGTGGATATGTTCGGGAATCCGGGGGACCTGAAGTGGGATCATGACTACCCGCGGGCCGAACTCAATTTCGCCCAGATTCTTATGGCTACGACGATGGTTCGTCCCTACCTGGGTGGCAGCAACATAATCGCCGTTGGTGACCCGGAGTTGTATCGCTATCCGGTGGCTTATATGAGTGAGCCGGGTTTTCTAACCCTGACCGACGAAGAAGCCGAAAACCTCCGGAATTATATCATCAAAGGGGGGTTCCTGATCTTCGACGATTTCGCTGCGAACCAGTGGCGCAACTTTGCCGAAAAAACCAGAGCGCTCTTGCCCGATGCCCAGTTGATACGACTCGATGCCAGTCATGAGATTTTCGACGCCTTTTTCCGCATCGAATCGCTTGAATACCAACACCCTTATTACGGGCTCCAATCCGAATTTTGGGGCGTATATGAAGACAACGATCCCTCGAAGCGATTGTTGTTGGTAGCCAATTATAACAATGACATAGGGGAGTACTGGGAATTTTCTGGCACCGGCTTTCTACCGATCGATTTGTCGAACGAAGCATACAAGCTTGGAGTCAACTATCTCATCTACTCGATGACACACTAGCAACACTGTTAGAATTTTATTGCCGTATCCAACAGACAGGACAGGTTTGATGACAACAGAAGTAGAAGAAAAAACCGAAGATGACGTAGCGTTAGCCGAAAGACTTCGTGACTCGACCGAACGAATAAAATCAGAACTCCACAAGTTGATCGTGGGGCAAGAAGCCGTGATCGAACAGGTCCTTTTGTCTTTGATGGCAGGAGGAAACAGCTTGATAGTTGGGGTGCCTGGCCTCGCGAAGACGCTGCTGATCCACACAATCGCGCGGGTCCTTGATCTGAAGTTCTCCCGGATTCAATTCACGCCCGACCTCATGCCCTCTGACATCACGGGCACAGATCTTATTCAGGAGAATCCTGAAACCGGACAGCGGCACCTTGTTTTCACGCCGGGGCCGATTTTCAGTAACATTGTGCTTGCTGACGAGATAAACCGTACCCCTCCCAAAACCCAGTCTGCGCTTCTCGAGGCCATGCAGGAGCACCGGGTGACCGTCCAGGGCAAGACCTATGATCTGGAGGAACCATTCTTCGTTTTCGCGACGCAAAATCCGATTGAATTAGAAGGCACCTACCCGTTGCCGGAGGCGCAACTCGATCGTTTCATGTTCGAGATCGTTATCGATTATCTCTCCGAAGAGGACGAAATCGATGTTGCTAAAGCGACAACCGGGATTCAGAAACCAGAATTTTCTCACGCGGTTGTAGCGCAGGATATCAAAGACTTCCAGCAACTTGTTCGCAGGGTGCCGGTTTCGGATGCGGTGGCGCGGTATGCTGTGAGTCTGGTCAGGGCCAGCAGGCCGGGTGAAGCTAATGCTCCTGACTTCGTAACTCGTTGGGTGTCGTATGGAGCATCCACCAGAGCTGCACAGTACCTTATTCTGGGAGCCAAGTCGCGTGCCCTGATTGAAGGGCGCCTCACGGTGAACTTTGACGATATCAAGGCTCTCGCCCATCCGGTGTTGAGGCATCGGATTTTGAGGAACTTCCACGCTGAGTCAGAGCGGGTAACGTCCGATCAACTTGTTGACAGGTTGCTCGAAACGGTGCCTGTGCCAGCGTCGGGGATGTAGGCAGGTGACTCCCACAGGAACGGCGGGCGCCAACTTTATCGACCCGAAGGTATTGGCGCGGATAGACAACCTTGAGCTGGTGGCGCGAACGGTTGTAAGCGGATTCATCAACGGACTGCACCATTCGCCTTATATAGGTCTTTCCGTCGATTTTGCCGAACACCGAGCCTATATGCCGGGCGATGACATCCGTAGAATCGATTGGCGTCTGTTTGCACGCACGGACCGTTTCTTTGTCAAAGAGTTCGAAGCAGATACAAACTCGAACTTTTATGTACTGCTCGATGTGTCCCGCTCGATGGATTTCAAAACCGGAGATCTCTCGAAGTTGGATTACGCACGATATCTGGCGGCAAGCCTGGCCTATTTCTCGAATCAGCAAAGGGATCGGGTGGGACTCTACACCTTCGACAACGATCTGGTGGACGTAGTACCGTGTTCGGCCAGGCACTTGCGGCAGATTTTATTCTCACTGGACAACGCGAAAGCGAAAGGGCCCGGAGAGTTGGCAGCGCCACTGAACAAGATCGTCTCCAGCATTTCCCGTCGGAGTGTGATCGCTATCATTTCCGATTTTTATGAAGACCCTGCTACTATCGTCGAGGCGGTGAACATGCTCAAGTATCGCGGGAACGATGTGATTGTTTTTCACATCCTTGATCCCGAGGAGCTAAACCTCACGATCGATGAAGCGGCGAGCTTTGAGGACCTTGAAACAGGAGAAAGAATACCTGTGGTCCCGGACGAATTTCGTGCTGAGTACAAGGGACTGGTACAGAGTCATATTGATCGTTTGAGGAAGTCATTCGTTGAACATGGCATTGACTACTCCCTCTTCGAGACCTCCACTCCTCTGGACTATGCGTTGTTCCGGTACCTGTCAGAACGCGAACGGCTTAGCAGGGTGAGCTGACATGGCATTGTTAGCTCCCATTTTCCTGGCCGGACTGCTGGCGCTTGCTGTTCCGATCTTTGTTCACCTTACTCATAAGGAACGGGACGAGCCGGTACGCTTTCCTTCGCTGATGTTCCTGGATCGGATTCCCTTCAAGACTGTGAAGAGGCAGCGCATCAGAAACTGGCTTCTGTTCATTCTCAGATCTCTGGCGATCATCCTCCTTGTGATCGCCTTCGCCCGCCCGCTTTTCAATAGCGACCAGGGCGGAGTGCGCCTTGCCCTCGGGGCCCGCGAGGTCGTAATCCTGCTCGATCGGTCCTTTAGCATGGGACACGGTAACCGTTGGGAACGGGCCAAAAGCGAAGCCCGCAGCGTTGTGTCGTCACTTGGGGAAGGAGACAGAGCAACGCTGGTTGTTTTTGACTCGGATGCTGGTGTGGTTGCCGAAGCCACGTCAGATCCTTTGGCCCTGGAGAGGGCGATTGATGCGGCGACAGTCGGATCACAGGTCACCCGTTACGGGGGTGCGCTGAAACTTGCCCAGCAGCTTCTGGAAGAATCCCGGCAACCCCGGCTTGAACTGGTTTTGATTACCGACTACCAGCGCAGTGGTTGGGATGCAGATGAGTTCGTCGTAATGCCCGAGGGGACCGACGTCGATCACCGCAATGTTTCCGACGCGAACGCATCTAATATGGCCATCACCAGCGTGTTCGCCGCCCGCAACTACCGCTCAGGTAGAGAACAATTGGCGGTTTCAGCGAGACTCGTTAATCGGAGCGACGAGGCGGTGACGGGACACGAGGTAAAACTGCACGTAGATGATCGCCTTGTTCAAACCGTTGGAGCTGACCTTGAGGCTAACTCCGCCGTCACAGTGTCGTTCGAACCGGTCCCGGTCTCAGAGGGCGTGACACGCATGGTCGTCGAGCAGGACACGGACGGATTACCTGCGGACGACATGTTCAGATTTGTGGTGTCAGGATCTGAGCCCCAGTCGGTTCTGGTTATCGACGATGGAGGAAGGCAGGGGCGTAACGGGCTCTTCCTGCGGCGCGCACTTTCCATTGGGAACAGCCCTGCGTTTGATGTCCAGACGAAATCGGTCAACGCTACGCGGGCCTCCGATATAGCCGGTAGCGCCGCTGTAATTCTAAATGACGTTCCTTTTCCCGGTGGAGCGACGGGTAACGCGCTCAGGGACTATGTCGCTGCGGGAGGTGGGTTGCTGGTGGTTCTTGGAGAGCGGAGCCGGCCACAGAATTGGACATTGGACAATCGGGCGCTGTTGCCCGGTACGTTCGGGCAGACTGTTGATCGGACAGATGACAGGGGCGGTACGCTGGCCTATGTCGACTATTCACACCCTGTGTTTGAAGTATTCAGCGGTCCGAGGAGTGGAGATCTTTCGTCGCCAAGGTTCTTCCGGTATACACGCTCCTCTGAAGTCGCGACCGAAAACGTTTTGGCGCGGTTTGACGATGGGCAGGTTGCGCTCGCCAGACATACAGTGGGCGAGGGCAGGGTCTTTGTCTGGACTTCCACAATGGATGACTTCTGGAACGACCTCCCGTTGAAGCCGATTTATCTCCCTCTCGTACACGAGCTGGTGAAACAAACTGCCAGTTTTTCAGAAGCCCGTTTGTGGGCGACAGCGGGGGATGTGCTGGATCTTCCCAACGACCGCGAAGTTGCCAGTTTGCTTGAAAACATCAACGAAGTCGGTGAGTTTGAGATGGTTGTGGAATCTCCTTCCGGTGAAATCTCTTTATGGAATAGCCTCGAGGAGCACAAGTTTTTCCAGCTTGACGAACACGGCTTTTTCGAAGTTCGTCCAATAGACGAATCCGCTCGAGTTTTGTTTGCCGTTAACCTGGACGCCGAGGAATCTGATCTTACGCATATTGAGGTCGGAGAGGTAGACGCTGCGCTGGCTCCCGAGGCGGGGGGGACTGTGAGAGCGGGAGTTGATATCGAGTTGTCTCAGGATGACCTGGAACGTAGGCAGGCGGCCTGGTGGTATTTACTTGTTGTAGTGCTGGTTTTGCTGGTAGTGGAGTCGGTAGTTTCAAATCGTAACGCTGTAGCCCAGGCAGGAGCGCGTTTGTAACATGACAAATAAGAAAAGCGGACAGGTCCAACTCCTCAGTGTCATACGCTCGGTTCGAAATCGGTGGCGCTTGAGGATTGCGACCCGCGGTCTCGCGATTGTTCTGGGCTTTGGTTTTCTAGCTTTTCTCGTATCGGCTTACGGAATGGACTACTTCCGTTTCACCGATACATCCGTGACGGTGTTCCGGATCGTTGCGTACAGCCTTGCCGTTGGCCTTGCCCTCAAGTATTTGTTTTTTCCTCTGGCCCGCAGAGTACCCGATTCGACGGTGGCTCTTTACATCGAAGAGCACGAACCCTCACTAAACGGATCGTTGGTGTCGGCCGTCGAACTTGGCCAGCCCGATGCGCAGCAGTGGTCTCCAGCGTTAACAGAACGCCTGGTACTGACGGCTGTCTCGCAGTGTGAGTCGATTGAAAACGGTCGTCGTATCGAGCGAACGAATATCTATAGATCCTCCGGAATGCTCGCGGGGGTCATGGCCATGGCAGCGGGTGTGATCTTTTTCAGTCCTCTTTTCCTTTCCAATGGAATGCCGTTCCTTCTCGGTACCGGGGCAACCGATGGCGAAAGTCCCTACGCAGTTGCGGTTTCTCCAGGATCGATAACCGTCGCCAGGGGCGCGGACGAACGCATCGTCGCCACTCTGGTAGGCTTCGTTTCGGACGAGGTCGAAATCGCAACTCGCAGGGGAGAGGAAGGTGAGTGGGAGCGGTCGGTGATGCTGCTGGACGAGGACGAAGGTGGATACATGATTCTTCTTTTCGACCTCACCGAAGCAACAGACTATTATATCGAAGCCAGTAATGTGCGATCAGGTGTCTTCCGCATCGAAGTAGAAGATGTTCCCTACGTCGAACGGATGGACCTGCTCTATGACTTCCCTGCCTATACTCGCCTGGACGATGACCTTGTAGAAGACGGAGGGGATGTCGCCGCTCTACCCGGTACGGGTATCACGATTCATCTTACCCCCACGGTCGGCGTGCCTGCAGGACGTCTGGTGATGGATTCCGGCGATTCGATTCCGCTGGTTCAGGGCGATGACGGCCGTTGGACCGCATCATTTCGTGTGAGCGGTGAAGATTATTATCACATCGAGTTACAGCGCTTTGATGGGGAATTCATGGTTTCCTCTCGGGACTATTCGATTTTTCCATTGGATGACCAACCGCCGATAATCTCGTTTGAAACGCCAGGAAGGGACGTTAAAGTATCCTCCATTGAAGAAGTGTTCACCGAACTCAACGCTCGGGACGATTACGGCCTTCGCATCGTTGAGTTGGTTTACTCGCTAAATGGCGGTGAAGAGCAAGTCGTGCCACTCCACTCCGGCTCCCGCCGACGAGAGGTAACGGCAGGCCATACGTTCTTCCTGGAAGATTTCGAGATGGTTCCCGGCGATTTCGTGTCATACTACGGTCGTTCTGTGGACAACAACGCGGTTGGCGGGCGCCAGACTACCACCACCGACATTTATTTCATGTCGATCCGTCCTTTTAACCAGCGTTTCAGTCAGTCTCAACAGACACCCGGTGGCCAGGGCGGTGGAGAAGGCCTTGATGCAGCACTTTCCGAGACCCAAAAACAAATCGTTGCTGCGACCTTCAACCTTCGCAGGGACGAAGATTCATTCTCCCCGGATGCGTTGCGAGAAAACCTCACGACAGTCGGCCTTTCCCAGGGAAGACTGCGCGAGCAGGTGGAGACGCTTGTTGAACGGATGCAGGCACGCGGCATCGGGCAACGTGATTCGGTCTTTCTACAAATCACCGAGCTACTACCTATGGCCGCGGCTGAGATGACCAGAGCAGAGGACTTTCTGGTAGGAGGGGATCTCTCCGGAGCGATAAGCGCGGAACAGGTTGCTCTACAGCAATTGTTACGGGCCGAAGCGATGTACCGCGACATCCAGCTGGCTTCACAACAGGCCGGTGGTGGCGGTGGTGGTGGAGGAGCAGCCGAAGATCTTGCCGATCTGTTCGATCTGGAGCTTGATCGTGCCCGTAACCAATACGAGACCGTCCAACGCGGGGAACAGCAGCAGGCTGATCAACAGGTGGATGAGACACTCGAACGTCTCCGAGAACTCGCCCGCCGCCAACAACAGGAGATCGAACGCCAGCGGCGCGCCCAGAACTCCAACAATCGGTCCGGCGGTGGCGGACAGGCGCAGCGTGAGCTTGCCGATCAGGTAGAAGAGGTTGCTCGTCAGTTGGAGACGCTTTCTCGCGAACAGTCGCTTCCGGAGTTGATGGAGTCTGTGCAGGAGCTACGGGAATCGGCTGACGCCATGCGTCGCTCTTCGACCCGCAACGACGACCGTGGTCTCGGTGAAGGGGTGAGTGCCCTGGAAAGGCTGGAGCAGGCCAGAGAGCTCCTTGATCGGAGCAGAGATGAGCGACTTCAACGTGACATGAACGATGCCATCGGTCGAGCCCAACGGCTTGAAGAGGCACAGGAGGATATTCGCTCCGATGTCGAAGATCTGGTGCGAAACAACGGCGGTAGCGTCGACGACCGACGCGATATTTCTCAACGCAAATCGGCCATGGAGAACGAACTGCAGGATCTGGAGCGTCAGATAACCGCCATGTCTCGCGAAGCGCGACGCGACCAGGAGGCCTCCGCCGATCAACTCGCTGAAGCCGTGAGTCAGATCAGTGATAGTAAGATCAAGGAAATGGTGCAATTGACCCGTGCGGTAGTGGAGCGACAACCCACGCGGGCGGGAATTTACGAAGAAGACATCCAATCCAGATTGGCCGAGTTGACCGGGATGCTTGAGCAGGCATCGGAGGCAATTGATCAAACACGGGGGCCGTCGCTCGAAGATGCCCTTGAGCAAACCCGTGAATTAGCGAGCGATATCCGGTCCCTCGGGGAAAGGGCGCAGGATCGTGCCGAACAAAGAGGAGAGTCCGAAGAGGGTCAGGGCGGTCAGACTGGCGAGCAGCAGGAAGGCCAGGGACAAGAAGGTCAGCCTGGACAGCAAGGCGGACAGCAGCCCGGTCAAGCCCAGGGGGGACAAAATGGTCAGCCAGGGAACCAACAACAGGGCCGCGCCGACAGTGGAGGTGGTGTCCCCAGGGACGGGGCGCCCGGCGGGACGCCGGGGTTGAACCGCGATGATATCAGGCAGTTCCGCCGCGAAGCTCGTGAAAGGGTGAACGAAGCTGAACAGCTGCGTGATCTTCTTCGCCGCGAAGGTGTGAACACTGGCAACTTCGATGACATACTCGGCCGCATTCGTGCGCTTGATCGGCAGGGTACTTTTACTGATCTCGATGAAATCGAAGCATTGCAGACCCAGATCGTTCAGGGACTGATGGAGTTTGAGTTTTCCCTGCGCCGAGAGCTACAGCGGGGCGATCCGGAACGGCTTGTGTTGAACGGGTCTGATGAGGTGCCGGACGATTACCGCGACCTGGTAAGTGAGTATTACCGGGCGTTGTCCGAAGGACGTCAGTAAAGGCAAGCGCGGGGGAATTGGGAAACTCCCCCGCGCGTTTTGTTAACTACTGTGACAACTGCGCCAATCTGGTCTCTATCTCTTCAATAGGAAACCACCGTCCGGCGGCCATAACTCCGGCCCGGTCCCTGAGGTTGGTGATGTTTTCAAGCGGATTGGAGTTTAACAGAATCAGGTCTGCTCTCATCCTCGGAGCTACCGTGCCAAAGCCTTCCTCCTCACCAAGGTAAATAGCAGGGCCTCGGGTACCGGCGGTGAGAACGTCGTATTCTGAGAGTCCTGCAGCCACCAGATTTTCAGCTTCATAGACTGTTGCGAAGCCCGGTACATTGAAAATTTGCGGAGCATCTGCACCAAGTAAGATCCCGCCCCCCTCTGAGACTATAGCTTCGAGGATGATCGCACGTAGCTCGAGCATTGTCGAGGCGTTAACAGGATCCATTCCAGATCTGAAATTCGAGATCTGGTTCGACCATTGATCGACGAAATTGTTTGGCCAAAACGCCGTGCCCAGACGCGGGTCGGCGCGCAGTTGTGCGGGCGTTTTATCGGAAAGGAAATTGACGAACAAAGTCTGTGTCGGTGTCACCCACCCGTCAGCGGCCGCTAGTCGGGCGGCCAGCGGTCGAATCTTGTCGTAGTCCACTGTCCCAGCCCAATTCAGACCGAAAAAACCTGCAGGCACGTTCGGCGGGCCGTTTTCTCCCTGCAATTCTTCGATGAAACCGTCAAGGTGTTCGACTGTGCCAATTCCGCCATCGATAGAATGCCCAAGTCCTACCGCATCGGCAATGTGACCGCCGAAAGGTATTTCCAGTTCACCCGCGACCGCCGCGATGGAATCAAAACTGGCCGCGCTGAGTCCCTCGTGGACTTTCAAAAGGTCGTACCCAGCTTCGTGGTAGCGTCGTACCAGATCCGCGCCGATAGACGGATTGCTCGCGGAATTGCCGGACAGAGCCGGGGAGCCGAGAATCAGGCGCGGTCCGATTCGCTCTCCGGACGCAATCTGGCTCCTGATCAGAAATTGGGCTGGGTTTCCCTGCATGCCGCGCACAGTTGTGACGCCGTTAGCAATGTTCAAGAACAACAGTCGGTCTACCAGTGCCGCGGGCCACTGGCCCGATGGGAGGTGCCCGTGCATCTCCGCCAGGCCAGGCATCAAGTACTTGCCAGAGCCATCGATTCGGGTTGTACCGTCCGCAACTTCGATGGACGATGATGGTCCTACAAAGAGTATTCTATCGCCGCTTATCAGTACTGTCTGCCGGGTGAGGACACGCTCGGAGTCCATCGGCAGAACTGTTACGTTTTCGAAGGCGTAATCCGAGCTTTGAGCCTGGACCTCGGAAGCGATGAGCGTGGCTCCGAAGATGGTTGCAAGTGGTACAATTCGCACTGGTGTGTCTCCCTAGGCGGTTGATGCTTTTGGTTCGTCGTCTACCTTGTTGGCTGCTTCCAGCGACGCTTTCAAGGCGTCCATTATATCAATGATCTGGGTTTTTGGTTCCGCCGTTGGAGCGACGGTGATGTCCTCGCCGTCCACTTTGCGTTGAATCATCTCCAATACCCGCAGGCGAACCTCGTCCTGGTAGCGGCTGGGATCGAACTCGTCTGTTGAGGCTTGCTCAACGAGCTGCCTGGCCAGCGCAAGTTCCTCGTCTTTCACTTCGGCGTCACCCAGTGGCACTTCGTCGAACGAGCGAATCTCGTCGGGATACCGGAGCTGTTCCATTACGAGCCCGTCGCCCATTGGTCGCACTACCACGAGGTAACCTTTGCCCCGGGCCGAGTACTTGGCCACTGCAATCCGCTGTGTCTCCTGAAGAATGCGGGAAAGGAGTCTGTAGGCGCGGTCGCCACCCTTATCCGGGCCCATATAGTAGATCTTCTCAAGGTACATCTGACCGATCGAACTTGCAGGTACGAATTCGGTAATGTCGAGGGCATTGGTCGATTTTTCTTCGATGGCTTTCAACTCATCCGGTGTAAAAAGCACATACTGACCTTTGACAAATTCGTAACCCTTAACCATGTCGCTTCTTTCGACGGTTACTTCATCTTTAGGGCAGATGTACTGCTGTTTTAACCTTGATCCACAATCTTTGTGCAGCCAGTTGAACGAAATTTTCTGGGAGGTTTCAGCCGAAGCGTAAAGCTTCACCGGGATCGAAACCAATCCGAATGAAACGTTCGCAGTGGCAATGGGTCTTGCGCTCATAGGAAGTTTGCTCTCAGGTTTGGGGGCACAATAGTGGAAAACCGTTCGCGGTGCGGTTCGTTTGACCGTGCCTCTTTACGTCAGTCCCAATATCTTATCCCTTACCCATGCCTGCAAGCAACGATCCTCAATCCCGCCTCGAGGCCTACCGGGCCAAACGCTCGGCCGATGCCAGCCCCGAACCCTTCGGCGGCTCCGACGAGTCTGTTGGCGGGATCTTTGTTATCCATAAACACGATGCCACCAGGTTGCACTGGGATCTGCGCCTGGAGATGGGAGGGGTCCTCGAATCCTGGGCGGTGCCGAAAGGACCCTCCCGTAACCCGGCGGACAAAAGGTTTGCCGCTAAAGTAGAAGATCATCCCCTGGAATATCGCGATTTTGAGGGGATGATTCCGGAAGGCAACTATGGCGCGGGGGCGATGATTGTTTGGGATCGGGGAAAATGGTATCCGGTCGAGGATCCGGTGGAGGGGTTGGAAAAAGGCAAACTCCTGTTCGACCTGGTCGGCTTCAAGTTGAAGGGTCGTTGGACGCTGGTTAAGACCAAACGCGACGAAAAAGACTGGTTGCTGATCAAGGAAAGGGATCCCTACGTTGCTGAACCGGGAGATGAATTTCCACAGGATTCGATTCTCTCCGGTCACACCGTCGAGAGCCTCGCCGCCAGGGAGGATAAAACTGCTCCGGTGATGGCTGCCCTCTCCGGTTTCGATGCTCGTGAAAACCCCGTTGGCCCCCGGGATGCAAAGGTGATGTTAGCCGAAACCGCCGCTGAACCGTTTAGCCGGGAAGGGTGGCTGTTTGAATTTAAATATGATGGGTATCGCTTGCTTGCTGGCCTGGAGGATGGCGCGCCGTTTCTGATTTCTCGAAACGGTAACGATCTGACCGCTTCGTTTCCAGAGGTCGCTCGCGCTCTCGGATTTTTACCCTATCAAAACATCGTCATGGATGGGGAGGTGGTGGTGCACGACGACGCAGGGTTGCCCAACTTCGGGCGCCTTCAGAAGAGGGGACGTCTTACGAAGCTCCCTGAAATAGATCGAGCCTCTCTGAAATACCCTGCCACACTCTACCTTTTTGACTTGCTTGGTTTCGGTTCCTTCGACGCTCGGGGGCTTGGGCTACGGCACCGAAAGGAAGTGCTGAAGTTGGTGCTTCCCAGCGTGGGACCCCTGCGTTATTCGGATCATATTGAGGAACACGGCGAGGCTCTTTACAAACAGGTTGAGGCTATCGGTATGGAGGGCATGGTTGGGAAGCGCGCTGATTCGTGGTACCAGGGAGGGCGCTCGGGCGATTGGCTCAAGATGCGTGTAGAAAAAACGGATGACTTTGTGATAGTTGGATTTACTGAACCGAAGGGTTCTCGCGTTGGCTTTGGTGCACTTCATCTGGCTCAATATGACGGCGAGTTGGTGTATTGTGGAAGTGTAGGAACAGGTTTTTCGGAGTCGGTCTTGTCCGAAACCAGGCAGTTGCTAGGTGGTTTGGTGGTGGCGGCTCCTTCCTGCGAGGGGGATATGCCAGCCGATTTGTCGAACAAATGGGTCGAGCCGGATCTTGTTTGTGAAATCCGGTTCAAAGATTTCACGGAGCAGGGCTTTTTACGTCACCCGGTCTTTCTCCGGTTCAGAGATGACAAAGCGCCTCGGGATTGTGAGCTAAAACGGAGCCAAACCTTGCTCGAAGAGCCCACCGCGCCGTCGGATGTCGGTCTTGGTGACAAACAGGTTTCTTTTTCCAACCTGACGAAGACATTCTGGCCGACCGAAGGCTACACCAAAGGCGACCTGATCGGTTACTATCGGGCAGTTTCCGAGTGGCTTTTACCTTTTTTGAAAGACAGGCCGTTGGTTTTGACCAGGTACCCTGACGGAATCGACGGGAAGTCGTTTTATCAGAAGGACGCGCCGGGTTTTGTACCAGCCTGGGTCCGGCGGGAGCGGATCTGGAGTGATGGGTCTGAGCGCGAACTGGAGTATTTCGTGTGCGACGACGTAGAAACCCTTTTGTACATCGCCAATATGGGCACTATTCCACTACACATCTGGCACAGCCGTGTTTCCGACCTGGAACACCCCGATTGGTGTGTATTGGATCTGGATCCCAAAGGTGCCCCTTTTGGGGATGTGGTGGAAATGGCGCTTGCCGTGAAGGAACTGTGCGATGAAACGGGTTTGCCGTGTTATGCTAAGACGAGCGGGTCGTCGGGTATTCACGTGCTTGTGCCTGTGGGACGGCAGTTCACGCATGAACAATCACGAATGTTGGGCCAATTGCTCGCGCAGGTGGTTGTGATGCGTTTTCCCGAAACCGCCACTGTTACGCGCGCTGTTACGCGCAGGGATGGAAAGGTGTATTTAGACTACCTGCAAAATGGTCAGGGACGCTTGATAGCTTCACCGTACTGCGTACGGCCGCTCCCGGGTGCCTCCGTGTCGGCTCCGTTGCGCTGGGATGAAGTAAATTCGCAGCTTCGCATCGAAAGTTTTACGATCAAGAACCTCGAGGAAAGAATGGACGGGCTCGGCGAAGATCCCACGGTTGGAGTGTTGACTGATATTCCTGATCTCACGGTCGCGCTCGAGAAACTGGGAGAAATGATCCGTTGAAAGAGCAGGAAATACGGTTTTCCGTTACCGGAAAAAGGAGCGGCGGAAACGGCGACCCCTGGAAACACGAAGTTACGGGGCTGCTGCTAAGGCCCGGCGACGCCAGTCATATGTTTGTGATGGGGCACGGGGCAGGGGCGGGTATTAGGCATTCTTTCATGCAAGCCGTTGCCGAGGGTCTCTCACGTCACGGGGTCGCGACGTTTCGATATCAATTCCCCTATATGGAGAATGGGCGAAAACGACCGGATCATCATTCCGTTTTGACTAAAACTGTTTCCGCAGCTGTTGTATCTGCTTTTGGCCTGGCGTCTGATCTACCGATCGTGGCTGGCGGTAAATCAATGGGAGGTAGAATGGCGTCTCGGGCGGCTTCTATGCGGGAGTTGCCCAATTTGATGGGCCTGGTTTTTCTCGGGTTTCCACTACACCCGTTGGGGAAGCCGGGTGTGGAACGGGCGGGGCATTTGTCTGAAGTGAGGCCGCCGATGCTTTTCGTGCAGGGCACACGGGACAAACTCGCCACTGCTGAGCTTTTGTCGGAGGTGACAGTCTCATTGCGAAATGCGGTAGTCCACTGGGTGGAGGGCGCTGACCATTCCTTCAAGGTTTTGAAACGTTCCGGGCGCACTGACACCGATGTGTTGGCGGAAATAACCGAAACCACGGCGACCTGGATAAAGGCGCTCTAGAAACCTCACAGCCGGTACTGAGCCTCCAACGCGTATTCGTCTATCCATTCTCGATCCCTTTTCGTAGTTCAGCAAGCTGTTTTCTTGCCGCATCCACGTTCGGATCGTCCGGGTATCGGCGGACTAGCTCTGCCAAAAACGGGATAGCTTTTTCGGGAGTATGTAATTTGTGCTGATAGATCTCGGCAATTTCCTGAGTCACAAGCACCAGATGGCCGACTGAGATATTTGAGTTTTGCGCGGCCCGGCTGTACCATGACACCGATTGTCCATAGTCGTTGAATTGGTTGCGATAGAGCCGACCCAACTCCATGTAAGGCACCGTGTCCTCGGGATACTCTGCAACATTCAATTCCCAGGCCGCGGCCGCCCTCTCATAATTCCCCTGTTTCGTCAATGTGCGGGCTCTTGAGTATTCCCGAATCGGCGGCGTTGTTCGGCCTTGAGGGTGATAAATGTTGCCCATCGTCCTTGCCGTCCCGAACGTTACGTACAATGAGCCAAAGTAAACGATGCAAAAGCCGGTGATGATGCCGCCCAGGAAAAGTACGAAAGCCAGAGAGCCAGTGACTTGAGATCGGGTCGCAACCGCGATGCCCAGTACGCCGCCCATCAACCCTCCGACGCCCGCCCACACTGCTGCTTTGAGCTTTATCGCCCGATCCGTCGCGTCGACATTCTTCGATTTTTGTGCCATTGCACCTGTAACCCTTCGTTTCCTCATCGTCCTTAGCCAGTTCTCTGAACTTATGCCTCAGATTGTGAATCGTTAGCTTCACTACTCTTCTTCTGACTTCTCACTTCCAACCTCTAACTTCTTTATGTGCGGTCGCTTTACTCTCTCAGTGGATCCCGACGAGTTGCGGGAACGATTCGATCTTCTGGTTACGCCGGAGTTCGAGCCGCGCTACAACATTGCTCCGACTCAACCGATTGCCATCGTGCGGCAGGGTCCTGAGTTCAAGTTTCTCGATCTGGTTCGTTGGGGTTTGGTCCCTTCCTGGTCGGCTTCGATGGAAGGGCCTCCACTGATCAACGCCCGCTCGGAAACCATATTCAAAAAACCCTCGTTCAAGGAAAGTATTGAACAGCGCCGCTGCATTGTTCCGGCCGACGGCTACTTCGAGTGGAAATCCGTGTCCGGTTACAAACAGCCCTATCACATCCGCCTCAAGAACAGGAACGCCTTTGCGATGGCTGGTATTTGGGATACATGGATTGACTCGGAGGGCGGTGAGGTGATCTCCTGTGCCATCGTCACCGCGAAAAGCAATTCTCTGACGGAGGGTGTCCACACGCGCATGCCGGTAATTCTGCCCACGAGATCCTGGGACGCGTGGTTGGACCGTTCCGAAGCTGGTGATGGCGTGAAGGAGATGTTTGTGCCGTTCGCCTCATCCCAGATGGAAATGGAGCCGGTGAGCCCCCTGGTGAATCGAGTGGTCAACGATACAGCTGAATGCCTGAAACCCGCCGAAGTGAATTTCGAACTAGACGTCTGAAAAATCCCCGCCCAATTCCCGGCGGTAGTATTCCAGTGCGGCTTCAGAAAAACATACGAAATGCACCTCATAAACAGCGGGAGCCCGTGGAAGCGCCGTACGGATTGCCGAGACTGCAATTTTTGCTGCGTCAGCTGCCGGATATCCGTAAACTCCGGTGCTAATGCACGGAAAGGAGATCGACTCAAGATTGTGCTTCTGCGCCAGGTCGATCGAATTCCTATAACACTCCGCCAGAGTCTCTGGTTCGTTGTCGTCGCCGCCTCGCCAAATCGGCCCCACAGTGTGAATCACCTTGCGAGCACGGAGATTGTAGGCGTCAGTTATTCGTGCTTCCCCTGCGGGGCAGCCACTCAGGAGGCGACATTCCTTCAGTAATTCAGGCCCTGCTGCCCTGTGTATGGCGCCGTCGACGCCGCCACCACCCAGCAGCGTACTGTTGGCTGCATTGACGATCGCTGCGGTTTCTTCGTCGGTAATGTCACCAACGAGGGCCCGAAGAATTGCTTCGTTGCCGGTCATTCCTTGCCAATGTGGTGTATGAACCGGGAAACTGATCTTGAAATCTGATCAGTGGGCAGTATCGGAATGAGTGAAGATTCCATAAATTGTTCTTAAGGGAATTATACTCAATCCCTATCTAGATTAAACTCAATAAAAAAGCGCCAGTGGCCTCTGCATTTTCGACGTTCGAGGCACTGGCGTAATCTACCATGAACGGAGATGGGCGTCGTGCCTGAAAATACAATTACCATTACTGACAACCGCACGGGAAAGAGTTACGAACTCCCCGTTGAAAACGGCACCATTCGTGCTCTAGAATTGCGGCAGATAAAGACCGACGAAAATGACTTCGGTCTGATGACCTACGATCCCGGTCTTACCAATACCGCATCCTGCAAGAGCAACGTCACTGTTATCGATGGTGACAAAGGAATTCTCCGGTATCGCGGTTACCCCATTGAACAGTTGGCTGAAAAAGGTTCATTCCTCGAAACCGCGTATCTGTTGATGCACGGAGATTTGCCGCAAAAGAAGGAACTTTCTGATTGGGAATATGACATAACCCATCACACGTTTATTCATGAAAACGTCAAAAAATTCATGGATGGTTTCCGGTACGACGCCCACCCCATGGGAGTATTCGTGTCGACGATAGCAGCTCTTTCGACTTTCTATACGGAGGCGAAGGACATACACGATTCTGAATGCCGCCAGCATCAGATCCATCGACTCATTGCCAAGACTCCTACGCTGGCTGCTTTCGCTTTTCGCCATATGAAGGGAATGAAATACGCCTACCCGGACAACGATTTGTCCTACACGGGCAATTTCTTGAACATGATGTTCAAGACTACCGAGGTGACTTACGAGCCCGACCCCGTGTTGGAAAAAGCTCTCGACGTCTTGTTCATTCTCCACGCAGACCACGAGCAAAACTGTTCTACCAGCGTCATGCGGTCCGTTGGATCTAGTGGGGTTGATCCCTACAGTGCCATGGCTGCCGCGGCGGCAGCCCTCTACGGTCCGCTACACGGCGGGGCCAATGAGATGGTCCTTCGTATGCTGCGCGAAATTGGGGATGTGAAGAACATTCCTGCGTACATCGAACGAGTCAAAAACCGTGAAATACGGCTCATGGGCTTTGGACATAGGGTCTATAAGAACTTCGATCCGCGGGCTCAACTCATCAAAAAGGTAGCCTTCGAGGTGTTTGATGTGGTTGGTCGTAACCCGCTCATCGACATCGCGCTGGAGTTGGAGAGAATCGCACTCGAAGACGATTTCTTTATCTCGCACAAACTGTATCCGAACGTCGACTTCTATTCTGGCATTATCTACGAGGCTATGAAGATCCCTGTGGAGATGTACCCGGTATTGTTCGCGATCGGGCGGACGCCCGGCTGGTTAGCCCAATGGCAGGAAAGTCTGGTAGATCCCGATCTTCGTATCGTGAGACCGAGGCAGATCTACCTTGGGGAGGATAAGCGGGATTACGTAGAAGTCGAAAAGAGGTAAAAAAAGAAACCGGCCGGTCACCCTGGGGATGACCGGCCGGTTCGTTTTTTTTCTGTTGTGGTTTGGAGCTAGAAAACCCATCCAACATCGCTGGCGCGGCGGGGTTTTTGCCGCCGGGACTGTTCGTCCCTTCTCTCTGCGTCCCTTCGTTCTGAAGCTGCTCGGCGCTCGAACGTCATTTCCTGTATCGAAATTCTCCGGGTCTTTTGACGCCGCGGCTCGCCCCTTCTATCGGAATCATTCCTGCGATCCGATTGGTCTCTTTTTTCCACGTTGGAATGAAACATTGAATTTTGATTCCCCTATTCTTGACGGGCAACAAGTTTGCCATTGCCAGTTTCTTTGTCAAGTGATGGCCAGCGAACGCCATGGCAGGAGTTTCCTGACTTGTGGAGGGTTGTCGCGGACCGGATCCACGGCTAGAATCTGGCCAGCCTATGAATAAAACAGACGAGCAACTCCTTCCCCTTGATGAACTTCGAGCCGCCTGGCCGCTTCTCTCCCGCGCAGAGAAGCGAGCAGAGTTTGCCGCCATGTCTGAATCTCACGGACAGGAGTTGTTCGAGATCCTTGAGTCGGTGGACCAGGCGGACGTTTTGCTTGATTTACCGTCCGACCGCCGCGGAAAATACCTGTCGCTATTGGCTCCGGATGATCTCACTGACGTTTTCCAGGCTCTGGAAGAGGGCGCTCGCCGCAATGTCTTCCGATCATTGACACCGGAGGCGATGGCGGAGGTCCAGAAACTCGCCGGGTACGAGGAGGACGAAGCCGGCGGTTTGATGACTCCGGATTTTGCTCATGTGTTGCCTTCGATGACCGTAGACGAGGCGATCGTGGCTCTGAGGCTCCAGTTGCGGGAGCGTCCTGAAACGTTGCGCTACGTATACGTTCTGGAAAAAGACGTTCGGCTGGTGGGCATTGTCAGTTTTAGAGAATTGTTTGGCGCTCGCCCGGGAGCATCGGTCCAATCGTTGATGGAAACCGAGCCGGTTACCGTTTTCGAAGACACCGATCAAGAAGACGTAGCCAGCTTGATGCAGGCGCGAGGGTTAAGTGCCCTTCCGGTGGTCGACTCAGCGATGCGAATGAAGGGAATCGTGACTTCCGACGATATGATGGAAGTCATTGAAGAGGAGGCGACCGAGGATATCCATAAGCTGGCGGCCGTGGCTCCGGCAGACATGGAATACACACGCGCTGGTGTCGCATTTCTGTGGCGCCGGAGGGTTGGCTGGCTGATGATCTTATTGGTGACCGGTCTTTTCACCGCCAAAATCATGGAGCACTTCGAAGCCACTCTCCAGACCAGGGTTGTGCTGGTGTTCTTTGTCCCTCTTTTGATGGGTGCGGCGGGGAATACCGGGACTCAATCCGCGATGCTAATAATTCGGTCGCTTTCGACCGGGGAGTTGCGGGCCCGGGATTGGGGCCGTGTCGTACTCAAAGAAACTTTCGTGGGCTTGTTGTTGGGGATTGTCCTGGCAGCCGTGTTGGCCCTCTGGGGGTTCTTTGACCCCGGTGGAGGAACGGAAGTGGCCGTGGTCCTCGGCGTGACTATGGTGATCGTGGTTTTTATGGCGAACCTCGTCGGAGCAGTTTTGCCAGTGGTTGTGCAAGCCCTGCGTCTTGACCCCGCTGTCGTTTCGGCTCCGCTCGTCACCACGCTGGTTGATGCAACCGGCCTGATTATCTACTTCACAGTAGCCAGGATAATCCTCAAAATCTAAGCGTACCCGGCCGTCAGGACAGTAGGCCGTCCACCAGTTCCCGCAGTTGGGCTACGCTAAACGGTTTTTCGAGGGTGGTGGCAGCCCCGAACGTTTCGGCGGCATTGAACAGAGCTGCAGCTTCGACGGTCAACGCTCCGCCCGACATGGCTACGATTCTCATGGAAAGGTCCGCTCGGGCCAGTCGCGGGATCAATTCGAGCCCGTCAATTTCCGGCATGAAAAGATCCACGAACGCGATTTCATATGCGCCATCGGTCACGGTTTTGATAGCCTCGTTCCCGTCGGAAAAATGGGCAATCGAATGCCCCGCCACCTCGAGAATATCCTTCATGAGCAAACGGATATCTCGCTTGTCATCTACAATCAAAATGTTGGCCATGGTTTCCCCATGAAAAAATACAGGCGCCCTTCCATTTCTTGAAGGAAACCCCGCGTTCCGTTTAAGTAAAGCAAAGCGGTTGTGCGGTGGGGAGGATGTCGGACCCTCTTGGAGGTTGAGGGTCCGACCGACAGCCCTGTTTTGGAAAGGCTACCGAACAGACGAAACGTCCTTGGCTCGTTTCGCGTGTTCCGATCCAGTACCCGGGTGGCGCAACGGGAGTTCTTATTTTGGAGACCAGATGGGGCAGGCGGTAACAAAAAGGTTGTAAACGGGTGAAAGGACCTATGGTAAGAGAGCCGCCGATCGGGGTCGAACCGATGCTTCGGCACCCCCGCACGGATTCAGAACGAAAGATTCTTTATCGCGAAAACCATGAGAGAGACGAGGCCCGAGAGAAAGCCTAACGCACTAACGCCAGCCATCCGGTCTTGTGCTTTTTCATGTGCGACCGGTTTCTTCCAGGCCTCCTCAACGATCTGTGACAATGTTTCGTCAAATTTTGCCTCCACTCATCGTCGACTGGCAAGCTTTGGGGCTTTTCGATGAACTCGGCCCGGCGGGCTTCCAGACCCCGTGGTCTTCCTCAACAACCGCCCCGGCTTCTACTTGGTAAGCCCTGATGCGGAAACCAACGTGGCTCCGGAAACGAAACCGGCGACAGCTCCTGCCAAGAAACCGATCATCCAATATACTCCGAGGGAGTGTCCCAATTTTGCGCCCAGAACTCCGCAACCGATGGTAGCGATCGCGACGACGGACACACCCGCAAGGCGCTTGTCATCCACCGGGCTGATCCTCAGGGCTGCGCCGGACCAATCTGTTGCAGTCAGGGTTGCAGCAGTAAAGCACGGTCGTGAGACTGATGCCGCAGGCCTGGTAAACGAATTTGGATCCGGTTATCGGCTTTCCGTGCTCACACTCCTTGGGCAAGTCTTCGTAGGAATTGTAGGCCAATGTCTTAGGAAGTGGCGAAACCATCAGGAACGGTGTCCTCGCGACGTTTGAGGCGCCAGAGCAATTTTGCGACAAAACTCGACCAATTTGCGACAACGAGCTCTTAAAGCCGCATTACGCGCTTATCGCACTCGTGGCTATCGCAGTGTCGTGGTAATTCGCGGTAATCGTCAAATGCTAACCTGAAGCCAGTCGCGACTGCCTCTGGCCCGGGAGTCCCTACCGGTGGGTCTAGCGTAATCATGGTTTCCACTGTCTTATAGGTTGGCACAATTCTTAACAAATAGAGATACTTAGATCCCAAAAGGTATGTGGATATTGCAGTAGGATTTCTTCACAAATGAAATACGCGAGCCCTCAGTTTGACCTTTCGTTGATACCCCGTGGATACGCTTTTCCCGAGTCGAGAACCAAAAGAGTCCTTAGTAGGTGTGGCCGCAACGATGGATAGTGGAAACGCCACACAGGCGCCACGAATTACAAGGGAGACAAACCGGTGAAAATGATTCGTAAAAGGGGATAAATAGAGAGCCGCCGATCGGGATTGAACCGATGACCACTCGATTACGAATCGAGAGCTCTACCACTGAGCTACGGCGGCCAAACAACATGCCCTGGTCCGGACTCGAACCGGAACGGATCTCTCCACTGCCCCCTCAAGACAGCGTGTCTACCAATTCCACCACCAGGGCCTGATTGTTTTGGAGCAAAGGAACCTATCTAGGGCCGCGGACGGGGTCAAGATTGGTGCCCAGGGTGCTGGCGCTAACGGCGGACGCCAGTCAAATTGATATATCTTTCTTATTCTACAACTTCAAAACGTGGTCGATTTCGATGAATGTATTGATAGTGGATGACGATCCTTCTGTTGTACGGGCTCTGACACTTGCGCTCGAACGTGCCAGTTACGCCGTCACATCAGTGGACAACGGATTGGCGGCATTCGCCGAGTTGGGACAAAAAGATTTCGACGCAATTATCTGCGATTTCAGGCTTCCCTTTCTGGATGGCAGGAAGTTTTTTGAACAGATCCAGGAGGATTACGCTAAAGCTGCCGGACGAATCATCTGGGTTACCGGTTTTGCGGATGACCCCGAAACTCATGAGTTCCTTGAGACGACCGGGCGGCCGGTGCTTGGTAAGCCCTATGAGCTTACCGAGTTGTTGAGTCTTGTGCGGAGCGTGTCCCACCCGGTGTAGAGGGGTTTTGCAACAGATCACGTCCACAAATCGGAATTATTTAGCTTCTGATTTGTAGTAGGGGTTCGTGCCTGAAGCGTGGTCAGTAACATCCCTGATGCCTTCGATCATAGGCCAAATTTTAGTTACGTTGGCTTCGATGCCCTGTTTGAGAGTCACGTTGGCCATGCCGCATCCCTGGCATCCACCCATCATCCGGACGATTAATGTACGGTCTTGAATGTCGATCAACTCCACCTTTCCGGAGTGGCTGGCTATCGATGGATTGACCTCTTTGTCGAAGAAATCCTCAATCTGGTCGAACAGTGCGTCTTCGTCTATCTCTGAACTATTGCCGACACCGCCCATCTGAGACTGCGGCGCGATTGCGAGCTGGATCGCGTATGCTATCGGCTCCTCGAGTTCTCTCCATTCGCGGTCATCGTCTTTTTTGACAGTTATCGTGTCGCCAGCAATCACCACCTCGTCAACGCCGGGCAGGCCGAGTATTGCGTCGACGGTTTCATGGCCGTAAGGGCCTTCGGATCGGGTGAATCGGTTTTCACCTTCCATAAGGCGTTCTTCAACGATAAAGTCGCAGGAAGCCCTGTCGGTCGGCTTTATTTTTATGCTAATCGGTTTCATGGACCGTATGTTAGCAGGCCGGATGGCTATTTCAAGGCGTTAAGGCCATTGGCGTATCGTGTAAACTCGGGTAATTTGGCTGCGTCCCGTGTTTTAGGAGAATTTGCGATGACCGTATCTTTGATGGCTATTTGGATCCCCATCGTATTATCGGCAGTGGCTGTATTTGTCGCCAGTTTTATAGTCTGGACTCTTTTGCCCCACCATAAGGCGGATTGGTCCGGAATTCCCGGGCAGGATCAGATCCAAAAACTGATGCGCGACCACAACGTGGGGCCGGGCCAGTATGCGATTCCTTATGCGCCCGATCCGAAGGATCTGCAAGACCCCGATGTCAAAAAAGGATTTGACCAAGGGCCCGTGGGGTTTTTCTACGTCCAGAATCCCGGTGTCCCGGCGATGGGCGGGAGGATCTTAGCAATGTTTATTTTCCAACTCGTTGTGTCGCTTACCGTGGGATATCTGGCTAGTCGGACGCTGGCGGTTGGGACAGATTACAGGCAGGTGTTCCGCTTCACCAGCACAATAGCGTTTCTGGCCTATGGAGCCTCGTCGGTACAGGACATGGTCTGGTTTGGCCACTCGCGGGCTCACACGTTCAAGGTTCTCCTGGATGCTCTGGCTTACGGACTTATTACCGGCGGGTTCTTTGGATGGTTATGGCCGAACTAAAAGTGGTTATAAAAAGGTTTGCACCACTGGCCGCGGCGATAGGATTTTTCGGATGTGAAGCAGGTCCGCGCATTGCGATGGACGAAATTGAGTTGGAGTTGCCCGCGGGAAGTGGCGAACCGGGCATGATGGTTACGCAGAGCGGAGATGTCGTTTTGAGCTGGCACGAGCCCGCTGACGAAGGACATGCTTTGAAATTCGCTATTCGCGGCGAGGACGGATGGTCGAATCCGTCGACTATCGTCTCTGGCCGACCGTTTTTCATCAACTGGGCCGATGTCCCTTCAATGGTCGAATTTTCCGATGGCAGCTGGGCGGCCCATTGGTTAGAAAAATTGGGCCCCGACACTTATGCCTATGGCGTGAAAGTGAAGGTGTCTAACGACCGGGGAGCTACCTGGAGCGAACCGTTTACACCGCATCGAGACGAGACCCTTAGCGAACACGGTTTCGTCTCCATGGCGGCATTGGGTGACCATGTGGGAGCCGTGTGGCTCGACGGGCGACAAACTGTTGACGAGGGACCGATGAGCCTGCGTTTCACCACATTCGATCCCCATGGCGTTGCGGGGCGCGATGTGCTTGTTGATCAGAAAGTTTGCGACTGTTGCAATACTTCCATGGTCGCCGTTTCAGACGCCCTCCTGATTGCCTACCGCGATAGGTCTGACGAAGAGATAAGGGATATTGCGGTGCGCCGTATTTCCAACGGCGAGTGGAGCGAACCGGTCCACGTCGGAAACGACAATTGGCACTATCCGGGTTGTCCGGTGAACGGACCCGCGCTGTCCACCCTCAACGGTTTAACAGCAATCGCATGGTATTCAGCACCCGACCAGAAGCCTCTGGTTCAGGTGGCTTTTTCGAGCGATCGTGGCCGGACTTTCGGAGAAGCCTTCCGCATCGACCAGGGTCCCACGCTCGGGCGGGTAGACGTTAACCTACTTTCGTCAGACCTCGCTCTGGTTACTTATTTGAACCATCAGGACGAGGTGGGACTTGTGAGAGGTCGCCTGATCAGCTCAACAGGTGAGTCCAGTGACCCATGGACGATCGCTGAAACATCGGCATCGCGGGCAAGTGGTTTCCCTGTGGTTGCGAGAGCAGGGGACAAGTTGTTCTTCGCCTGGACGTTGCCCGGAGATGACGGGGGGGTACGCGTTACCTCGGCCGACCTGCACGGCGTCAATTGAAGAAATCCGTAGCTCGAACGCTACGCGGATCTCTCGGAGCAACGGCACTCGGCGCGCTTGCGTGGGCCGGAGCCTTTGGCGTGTCGCCCGTCCCTCCATTGGGGAATCTCCTTGATCCCGTGCGGGGCGTGTGGCAGGTGGCTGTCACTCCCGACCCGGTTGATCTGAACACGAAGATTTCGTCGCTGGACGGACCCGTCCGGGTCGTTTTCGATGACCGCGCGGTGCCTCATATTTTTGCGGCTACAACTGCCGATGCGGTGCGTGCCCTGGGGTATATCGTCGCCCGGGACAGGCTGTTCCAGATGGAGCTCCAGACCAGAGCTACGGCAGGTACTCTCACTGAACTGGTGGGTAGGGCGGCGTTGGGAATTGATCAAAATGCTCGCCGCCTCGGGATGGCCGCATCCGCCGAGCGTATGTTCGGGGAACTTGACCCGACCGGTTTTACGAGGACTCGGTTGGACGAGTATGCCGAAGGGGTCAATGCCTGGATTGACGAGATGCCAGATACAGAGTTACCGCTCGAGTATCACCTTCTTGGGAGCGCCCCTGCCAGGTGGGAGGCGGTTCACACGGCTTTTCTTCTCCGCCAGATGGGTCTGACCCTTGCGGGCTACGCGCATGATCTTCGCCGAGAGCAGGTGATCGCCCTGGTAGGTGAAGATGCCGCAGCGGCCCTGTTCCCGGTTCATTCGCTGTTGCAGGAGCCCATCCAACCGAACGGTGAGGACGGTCCGCGTTACGATCTGGCCCCAATTCCTCCTCCGGTTCCAGGGGGCCCGGCCGAGTTGGCGGCTGTGGGCGCCATAAACGCGATGCTCTTCGCAGATCCCTCTGTGCCAGATCGTCCGGTCGAAGCAAGCAACAACTGGGTCGTCGCCGGGTCGCGCACCGAATCTGGAAACGCTTTGCTCGCCGGGGATCCTCACCTTGATCTCACGCTTCCGTCAATCTGGTATGAAGCGCATATGGTCGTACCCGGAGAAATTGATGTTTACGGAGTCACGTTTCCGGGGGTACCAGGTATCGTCATTGGCTTCAATCGGAATCTGTCATGGAGTTTTACCAACACCGGCGCCGACGTGATGGATTTTTATGACGAGAGCCTTGATGACCCGGAACGCCCGACCCGGTACATGCTCGACGGTCAGTGGCGAGATCTTGATGTCCGTGTGGAGCGATACCTTGGCAAGCGGGGCAACGTCCTTGCCGAGGACACTATATACTCGACTCACCGCGGCCCCATCCGGCAGGTCGGCGGCCGCAGTCTTTCGATGCGTTGGACGGTCCTGGAAACGGCCGGAGAAATCTTAGCGCTCGATGGCGTTTCCCGGGCTACCAATGTGGGAGAATGGCGAACCGCGATGAGGACGTTCAGGGCACCAGCCCAAAACGGCGTGGCGGCCGACACTGACGGGAACATCTCCCTCTATTCGTTCGGATGGTATCCCGTACGTCCCGATGACGGGAATGGACTCGTCGTGCGGGATGGTACCACGAGTGAAAGCGATTGGACGGGCGAGTGGGAGTTCCTGGCATATCCGGGGGCCGTCAATCCGGAACAGGGTTTCCTCGCCTCGGCCAACCAGGAACCGGTGGATCCGGGTACGAACCCCACTTTCCTGGGTGCTGATTGGACGTCACCCTGGCGTGCTATTCGGATAAACCAGTTGCTCCGCGCGAACGATTCCGTAACGGCAGAGGACATGAGGGCATACCAGACAGATCCTGGAAGCGCTCGGGCTGAATTTTTTCTGCCGTTTCTCACAGAGGCCGGCGCATACGGAGAAAACGAAAACGCCGCACGCGCTCGCACCCTGCTGCGGGAATGGGACGGGAGATACACTCCCGATTCGAAGGCGGCCGTTGTTTTTGAGTGGACAATGGATCGTCTCACCGCGTTAACCTGGGATGAACTGATCGCTGATGGCGATTCGAGGCGGGTGGATACTCCGGGTGATGTCTTGCTCTGGTCGCTAATGCACGATTCGGACAACCAATGGTGGGACAACAAGGAAACTCAAGAGATAGAAAACCGCGACCAGCTTATCGTGCGGGCCATGGGTTGGGCATATGCAGATGCCGTGGCACGATACGGGGAGATTGGCGAAGGCTGGAGGTGGGAGAACGTCGGGCACGCGAATATTGAACATCTGATTCGTGCGCCCCCGCTTTCGCGATTCGGAATTCCGGTCCAGGCCGGAATTGGGACGCTCGGCGCGTGGTCCAGGTCGGGAAAGCACGGGCCGTCATGGCGAATGGTTGTCGAGATGGGCTCCGAGGTCAGGGCCCAGGTTACCTACCCGGGAGGCCAGTCGGGGAATCCGATGTCTTTATTTTACGATGATCGGATTCAGCAGTGGTCCAACGGACAGTTAGATGAGGTCCTTTTTCCACGCACCCCCGACGACCTTCCGCGTGAGAGGACGATAGCGACGGTTCTCCTTGAGGCGGGACGATGAGTGTCAAGTTGATCCTATCGTGGGCGATAGCTTTCGTAGTGGGGAGTTTGCTTTTCGAGTGGTACTCGGTTGCCGCGGTCGGAGGTGTTTGCGGTTGGTTTCTCATCGGCCGAAAGCCGATTATTAACACAGCCGTGGCTGCGTCTATCGGTTGGTGGGTCCTTCTTATCGGTACAGCGACTAGAGGTGAGGTAGGTAAGTTTGCGGCGACGCTTGGCGCTGTAATGGGGCTCGCGCCAGTGGTATTATTCCTGTTGGTCGGTATCTTCCCGGCGCTGCTGGCGGGATCCGCAGCGGCTCTGACTTCTGCGGTTCGAGAATGGCAGGAGGCACGGCGTACCGAAGCGGTCTGAAAAACACTCCCGCCGCTCCCATATCCGCACTAAAGATGTTCTTCGGTGACTCTTAGTAACAGTAGCAAAATTACTTTCACGTTGTCGCCGACGATCATTTTTGATGCGTCAAAAAATGAATTAGACGTCGGGTCGTCATCTACTCCGTACACCATGCGGTCTATTGTGAAATCTCCGGATACTTCCAAGGTGTGTAGGCGGCCAGCTCCCCGGCGTTGAGTCACGGTTACGGGAATCGCGATTTGCCTCGTTACATTCTTGATCGTAAGGGGGCCGTGCACAATCCAACCGTTTCCATTCGCGCGGATTGAATCACTCCGGAATACGGATTCTGGGTATGGGGCCATTTCAAACCAATTTTGGCTCAAATCATCGTCACGAAAATGGTTCTCAGTGTCGATACTCCCCACTGAAACCGAAAACTCTACCGCCGATTCTTCGAAATCGGACTCGTTGAGAAGCACCGTTCCGGCGAATTGGTGAAATGTCCCCGTCACCCTGCTCAAACCCATGAAACGAACCGAGAAGTCGATCGATGATGCTGCGGTATCAGCGACGAGGCGTAAACCGTTTGAAGGGTTTTCCGTATCCTGCGAAGCTCCCGTCATCGGGAACACCGTCCAGATAGCTGCGGGGATGAGCCAGAGCAGGCTCGCGGACGTTCTTGGTTTCATGGTACTAGACTAACGTTTCGGGCATTATCTCGGTTTCGAAAGTGTGTCAGAATATTGTCAGGTTTTCCCTTAATTATCGACCTGCAGGCGACCAATGTCTCGAGCAAACCGGTTTCGGACTCGGGCCATGAGGAACACCGAAACCACTGCAAGACCCACGACCAAACCCCACCACAAACCGACCGGCCCCAGGTCCCTTTGAAAACCCAGGTACACGCTAACTGGCAACCCGAGTATCCAGAAACCGAGGATCGCTATCAACATCGGGACTCTGGTGTCTCCGGCACCGCGAAGTACGCCGACCGCGACAACCTGAACACCGTCGAATACTTGAAAGAAGCCGGCGATCGGAATGAGACTTGTCGCGAAAGCAAGCACGGCAGAATCTGTCGTATAGACTCCCGCCAGAAAATCAGGCAGCGCCAGCATAAGGGACGCGCTGATTCCCATGAAACTGACACCTGCTATTAACGCGGCGCTTGCCGAAGCGCGGGCTGCCGGCATATCCCTGCCACCGATAGCCCTACCTGTGAGTACGGTCCCCGCTGCGGCGATTCCTACCGGGACCATGAAGGTCAGTGAGGCAAGGGTAATAGCGATCTGGTGCGCTGCCATCTGGTCGGCTCCCATCCAACCGGTCATAAGGGCGATTACTCCGAACGCCCCGAATTCCAGCTGGATGTGTCCACCGATTGGAGCGCCAATGGCCAACATCTGCTGCAGCGGGCGAAGTGCCAGTGCTCTTCTTCGTAAGGGCACCAGATGCGGGCTCAACTCCCGCCACGCCAGCGCTATCAGTCCGAGCCCCAGCAGAGTGCGGCTGACGCTGCTGGCCCAACCGGATCCTACCGCTCCTAGCTCCGGAAACCCGAGATTCCCGTAAATGAAGACCCAGTTGAGGAATACGTTGGCCAGGTTACTCAAGACTATGACACCGACGATGGGCGCGACTTTTCCCATTGCCTGGAGGATTTGCCGAAGGGCATAAAAGAGTATCAGCGGTATAGTACCCGCGATTGTGGCGCGGACGTAGCTACCGGCTATGGGGATAACTTCAGCCGGTTGGCCCAGGAGTCTGAAGATTGGCGTGGCGGGAATAAGTATCAGAGAAGAAACCCCACCAAGCAAAAGTGCCAGAACCAACCCGCGTTGAACGCCGATTGTGATGGCTTCGGTGTCTTTAGCTCCAACGGCCTGGGAGATTAACGGGTCGAGGGCCATCACGGTGCCCATTCCGAAAACGGTCACTGAAAAAAAATAAAAATCGCCCAGTGCCACGGAAGCCAACGCGGTGGAAGAAATCCTGCCGACCATGATAGCGTCGACGATTCCCATCAGTCTCATGCCCAGCGCGACTGTAACCACCGGGAGAGCTAGTTTGATCAGTGGCCCGAAGGCCCCACGGATGGTGTGGTTTGGTGGTGGAGCCTCGGCCAGCGAGGTCAACGCCTCTTGGATCTTCCGACCACGACGGTAACATTGTCCGTTCCACCGCCGTCGAGGGCCTGGTCAATCAAATCACGGCAAATCACGGCCGAGGAATCCTTGGATGCAAGGCTCGCAGCGATTGCTTCGTCAGATACGTGTTTGGTGAGGCCATCGCTGCAAATCATCAAGGTGTCATCGAACTGAAGGTCCAGGATGGTAATATCCGGCTTCGCTTCTGGACCGCCCACTGCGCTGGAGAGGATGTTGTTCAGGTGTGACTGCTCGGCCTGTTCAGGGGTAATCGCCCCGGTAGCAGCCAGGTCCTGGGCAAAGGTTTGATCGCGAGTGACCTGGCGAAGTTCGCCATCCCGGAGCTGATAACACCTGCTGTCACCTACCTGCACGATGTAGGCTTTGGGCCAGACGACGATGGCCATGGTGAGCGTCGAGGCCATGCCTTTGACACCGTGTTCGCTATTTCCTTCTTCCACCACAGCCGCGTGGATTTCGTTGACTGAGTCCGCCAGTTCCAACAGGAACGCCTGTTCCTCGTCCACGTCGCGTGCGTAGTAGCATTTCATCGTCCGGGTTACGTAATCCGCGAGCGTGTGGAGGGTCATCTCGCTTGCTTCTTCTCCCCCACCGGACCCACCGACCCCGTCAGCGACCACCAGAAAATAGCCAATGGCCCGACTCATTAGATCGAGTGGATGGTCCTCGGGCAAACTGGTCCCGTGTACGACGAGCGTTTTGTGAAGGGACGAAATCAGGAAGTGATCCTGGTTAGTTTTTCGGCGTTTGCCGATGTCTGTTATGCCATGGACATCGACCTCGTCATCTTGAAGGACTGGTTGGTTCATCGACGGAATTTGTCTCCTCGTGGTGTGGTAGTCAAATGGTTCTCAGAATGGGCACTTTCCTCAATCCGGCAACTCTGCTTTAATTGCCAGCATGAAGATCGTGACCTGGAATGTGAATTCGATACGTGTGCGCCTGGAGCGTTTGCTGGCTTTTCTCGCAAGAGAGCGCCCGGATGTCGTCTGTCTTCAGGAATTAAAGGTCCCGGACGACCATTTTCCTGCGGAACCGGTTAAGGATGTCGGGTACCATTCGGCTGTCTTCGGTCAGAAGACTTACAATGGGGTGGCCATTCTTTCTCTTGAGCAACCGACTGCGATAGTGAAGGGGTTCGGAGACGATGTGGACGATCCGCAGGCCCGCACCATCAAGGTTTCTGTAGCCGGCATGGATGTTGTGAGCGTGTACGTTCCCAATGGAAGTCAGGTGGGTTCCGAAAAATGGGATTACAAACTGGCCTGGTACGAACGACTGGGTCAATACATTGACGCCAACTGGCGCCCGTCGGACAACCTCATCGTGTGCGGAGATTTTAACGTCGCACCCACCGACGAAGACGTTGCGATGCCTGATGTCTGGGGAGATAGCGTTTTGTGCCATGAAAAAGCTCGCGCAGCTCTTGCCGAGATCATAGACTGGGGGTTCGACGACTTGCTTCGGGAAAAAAATCCTGGTGTTGAAGGGCCGCTTACCTGGTGGGATTACCGGATGTTGGGGTTCCCGAAGAACAACGGTTTGAGGATTGACCATATCCTGGGTACGGGTGCGATGGCAGTCCGTTGCAAATCCGCCAGGGTAGACCGTGACGAGAGGAAAGGCAAGCAGCCTTCCGATCACGCCCCCGTGATCGCAGAGCTTACAGACTAGTTACGACCGTTCCTAATCCAGTTGGCCCAATCCGGACGGTCGTTCAGTTCAGCGTGGTAAGCGGCGGTCTCCCAATCGTAAGCTAACGCAACTCCGGAAGCGTCCCACCCACGGTCGGACCGATCAAGGACGCAATAGCGAGCGTGCGGCGAACCGCTTTCCATAACATGTGGTCCGCCCTGATCGTCGCTATATGCGGGAAGCCCCACGCTGCCAGGGTTGACACAAAGTCGACCGTCGGAGAGGACCACGACCCGTTGCAGATGGGTGTGCCCGCACGCCACAACAGAAGACGTGATGCTCTCCAGCTCCGCGCGAATCAATGAGTCCTCACGAAGTGTCGCATTGCCACTGGAGATGTCCTCAAGAAGGTAGGTCGTATCGGATTCGGGTGTACCGTGACAGAGGAAAACATCTCCGTGCGTGAGCGTTGGTCTCAACCAGCCAAACCAGGCGATTTGATCGGCAGTCAATTCCGCCGTCACAAAGGCCAGTGTCGAATTTTCCGTCTGTTCCGCGACCGGTGTTGTTAAAATGCGGTCCTGGTTGCCGCGTATCGTAGGGGCGTCGAGATTCATTAATAGCGCGGCAGTGCCGGATGGGTCCAACGGCCCATATACACAGTCGCCCAGGTTTAGCACGACGTCACACCTTCGCTTTTCAATGTCTTCCAGTACTGCTTCTAATGCCCATCGGTTGCCGTGCACATCGGCGATTAATGCAATTCGCATGTTCTCCTCAAGCATTCCTTGCGATCTTCCGAGAAACCTCCATGTTTCGTTCAGCGGATTCAAGTAGAAGTGAGGAGGAAGATTATCAACTGCGGTAAATGTGGTACCCCCAGCAACCACCCGGGGGCACAGTTTTGCTCCAAGTGTGGCGCCAAGCTTGGCTCGTTGATCGTCGAACGAGGACCGGTTCCTCCCAGGTTAGGTAGGGCGCTTGGGCGGGACTTTTCTGTGATGGGAGAGCTCGGACGGGGTGGCTTTGCAGTCGTTTACACGGTGCGAGATAGCAAGAATGACCGGTATCTGGCGGTCAAAGTCATGCACCCCGAATTGATGACGAGCCCCGAGGTGGTGGAGAGATTTCGAAGAGAGGCAGAAATCGCTGCAACACTCGATCACCATGGGATCCTCAATGCTGCCTTCTCGGGAGAGGGGGAAGGTCTGGTTTACTACGCCATGCAACGAGTCCGGGGGGTTTCGCTACGAGAAAGGCTCAAACGTGAAGGCACGTTGCCGGTAAAGCTGGCCGAGGATCTCTTCTATCAAATCGCCCGCGGCCTCGCACATGCCCATGCGCGAAAGGTGGTCCATCGGGACATCAAACCGGCCAACGTCATGCTCAAAAACGACGGCAGCGCGCTGATATTGGATTTTGGGATCGCCAAAGGTCTCGCCACCGGGCTCGCCAGCCTTACCATGACCGGACAAAGGATCGGGAGTGCGGAGTACATGAGCCCCGAGCAGGCGGCGGGAGATAAGCTCATTGATGGACGGACAGACATTTACAGCCTCGGAATAATGACCTTTGAAATGCTGACAGGAAAAACTCCCTTTGCTGGCGGGTCCACCCTGGAAATTGTTGCACGTCGTTTTACCGATGGCGTGCCTGATGTCAGGACCCTTAACCCCGATGTCTCGGCGGAATTTGCTGCGGTAATCTCAAAGTGCCTTGTTACGAACCCCGACGACCGCTGGCAAACTGTCGAGGAGATTTACGCTATCTGACTCCCCGAATCTACGCTGGTGGCGTTTGCTCCACGAAGGTTGGGGGTCGGGGAGAACGGCGACGTCACTGACAAAGGTCCTGGTTAAGCTGTTTGTTCTTCTCCCGGGTCGCTTGCGATTCGTGTCTACCATGCCAATGTTATTTCTGGGCGAAGCCCCCTAGTTCGTTTTTCCGGGAGATCGTACGTGTCCGACCAAGAACGGCAGTCATTCCATAGCAAGATTGGCGGAAGATTCCGGTCCCAGGTTAACAGGGGACTGATTGCGCGGGTCGTGCCGGTGTTCCTCGCAGCCCTGGTACCAACCCTCGGGTTGTTGGATTACTCCATCTCTTCCATGCTTGATGCCGCGAACCGCCGCCGCGAAGCAAACGGTGTAAGGAACGAGGTCCTTTTAGTCCGGCAATTGGCGGGACTCGTTCACGATCTTCAATTCGAGCGAGCGCTCTCCGCAGTCTTTGCCGTCACCAACGGTACCGAATATTCCTCTGAGTTGCGCAACCGTCGCGAGCTTGTTGACGAAGGGTTACTCGGAGTGGCGTCCCTCGATGAACGACAGACGGCCATCCTGGCGCCGCTTGGAACCGATCACCTGAGACTTCTTCTCCAAACCGGGGATTCGGTCGCCCTTCTCCGGTCCGAGGTAAATCGGTACTCTGCGAGCGCGACGGAAGGGTTTAGCCGGATATTGGAGCGATTTCTGGTTGCGTTCGACCGGATCGGAGCCCACATCGAAGAACCTGAACTGATCCACCGGGTTGACGCACTTTCAAAAACCTTGTGGCTGAAGGAGTTCGTCGGGCGAGAGCGTGCGTTGATCGCCCCTGCCATCGTCGACCGGCAGATGAACGATGAAGCTCGGGCCGTCCACCGCTCCTACATACGGTTTCAAGATGAAAATGAGGAGGGGTTCAGGTTCTTCGCCGATGATGCTTCAGTGCATTTTTTTGACCTCGGAGTGTCGGACTCGCGGGAAAATTTCCTGGCTTTGCGGAACTCGGTGCTGGAGCAACGCTTCGCAGACCTTTCGGCGAATGAATGGTTCCGCACCTCCGCCGAGTACACCAATAGTTTGAGGGCGGTTGAAATCTACCTTAGTACCGATCTCGGGGATGTTACTACTGAAATCGTCGCCAGTTATCGAGAGGCGTTCATCAACGCCGTCCTGGCGACTTTCTTGGTGCTTGCTCTGACCGGTGGAGTGCTCGTGGTCGTCGGCCGCCAGATCCGCGATGAGATAAGAACGGCGGAAAAACTCCGCAGCGATGTGTCGGCAAGGAACGCCCTGCATCAGGTAAGTGAAATGGCCGCTTCGGCTTCTACCTGCGATGAACTTCTCTACGGCGCAGTCCATGTGCTGACGGAAATGGATTTCCTGGGGTCCGGCACAGAGGGTGCAGGCTTTTCTACCAATGCGGCGGGATTGCTCCAGTTGCGCGTGTCCAAGGATTTTCCCCAGCAACTCCAAATTGGTTGCGCAACCGTGTCTCCCGGGCACTGCCTGTGCGGGCGGGCGGCGGCAACTGGAAAAATTCAATTTGCTTCCCACGTGGACAGAAGGCATGAGACTCGTTATAAGGGAATGAAACCTCACGGACACTACAATATTCCACTTAAAGTGGGAGGCCGCGTCAAAGCCGTAGTCGTGCTATATCTCTCGAGCGGAGCCCGCGAGTCAGAACAACACAAGATGTTTCTCAACACAGCCGCGCAAACACTTAGCGGTGCATTGGACCGAATCGAACAGGGAGAAGAACTGGCCCGCAGCAAAGATAGGCTTGGCTGGGCACTTGAATCTACCGCTGACGGTGTTTGGGATTGGGATATCAAAACCGGAAAAGTCCTTTTCAGCGACCAATGGGCGCGGACCCTCGGATACGACCCGCCGGAGATTAGAGGGCACATTGATACCTGGAAAGAACTGGTTCACCCGGACGATTGGGACAGAACCCATGCCATGCTGGAGGACCACTTTGCCGGCAAGACCACATCATATGAATGTGAGAACCGGTTGCGGAAGAAAGACGGCACTTACCGCCACAATCTGGACCGGGGCAAGGTGGTCGCATGGAGTGAAACGGGCGATGCTCTGAGGATGGTTGGATCAGATAGTGACATCACCGAGCGCAAAGAAGCCGAGATCCGCCTCCAGGGATATGTCAAAAACCTAGAAGACACCCAGGCGAAATTAGACCTCCAGGCGCAAGATCTGCGGGAACAATCAGAACTTCTCCAGGCCGCACTGGCCGACGCTCAAATAGCCACGAAGGCCAAGGGCGATTTTCTCGCAACCATGAGCCACGAAATTCGCACACCGATGAACGGCGTTCTGGGAATGACTCAACTTCTCCTGGAAACTGATCTAACCGAGGAGCAAAAGGACTTTGCCGAAACGATCATGTCATCCGGGAATTCGCTCCTGACGATTATCAACGACATCCTGGATTTTTCCAAGATCGAAGCTGGGAAACTGGATGTCGAACCGATCCCGTTCGACTTTCAAAGTGCTATTTCAGAGCTCCTTACCTTGCTCGCTCCAAAATGCGAAGAGAAAAATCTTGAAATCATGATGAGGTTCAAACCTGGAGTGCCTCGCAATGTTGTAGGAGACCCTGGGAGGCTACGACAGGTACTGATGAACCTGATTGGCAACGCTATCAAGTTCACAAAGGAAGGACATGTCCTGGTTGAAATTGATGGCGAAGAAATTGCGGGGATTGCACATTACAAAGTATCGGTCAAAGATACCGGTATCGGAATTTCGAAAGAGGGGAGGGGGAGGCTATTTCAGGCATTCAGCCAGGCTGACGGTTCCACTACCCGCAAATATGGGGGAACCGGTTTGGGTCTGGCAATCTCCAGGCAGTTGATCGAAATAATGGGTGGAGAAATGAACGTTGACAGCGAGGAAGGTGTGGGGTCCACGTTCTGGTTTACGCTCCCATTGCCCGTCTCGGAAGCGCCGTCACCAATGATCATGGCCGACGTTACAGGAATGCGAGTTCTGATTGTTGACGACAACGAAGTTAACAGGAGGGTCGTCTCCGAACAGATCCAGAGTTGGGGCATGGAATCGGAAGGGGCTGAATCGGCTGCTGGTGCGCTTGATGTTTTATCAAGTTCAGAAAAACCCTTCGATGTCGCTATACTTGACTACCGCATGCCCGATGTGAACGGTGAAAAACTCGGTTTGCATCTAAAATCCGACCCCGGTACTGCCGGTTTGAAATTAGTTCTCATGACGTCGGCCGGTTCCAGGGGCGACGGCAAACGTTTGGAAGAGGCTGGTTTCGCAGGCTATCTTGTCAAACCTGCTGACCCCGATACGTTGAGGGCCGTTCTGGGCGCCGTGTGCGGCTCAGATGATCGACGATTTGTGACCCGACATTCAGTTGCCGAATCCACAATTGTATTTGAAGACCTGCCTCCAGAAACTGTTCCTGGTACGGTTCGCCCACGCCCCACAGTCCTGCTTGTCGAGGACAACGCGATTAATCAAAAAGTGGCGATCAAAATGCTTAGCAAACTCGGTTGTGATGTGGAATTGGCTGAAAACGGTGAGGTTGCGGTTCGGAAATGGAATGATGGAGATTTTGACGTGATCTTCATGGACTGTCAGATGCCCGAGGTCGACGGCTACGAAGCGACCGGAAGGATTCGGTCCCAGGAAACCAGCTGCGGAGGCGAGCGTATTCCGATTATTGCGATGACAGCCAACGCTATGGCGGGCGATCGGGAAAAGTGCATGGTGGCTGGCATGGATGATTACGTAACCAAGCCAGTTTCCCCTGCCAGGATTGCCGCAGCGCTCGAACAATGGATCGAAGGTTTCGGGGCTGCGACCACTTGAAGGTTAGAGTGGCTACTATCCATTTGCGCGCGGGCCGGTCGATGAGCCCTCGTCGGTGACGGCGTGTCCCTCCAACTCCAACAATCGTCTTTTGCGCCAAACCCCTCCGCCGTAGCCTGACAGTGTCCCGTCGCTTCGAATCACTCGATGGCACGGGATTATGATGGCGAGGCGGTTGTCACCGTTCGCCTTTCCCACTGCACGTTGCGCTCCAGGTTTGCCTATTCCGCGAGCAATGGCGTCGTAAGACATAGTACTGCCATAGGGAATCTCTTGCAGTTGCTTCCAGATCGCTCTCTGAAATTCAGTGCCTGGTACTACCAGAGGTACCGTAAAGTGCTTGCGCTTTCCCGAAAAATATTCCCGCAATTCTCTGTCAGTATTTATGAGATGTTCGTTACTACCCGGAAACGTCGGGGCTTTGAGGTACCCGTAGAGGCGTTTGAGTTGAGTCTCCAGCATTCGGCGGTCGGTGAATTCCAGCAGGCAGAGTCCTTCGGTGGTGGCGCCAGCCAACATCGGCCCGAGAGGCGTGAGGATCCGCGTCATCGCCACCGCATTCCCATCGCGTGTCGTGCCGGGTGCGCTGCCAAAGATACCCTTGAAGGCGTCCCGGAAGCCGCTTTCTGATTCGAAGCCATGGTCGAACGCGGTACCGGTTAACCTGTCTCCCTGCTGAATACGTCCCAAGGCCAGTCCGAGTCGGCGGGCTCTTTGATACTGGTGGAACGTCATGCCGTGATTGGCCTGGAACCAACGGCGGGCTCGCTCGGGTTGAATCGACATCGCCCTGAGGTCGGCGTCTCTCCACCGTTTGCCGGGGTTGCCTTCGACTTCGGAAATAAGAGAACGAATCCAATCTGGAGTTGCCCCTGAATTGCTTAGAGGAGTACACCTCTTACAGGGCCGATATCCGGCGCCTAGCGCGTCCCGAGCCGACGGAAAAAAATGAATGTTTTTTCGCAGTGGTTTCTTGGCCGGGCAAGCAGGCCTGCAGAAAATACCGGTGGTCTTTACCCCGGTGAAGAAAACTCCGTCGTAAGAGGTATCCCGAGCCGAAAAGGCCCTGAACATCTCGGCATCGTCAGGTAGTTGTGTTGTTTTCATACGTGGAAATTATGGTGGTTGTTCGACCAGTCTACCGAAAAATTAACATCAAATTTCGGGTGTGCAAAAAAAGTTATTCCTTGATTCCTTCCCCTCCTTTTACGGTGACAGCTGTCCGCGCCATTCGTTTGCAGAAATAGTAGATTCGCTTAAGGTTCTGGACTATGTCGGTTTCGATCGTGTATGCGGGTAATCGATTTGGCTCGGATGCCGTGAGCCGTTGGGCCTGGTGTTCATTTGCGGAAGCGGCAAGAGCATTGATCTCATTTTTCATACCAGACACAACTCTCGCGGCCTCTCCGCTACGTTGCGTAACTGCTTGCATTGCTGCGTCCAGGGCTCTTGACACCGCCGTGTGGAATTCACGGATAACGTTCAGGGTGGAATCGCTGATTTCCACATCGTGTGACATTCTCTGGCGCCCCAGATTCACCAGATTGGTTTCGATAATGTCTCCGATGTTTTCGAGTGCGTTGGCCGCTTCCAGAAGTTGGAGGAGTTCCTCCGTTTCCCTTTCCGTCATAGCGGTGCCGCTGATCTGGCCGAGGTATGTGACGACCTTACCGTGCAACACATCCACTCGATCGTCTGTGGATTGTACCGAATCCAGAAGCTCTCTGGGTCCCTCCGTCATCGCCGGAAGGATGTCCTTGAGCATTTCACGGACAGAATCGCTCATGTGCAGTAGCTCAAGGCGCGCCCTGTCCAACGCGAGAGAAGGTGTGCTAAGCAACTGAGAGTCAAGATATTTTGCGCGGACAATCTCGGCTTCTTTGAGTGGTCGGTCGGGGACCATTCGTTCGACCAACCTGGCCAACAACGGGGCGAACCAGATGAACACAAGAGTGTTGGCAACGTTGAAAACTGTGTGTGCGTTAGCAATCTGCCTTGGAACCGTTGCCGCAAGCAGGTCAGCCCCGCTGAGGGAACTGGCAGGAGAAACCGCGGTTACGAACGCGGCCAGGTAGTCAATGAAACCCAGCCACAACAGCACGCCCGCGACGTTGAAGGTGACGTGAACCGCCGCTGCGCGAACGGCTTCGCGGGGTTTACCTGCTGAAGCGAGCAGTGCGGTTACGCAGGTGCCGATGTTGGAGCCGAAAATCAATGCGATTCCCGCGGGGAGCGTTATAAGGCCCTGGCTGGCCATCGCGATCACGACGCCGGTAGTGGCGGAGGAGGATTGAACGAGAGCGGTGAACAGGGCCCCGGCGAGAATTCCCAGGATCGGGCGCTCCATGTGGGACATCCAGTCGATGAAGGGCTGGTATGTCCGCAAAGGGTACATGGCCTCGCCCATTATGCTCATTCCCAGGAAGATAAGCCCGATTCCCATCACCCCTGCCCCGTAGACCTTTAACTTTTCGCGGCTACCCAGGAAGCTCATTCCGAAGCCACCAGCCACCAGTACCAGGGCCAGTTTGGTCACCTTAAACGCAATAATCTGGGCTGTAACCGTTGTTCCGATATTGGCTCCCATGATTATCCCAATCGACTGGGACATCGAAAGAAGGCCTGCTGTAATGAACCCGACAACCAGCACAGTTGTTACCGATGAGGACTGTATGACCGCTGTTACAAAAGCGCCGGTAGCCACCCCCGCGAAACGGTTTGCCGTCAGGCGCGCCAGGATCGCACGCATTCTACTTCCGGCGGCCTTCTTAAGGGCCCCCGCCATCTGGTCCATACCGAAAAGGAAGAGAGCAAGTCCGCCCAACAAACCGGTGGTCAGTGCGAACAATTCGAGAGAGTCTTGTTGAATCGGACCGGTCATATAGAGGAGCACCTCAGCACCGCCATCAAGTTTCTCTGGGGCCCTTGACAACAGTTACCGGAAGTTTGGCCTGTCTCACGACTTGTTCGGCCTTGGAACCAAGTAACACTGAGCCAATATTGGTCCAACCCTGACTCCCCATAACTATGTGCGTGGTTTTAAGCTCCGCGGCAAGCTCCAGGATTCGTCCGACCGGGACCCCGGACACCAGCTTGATTTCGCACGAAGTTAACTCGTCTCCGGGAAGTTTTGTCCCAGTCTCGGCGAGAAATTGATCGAACATCTTGCGAGCCGCTTCTTCAATCTCCAGAAGGGTGCTTTCCTGCATCGCCTTCCTGTAATAGCCGGGAGACCTGGCGGGGTCATTCACAACGTGGAGAATCGTGATTGAGGCACCGCTATCGCGAGCCGAATTGCACGCCCACACGAGTGCACGTCGTGAATGCTCCGAAAAATCTACGGGGACCAGAATGTGTTCGTTCGCAACCGACATGCGAAGAAGGTGAATCCAAACGGGTGTTGATGCAAGCCTTGATCAAGTGGGATCAAGTACGACTTCCAACCTTTTTTGTCATTGATCCATCCAACTTGTAAACTCTTACTGTTAGGACATCTAACTGTAGATGGTCTAAGGGTGGGGTTCTCAAACAAAACGGACAAAACGATGGCTTCAGCTAGCAGGGACCTGCTGCCGGGAACACTCGACATGCTTGTGTTGACCACACTTTTGCGAGGGCCAGCACATGGATACTCAATCAGTCAATCGATTCGGACCCTTTCTGATGGTGTTTTCGATGTCGAACAGGGTTCACTGTATCCGGCCCTCTACAGGATGGAGAAGAAGGGATGGATCCAGTCGAAATGGGGTGTCTCGGACACGAATCGGCGAGTGAAGGCCTATCGACTAACAGCAGCGGGGCGAAAAAGGGCGAATGCCGAACAGGCTAGTTGGGAAACTTTCGTGTCAGCGGTTTCAGGGGTGGTAAAGGGATCCTGATGAGCTGGAGCGAGTTCCGATCGTCGGTCCGAATCTGGTTTAAAGCCAGGATCCGTCCGGAGTCTGTGGCCAGTGGGATCGACGACGAGATCAGATTCCATCTCGAACAGGAAGCGGCTGCTCTCAGATCGACGGGATTAACCGCCCGGGAGGCCTATGCCGAGGCAAGTCGAAGGTTCGGGGGTGAAAACGTTGTTCGCACGCAATGCAGGGAAGAGTATTTCGTTAAAACAGGTACGTTTCCAGGAGTAGAGATGATTTTGCAAAACCTTCGTTACGCTTTCCGATCGTTGCTTAAGAACCCCGGATTTGCTTCCATTACGATCATCACCCTCGCCCTTGGAGTGGGGGGCAATACGGCGATGTTTACCCTCGTGAACTCTATCGTCCTCAACCCCCTTCCTTATCCGGAATCGGACCGGCTCATCGGATTATGGCATTCTTATCCGGAGGCGGGGCTTCCGGTCGCCAATGTTTCGGCGATGAACTATGTGGACTACACAGAACGTACAGATGTTTTTGAAGGGATCGCCGCGTTCACTCTACGAAACGTTACCTTGACAGGTTCGGGCGACCCGGTGCGCCTCACAAGATTGACGACCACGGCCAATTACTTTGACGTTCTCAAAATATCGGCTGAACAGGGTCGAACCTTTGTCGACGAGGAATCACAGGTCGGCCAGAACAACGTGGTGATTCTGACCCACTCCGCATGGGTGAGCCGTTTCGGTGGAGTCGACGATATCGTGGGAAAGTCAATAATCCTCGACAATGTTGGTCATGAAGTAATTGGAGTGCTGTCGGACAAATTTGTTTCGTTTCCAGCGGCCGACGTGTACTCGCCCATAGCGTTTACTCCTGATGTCCTCACAGAAGCTGCGCGCGGGCGCGAGAATTTAGCAACGGTGGCGCGCCTTGCAGATGGAGTTGACTTCGCCGGTGCCCAGAATGCCATGGATCAAATGGCTCGGAACCTCCGCGATGAAAGCGGGCGAACCGGCTTCTTCATCGGGATAGGTGATTTCCAGCAATTTGTGCTGGGGGAAACGACAGGTACGGCGTTGCTCGTCCTTCTCGGTTCGGTCGGCCTTGTTCTGCTGATCGGATGTGCCAACGTCGCCAGTCTACTCTTTGCCAGAGGGGAGGCGCGTCAGAGGGAGATCGCTGTGCGCATGGCCCTGGGCGGGCGCAGATCGCTCATAGTGAAGCAGATGATAACCGAGAGTCTTGTTCTGGGCTCTATCGGAGGATTAGTCGGTCTGGGGCTCGGATACGCAGTCGTGAAATTGGTTGCAGGATTGCCGGACCTGGGAATGCCGCGTGTAGGTGAGGTGACACTGGATACCAGCGTCCTACTTTTTACCGGAGGAATATCGATCCTGGCCAGCCTGTTGTTCGGTGCCGGTCCCGCGTTCAAAGCAACTGCCGATGCCATGGGGTCCACCCTCAGAGATGGCGATTCTCATCTGGCGGGTGGAAAGGGGAGTGCCCGGGCGCGAAATCTCCTGGTTGTTACCGAGGTTGCCATGTCAGTCGTGCTCTTGCTCTCGGCGGGGTTGATGATCAAGAGTTTCAATGAACTCACCCGGACTGACCCGGGCTTTGATCCTGAGGGAGTGTTTACGGTTCGAGTTACTCTTCCTCAGGACCGGTACGCGGACAACGCCAGCCGAATAAGTTTTTTCGAAGGCACCCTGTCTCAACTACGCACCCTGCCCGGAGTCATCCACGCCGGAGCGATTATTCCTGTTCCGATGAGTGGGTCAAACTGGAGTGGATCGTTCCGTTTGGCCGGCGTCGAATACCCGGCGGACCAACCGTCACCAAATTCGAAAATGAGATACGTGACTGAAGGCTACTTCGAAGCCATGGGAATTCCGCTGCTCAGGGGGCGCTCGTTTGACACTTTCGATACTGAGGACAACCCGCCGGTTGCAATCGTTGACGAGACGTTCGTGCGGAAATACATGGGTGAGGATGTCGACCCCATTGGCCTGGAGATACTTCGTAGCAGTGGCAACGTGACGATAGTGGGTGTGGTAGGTGGGGTGCAGGACATGCAAATCGGGGAATTAAACGGGCACATCTACTGGCCCCACAGGCAAACTCCTCTCGCGTTCATGACCTATACAATAAAAACGGCGGGCGACCCGTTGAGCATTACGCACCAGGTGAAAGATGTGATTCAATCTTTTGACGGCACTCTGGTTCCCTTCGACGTTAAGACGATGCAGCAGAGGCTCGAGGTTTCGACTGCCAGTTCGAGATTCGCCGCCGCCTTGATCGGATCCTTCGCGGGACTTGCCCTGTTGCTGGCCATAACAGGGATCTACGGAGTGATATCCTACACCGTTGCGCAGAGGACCAACGAGATCGGTATCAGAGCGGCTCTGGGGGCGAGTTCTGGTTCGGTAGTTAGCCTGGTTGTCCGCGAGGGCATGGCACCGGCTCTGATCGGGTTGGTGTTGGGCCTGGTCGGTGGATTCGGGATTACCAGAACCCTGACCAGTCTGCTCTACGAAGTGAGTCCCACGGACCCATCTGTATTCGGTCTGGTTGCGGTAGCCATCGGGTCGGTCTCGCTGATCGCGGCTACCGTTCCGGCGTTAAAGGCTAGTCGGGTGTCTCCGATGGAGGCGCTTCGGTACGAATAGCCCTCCCTCCACCCACCCCTCTCCTGACGGGTTGGGGTGCGGGGCTAAAAGAACGTTGACGCGGAAACGTATAACGTTGTCGGCGCCGCACCGAACTCGGAATCGGGTAGCCCGAGTGGAGTCGTTTCACTCCCGACGCCCATAAAGGCTCCTGCGCTCAGAGACAACTCCGAGCCGGCGGAGTAGCCGATGCTCGGGACGAATAAAACGCTACCGTCGGAAAGACTTGCCATGGTTAGCATACCGAGCGACAGAAGGGGGTGGGGTTGGTATGAGACCTGTAATGCGCCGGCGTGCTCGGCCAAGACCTGCAGCTCGCCACGTCGGAACATTGGGGTCGCAATCGTTGGTACGAATTGGTCCGACCCTGACGCGCCAAATCCATCGTACTGATATTCCAGTATCGCAAAAAGGTCGTTGTCGCCGATCAGGAAGTTGCGGTCAAACCCGATGGACCAACGACCGAAAGTCTGTCCGGCTATGTCGCGAACTTGAAATTCTGACCGAAGGGAAGTGCCGACGAAGTCGCCGGTCAGGCTCAGTGCGGCTACCGCATCGTCAAAAAGGATACCGGCCCAGCCACCGACTTCCCAGCCGCCGACCACGCTCTTAAATCGTCCCAGGGCAGTCGTCGAAGTACCGGAGAAAAGGTCGTCAGTCAGTCTCAAAACTATGTCCAGCTCTGAGAGAGAACCTGGAAAGACTTTCAATCTGATCGCGTCTACACCTGCGCGAAATTCGCGAAAGGGGTCCTGCGGGTCGAACGGTACGAATGGGTCTGCTGGTGTGAAGATCAGTGTGGTCGCCCAGGAAATGGATTGGCGCCCGACGGATATTTCGAATGATCGGGACCCCAGGAACGTCGCACTTAGTCGGTCGATTTTATGCGTCCATGAAAAATGATCACCCGAGGTGACACGGCCCTGAAGCCCCAACCACAGGCCCGTTCCTCCGCGATTGGTCCCCCCGAGACCCGTGTTCGCTTCCGGGCGATTGAAGTAGCTGAATAGATGTTCATACGCCACGTCAAACCGAATGTCTTCTGTGGCAAGTTCTCCCATCAAACGAATGCGCTGCAAATCGGAAACCGAACCCCGGTTAAACGGACCGTCATTATTTGCGACGCCCACGTTCAAGAGGTAACCGCTCAACGATGTTTCTGTCTGGGAGTTGGCGAACGTGGGGAGCCCCATCTGTGTGAGTAGAACAGAGCCAACGAGAATCAAAACAAGCCGCGTTGGTGCGCGGCTGAGTGCATCGGTTCGGCCGACGTCGTTATTGCGAATCCGACGAAAAACGAGGCTCACATGTCACGCGTTCTGAACGGTCTTCACTTCGTCAGAGGCTACGGCTCCATCGACGATGTGCACGATTCGGTGGGCTCGCTCCATTAGCCGGGGGTCATGGGTCGCGAACACGAAGGTGACGCCGAGGTCCCTGTTCAATTCTTCCATAACGTCGAGCAACTCGTCGCTGGCGTGCGAGTCGAGGTTTGCTGTTGGTTCGTCCGCGAGCACCATAGCCGGCTCGCCCACTACGGCGCGCGCTACGGCGACCCTCTGTTGTTGTCCCCCGGAAAGTTTGTTGGGTTTTCTGTCTTCGAGACCGTTGAGGCCGATGCGCCCGAACAGGTCAAGAACCCGCTGTCTTCGTTCAGCGGGGTCCATTCCCTGTAGCAAAAGGCTTAATTCCGCGTTCTCGGCGGCGGTGAGAATCGGAAGCAGGTTGTACGCCTGGAAGACGAAACCTATGCTTTGCAACCGTAGCCTGGCCAGAACACCTTCAGGTTCGTTCGTGACGTCCCTGCCCGCGATCCAAACCTTCCCCTGGGTCGATCTTGTGAGTGTGCCGATGAGGTTAAGGAGTGTAGTCTTGCCTGACCCCGAAGGCCCGGCCAGAGCGACGAACTCACCTGAATTAATCGTCAGAGAGACATCTCGTACGGCGTGTACTTCGATTCCGTCATGCTCGTACGTCTTCCAGAGGTTTTCCGTTTTGACTGCTATCGTTTTATCGCTCATGTCTCAAATTTCATTGATTCGGCCACATCAATTTTTGTGGCTCTGTATGCGGGATAGATCGAACTCAACGCCCCGATTGTGACGATTGAAAGGACGGCGGCTATTATCTGACCAGCAGTGAACTGGGGGACGATGATCGGGCTGATGATGGTACCGGCCGCGGAAAAATCAGTGTCCATCAGGGCCGTAAAATCGAGTCCGTTTCTGAATAGGCCCCAGGTAAGTCCGATGCCGAGGGTAATCCCGATTCCCCCGCTGAGAACTGTGAGAAGCATCCCTTCGAAGAACACCATCATGCCGGCCTCTCGACGACGGAGACCGAGTGCTCGGAGCACTCCGAATTCTCGCACCCGCTGCAGGACGGACATTAACACGGTGTTGACTATTGCGAGCGTAATGATTGCGAAAAGGATTCCGTGAAAGATGTAATTCCCGAAGTTGTCCATGGCCACGGCGGAATTTAGTTCCGGCAAAGACTCTCGCCATCCGATTACGTCGACCCCGTCAGTTTCCTCTAACGCCCCGAGTGTGGCCATGGCCACCTCTTCAGCTTCAGTCGATTCGAGCAGGATGTCGAAGGACGTCACGGATTCCTCCAGGCCCAGCCAGCTTTGCGCGGTGGTGATCGGAATGTGGATCATTCCCTGGTCCGCCGAGGGAAGGCCCAGGCTAAATATTCCAACGACTCGCATCAACTGCCCGGCCATTTCACCTGAAGCGTCCTGAGCCGTCAGAACAAAGCGCGATCCGATATCAAGGCGCAATCGTTCGGCCAGCGTTTTTCCTACGAAGGCCTGAAGACGATCACCCTCTTCCAGGTAACGTCCTTCGACGACCTTCTCGTTCAGTTGCGAAAAAAATGGCTCAATCCGGTGGTCAACTCCCAGCACCAGGACCGGAAGGGCATTGGCAGGAGAATTAGCGAGCCCGAGAATGGTGAGACGTGGTGATGCAGCCTCGATAATGTCTGTAAGAGTGGTGTCTTCCAGCATCCGACGAACCGATTCGGTCTGCGAAACGTCGAGGTGGTGGCGGATCTTCTTGGTGCGCAAGAAGTCGGGTGCCTGTATCGTGATGTGACCCGATGCCATCCTCGAGCCACCCTTGATCCAGTCCTGGTGAGAGCCTTCGGCCAACGCCAGTGAAAAAACGAGCAACGCCAGGCCGATTATCATCGCGGCCGCTGTGAGGATGCTGCGCCGCATTTGTCGCCGGAGATTGCGCAGAGCGAGTTTGATCAGAAGCCCGAAAGGCATTGGTTACCTCCCCGCCAGAGTGTCTGCCGCCGGGAGGCGAGCTGATCGAATGGCGGGATAGGTCGCTGCGAGAACTGCCGTCCCGAACAGGCTGACACTGGCCACCACAATCGCCGACCATGGGTATTCGACTCTCAAGACCGGGGAAACATAGCTGCCACTCATGCTAAAACCTCCGGATGCAAAACTCAGGTCCAAAGGTGCTACGTGCCACCAGATCAGGAATGGAGCTGTAAAAACAACACCGGCCAGGATGCTGATGAAACCGAGCGCAATCGCCTCGGCGAGCACAGACTTAATGACCCCCCAGGGTGACGCACCGAGGGCCAACAACAACGCAAATTCTCTGCGGCGCTCGTAGGTCGCCATAAGCATCGTATTGGCGACTCCAAAAATAGCCATCCCGAACACTACGATAACGATGATAAACTCAGACGCGGAAACGAGGTTTGCGTACTCGACCAGTTCGGGACGCAACTCGGTCCACGGAACAGCTTCTGCCTCATGCCCGCTCGACTGGAGGAGCGGGTTGAGGCGATCGGCAGCATCCTCTGCATCCCATGGGTCTAGCACCACCGCTGCGATTTCATGGATCTGTCCTTCATCAAGGAAAATCAGGTATTGGAGTGCCTCTATAGAAACGATAACTGTAGTCGCGTCCAACTCAACGATGCCGGAGTTGTAAATACCCACAACTGTAAATAGATCGTTGCCCATCGAGCCGTCTACCGACGGAGCTACGACGACCAATTCATCACCAATTGCGACCTCCAATTGTCGGGCCATCTCTCCACCAAGCACCGCTTCGTTGGTACCCGGTCTGGGCAACCTGCCCTCATCCACTCTTACGATTCGAGACACCGAAGATTCGCGGTCAACGTCGACGCCCATCAATTGTCCCGGCACTGTAAAGTTGTCCGACCCTATTAGTCCTCCGGCGTAAACCCGGGGGGCCGCTGCGCTAATGTCAGGATCGGATTCAACGATCGTGAGGAGGGAGTCGATCGAGGCGCGGTCAACGCCGCCGAACGTCTCATAAATGCTTTTGTCAGGAAGGTAGTCAGGGGCGTGGACCTGAAGTTGTCCCGCAATCAGGTCGGTGCCGTTGGCGATCATCTCAGCGACGATCCCTCGAGAAAGGCCCACCAGTACGACTATTGAGAAGTATCCTCCGGCCAATGCTGCCGCAGTAATGTAGGTCCGTCTCCGGCTGCGCCCCATGTTGCGCCAACCGATAGTCCACCAGGGACTCTTTTTCATTTTTTAACGCTCGCTGCGAAGCCGTCTGAGTGAGAAGAAAGACTCCTCGACCCCGATTCCAAATTCCAGTTCGTTGTACCGAAAACTGGTACTCTCTTCGGGTTTGTCGATCGGGATCATTGTCATGTGTGCTGGAATCAAACGGCCCCCCATTGTCCGGTAGTCGTCGAATGTAAGCGTACGTACCAGGTCTCCGCGTTCGTCGAAGTAGCGAACCCACGTGGGCATCAAATCATCCTTGCGTACCTCTTCAACGATACTACCCCAGATAACCGCGGCTTCTTCTTTGGGTGTCAGAGTGAACTCCCAAACATCTGTCCCGTCCCGAACGCCGCTGAAGCTCACGTCAATGTCGTAGTCCTCAATTATCCTACTCTCTTTGACGAGGTCGTCGTTCGTCATGTGCGATCCCATCCACGAACTCCCCATCATGGAGGACGGAATCTTTATGGTGCGGTCAACCCGGGGCAGGTAATTCCAAATGTCGTTGTCGACTTTGAGGGTTGCTGTGCCGGCATCCCGTCTTGGTGCGAGAATGCGGATTAGAGAGTGCGTTGATCCGAGAGAGACTGCTGTCATCTCGATTGTTCGCGTCCAGTGCTCGGTTACCACGGTCATTTCCATTGCCGCACGACTGGACTCACCCCTCCACATCTGGTCAATGCGATCGACGATCTCGGCTGCGGTTTCTTGAGCCGTCAGGGGGGACCCAATAGATGTGGCCGCGATTACCAATGGGGCCGCTTTGCTCCAGGAAAACTTCATTTGAAGACTCGTTGAGTGAAAAATAAAGCCATCGTTGGCAGTGATTCAATCGTACGGTATAGCGTAAATGTATAAGCAGTATACTTATCGGACAAGATATGGTCCCTAATGTTGTTTGGTGTAAATATTAGTTTAACCTAAATTATTTATTAACGCAAGCGAATACCATGGGTAGTCACCAAATTGACCGCGTTTCAACGGGAGATCGCCTCTATTCCAGCGGCAAGAAAAGCCATTTGAAGTATCATCTGATCTTTCACAGGCATCGGTCGGATATCGCTCTGGTCGATTTCGTCCGCGAGGTCAGGGTCGTGGTTTTCGGCCCGTGCGCGAACGCTCCAATTGGCTATTTTCGATTTCCACTGCTCAGCCATCGGGTCAGGTGGTCCCAGATCGACCCCAACCCCAGGCGTGATAAAAAGGGGCATTTCCGAAACCAAAGTCAGCGGGTCTCCTCCGAAAGATCGAATTGTCTCCATAGACGAAGGTTTAAATTTTGCGGCTGTTTCCGGGTCGCCCCGCTCCAAAAAATGCTTTTTCATGTTCTTGGAGTCAGGGCGAGTGCAGAATCCACGGTCCAACCTGACGAATCCCTTTTCACCGTGGCGTTGCACATCGTGCAGCTGGTAATTCATGGTGTCGACGGTATCGGTGCATCGTAGTTTCAACTGATCAATTTTGCCGCGCCAGGCTTCCTCAACTAGAAACCACGGGCCTGCCGCGAACCCCATTCCGTGGAAGGAAATGTGGAGTGCGAACTCCCCGGCTTCCTTCCACCAGTCGTAGATAGCACGATTTTCAGAACGGGAAGATTCGTCATCATTTTTTTCCGGGAAGCCGAATTCGATATCGTCTCCCGGAAGTTCTCTGACCACATGCTCCAGATAGCCGAGGAGTTCGTAGCGACGATCGGTATCTCTGTACCATTTCCGGTTCCGGGCTTCGCCATCGGGGTTGATATGTGGAACTATCCACCAGTCGAAATCGCTTATCAGTGGATCGTAGGATGGCAGCGCACCAAGGTAAGAAACCAGGTGGTTGAGCATGCGAGGACCCACAGGTTCATCGGCGTGGCAACCTCCTATAAGGCTGATCGCAGCGGGCCCGTTGCCAAGCCGGTGGCCGATAATAGGACGGTTTTCTCGCGAGGTTCCCAGGTGGATCTTCCCCGCGACGGACGGAGGGTGGGATTGGAGAATATCAGCAGCTTGACTGAAGAGACGTTCAAAATCCATTGCATTGACCTGTTATCGATTGTGTTCGAAACATGATGGTGGGCAGGTAGTTGGCGAAAGGGTGAATTTTGTTGGTGTGAAATGACCTGTACATGAATGGTTTTCGCCGTAAATTGCAAATTCGCCCTTTTTCCGGGGCAGTAACATGTGTGCGCTCTTTGAGCGTGTCTTTTTAGAAGCAAATAATTGGCCTGGAGGTCGAAATGTCGTTGGTTCCCCGTCGTTATGTGTCGCGACTAATTGCACTTGCTCTAACCGTTGTGGGGGCACCAGTAGTTGCCGCGCAACAGGTTGATATTCCCTTTGAAAGTTTTGTTCTGGACAACGGCCTAACCGTCGTGGTTCACGAAGATCACAAGGCCCCGATTGTCGCGGTGAATATCTGGTATCATGTCGGTTCAAAAAACGAACAGGTTGGCCGTACCGGGTTCGCGCACCTGTTTGAGCATTTGATGTTCAATGGGTCGGAGAACTACAACGACGACTACTTCAAGGTGCTGGAGCCGCTTGGCGCGACGAACCTCAACGGTACTACGAATAACGATCGAACAAACTACTTCCAGGATGTCCCAACATCGGGGTTGGATGCGGCTCTGTGGATGGAGTCTGATCGAATGGGGCACCTCACTGGCGCAATTACGCAGGAACGTCTTGATGAACAACGCGGTGTTGTGCAAAATGAAAAACGTCAGGGTGAGAACCAACCCTACGGGCGAGTTTTCAGTACGATTGCTGAAAACACCTATCCGGCCAATCATCCCTACTCGTGGAGTGTGATCGGATCGATGGACGATCTGAACGCGGCTTCGCTTGAGGACGTACACGCCTGGTTCGAAGCTTATTACGGTGCGGCCAATGCGGTGGTCGTTATCGCCGGGGATATTGACGTTGCCACGGCTCGCCAAAAAGTTGAGCGGTATTTTGGTGATATTCCTTCTGGTCCTCCGGTGATGGCGCAGGGTAGCTGGGTAGCCCGGATGCAGGGCTCCCACCGTATGACGATGGAAGATCGGGTGCCTCAACAGCGCATTTACAAAGTGTGGAATGTGCCGGAACGTGGAACGGAAGCCGCAACATACCTTGATCTCGTGACCGATGTTCTCGCCTCCGGCAAGAACTCTCGTCTGTACGAGCGTCTGGTTTACAACGATCAAATCGCTACTGGCGTTGGGGCGTTCATAGGCTACGGTGAAATCGGTAGTCAGATATTCGTGCAGGCCTCGGTGAAACAGGGGGTCGACATGGAAACTGTTGAGCGGGCATTGGACGAAGAGATGGCCCGTTTCCTCGCCGAGGGCCCTACTGAGGCTGAATTGGCTCGGATCAAAACCCAATCCCGCGCCAGCTTCGTCCGGGGTGCCGAGAGAATCGGTGGCTTCGGTGGAAAGTCGGATATCCTGGCGCAGAACGCGGTATATGCGGGGGACGCAGGTTTCTACAGGGTCCTGCTTGACCGCGTTGCTTCGGCCACCGCGGACGATCTAAGAAACGCCGCGGTCGAATGGCTCTCCGATGGCGTGTTCGTTCTGGAAGTACATCCGTTTCCCGAATACGATGTCGTCGCTTCCGACGTTGACCGTTCGATGGGCGTTCCGAGTGCGGGTGATCCGCCACCGGTTACGTTTCCAACCCTGCAGCATGCTACGCTTTCCAATGGTCTCGAAATAATCCTTGCAGAGCGGCACGATGTGCCTCTGGTCAGCATGCAGTTGATGGTGGACGCAGGATATGCAGCAGATCAGTTCGGAGTCCCGGGGACCGCAAGTCTGGCGATGGCGATGCTGGATGAAGGGACTGACAGCAGGTCGGCTCTAGAAATAAGCGAAGAGTTGGCCATGCTTGGTGCGACTCTCGGCGCTGGATCGAACCTCGATATGTCTACGGTTTCAATGTCTTCGCTCATCGAGAACCTGGATGCATCACTGGACATTTTTGCTGATGTTGTTCTGAATCCCGCGTTCCCTAGTGCCGACTTTGATCGGTTGCAGCAACAGAGAATTGCTACTGTACAGCAAGAAAAACTTCAGCCCGTTGGAATGGCATTGAGGACCTTCTCAGGACTTTTGTACGGAAGGGATCACGCCTACGGCAACCCGTTAACTGGATCCGGTACTGAAGAATCCGTCGCTGGTATGTCGCGGCAGGATTTGATCGATTTCCACGACACCTGGTTCCGTCCGAACAACGCTACCCTCGTAGTGGTGGGAGCCACCACCATGGACGATCTGGAACCGCGGCTGGAGCGTCTCTTCAGGCGTTGGGATTCCCGGGACGTACCGGTGAAAAATCTTGATGAGGTCGCTCAGCGGGAAGGCCAGTCGGTTTATATGATGGATCGTCCCGGCGCATCACAAACGGTCATCTTCGCCGGCCACCTGTCGCCACCGCAAAACAACCCTCGCGAGCGGGCGATTCAGGCGATGAACGGCGTGCTCGGCGGATCGTTTTCCGCTCGCGTGAATATGAACCTTCGCGAGGATAAGCATTGGTCATACGGAGCGCAAACGCTCCTCTTTGGCGCCCGCGCACAACGGCCGTTTCTGGTATACGCTCCAGTCCAGACTGACAAGACAAGCGAGTCCATGCAGGAAATCGTAAACGAACTTAACGGTATCGTGGGAGACAATCCGGCGCGCGCGGAGGAACTGGAACGAGTCCAGCTTTCCCAAACTCTCACGCTGCCGGGCTCCTGGGAAACCATGAATTCGGTAAGAGGATCCATTGCGCAAATGGTGCGATACGATCTTCCTGAAGACTACTGGGGAACTTACGCCGATGCGGTCAGATCAGTCACTCTGGAGGATGTGAATCGCGCCGCGACCTCGATGCTCAATCCGGAGGGCGTCGTCTGGGTCGTTGTGGGAGACAAGGCTGTCATCGAAGACGGTATCAGGGCGTTGGAACTTGGGCCCATGTATGAGATTGACGCCGATGGCAACGTGTTGACGCCTGAATTGGTGCCGTAGGTCTGCCTGTCTGTTGGCAAGATCAAGTGAGCAAGGGTAGGGCTCCCCGGGGTCCTGCCTTTTGCTTTTCATGTCACGAAACTCAGGCGTCGGCAATGCGTACTGCGAGTAATAGATTTGGGAACAGGTGTTCGGCGTTTGTTCTTTCGGCGGATGAATCGCCGCACAGAGCCGTCGTTTCAACGGCAGAAGGGTAGGGTAAATGATCCAGAATCGCGACGCCGATCATCTAGACGAATTTTTAGACCTGCAGGAGGCCGTCGCAGGCAAGTATTCGTTAGATCATGAAATCGCACGTGGCGGGATGGGGATAGTTTTCCTCGCACGCGATGTGACACTTGATAGGCCAGTCGCAATTAAGCTGTTGTCACCTCGTCTGGCGGTTCGTTCCGACATGCGAGAACGGTTTCTCAGGGAGGCCAGGATTTCGGCCAAGCTGTCCCATCCCAATATTGTGCCTGTGCATTCCGTGGAAGAAGCCGGGGAGTTCGTCTTTATTGTGATGGCTTACGTCGATGGTGAAACTCTTGCCGAACGGGTGCGTGGTCACGGTCCTCTTAAGGTATCGGACGCTATTCATACCCTGCGAGAGATCTCCTGGGCATTGGCCTACGCGCATGCTCAGGGAGTTGTGCATCGGGATATTAAACCCGAAAACATTCTCCTCGAAAGTGGATCAGATCGAGCGCTGGTGACGGATTTTGGGATCGCCCTCGTGGCCGATGCCGTGACGGAAGAACTCGGTGATGTGCTCGGGACACCCGAGTACATGAGTCCCGAACAATCCTCCGGTGAGGAGGTTGGAGATGCCAGCGATATTTACGCTCTGGGCGCTCTGGCGTACTTCGTGTTGACCGGCAAACCTCCTTTTGTCGCGGAGCGGCCTGCAGAGGTGATCGCTCAGCATATCGGGGCTCCGGTGCCGACGCTTGCCAATCCCAATCGACCTTTCCCGCCGAGTCTCAAGATCCTAGTGGAGAGGTGTCTGGCAAAAAATCCGGAGGACAGACCTGAGAGCGGTGAGGAATTAGCGGAGTTGCTTGGCCAGGTAACACAGAAAACTCAAGAACTTCCCGTGCCGTTGCGGATCTTTGTTGAGCGAGAAAAAACTAGCGAATCCAGGCGTAACGTGCGACTTTTGGCAGCTTTTGCGTTCGGGCCGATGGTATTAGGAGCGCTCGGCGTGGGGTTGTTCACAGGCTCCCCTATAGCAAAGACGATCGCAGGCTTGATTGTAGCGGCTCTCGTCGCCAGTCCCGTGCTAATCCCCGTCGCTCGGTTGCGGACTTTGCTGAAGGCGGGGCACGGTCGTAATGAACTCATCTCCGCCCTCCATGAAGATGCTCAGAAAAAGGTTGAAGAACTTGCGTACCTGTACGGAGAGGGCCACGAGGAAAAGTCCAAAAAGCTACGCATTGGAGGGTTGGTGACGATGGGAACGGCTGGCGGGTTAATGACCGTTGCCGCAGCGGCGGGAGGTGATTTGGCCGGTGTTCTGGCGTGGTTGGGAGTGACCGGCCTTATAGGCGGTGCTGTCATGGGAACGGTTGCTGAGAAGCGATCCGCCAAGAAATGGTTCAAAAAGGTCAAGTTTTGGAAGGGTAAGTTCGGTGAAGGCTTGTTTCGCATCGCTGGTATCGGTGTGGACACAAAGCCGGATGTGGGTGTTCTGGCCGATCGCCCTACGGAGATAGCCGTGGGGATGGCGGTGGCAGGATTATACGAAGCGCTGCCTCCTGCTACCCGTGAATCGCTGGGAGATTTGCCGGCAGTTGTAAAGAAATTGGAGGAGGACGCGGCCCGGACAAGATCGAAGGTCGAAGAGCTTAAGAGTCTGATCGCTTCGGCCGAAACTGCCCCTCCCGAGGTCGCCGACCTGGATCTTATTGATCGGCTGAGAGCCAAACGTGACGAAGCGAGCTATCGTTTTTCAGATGCTATGGCCGCCCTGGAGACTTTGCGCATCGACCTGTTGCGAATGAGAGCTGGCTCCAGCGACACATTGGAAAGCCTTACCCAAGATCTTGGTTCAGCCAAACAGTTGTCCGACCAAATCGCCAGGCTTCTGGAAGCCAAAGACGAAATCAACAGCGACCTGAACAAATAACGCCGGTGCCGCGGTGTCCCCGAGCCACCGTGCCGCCCGCCTTATTCTTCTCTGATCGCCTCCAGCGGGTCGATTCGGGTAGCCTGACGAGCTGGCACGGCGCTGGCTAAGATCGCGGCCAACAACATCCCCATGCTAAGGACGACGATGGTGAAGGGATCGTTGGCTTTTATTCCGAAGACCAGGCTTTCTATAGCTTCACCCAGCAACAGCGTGAGGAATACCCCAAACACGATCCCTGAACCAGCGAGAACCACCCCTTTACGCACTACCATGCGAAGGATCATGCTTCTCTGTGCGCCAAATGCCATCCGGACCCCTATTTCGCGCGTACGGTTTTTGACCATGTAGGCGATCACTCCGTAGAGTCCGACTGATGCCAGGATTAGAGCTGTGATTGCGAACGCGGCGATCGTAGTCAGCAGAAAGCGCGACCTTGAAAGCGCTCGGTCTTCGTAATCCTCCATGGGTTTGATGTCGAAAACAGGAAGCTCTCCGTCAATTGAAGTGACCACATCCCGGAGAGACGAAATCAGTTCGAGGGGCGAACCGGCTGTCTGAACAGTCAGTGAGATTTCTTCGGTATACCACATCCTGTAAGGGAAGTAGATAGCGGGATTCGGCGGTCCGTCGAGGCCAGCGTGCCTCACCGTTCCGACTACACCAATTACTTCGGCTGCGACGATTTCCACACCTGTGTAGGTGGAGTCGATTCGCGTGACCCAGAGGTTGCGACCGATCGGATCTTCACCGGGCCAGGTTTCTGCCGCCATTGTTTCGTCTACGATGATAACGGGTGCGGTGTTGGCGCGGTTGTCGATTTCCGAGAAAAAACGTCCTCTTCTGAGGTTGATCCCGAGCGACTCAAAATAACCAGGGAGAACCCGTCGGAAGTCGGCTTTGTTGCGGGTCCACTCCGATTCATCCCCCCGGTCTTTGGCGAAAGACGAGAGAGAAATACCATCGCTGCTCAGTGGCAAACTGCCGATTCCCCCGACCACACGGACGCCGGGCAACGCTTCAAGCCCCGTCTTGATCTCGTCGAAGACACGCCCTCTTTTTTCTCTGTCGAGATAGCTAAAGAAGGGTAGGGATACTCTTCCGGTGAGGACGTTGGCACTTACCAATCCGGTATCGACGGCCTGCAATGCGGAGAACGTCTTCAACAACAGCCCGGCTGCCACCAGGAGCACCATCGAAAATGAAACCTCTGCGATGACCAGTCCGTTTAGCGCTTTTTGTGATCGACCCCCGCTTCGGTCGCGGAGGGAGCCAGCCATGCCGGGTCGCATAGACCGGACCGCTGGCAGCGAGCCGGCGATAATTGCAGCCAAAAAAGACGCTCCGACCGTGAAGAGCATTGCATTGACGTCGAGCGCAACGCTGTCAAGCCGGGGCAAGCCCTCTGGCTTGAGCGACATTAGCAATCGTATTCCCAGCGTCGCCAGTCCGAGTCCTGCTATACCTCCCGCGGCTGCCAGGACTAGAATCTCTGCTAATTGTTGCCGGAATATTCGAAACGTACCGCTTCCCAGGGCGGTTCGAATGGCGGTTTCACGGTCTCTCGAAGCTGATCTGGTCAGCATCAAGCTCGCAACATTGGAGCATGCTACCAGCAGAACCAGGCCTACGGCGCCGAGCAACACAAGAAGAGCCGGCCTGACGTTGCCAACTACCTCTTCATGTAGAGGCGAGATAAGGATGCGCAGTTCAGTGCTGCCTTCATGCTCGAAGTTGTCCCTTTGCCATTGCGCGATTCCATCCATTTGCGTCTGGGCAGCTTCGATTGAGACATCCGGTCGCATTCTGCCCAGCACAGTGAACTGGTGGGAGGTGCGCGGCATTCTGCTGGCATCGATCGGCATTAGCGTCCAGACGTCTATGTTGGCGGGCATCTCGGAGTATGCTGGAAGAAGGATCTCAAAATCTTGGGGCATAACTCCGACAACCACCATGCTTTGTCCGTTGAGGCGGATGGTCTCGCCCAATATGCTTGTGTTGCCGCCATACTGGTTCTGCCAGGTTCCATAACTGAGAACCGCTGAGGCAGGAGGCGGCGTAAAATCAGGATTGATTAGATCCTCTCTATTGAATTGACGCACATCCTCGATCCCGAATGTTCGGCCGAGGAAAGCCGGCTGGGCGAGCACATCGAAGAAATTCCACATTACCCAGGAAAGGGTTATCTGGACAGGATGTCCGTCTCCCACAAGGTTTGTTCCTGCTGCAGCGGCAGTCGAAAAACCCTCGAATAGATCTGCCTGTTCGTTGTATTCGAGAGTTGCAGGCCCCGAAACCCCGACGGCGCCGTCGTCGGTGGTGGAAAGTTGGTTGCGAACAAGCACCAACCTGTCTGAATCAGGGTAGGGAAGGGGACGTAACAAAACGCCGTTTACGACACTGAAAATGGCAGAATTGGCGCCTATTCCCAACGCCAAAGTAACGATAGTTACGATAGCAAAGGCGGGCGCTTTACGAAGCGACCGGACGGCCAAAATGAGATCTCGGAACATAATAACTTTCGTATGCTGTTTTTTAGTATACGAAAAATAGCAGTACGTTGTTCCGTGTTCCGTTCGAAATCTTAACCTGGATTAGACCTGGAAATCGATCCCCATCGAAAAACCCAGGCCACCCTTCCAAATTGTTGTTGAATTTCCCATGCCGGTGTTATCAGGCGGGCCGTCCAACGAGTCCCACCGGCGTACACTATAACGAACTTCGAAGTGGAATTGGGCCTCGACATCGGTCTGGCGATAAAGCCCAAAGGTGCCAGAAAACGTGGGTCTCAGGGCGCTCGAACAAGGGGCTTCCACTAGCTCTCTGACAAAGCTTCTCACCCGAACTGTACAGGGCCCCACCGAAAGTCCTCCGCTTGCCTTGAGCACAGGGGTAATTTCGGCGTTTGGCAGAACTCGCCAGGCAATGAAGGGAGCGATATCGAACGTAATTGCGTCGCGTTGTTTTGACCTCGCGTCGTCGCAGGCGCTGCTGTTGGGGCTGGTAACGTTCTGGTTCAACGCTCCTCTGGGGTCGTCGATAGAATTGAAAACCACCGAGCAGTCCACACTCGACCGAAAACCGCTATAGGCGAGATCTGTACCCAGACCGAAGTTTTCAGATGGGTAATTCGTGACAGAAAGAAGGAATGCCGACCCGGCGTCAACCGATTGGCTGACAAACAAACTATCTACGAATGGCTCTCCTCCGGTTGGAGGGCGCAGATTGGGGTTAATAATCGGTTGCCTTGGGAGATTCCATAGTTCGCCCGGTCCGAGAGAAAGCCCGCCGCCGACCGAAAGAAATGTCCGACCCTTAACGGTATCCTGTGACTCGAGAAGGCTTGCTGTGCCGCCCATGAGTAGTAGAAAAGTTACGGACAACACGGATGTGCGGGAAAAACTACGATGTTGAAGGAAATTCTGCATTGTTGAAAGCCAAGGAATGAGAAGATGCAAAGAATAGCGTAAAAAGGTAGCAACTTTCTCCGCGTAATTCTATTTCAGTTTGGAACGTGACTTTAAGCGATCAATCTTTGCGCACGCCGCTAATTTCCACTCACAGAACTTCGGCTGTAGAATTGGGCGAAATTCCGGCGGTCCGAGTAACTGCGAGTAGTTTTTCCATCGGGTTTGCAACCAACGTTGGCTAATGCCGTTAAAGCCATGTAATGATTCAGATCGAAACGAAAACGAGCATCCGGGAGATCAAACAGGTCCTATGAGAGTCAGGTTGAAACGATCTCGCCTCGAAAAGGCGGTTTTCGAAAGTCAGCTGAGCCAGAATCATCTTGCGATGAGGATGGGTCTTTCCAGTGGGCACCTCGCTGATTTAGTGAACGGGAAGACCTCTTACCCCTCTCCTATGACCCGGGAAAAGATTCTCAAAGAGTTGGATATTTCCTTCGAAGATTTGTTCGAAATCGAGGGAGCCAACTCCGATAGTGAATCGAAGCACCTCCGGGCGCGTTTCCAATCAGGAATTTCGGAACGCTACGCGATTGACAGCGTGATCGGTCAGGGAGGAATGGGAACTGTTTATCTGGCAAGGGATGTAAAGCATGGTCGCCAGGTGGCGATCAAAGTTGTGTTACCGGATGTCGTCGAAGAGCTGGGTACTCAACAGTTCCTAAAGGAAATAAGGCAGACTGCCGGTTTGCAGCATCCCAACATCCTTCCGGTGTACGATTCAGGGGTCGGTGCAGAATGTCCCTATTTCGTAATGCCCTATGTCAGGGAAGGGTCGTTGCATTCGCTCCTTGAGGAGCGGGGGCCTCTGGGCTTGAAAGAGGCACTTGGGTTTTTGAAGGGTGTCTGTGATGCCCTTACCGAGGCCCATGGTCGTCGGTTAGTGCATTGTGACATCAAACCAGAAAACATCCTCGTCTCGGGCGGACAGGCCGTGGTTGTTGATTTTGGGATCTCACGAGCCATCCACATTGAGGGTGCCACGCGGAGAGCCGGAATTGATGCCTCGTCGGGAACACCTGCGTATGTGAGTCCTGAACAGGCCAGCGGGGAAACAGCGATTGATCCGCGGAGCGATCAGTACAGTGTTGCCTGTGTTCTCTACGAGATGCTGTCGGGACAACCGCCCTTCAGAGGGTTGAATGACATGGCTGTGATCTCGCAGCGATTCCTCGGCCAGCCTCCCGATCTCAAGGAGGCAGTGCCCGATTTGCCGTTTGCGGTTGCCGCGGTTGTACGACGAGCCATGTCGGTGGATCCCCGCCGCAGGTTTTCATCTATCGCGGAGTTTTTTGAGGCAGTCGAGTTTGCGATCGAATCAGGGAAGGTTTCCGTTCTGGACAGGGTCGATGGGTTGATCCACAAAGCGTCCGACATGGTCGGGCGATTGCTCCGGTTCGGGAAAAAATCGAAATCAAACCCGAAAAAGAGTTTACGACCAATGCGACATCTAATCCCTGACCTGAAATTTGCCATTCGTTCGTTGATCAGAAAACCGTTAGTCCCGATTGCTGCTGTGTTATCGCTCGGCCTCGGGATTGCAGCCAACACGGTGATCTTCAGTTTCGTCAACGCGTACCTGTTAAGGCCTCTTCCTTTTGAATTGCCAGAACAACTGGTTCATCTGGAAGCCGCCGATCGGTTTGGGCCGAGCAGAGTCTCCATTCCCGATTATTTGGATTGGAGAGACGGTAACCAAACTTTTCAGGATCTCGCTGCATACAACTACACCGAAGAAAACCTCACCGAAGGGGATACTCCGCAACGGATCGCTGCGGCTCGGGTGTCAGCGAATCTTTTCGACGTGTTGCAAGCCCGTGCCCTGATCGGTCGGTCGTTCCTCGAAGGAGAGGATCTCCCGGGGGCGGAGAAGGTTGCTGTCATACATGAAAAGTTTTGGGATGACCACTTCGGAAGAGATGCGTCAATTCTCGAAAAATCGTTGTCGATCGACGGTGTTGAGTATGCGATCGTCGGGGTAATGGCACGCGACGTTGTTTTTCCGTTGCCATCGACGTCGTTCTGGATAACGCGGACCCTGAATCCGTCATCGTCTCGCGGTTCGCCCATCCTTGAAATCGTCGGACGGATGAAACCCGGAGTGACGATGGAGGCTGCCCAGGCGGACATGGACCGTGTGTCGGTTAACATCGCATCAGGCAACGCGGAGGTGGACCCAGATCTCAGAGCGGTTGTGGGCGATCTCTGGGAGGCAGTGAGTTTCATCTCCAGTATCGTCAGGCCGATCTCGGCCATTGTGATGGTGGCGGTGATCCTCGTGCTCCTCCTGGCGTGCGCTAACGTGGCGAACCTCCTGCTCTCTCAGGGGAAGGTGCGGGAGAGGGAGATGTCGTTGCGAATGGCGGTGGGAGCGGGACGACGACGGGTTATCGGACAGTTGCTTACAGAATCAACCTTGCTTGCGTTAATGAGCGGATTGTTCGGAGTTGGCCTCGCCTTGTTGGCCACGAAAGCCCTTGAAGGAGCGATGCCGGGCGACCTGTATCGTGTTGGTGAAATCTCGATCGATTCCACCGTCCTGGCCTTCTCGGTCTTCGTAACGCTGGCAACCGCGATTATCTTCGGCCTTGCGCCCGCGCTTCAGGCATCGCGAGTAAGTGTAGTTGACGGCCTCAAAGAAGGGAGCGGAGGCTCAGGGTCGGGGCGGAAAGCAAAGTTTTTTCAATCTTTGCTTGTATCAGGACAGATCGGTGGCGCGATCGTTCTCCTTGTAACCACCGGGTTGTTGGTAAGATCCCTCAACAACCTCAAGACCGTTGACCCCGGTTTTGACACCGAGAGCGTGATGACTATGAAGGCAATCCTGCCCAGCACCAGATACCCGACCGCTGCGGCCACCAGGCAATATCATCGGTCAGTGGTCGACCGGCTCGGGGCGTTGCCCGGGGTTGAGGCGGTCGCGACGGTAAACTACCTACCATTGAACAACGAAACGGCCGGCATTTCGTTCAGACTTCAATCAGCTGCTGAGGAAGGAGGGGAACAGTCTGCAATCAAACTGGTAGTGTCGGGAGATTTCTTTGAGGTGATGGATATTCCCGTTTCCAGGGGGCGTGTCTTTTCCTTTGATGGAACCGCGACTGGCGGTGATGAAGTGGTGATCGATGAAAGTCTGGCAGAAAAACACTTCCCCGAAGTAGATCCCGTGGGGCGCCTGCTGTGGTTGGATGACGATCAGGATCCGGTCACCATTATTGGAGTCGCGGCTCCGGTTATCCTTCACGATTTTGCTATAGGACCGGAGCCGGTGATTTACCTCCCGTCGTCTCGCTCTGCCTGGAGGTACCACCGGGTATTAGTGCGCACCGCCGGCGATCCAAATCTGATGGCCGCCCGGTTGAGACAGGAAATGGCTGCACTGGACCCCTTACTACCAATCTCTGAACTACGGAGTACCGGGAAAGTGATTGACGATTATTTGTTGCCACAAAGAGGTCTTGCGCAGGTACTGGTTGTACTAGGGTTCAGCGCCGCGGTGCTGGCACTTCTGGGTGTGTACGCCCTGACCACATTCTCCGTAAGTCAACGCGTTAAGGAAATCGCCGTTCGTCGCAGCCTCGGCGCAACAGTTGGGAAAGTCAAAGAGATGATAGTTAGGCAGACTTTGGTCCTTGCCACCTGGGGTGTTCTCGGTGGAGTAGTCGGAGGGTTTGCTCTTGCACAAGTTCTGGGGACATTCCTGTTCGGGGTGAGGAGTTTTGACTTCCTGAGTTACGGCGTCCCCGTTCTGGGATTGGTTGCGGCCGCCGGAGTATTCGGTTACCTCGCCGCACGGCGAGTATCAAAAATCCAGCCGATTGAAGTTTTGAGGTCATAGCCTCTACCGCAAAAATGGGCCGTGCGGTATTCTATTCCGCATGGCCCAACCCTGCTCCCAGTGCCAAACGGTCCTGCCAGAAGATGCCGCTCATTGCCCTCAATGCGGCTCTGCTGCCCCAACCGCCTTAGGGGTTGAATCGAAGACAGTCTCTTTCATCCCTTCCGCGGCCGATTCGATGCCCGAAGCAGTGCACGGTCGTCTGACTCGTTCACTCGGCAAAAATTATGAGGTATGGAATGTCGTTGGGAGGGGAGGGTTTGCGGCAGTCTATGAGATTTGGGACCACAATCTGGAGAGACGCCTGGCGGCGAAGGTCATGCATCTGGACGTGGCGTCGTCACCCGGCACGATTGAACGCTTTCGTCACGAAGCTAAGACTGTAGCCCGCCTAAACCATCCCAATATCCTGCCGATTCACTTTGTGGGGGATGCCGAGGACCTCGCGTTTTACGTCATGCCGTTTGTGGAGGGCGAGTCGCTCAAAGAAGTGATCGGCCGGGGCAAGATGCCGATGGACGCGGCGCTCAAAATCGCACAACCGGTTCTGGAGGCCCTGGCGCACGCTCATTCCGATGATCTTGTTCATCGAGACATCAAACCAGACAACGTCATGATAGAGGGGAGCACGGGTAGGGCACTGTTGGTCGACTTTGGGATCGCCAAGGCTCTCGATCCCAAACGCGCGTCGAACATGACACAGGCCGGGTTCGCTGTTGGTACCCCGCACTACATGAGCCCGGAACAAACTCTCGGCGATTCTATCGATGGTCGTTCGGATCTTTACTCGTTCGGCGTGATGCTTTACGAGATGGTTACGGGTCGAAAGCCGTTTGACGGTGAAACGTCGCAGGAGATTGTCGGGATGCACATAGCCGACGATCCACCGAACCCCGCCGACGTAGACGCCGATGTTGAACCTTGGATTTCGGGTGTCATCCTAAAGGCGCTAGCCAAGAAACCATCCGACCGCTATCAAACCGCTCAGGAAATGTTGGATGCCCTCGAGTCCCGGGAAGCTAATCGAGCATCCGAATCAGTCGAGGACATTCTCGGTGGGGTCATTGTCCAGGGGAGCGGCCTTGATGACGATGAGATGTTCCGGTACACGCCTCCAGCCAGCAACCCCGAACCAATGGTCCCGGTCGAACCCGCGGGCGATATTATTCCGGATATCGCTCCAGAGGTTGAGCCTGAACCGCCAGCTGTGGTCCTTGAAACGCTGGCGGAAGTAAACGCTGCCGGTGACAAAGAAAGTGCTCCCGAGGTAGAGGCGGTCGCCGAGGATTCGTCTCCGGAAGCTCAACCTGTTGGGATAACCGGGACGATGGCGGGTGACCGCCCTCAAAGAATACAGACCGACGATCCTGAGACTGCCTCCTCAGGTTCCCTTAAGCTTCTCGGTACATTGATCGTTTTGGCGTTGGCTTTCGTCGGAGGGGGAGCGGCGGCCCTCAATGGCGTTGGTCCCTCTGGACTTCAGGCATTTTACCGAAAGATATGGAATCCGATCGCAGCCAGGACTGCGGGCGTGATCGGTAATTCTGCCAACCAGATTGTGGTAACGAACTCCTTGCTGGACGACGTCGAATTCCTTGTGGATGGCGAGGTCGAAATGAACATCTCGGCGTCAGGGACGGGGAGTCTACCTCTCACAGGCAACATTGGCTCGTCTTTGTCCTGGAGATTGGTCAGGTCGATATCCTCCGGAGGACAGGTAATGGGTGGCGAGTTCTCAGGCGAGCTGTCGGCCGGAGCGGAATCCGCCGGTTCCAGACAATATGTGGTTAGCGCGACGGTGGGCGAAGCGAGGTTGTTCTCGCCGATCATCGACAATTTTTCCAGTCGGGATGTTGTGGTTCTTGTTTCGGGGGCCGACGGTGATGTTCGTTGTAACTGTGTGGTCCCCGCTGGTCAGCGAGCAGCGCGTATAGGGTATTATCCCCTGTCAGTGAACACCGTTTTGCGGGTTTATGATGTCTCCACCCCTTACGGTGGGCGCTACGATGAGATCGAGGTTCCTGTCAGGGAGGTCGATGCCCTGTCGGGTGCTGTGGAAATCACGTTGCGCGACTAAGCTGGGGTCCAATACACGTCGGCGGGAATGGCGCGCTGCCGGCGCTACGCGTTTTTGAGGATTCCCAGGAGCTCGGCGTCCGTCACTATTCCCAGTCCCTTGTCGATCGGGTAAGAGCTTTCATAAACATCGGTTCCAGAGATGAACTTGATCAGTTGGCGAGGTTGTTCTCCAGGTTCGGATGTAACCAGGATTCGGGCCTCCCAGCGTCGGTCCTCTTCGTCAACAAGAAACCGGTATGTAGGGTCGGTGGCCAACTCAGCGACCTGGTCCAGCGTGGACGCTTCAGTTCCGGGCAGGGGCCGTACGTGCATCGTCATACGACCATCGTCACGCTCCAGAATCAAAATCTGACTTTGTTCCCCGCCCCTTTTTTCTTCCCTGACCTGCCAGTCAACGCCGCCAACCTTGACTGCCCCCCTCAGCATTTTGCGGGGTTCCTTTTTTTTCTTTTTCTTCTTCTTAAAAAACATTGCGGTCTTACCCGAGCCTCCGGCCCAATGTTTCAGCTGGCCCGTTGTGTGTGAAACGAAACCGCCATCGGAATTCCACTGGCCAAAAACCCAGTGATAAGTGTCGGGTACGGCGCACGTAGGCAGCGGTACTTCTTCCAAGTTTATTTTGATTCTCGCCAGGCCGTGGTGACGAATGGTGTGGTCGGCGGTTCGTGTGGTGTTAGGGTTGTGAGTGTTTACGTGACCGTAAGTTATGGAACTATAAGAGGTTAAGATAACTTATGTGTGGGGCTCTGTCCTTGGCCGTGATCTTGGGCTAGTTTCCCAGCGTTTTTTAACTCAAAAGAATCAAACTAATGGAATCAACTGCTCTGATTACTAATGATGCCGCTGTCCTGGGCCTCCTTGCCGTCATACTTGGCGCCATCTTCTGGGCCGCAGGTAGCAAAATCCCGGCTTTCCAAAATTTCTTCACATACGTTCCGGTCATTCTTCTGTGCTACTTCATCCCGTCGCTTTTGAATACCTTCGGAATCGTCGAGCCCGAGCAGTCGCGTATGTACTTCGTTTCGTCGAGGTACCTGCTCCCGTCTACGTTGGTTCTGCTCACGTTAAGCATCGATTTGGATTCCATTGTACGGCTTGGTCCCAAAGCTCTGATCATGTTTTTGACGGGAACGGTCAGCATCATCATTGGTGGGCCTCTCGCCATCATCCTGGTGTCATTGGTCAGTCCGGAGACTGTGGGGGGAGCCGGTCCAGACGCGGTTTGGCGCGGTTTGACTACGGTTGCGGGCAGCTGGATTGGAGGGGGAGCCAATCAGGCAGCGATGAAGGAGGTCTACGAGGTCGGAGACCAGGTCTTCTCTGCCATGGTCGCCGTCGACGTCATTGTCGCCAACCTCTGGATGGCGGTTCTCCTTTACATCGCTGCGAACACAGAAAAAATTGATAAATGGATGGGGGCTGATACGTCTGCCATAGGTGCTCTCCAGACCAAAGTAGAAGAATTCCAAAAGAAGCACGCACGGATTCCGAATCTAACCGATTTCATGTTGATCCTGGCGGTTGGCTTCGGGGTCACAGGGTTCAGTCACATGGCCGCGGACTGGCTAGCTCCGTGGTTGGCTGAGACGGCCCCCGCTTTGGCCCGGTTTAGTCTTACAAGTCAGTTCTTCTGGCTGGTTGTGATCGCGACAACCGGAGGATTGATTCTTTCGTTCACACCCGTCAAAAGCCTTGAAGGCGCGGGAGCGTCAAAGGTGGGATCCGCCATGCTCTACGTTCTCATCGCCAGTATCGGCCTGAACATGGATATCTCCGCAGTGCTCGACCGACCCGGTTTGTTCGTCGTCGGAGGGCTCTGGATAGGGTTCCACTCGATCTCGCTCATCGTAATGGCTCGCGTAATCAAAGCCCCGATGTTCTACATGGCTGTGGGCAGTCAGGCCAACGTCGGGGGGGCGGCATCGGCCCCCGTTGTCGCGTCGGCGTTTCATCCGTCACTTGCGCCAGTAGGAGTGCTACTTGCGGTTCTCGGGTATGCCTTGGGGACCTACGGAGCCTGGTTAACCGGACAGTTGATGAGGATTGTGGCGCCCTGATCAAACTCTACATCGTGAAGACCATTGAGACGATTCTCCACCCGTCTTGCTTTTTGATGAGTGTCCACATTTCGGTACCGGTGTTAACTGCGGCCCCGTTCATGACGAATTCGTAATCTGCCCGCATTGTGGCGACACCGTTTGAGATGTCGATGGCGATGTTGGAAAACTTTTTTTCGCCGGGCTGAACCATGTTGGCGTTCATCTGTGCCAGCTCCCCACCCGTTGTCATTCTAGGATCGTCGCTGCCCTCGGAATAACCATTGTGGGAGATAAAAGCCGGTACGTTCGGGTTTTCCAGAACGCTCAAGATCATCTCGGCGTCTTGCATTTTTATCCCGGTCGAAAGCTGTTCAACTACCGCCGTGATCTCGGCTTCGTCGCCCGTTCCCTGAGCAACAGCTACCTGTACGATCCCGCCGGAAACCAAAAGCAGGCCCAGTGCGGTTATGACTGTGAGGGGCCACCCGTGTTTTGTGGGTTTCATGAACCTTCGCTCCTTATGCGAAAAAAAAGTATACTAGCAATGAGACTAAAACACATAGGGTACCGCTTGTGTTCCCCTAAAGGCGTGAGCCGAGTGCCGGAGGAGCCCGCTTCGTCTAGCGTATTAGCGGTGAAGACCTTTCATTAAATCCATATATTGAGGCTGGCTGGTCTACCGGAGGGTGCCAACAAATTGGAAGACAAAAATTCGCCGAAACAGGAATCCGAACTCCAACGACTCAGAAAGCGCGTTGCAACTCTCGAGGCGGCCCTGGCAAACTCTCGACGCCGATCCGGGGACCATCTTTCCTCGATCCCGGGCATGGAGCCGTCCCATGCCAACGGAAACAAACGTTGGCTTGGCGCTTTCGACGCGTCTAAAGTATCCGTTTTTCTGATTGACCCTTCATCCGACCAGATCGTTGACGCCAACGAAACCGCTGCTCGATTGTTGGGTTATTCCCTGGCTGAGTTGATACACACATCGATTAGCAAGATCCACCCGGGGGAAATGGAAAAGCTCAGGGGTTTTTCAGAGCAGGTTTTCAATGAGGGTGCTGCCTTTTCTGACGAGCTAAGCTGCACGACGAAGTCGGGGGATTGCATTCCCGCCGAGATGTCGGGTTCGATTCTCAATATTGATGGCCGGGAATTGATGATGGCCCTTGTGACGGACGTTAGCGAAAAACGGCAGGCCGAGGCGACCCGAATGAGGCTCGAAAAAGCCATCGAACAATCAAGCGACGTAATCACGATTACGGATTCGACGGGGGTAATTCAGTATGTAAACCCAGCTTTTGAAAAACTTACGGGGTTTTCTGCTGACGAAGCGATCGGAAAATCTACTTCGATTCTTCACAGCGGCGAACACGATGCCTCTTTTTATGAGAAACTGTGGAAGACTCTCGAGGCAGGAGACGTGTGGGTGGGGCGATTTGTGAACAGAAGAAAGGATGGAGCTCTTGTCATTCACGAATCTACCATTTCCCCGGTCACCAACCCGGACAACGTAATCACCAATTACGTTGACGTGAAACGGGATGTCACCAGGGAGGTCGAACTTGAAGAGCAGTTAAGGCACAAACACCAGTTGGAATCGCTCGGACGTTTGGCGGGTGGAGTGGCTCACGACTTGAATAACCTTTTGTCCCCCATCCTCGGTTTTTCCGAAATCCTTCGGGATGGGTTCGCACCGGAAGATCCCCGCCGCGCCAATCTGGACAGGGTTGTGCGCGCTTCCTCCGACGCTGGGAAGCTGGTGTCCCAGTTACTGGCGTTTGGTAGAAAACAATACCTCGAGCTTCGCGAACTGTGCTGGTGCGGAATCGTGAGCAATTTGATCCCTCTCCTCGAAAGGACTCTACCTGAGGACATCGAGATCGAGTTCAATCCCTGTGATCCTCCGTACCTAATTGAAGCAGATGCGGCCCAAATGGATCAGGTGCTGATTAACCTGGTCCTTAATGCCAGGGATGCGATGCTGGGTGGTGGGCGAATTGAATTGCGGCTCGGAAGGACCAACGCGGATGAGGTGGGGACGTGGTGGGGCAGGGACGTCGACCGGGGTGAGTATGTGATGTTACAGGTTATCGACGACGGAATGGGGTTCGAGCAGGATGAATTGCTGAAAATTTTCGAGCCCTTTTACACAACCAAAGGACCGGGAGCCGGAACCGGCCTTGGGTTGGCCAGTGTCCTGGGAATCGTGGAGCAGCACAGGGGGTACGTTCGGGCCCAGCAAAATGAAGGCCCGGGGGCCACTTTTACGGTCCTGTTGCCCGAAGTTACTAATCGACACGAGGAAATCCTGGGGGAGGCGCATACCGAGGCCATCAGAGGTGGCTCCGAAAGTATTCTGATAGCGGAGGACGACTTTGATGTGCGCGAGATGACCAGGGCAGCGCTGATGAGATTGGGTTACCGCGTGACCGCTGTGTCCAGCGGTGAAGAGGCTCTCGCCCTGGTGGAGGAAATGTCGAGCAGTTTTGACCTGGTGCTAACTGATGTTGTAATGGGTGGCATAAGCGGTCCCCGGTTGTTGGAGAGCATGAAGGAGATCTCTCCTTCGACCAGGACAATGATGATGTCGGGATATCCGGATGATCAGCTGTTGGGTCGGGGCGGTGTGCAGGAGGGAGTACTCCTTCTTCGTAAGCCTGTTTCCGTCTCGGTCCTGGGCGCGCGTATCCGTGAGGTTCTCGACGGGTAGGGGTCGCCTTAACCAAACTGTAATGAGATTATGGGAACTGACCGTCGTTTGGCCGCGTACACTTAGTATGACCGTCAAAATCCTCGTATTTCTTGCCGCTGTCTTTCCCTTGACCAATTCTCGGCTGGTGGGGCAAGACCCCGAGGTAACCCGGGCTTCGATTTCTCTTTTCACGGGGATCTCGGGGGGAACTTCTCTGTGGAACATCAATCGCCAGAGGGTCGGAATTTTCAATAACACCGGTCTGGAAACTGGTGTTGATACAATTATCCTTGGACGGAAGCTGCGGCAAAGCCTGGCCCTGGGTATGGCAATTACCTTTTATCCAACGAATTATCTCGGCTGGTCGTTTGAGGCGTCCTACTTCAGTTTCAAGAAGGACGACAACTGCGCACACGTTTTTGATTCCACCAACGGGCTCTCAGATGCGGTCGCGGATATGTGTCTGAGCATTGATCGGAGGTCCAGGGGATCGGGCTCCCTCAATTTGATTCTCAGCGGCATTCTGCGCCCCGATTTGGGAGGCCCAGCCCGGCCGTACCTTCGGGTCATCGGTGGGTTTGCAGACCGCGGTGGATCCACCGTTGAAATGTCGGGCAACTGGTTCGGACAGGAGCGGCAATTGATCATCGATCCTGACGGTTCCACAATGCGCGCGACGGCCGGCCTGGCTCTTGGCGTCACAATCCCCGCCGCGCCAGGCTATAACCTTAGATGGGAAATCAGAGATCAGCTTCATCGCCGAGACGTACTCACGGGGCCAGCGAATGCTCTGGCAGTCGCACCAACCCAACAGCAGTGGAAACACAACGTGGCGGTTCTTATTGGTATAGACATCGTTTTGGAGAAACGCCGCGGGAGAAGGTACTAGTGGACTGTAACGTTTGATTGTTAAGCGATCTGGATTCGGTGCGCGGGGTTGTTGTACTTCCATTTCACGGGCCTGGGGTCTTGGTTCTGTTTGCGTATGTAGCGCATGATGCGTTTCGAGAGATCTTTGACCGAT
>JAJCZX010000003.1 GCA_029262195.1 Gemmatimonadota bacterium | reverse complement strand
CAATTGCCGAGCTGAAACAAACCCTGGTTGCGGCCGACGCGACTACTTCACAGAACAAAAGCACAGATCGGTGAGCTAGAACTCACCGTAAGGGACGACTACGTCTACTTGACAAAGAACTACTTAACGGAGTTAGACCGCATGCGGATTGAAGGGACTATTCGATCCAGAATTCATTTGACAACACCCCGTCGTCGGGCTGCGGCCCGCCTCTCACGACACGAAGCCGAAACTTCCCAATGTCCAACGGTGACACAACGAATTGGAGGGTCTCTCCGGGCATGACTGCAACAGTCTTCGGTCTGTAGATCGCGATACACCTCACACCCTGCGATCCGGACTCCACCCACTCGCCATCTCGGCGGATCTCATAAACCACCGAGGGAGCATGTGGACACCCGGTCAAGTGAATTGGAACCTGGGCCGTGTTCGTGGCCGAAACGAGGATTTGTGGCTGGTTATCAGGGCCGGCTTCAAAATGATCGCCGGAGGTGCTTACGACGAGTCCGGTTAGGGGTCCGTGGGTCTCAGAGCAAGCAACGAGGAATGCCAACGTGAGGAATGGACCAATAGGTGGCTTCATGACGGCTGGTTCCTTATTGCGAAAAACATTTCACCAGTATCGACCTTCAGGAAACCAGGAACGTCACGGCATGCGGCCTAACGTCTCTGCGCATATGCTGCGCCGCTACCCTCAACAACTTCTTCATTCTCATAAGCTACCCTCGCTTCCCACCATGTTTCCACCTCTAAGAACCTCGCGGCGGCGACACGCATCATGCGCTAGTTAGACTGCCCTTCGGCCAGAGTTGCCCGAAGCATGAAGAGTTCAAAAAATGATACACTGGCAGGGCAACCGCACCGAATTGAAGAATCAGGTTTGCTCCGTGGCAGTAAGATATACTAAAGAGTAAATCCATCCTCCTAGGAAGTTGCCTATTACGAGAGCCACACCCCAGGCGACCTTAGCACCGCCAGATTCATGGCGCGTCGTCTTCGTCAAATCAAACCAAGCCGTCAACCAAAGAAAGAACGCCGACCCGCCGAGTGACAAGGCAAATAGAGCAGCACCAATGTGCGCCACAACCGTGGCTGCTCCCCCATCGGGGACCTGCGAAGTAAGCGCATTCATATCAACGAACCAAGCGAGGCCAGCGGTCAGCGGAAATAGAACACACGCAACCCTGACCAGAAGCACCCTTCCATTTGCCCGAGTACTCATCGACCCTGACTTGAGAAGGGCAGCCTAACGGCTCTGCGCATATACTGCGCCGCTACCCTCAACAGCTTCTTCATCACTCTAAGCTACCTCCGTACTCCACCATGTTTCCACCGCTACAAACCTCGCAGCGGCGACACGTATCATGCGCTAGTTAGGTGTCCAACTCGTCACCTGGAATCGGTGCGCGATCCCGAACACGACTCAAAGCACCATCAAACTTGCGGCGCGATCCACGCTTGGCACGGGAACCCAAATATTCTTCCGTCAGAAGCGCCGACAGCTTTTCGGCGAGGGCAGTGGTTATGAATTGATTGATGGAAACATCCTCCTCTTTCGCAATGCTTCGGACCCGCTCGTGCAGCGATTCTGGCAAGCGTAAACTGATAGTGCTCATTTGGCCCTCTCAATCAAACCCAGGAACTGTTTCGGTTTCATAACTTTCAGTCCAAACTGATTAACCCCGACAAAGTCCTTAACGTTGTGCGTTACTATGCAGTCACAGTTGGACTCGACTGCCAACTCAAGCAGCATATCGTCTTCGGCATCTCGGAGAAATGGACGCCAGAGAAAAAATATTTCTCGATGCTTGGCTACCTTGCAGAGGTAGTCGAGCACATCATCAATGTCACTATGGCGTAAACCCATCTCTCTGGAACGCCGTTTCGTTGCATCCTCATACTCGATTAGCAGTGGTACAGAAAGGTTTATGTCAAATGCGCCAGTCCCCGCTCGCGAAAGGATCTGAAACGAAGCTCCGTTTCGGGACAACAACGCGGAAACAATGACATTGGTGTCTAGTACAACGTTAAACGTCATATGGTATTATAGGCGATACCACTGCAAAGCTCAAGGAGTTCCAGGCACTCACTTTGGCCACCTAACTATTACTTGGCACGCGCCGCCAACCGATCTAATGACTGTGTTTTTCCAGATAGCCATCCACCCCTCGCCTTCTCAGTTGTAAAGCAATCTACGCGGGTTCACGCAAAACACTAGGTGAGGACTCGGGGATATGTGGAAAAAGGGGGCGAATAATGCGCGGCGGGAATAACCCGATACGGGGTGGAATTATGAGCTGCGGTTAAAGTGAATCCAGTGGGCTGCGCACGCCCAATCCACCTCTGGTCAGGACATGGGTGTATGTCATCGTAGTGCGGACGTCGCGGTGGCCGAGGAGTTCCTGGACGGTGCGAATGTCGTAGCCGGATTCGAGTAACTGAGTTGCGAAGGAGTGTCTCAGTGTATGGCATCCAATCCGCTTGGGAATACCACTGGCCAGCGCTGCCCGACGGACGGCCTTCTGCACTACGCTGGCTCCAATGTGCCAGCGACCTATCCTTCCGGTTCTCCGGTCTCGTGTTTCCCTGCGGGCGGGAAACACGAACTGCCAGAGCCACTCGACCGCCGCACCGGGATACTTCCGACTCAAGGCATCCGGTAGGGACACCCGGCCATTACCACTCCGACAATCGGCCGCATGTCTTTTCCTGTTCCCCTCAAGATGGGAACGAAGTTCCGGCAACAGCGAATCCGGCAACATCGTCTTCCGTGAACTACGCCCCTTTGCGTCATACACGCGTACTTCCCGACGGTCCAGATCAATGTCCTTCACCCGTAGTGAAATTCCCTCTGACACCCTCAAGCCAGATCCGTACAACACCCGCGCTACCAACAAAGGCACACCGGTCATTCCCTGTAGCAACAGCGAGACCTCAGCGGGGCTCAAAACTACAGGTAACCTCCCCGGCTTCTTCGCCCGTGCGATGTTGCCGATCCACCCAACATCTTGCCCCAGAACCCGTCGATAAAGAAACAACAAGGCACTCAGCGCCTGATTCTGGGTGGACGCCGACACCCCCTCCACGACCGCCAGATGAGTCAAAAAACGACCGACCTCAACCTCGCCCAATCCGCTCGGATGAGCCAATCCGTGAAATCGTACAAACCGCTTCATCCAAGCGACGTAAGCTTTTTCAGTGCGGATGCTATAGTGGCGTCGCCGGATTTCACGCCTGAGTAACGTCGTTAGCCGTGCCATGCGAAGTGCAACATATCCGATTCGTAGAAAGGAGCTTGACCAAAAAAACGCACCGGAAAGCAAAAATACGCTACGCAGGGCCACCCACGTTTTTTGAACTCGGGTTTCGAGGCCCCGCCAAAAACGACCCTCAGATGTGTTCAAACTTCGCCAGACGGTAATCGGCGCCAGCTGACAATACAACCATGAATCCCGCAACGATCAGACAGGCCACCAGGCCTTCAATTCCCCCTCCCGCAGTCTGAAAAACCAACCCGGAAAGCACCGTCCCCACCAGTCGACCGGCAGCATTGGCCATGTAGTAAAACCCTACATTCAAGGAGACTCTGTCCGACTCGGCGTATTCAACAACCAGGTAACTGTGTATCGCGCTGTTCGTAGCAAACACGACTCCAAACAATGTAAGTCCCGCAATCAACGTGACAGCCGGGTCAACCCCGTACCATAATGCAGCAGTGATCCCAACCAGCGGAACGAGCAACAGGGCAGTCCAAACCCCGAGCGTAGCCGCCGTAGGCCCAATATCTCCCTGACCACTCCGTCGGTTCCGACCGCTCTGTCCGTCCCGTCCGTTCCGTCGTCCCCCCACATAAGCTGGCGCCGCAGCCTGCACCACTCCATATCCAATTATCCACAAGGCGAGGAATCCTCCGACCCGCGTGTGGTCCCAGCCCAAACCGGTGGCCAAAAAAATCGGCAACGCCAAAACAAACCAGACATCCCGCGATCCGAACAAAAAGAAACGAGACACCGAAAGCCACTTCAATCGAGCGTCTCCTGCAAACACCGCTCCCAGTGTGACCCGAGGTCCGGCTTTTCCTGCAGCTTCTGGTAGCAGCAGCAGTGCCAGCGCCAAAGCCACAGCTAACATCGCAGCCATTCCAAGCACCGCGTCGCGAAATCCGAACAACGTCAACAACAACCCTCCAAGGAAAAACCCTACCCCCTTCAGGGTGTTTTTCGAGCCAGTCAACAAGGCAATCCATTTCAACAACGCGGATGAGTCGCCTGCCCGAACCACAAGTTTGATGTAGCTCTTCGAACTCATCTTGGTGAGATCCTTGGCAATACCGGACAACGCCTGAGCGAACATCACGAGCGGCACCGTTAGTCCTGCGGCAAACACTCCAAGCAGGGCAAGTGAGATGATCTGGAGCGCTAGCCCCGAAAAAAGAGTGAGCTTGAGACCAAACCTGGCGCCAAGAAACCCGCCAAAAAGATTGGTGACAACACCAAAGAACTCGTATAGCAGAAAGAGCGATGCTATCTGTATTGCGGTGTAACCGAGCTCGTGGAGATAAAGCAGAACCAGCATGCGCAAGGCACCGTCGGTGAGCGTGAAAGCCCAGTAACCGACGGTAACCACCACATAGTCGCGGACGTTACGCTGCAAGCAGCGTCTCCCTAAACATCGCCGCCAATTCGACCAGCCGATTTGCATAGCCCCATTCGTTGTCGTACCACGCCACAACCTTGACCAGCCGCCCGTCAGTTACTCGCGTTGATAGCGTGTCGACGACGGAACTACGAGGATCGCCGGCGTAGTCGACCGAGACCAGAGGACGATCTTCAACACCCAGAATGTCAACGAGAGGCCCATCCTTGCTCGCGGCTCGCAATACCTCGTTTACTTCGTCCACTGACGTGTCTCGTCCAACCTGAAACACGCAGTCAGTGAGCGAGGCATTTAACACCGGGACTCGCACTGCTATCGAATCTAACTTACCGGCGAGTTCGGGGATAATGAGGGTGACGGCCGTGGCGGAATTGGTGGAGGTAGGAATGAGGCTGAGTTGAGACGCACGCGCCCGACGCGGATCCTTGTGCGGCGCATCGTGCACCGATTGCGTATTGGTCACGTTGTGAATCGTCGTTACCAACCCGCGCTCAATCCCAATCGAATCGTGGATCACCCGCACGATGGGCGCCAGACAATTAGTTGTGCACGACGCCGCAGTGACGATTTCCTCGGCTGCGAAATCAACCGACTGGTGGTTAACTCCAACTACAATATTAGGCGGCCCGCCTTTAACCGGTACAGACACCACAACCTTTCTGGCTCCGCGATCAAGATGGGGTTTTATCAAAGCCGTCTCGCGAAATTGGCCGCTGCATTCCAACACTACATCAACGCCGTGTTCCGCCCACGGTATTTCTGAAGGACTTGAAAAATCGGTCAGGGTTACGGCCTTGCCGGCGACACTGATACCCCCAACAGTGGCATCGACCCGCTTATTCCAGCGCCGCTGAGTGCTGTCGAACTCGGTCATTACCGCCAACGTTTCCGCTGTGGCGTTGGGCTCGTTGATTAGCACAAACTCCAGGTCGGGGTTGTCCCAGCCAGCCCGCAAAGCCAATCGGCCCATCCGACCAAACCCGTTGATTCCTATTTTCATTTATCCAAATCCATTACTTGATCCGTTAACACTCCCCGGGACCGCACTCGGCGATTGCTAAAGACTTCTTCCCGGTCACCCTTCGCAACTTTCGCAAATCTCCCCGCAACTCGGGGACATCGTTGAAACACGATCCCAGACAACCGATTAGTTGTGAGTGGAATCCACCTTTCCCATCGCTAAGCGAGTAATAGCACCAGAGTCCGTCTTTTCGCTGTTGAACCAAACCCGCATCTCGCAAAAGCTTCAGGTGTCGAGAGGCGGTAGGCTGAGGAATTCCAAGCACGTCCACCAGGAGGCTCACCGACATTTCCTCGGCTGCCAGGAGATTCATAATCCGCAGCCGGATTCGGTTGGCGAAAGCCCGAAACATCGTATCTACGTTGTCTGCCATGAGAACAATATATTCGAAAAAGCGAATATATAAAGAGGTAAAACAACTACCAGAAAAAAGTCTATCGAGGCGGTTTATTTCGAGTGAGAGAGAAGAAACTCGGCGATGACCCTGGAACCGTCCATGGTGCGCTGAGGCCAGCGATGACCGACGCCGGTCATCCTCAAACCCTCGACCCGCACACCGTTCCGACAACCGGAATAAGCCACCCTTTCGATGGGCAGGCTGAAGGTGGGAGCGTCAGTTCGCTCAACGGCCGCATCGCATTGATTCAGACGCGCCCAGAATTCGAGGCCGTCCTCCAGCGAATGGTAAGTGGAGATAGCGTTGTCGGCGTCCCCCGCAATCGGGACGATGCTGTCGTCTTCGCCATGGATAGCCAACACCCCGACGGGCCGGTCTGACTTGCAGTAACCGGTGACGTCCAACAAAAGCCCTCCCGCTACGGGAGCCACTGCGGCCAACTCCTTCGACATTCGGCAGCCGAGGAAATGAGACATAAATCCACCGCGCGACATTCCGGTGGCGTAAACCCTATTGCGATCGACCTGCACCCGGTCCGCCAACCGGTCCAACATATTCCGGAGAAACTTCACATCATCCGGGACAGACCCATCGTCCGATACTTCCCAGTTGGGTACGCCATCGGGATACACTGCGACAAACCCCATCTCGTCAGCAACCGCATCCAAACCGCTGGACAATCGAATCTGACTCGCCGACCCACCGGAGCCGTGCAGCGCGATTATGACCGGAAGGTCGCTCGCGGCTTCCTTTCCCGCCGGGAGATGGACCTGATACTCGCGCACCAGACCGTCAACATCAAAGCTGTCGACGAAGTCCTCTGCGGCCGGCTCAAGGCCAGAGACGCATGCAAGAAAGCCAGAAGAAATAAGGAGCCAGAGTATTGGACGCATAGAGAAAACTACCCGCACCCAAATGTGAATGTTCACTGAGCCCGGTGAAGGAACGCAAGTGACCGGTAGGGGGCACGGGCCGTTCGCTTCCCGTTTCCCGCTTCTCGTTTAGCGGCACAGGTTGTTATTACTCCTCCCCGCTCCCTCCTCCCCTTATCCCAGCCCCTCCGCCCTCCCGGGCCCCAGATATTCGCGAACAAACTGTTGATGTTTTAGCGCCTCTTCGGTGGTCCCGATGTGGTGGGTCGTTCTGGCTGTCACCCAAACGATTTCGTCGGAAGCCGGAAAGAGGTGCTCGACTTCGTGGCCCGAGAGGAGAATTCCCACGCCGCTCGCTGCCAATCGACGGAATGCCTGAATCACAATCTCCACATCGGCTGGCATTACTCCGAGGAACGGTTCATCGGCAACCAGGCAATCGGGTCGTCGCGCCAGTGCAAAGGCGATTTCGCAACGACGCCGCTCCCCACCCGAAAGCTTGCTCGGCGGACGATCCAACATATCCGGCGAGATTCTCATTTCGTCGAATACTCCCTCCGTACTGGCCTCCGGAAACCGTTTGGTGAGCCAACCGAAATGATGGCGAACAGTGGTGTGAGGATCGAACAGACCTTCCTGGGGGAGATAAAAAAGCCCATCCTCCGCAAGCTGAGGGAGTTTAGGACGAAGATATCGTTGCCCTTTGAATTGGACCAGGCCAGATGTGGTATTCAACAACCCCAACGCCACTTTAATGAGCGTTGTTTTTCCCGAACCGTTGCTTCCGAGCAGTGTGGTGACTCGACCCGGTCGCACCCAGAAGCCACCGTTGGTTATTACCTCGTTGGTCCAATAAGATTTTCGCACCGAATCAAGGGAGAATAGAAAATCGTTATCCAAAGACAGCTCCCAGACTCAACTCCAGGATGGTAGCCACCACGGCTGAAATCGTGTGGGCGTAAAGTGGAGGAATGGCCAGGTTACCCAATAGCAGATGTTCGTTACGCCTCTTGCCGTCCAGGGCTCTGAAGAACACAACGATGGCAACAAACAGAAGCGACGTCGGCAGATTCATCACCAACCGGATCCCCAACATCTCGGCGAGCAGGGAAAGGGCTATCCGCGCCCCTGCCCACATAGTCACGGTTCGCCACACCACTCCAAGTTCGATTTCCCGAGGGACAGTACTGAAATTCAGACTGGTTCTCCGATCGTTTTGATCCCACACCTCCCTCCACCCTCCTCCCTTTTCAGGTGGCACGGCGGCACCGGTGCACAGTGGCACGGGTTGTTCGCTTCCCGCTTCCCGCTTCCCGCTTCCCGCTTCCCGCTTCCCGTAGACGTTACTTAACCATCTCCCCACACATCAACATCACCTGAGGCATCCCGAACATGCCACCCCGGGTCACCGCCCTTTTTTCCTGACCCAACCGCATGGTCACTGTCCGGCTCGAGAAAGGCATCTCGGTTTCTTTTTCGTCGGTTACTGACCAACCGTTTCTTTCGTGCCAACTCACCAACTCGTCTACATACTCATCTAACCGTGCGCTCGTTTCCGGAGGAGCCTGCATGGAGTTCCATGTATCGCGTAGCTTCTGCCGATCCCCGTCCGAAAGTTTGGCTGCGTTTTGTCTTACCCACTCTTCGAGGCCAGGTGGTGGAGTCCTCTCACCAGACTCGGCCCTTTTGATCAGCTCATCTTTGTTTACCCCGGACCAACCGATCACACCCTCTTCCTTCGCGTTCGCCATCAACTGCTCCATGCGCTCCTGGAAGCCCTGAATATCTTCCTCCATCCAAACCGCCACCCTGAGGTCATCGGATACAAAATTGAAGGTGGCCGTCAGGCCGGGAAGGAAAGGAAGGTCGGCAGGATAGAAGACAGAAGACTTATCGGCGGGTACGGTCGTGATCATTGTCCAACCGGAGGGATTTCCGTCAGCGTCTAACCCCACCAACTTCCTGGAACGCGGATTAACTTCATCTCGCTCAATGGTAGCCCGGGTCCCATCGGACGCCACAACCTCCGCAACATCTTCTGCCGCAGCGAGACCTAACTTGACCAACTCCCCCTGAACTCTGGCATTCATCACAACCTCCCTTTAAGTGGCACAGTGGCGCAGGGGCACTGCGGCACCGACTCCTCACTCCTCCCCGCTCCCACCACCCCTCGGGGAGGAGGGGGAGGGAGGAGGTTACATTCGTTCTACAATCGCATCCCCGAATCCTGAGCACGAAACCTCGGTCACATCTTCCCTGCCCTCGGCCTTCATCAAACGTGCAAGATCATATGTGACGTGACCGTCTATGATGGCCTGTCTCATGCCTTTGTTGATCAACTCTGCGGCTTCGGTCCAGCCCATGTGATCGAGCATCATTACAGCTGAGAGGATCAACGACCCCGGATTGACCTTGTCCATGCCCGTATATTTCGGGGCCGTGCCGTGTGTGGCTTCGAACAACGCCACTTCCGCGCCGATGTTCGCTCCCGGTCCAAGACCCAATCCACCCACAAGGGCAATCGCAGCGTCCGACATGTAATCGCCGTTGAGGTTGGGTAGAGCCATCACCGAGTATTCGCCCGGTCTCGTCTGGATCTGCTGAAAAATTGAATCGGCGATTCTGTCTTTGATCAGAATTTTGCCCTCGGGCATCTTGCCATTATGGTCATCCCAGAGCGCCTTCTCGGTGATAAACCGATCTCCGAATTCCTCGGTCGCAACTTCATAACCCCATTTGGCGAACGAACCCTCGGTGAACTTCATGATATTGCCCTTGTGGACGATCGTTACCGAGGGAAGATCCTGAGCGATAGCCCATTCGCAGGCCTTTTTGACCAAACGCTTCGTCCCGGTCTCTGAAATCGGCTTGATGCCAATTCCGGAGTCGGACCTAATCTCCCGCCCGGTCATTTCCTTAATTAAAGCGATAACAGCCTCGGCGACATCAGACCCCTGCTCAAAGTCATATCCCGCGTATACATCCTCCGTGTTCTCCCGGAAGATCACGAAATCGACCTGATCGGCGTATTTGTTCGGCGATGGAACTCCTTGGTAGTAAGCAACCGGCCTGACGCACGCATATAGATCCATGGCCTGACGCAGACCGACATTGATCGAACGGAAACGCGCAGCGACACCGTCGGTCTTGCCGCAATTGTCACATGTGCCGTCGTGGTTTTGCTGATGGGCACAGTGCAAGCAGACATGCGTCTCTTCGCCAATCGGCGTCGTGAAAGGACCTTTAATGGCCACCTTGAGATATTTGATGGCGTCGATGGCTTCTTGCGGCAGAACTTCTCCATACCGTTGCAGCGCTTCCAGTCCCACATAGATCGGGCACCACTGAATTTCCCTCTTACCGCCATACGCCTTGTTAACAGCGGCGCCGACAACGTTTTCCATCGCGGGGGTAATATCCAACCCGATGCCATCGCCCCTGAGTGCGCCCACAATCGGTCGATCGCCAACCACAAGCCGTCCATCATCTATGGTTATCAGATCACCCTCTGGCAGAGTGACGTGCTGGAATTCTTTCATCAAATGGTCTCCTTGCGACCTTTGGGGTTACGCAGTCATCCGGTTATTTGGACAAAAACTCCGGGACACGAACAATAGTGGAACAGGGTTGATCGAACCACCGCATCGGTCCGTGTGAATAAACCTTACCGAACACCAAAAAGTTCGCCGACCGATCGGATGCCTGAGATACACCAATGGCACTATGGAATTCCGTTTGTTTGAAAGTAGTACGAGTGGTCAAAACCCAGGGCCGAGCAGAATCAGAGTTGAGGCGAAAAAGCCCAATCCAGGTCTGTCCGTTTTTCTAAACTTTTCTTAAGACTCGTTTCAGCGACTGCTCGCTAGTTGAGAACTATTCTCAACTATGACCGGCTGCACCGCCCAACCATCTGTTCTCAGCGCGACAAAGAATGTCGTGCTCGTCGGCAATCCCAATGTCGGCAAGAGTGTGTTGTTCAAAAACCTCACCTCTCACTATGTCGTCGTTGCCAATTATCCGGGTACCACGGTCGAGATAATCAGAGCAAATAGCAAAGTCGACGGAGCCGAGTTCACCGTATGCGACACTCCCGGCCTCAACGACCTGCGGCAAATTTCTGAAGACGCAAAGGTCACCACTCGCGTTCTAACCGAAGACTTGGACACGGTGATCGTGCAGGTTGCTGACGCAAAGAACCTCCGACGTGCTCTCCTCCTCACGATGCAACTTGCCGAGCTTAAGCGCCCCATGGTTCTGGTTCTGAACATGTTCGACGAACTCGAAGAACGTGGCGGCAAGATTGACGTTTCAAAACTGAGCGAGATTCTGCGAATTCCGGTGGTTCCGACTGTAGCTCCCATCGGCAGAGGTACGGAAGACCTGCTGCACGCGTTAAAGCACGCTGCCATACCTAAGGGGGACTGGATTCCCGAACACGATTCGGCGCACGCATCGTTGAATCAGGACAAAATGGATCGGGTGAACGGCATCCTCGCTGAGACTTACACGCTGGATCAACCAGAAAAAGCACCCTTTCGCGTAAAGCTGGGTTTCTGGGCCATGCACAGGTTTCTCGGCCTGGGATTCGCGGCGGCAGCTCTTGTCACGGTGTTCTGGTTTGTCGGACTTTTCGGGGCCGGCACGATGGTCGACTTTCTTGAAGTCGGCGTCTTCCAGCATCATGTAAACCCGGTCGCCATTAAGGTCGTCGATGCCGCGCTGCCGTTTTCGCATAGTCACGCCACAGAGCAACTGGGAGTGACTATCGGTTTTCCGATCACGCCGGTAAACGAGGTAGAGATCGCCAACTTCAGCCGGACCGTCACAGTACCCGAATACCTCGTGACCGATAACGCTGACCCTGGCGCATTATCGTCTTTCAATCGTTTTGTCCACGACTTTCTGGTCGGGGAATTTGGTGCGATTACCATGGCGCTCAGTTACGCCTTCGCGATCGTCCTGCCGATCGTCACGACTTTTTTTCTCGTGTTCAGCATCTTGGAAGATTCAGGGTATTTCCCCCGCATGTCGATCATGGTAAATCGCGTCTTCAAGTGGATGGGCCTGAATGGCAAGGCTGTGCTTCCAATGATCCTCGGGCTCGGCTGTGACACAATGGCGACGATGACTACCCGAATCCTCGACACACGAAGGGAACGATTAATAACTACTGTGTTGCTAGCGCTCGCCGTCCCCTGTTCGGCCCAGCTGGGAGTACTGCTCGCCCTGATGGCAACGCTTTCGGCTCAAGCAGCCGCGATCTGGTTGACGGTCGTAGTGGCTGTCATCCTGGTTGTTGGCTGGCTGACAAACCAGCTTTTCAAAAGCGAGCCAAGCGATTTCATCCTTGAAATTCCACCTATGCGCAGGCCCCAACTCGACAACGTTGTTATCAAAACGGTCAGCCGACTGAACTGGTATCTGAAAGAAGTAATTCCACTATTCGTCCTGGGCACCGCCATCCTTTTTGTTTTGGATCGGCTCAAATTGCTCGCAGTTATCGTCAGAGCAGGTGAACCGTTAGTTACCGGGTGGCTCGGACTACCCGCCGAAACAACCAACGCGTTCTTAATTGGATTTCTCCGAAGAGATTTCGGCGCGGTTTATCTCCTTGATGCCGCGACCGGCGCCGACCCGATCCTGAACGCTCATCAGGTTCTGGTGGCGATGATTACAATCACCCTGTTCATACCCTGTATCGCCAACCTGCTGGTCATCGCAAAGGAAAACGGCCGCAAAGTTGCCCTGCAAATGGCCGTATTCATCTTTCCGTTCGCCTTCCTGGTAGGTGGCATCATCAACCACGTGGGATTATGGTTATCCAGTACCTGACCTGTCCGCTTTGCGGCTTCGAGTTCGACAAGGGAGACACGCTGTGTTCCCACGGATGCCCCCTGGGAGCAATGTGTAAACTCATGCGTTGCCCGTCCTGTTCATATGAATTCCCCGAAACCCCGACCAAAGTTACGTGGTTGAGCAGACTGTTTTCGAAAGGACCCGACAAGACCCTCGCACCAACAATGTCGGTTCTCTCGCTGAAGGACCTGACAAAAGGCCAGCGGGCGGAGGTCCAGTGCATAGGGAGACAGGACAACCGGAGCAACAACCTGGCGGTCTTTGGACTGGTACCAGGCAGCGAAGTAACACTGATCCAACAAACGCCCGCGTGTGTCGTCCGAGTGGGAGAAACCGAATTGGCTCTGGATGATGAAATCGCAAGAGAAATACTTTTGGAAGTCACAGGTTAGATGTTGGGAGTGGGAAGCGATCGGGAATCGGGAATCGGGAATCGGCCCAAACTTACAACTCCAACGCCAGATACCTATCTTCAACCTGCTAACTTCTGTCCTCTGATAACTTCAACCTTCTTTCTTCCATGCTAATCGGTACCCGCAAATCCAAACTCGCTCTCTGGCAAACAGGTCATGTCGCTGGTTTGATAGAGCAAGCCGTCGATGGGGTAAAGTGCGAACAGGTCACCTTCGAAACCGTGGGCGACCTGACTCTCGACAAACCGCTCCCGGAAATCGGCGGCAAAGGGTTGTTCACCCAGGAGCTCGAGGACGCCCTGCGGTCAAAGCGCATCGACCTGGCAATGCACTCGCTTAAGGACCTCCCCACAGAAGACGTGCCCGGACTCACTATAGGCGCAATTTGCGAACGAGTTGATCCACGGGATATACTGGTTTCCGCGAACTACGCTTCGTTGGCAGAACTACCTGAAGGCGCTGTAGTCGGGACGAGTTCCACCCGCCGCATCGCTCAACTGCTGGCAGCGAGACCTGATGTCACAACCAGGTCGATTAGAGGCAACGTAGACACGCGGATCAAAAAAGCGAAAACGGGAGACTACGACGCTATCCTTCTGGCTTCCGCCGGTGTCACACGGCTGGACCTCACGAATGAAATCACCGAGTATCTCCCGTTCGAAACCATGCTCCCGGCGCCAGGCCAGGGTGCAATAGCCGTACAGTGCCGTGCAAACGATGCCAGCGTGCTGGAAACGCTCGCACTGATCGACCACACTGAAACGCGCATCGCCGTAACGGCGGAGCGTGCGTTCCTTAAGAGGCTCGGCGGTGGCTGCTCAACCCCAGTTGCAGCTTACGCAACAGTAGACGGAGATGAAGTAAACCTGACAGGCCTGGTCGCCGCGGTAGACGGAAAAACAATCATCAGAGTGGAAGCCACCGGAAACATCGGCTCTGAAGTGGATGTCGGCCTAACCGCCGCAGAAGACGCCCTCGTACAGGGAGCCCAAGAATTGCTTCAATGAGCTTTTTGTTGAACCGCTCCCTGTTCCCCGCTCCCCGCTCCCCTTTTTTCCATCCAATCGATCACTTCATTCCCGACCCTGACCCCCCGCGCCGCAGCCTTACCAAAAGAAGAGCCGTAGAGCGAGTTTCCCGCGATCCACAAACCGGGTGCCTCTGCGATCAGCTTTTCCACTTTTGCTACTCTGGCGATATGTCCCAGATCATACTGGGGAATCGCGTTGGACCACAGTTTCGTGTGCACGAATGACGGCGACCCTCCGAGGCCCATCAACTCACCGACTTCTTTTTGTGCAATCTGAGCGATCTCTCCTTCGTCCATCTCTCCCAACATCGGGTCGTACGTACCTCCCATCATGGCACGCACTAGAACTCCTTCCTTCGGAGTCCGGCCGGGGAATACTTTGCTGTCCCAGGTAACGCCGAGTATTCGAAATCGATCGGTACGCGGTATTAGCACTCCGAATCCCTCTTTGATTCGCTTCGCATCGTCGCCTGTATAACCCAATCCGATTACAGCAACGGGGGGATAGGGAATTTCTCGAAGTGTGGTTGCCAGATCCGGCATGTCGGTCGCCAGGGCATCGGCCGTGGCAAATGCTTCCGACGCCATCACAACGGAGTCAGCCTTCATTGCCTGACCCCCTTTCAAGACCACCCACCAACCGTTGACGCGGGGCTCAATCTTTTCTACACAACTGGAGGTCCGAACGGCAAACTTCCCAGATTTTATCATTGCGTCAGCCAGCGACTGAATCCCTCCGCTGAACGTGCGAAGTCCCCTCTTCGGCTTCGCGCCGTCTCCGCTTTTCTTTGCGGCCTGTGCCTTTGCGATGAGACCCTTTATCACCGACCCATGTTCGGCTTCGAGTTCGGGTAACATCGGGAACGCCGCCTTCATCGATATTTGGGATGCGTCTCCCGCAAAAACTCCCAGCACCATGGGGTGCACCAACCTGTCGGCGACGCCTTTACCAAACCGCCTGGCACAGAACTCCCAGATACTTTCCTCGCCTCCTTCAGAAGTAGCAGAAACCAGGGGTTCCCCGAGTATCCGCAAAGTGCTGAAAGGCGAAAGGTGGCCCGAAAAAAGAAATTTTAACGGGTTCGTCGGTACTTCTTTCATAACACCGTTGCGAGCTATGAAACGGTGAGCTGCAGCCGAGCTGGCGTCGGTGAGGGTATCGGATATTCCGGCTGCGGTGGCCAATTCTTCGACGGTTGGTTCTGATCCGAGAAACCCGAGAGGACCGGTCTCTACCATCCATTCGCTGTCGAAAACCGTTTTGGCCTTTCCACCGATGGATTCGTCTTTCTCGACCAAAGTAACCTCTACTTCCAACCCTTTCTCTTCCGCAGCATTGCTGGCTGTCCATGCAGCGGCTACCCCGGAAATCCCTCCTCCGACTACGACCATTCTTTTCATCTATACCGTGCGGCTGAAAGTGGGTTTCCCTGATCCCTTGTGACCCTCCCTGAGATACGCATCAAAACACATCGCAAGATTTCGAACGAACAACTCTCCGACCGGGGTGGCAGTAATTTCGTTTGGCTTGATCACGACCAACCCATCCTCCTCAAACCGTCGGAGATCAGCGATGTCTTCCTTGAAATATTCTCCGAAATCGATGTCATAATCCTGTTCGGTACGAGCAATAGCGATTTTGAAGTTGCACATCAATTCGTGGATCACGTCGCGGCGCAATTCGTCGTCCTCGGTGCGCGGGACACCTCGCTCCACCGGAAGCGTACCAGATTCCACCATTGCACCGTAGGTGCTCAACTTCTTGGCGTTTTGTACATACGAACGCCTGACGTCACCGATCGCGGAGATACCGAATCCTATCACATCATCGGACGGAATCACTGAGTAGCCCTGGAAGTTTCTGCGAAGCCGCCCCTCTCGCTTTGCCTTTGACAGTTCATCGTCGGGCAGGGCGAAGTGATCCATCCCGATTGGTTCATAACCGGCACCCAGGAATAACTCACGTGCTACAGCAAACAGCTCCATCTTCGTTCGTGCATCAGGCAGTTCACTCTCGTCGATTTTTTTTTGGTGGCCACGCATCCAGGGGACGAAAGCGAAAGAGTAGGCGGCAACTCGATCAACTCCCATTTCAATCACGGCTTTTACCGTCTGCTCAAACTTCTCGGGTGTCTGCAGTGGAAGGCCATAAATCAGGTCAACATTGATTCCGGTGAAACCGTGTGATTTTGCCCGATTGATAATCGATTCGGTCGATTCGCGAGACTGGACTCTGTTGATTCGCTCCTGAACCTCCAGCGTAAGATCCTGCACTCCCATGGAGACACGATTGAAACCCAGCGAGGCCAGCGTATCGATGTGGTCGATCGTGGTCACTCTGGGATCGACCTCGAGAGCCAGTTCGGCTCCAGACGCAGGCGTGAAATACTCGAAGAATTTCGATAATAGATCGGCGAGTTGGTCGGGGGAATAATAAGTCGGCGTCCCCCCTCCCAGGTGGAGTTGCGAGATGCTCCTTCGATCGGGCAGTCGTTTGGCGACCAACTCAATTTCTTTTTTGAGTAAGTCGAGATACGGATCACTCTTCTCGCGTTTCTTTGTGATGATGACGTGGCAACCGCAAAACAGGCAACGCTCTTCGCAAAACGGCAGATGCATGTAAGCAGATAGCGGACTCTCGGCCCTGGCGTTGGCCAGTTCAAGGCGTTCGTGATAATGGTCGACGGTAAACTGATCATCAAACTCAATGGCCGTCGGGTAGCTGGTGTAGCGAGGACCAGGCTTGTCATGGCGACCAATCAAATGGCTAATCGTTTTTCGGTCAGTAGGGCGCGTATCGAAACCGGTCTGGTTAGCAGCCATTATAACCCCTCCTGGTGAACCACCTCGATCAGGGCGGAAACACTTTCCAGAGGCGTGGTGGGCATGATACCATGGCCCAGGTTAACCACATGCCTCGCAGCGGGTACGTTTTTGAGCAGATCCTGAGCAGCGGCCCTCGCTACTTCTGGACCGGCCAGAAGGCAGGCCGGATCTATATTGCCCTGAAACGCCTTGCCGTCCGGCAGCGATTCAACCAGGGCCGAGAGGTCCTGCCGCCAGTCCACAGCCAGAGCTTCGGATGGCAACAAAGCGAAATCATTAATAAGGTGAGGTGCATTTTGAACGAACATGATGCGACGAATGCCATGTTCACCCATGCCTTCGAGCAGACGCAGCAAATGGGGTCGTACGTGTACCAACCACTGATCTTTCGAAATGAGGCCGGCCCAGGTATCAAACACCTGTATCGCATCTACGCCAGCATCCCATTGGGATCGAGCATACATGATCGCCACGTCAACGAGTTTGGTCATCAAGTCCGACAACAATTGCGGGTCTTGATTCATCATCACCCGGAGCATCGGAAAGTCGCTCTTGCCGTGTCCCTGTACGAGGTAAGCAGCCAGTGACCACGGTGCGCCAACAAATCCTAGCAACGCCTTGTCGTCATCCAGAGCACTTCTGACCTGCTTGAGAGTCTTAACCACCTCAGGAGCGATCTCTTCAGCCGAAGGATTGCGCAATGCATCCACGTCAGCCCGAGTTCTGATGGGACTGCCAACCACAGGGCCGGGATCGAATTTGAAATCGACACCCAGCGCGGGGATTGGACTCATTAAATCCGCAAACACGATGGCGGCATCAAGATCGAAACGCCGCAGCGGCATCAACGTTACTTCTGTCGCGATATCGGGGTCCCGGGACATCTGTTCGAACGTACGCCCCTTCCGCAGCTCCCTGTACTCGGGCAAGTAGCGGCCAGCCTGACGCATAATCCATAGCGGTCGGCGCGGAGTCTTTTTTCCTTCTATAGCATCAACGAAAATCTTACTCAAGATTCTCCTTCAGGATCACTCGTAAATCGGTAGCCAACACCGCGCACGGTGTGGAAGTGTCTGGGATGATCAGGGGCGCGCTCAAACCGCTTGCGAAGACGCACAATGAAATTGTCTATCGTGCGAGTCGACGGGTAAACATCGTAACCCCATACCTTCTCCAAAATCGCTTCACGGGAAACGACATCCCCTTCCTGCTCAACAAGCATCTTGAAAATCATCGCCTCTCGATGGGGAAGTACCTGCTCAACTCCGTTCCAGTCCATACCACGGAACGACCGAAAGTCTATCTCATTGCCAGCAAAATCCAGACGGGAACCAGCCTCAATGTCAGAGCCGTACCATTTCGTTCGACGCATGATCGCCGCAACTCGTGCCAGGAATTCCTTAAGGTGGAATGGCTTGGGCAGGTAATCATCGCCTCCAGCTTCGAGGCCGCGCACTCTGTCGTCTGCGGCTCCCTTGGCCGTCAGAAACAACACAGGTGTGTTGTTCCCTCCCTCACGCATTGTCTCACAAATCAAATAACCGTCGGCTCCCGGCAACATCACGTCAAGCACGATCAGATCGAATTGCTCTTGTTCAATCCTTTCGAGCGCCGTGCCTCCGTGATACACAGCGCTAACATCGTATCCCTCCGCCTCCAGGTTTTCTTTAATTCCATCGGCAAGGTTTTTTTCGTCATCCACGACGAGGATGCGCCCGGTTACATCGTGAGTCATGCCAAATCCTCCCGCGGCCAACTGAGAACGAACGCGGCACCCTTGCCCGGCCCATTGCTACGAGCAATAACCGACCCACCATCAAGTTCGATGAGCCGTTTCACAATAAATAAGCCCAATCCCGTTCCTTGCGTCTCTCGGCGTAACTCTTCACCGGGACGATAGAACCGATCGAAAATCTTCGTGGACTCTTCCGCACGGAACCCAACACCGTTGTCGGACACTGTCACCTCCGTTACTCCCAAAAGATCCCGCGACGTGAGGGTTATGCTTCCACCATCTGTGTGGGCGGTGGCTTTGAGGGCGTTGTCCAGCACGTTCCGAAGAATAGTCCTTACCCCGAGGGTATCAGCCTGGATCGTGGCTCCCGTCTCGTTTTGCAGCTTCAACTCAACGCCGAAGGCATCAGCCCGAGCCCTTAACTCTTCGGCTGCACCGACAAGTTCTTCCGCCAGCAGGACAGGACCGATGGTTCTGGCAGCGCCCTCGTCGACCCGCGCAGCGTCGAGAACGTTCGTGACCAGGCCGTTTAGCCGCTTAATGTCTGACATCATCCGTCCGGTCAGACGTTCAAAATCCGCAGGAGAAGGTTCACGTAGAGTCAGCGTCTCAGTCGCCAGCTGGAGGCTGGCAATCGGACTCTTCAATTCGTGCGTAACGGCCGCAATGAAATTCCGTTGCCTGCTCCGAAACGTCGCATCCTGTTTTATCGCTTTCGAGATAACTGCCATCGCAGAGATCAAAACGATCAAGAAGAAAGCTCCCTCCCACGCAAGGCGATTCACTCTACTATTCCGCGCCGACGTGAGGCTGTCGACCACAGAAGGATCAACTAATACACGCGCACCGCTACTGCTCAGGTACGGTGACAATTCGGCCAGACGGGAAGCCGTCAGGCTGTCAGTTGCAACACTGTTCGCGATGCGAGCCTCCGACTCATAAAGAGCCGACACAGCATCGCGTACCTGACCGGAGTAGCGCACGCTATCAAAGATCCACCAGGTCACCTGGCCCACCGAAACGAGCAGAGCCACAAAAAACACGATCTGCAGAACCGCCGTAGAGGATCGCTTTTTCATAGTTACTTTAATCCTTCGAAAAAAGCACCTACTTCTCTGACTAACGCGTCAATGTCCTCTGTAGTATGGGCAGCGGAAAGGAATCCAACCTCATACGCCGATGGAGCCATGCAGATTCCGTTGTCGAGCAGATGGCTGAACAATCTGCCGTATATTTCAGCCGCATCGGGGGAGATATCCGCAGCCGCGCGCGGCGGCTCACCGTCCTGAAGCGAAATCCAGAATATCGATCCGATGCGAACTAGAGCTGCGGGGATGGGGCCGTTCTTGAGCAACTCGCCCAGAGTGTCATCAAGGTACTGCCCCAGGGTTTCCAATTTCCCCCAGACAGAGTCGCGTTCCAACGTAGTTAGCGCCGCCTTGCCTGCAGCCATTGCCACGGGATTGCCCGACAGCGTTCCAGCTTGGTAAACAGGCCCCAGCGGAGCCAACCTGTCCATGACTTCTGCTCGCCCGCCGAAGGCCCCCACCGGCAAACCTCCACCGATGATCTTTCCGAACGTAGCCAGGTCAGGCTGAATACCGTACTGGCCAGCGGCACCCGCAGGTCCAAGCCTGAAGCCAGAAATGACCTCATCGAAAATCAACAACGAGCCAGCCGCCGCAGTCTCATCCCGGAGATATTGCAAAAATTCGGGACGTTGAATGAGCAAACCATTGTTGGCTGGAACGGGCTCGATGATTACAGCCGCGATTTCTTTTCCAACTTCGGCAAACGTTTTCTGTACCGCCTCCTCGTCATCAAGAGGTAGAACCAAGGTTTTCTGCGCGAAAGCTTCAGGCACACCAGCTGATGTTGGATGTCCGAAAGTGGCTAACCCAGAACCTGCGTCCACCAGGAGATGGTCGGCGTGCCCGTGGTAACAACCCGAAAACTTTATGATGGTGTCTCGGTCGGTGTAGCCGCGTGCAAGACGAATGGCACTCATCGTGGCTTCGGTGCCCGAGGAAACGAACCTTACCTTCTCAAGTCCCGGGTACCAGCCCGTAATAAGTTCGGCCAGTTCAATTTCGCCTTTACAGGGAGCACCGAAACTGGTACCGCGCTCCGTGGCGTCAACTATCGCGCTGACCACGACGGGATGAGCATGTCCGAGGATTAATGGCCCCCACGAGCATACGAAGTCGGTATAACGACTGCCATCCTCATCCTCTACAATGGCTCCGTTGCCTCTGCGAATGACCGGTGGTGATCCACCAACCGCACCGAACGCACGCACAGGGGAACTGACACCTCCCGGCAGCACAGCCTTCGCTCGCGCAAAAAGTTCGAGAGAATTTTGGCCGGCGCTCATAACCATCCCTGTTTTAGGGCTTCGCGCGCGTGGTAGGTAATCAGGATGTCGGCTCCCGCCCGACGCATCGCGATCAGATTTTCACGCACCACTCGGGCCTCGTCCAACCAACCTCTTTCCGCGGCAGCTTTCACAGCAGAGTACTCTCCGGAGACGTTGTAAGCAGCCAGAGGCAATTGTGTCACTGTTTTCACATCCTTGATTATGTCAAGGTAGGCGAGGGCAGGTTTGACCATAAGAATGTCCGCCCCTTCGGCTTCATCCAGAAGAGCCTCGCGAACCGCTTCACGTGAATTGCGAAAGTCCATCTGGTAACTCTCCCGCGTTCCACCCGACGGCGAAGAATCAGCCGCATCTCTAAAGGGGCCGTAGTAAGCCGAGGCGTACTTTACTGAGTAGGAAATAATTCCCACATCATTGTGGCCGCGGGCGTCCAATTCGTCCCTGATAGCCTGTACGCGACCGTCCATCATGTCCGAAGGTCCGACGAAGTCGGCGCCCGCATCTGCATGGACCCTGGCCATATCGGCGAGGTGCTTCAGGGATGGGTCGTTCTCGATCACTCCGTTGTTGTTAACAACTCCGCAGTGCCCGTGGTCCGTGTAGGCGCAGAGGCAAACGTCGGTCATGACTATCAGGTCTTTGCCGAAGCGCTCCTTGAGAGCCTTGACGGCACGAGGAACAGTACCGTTGGAATCAACGGCCGGACTGCCAACGGGATCTTTGGTACCTTCCTCCGGAGTCCCGAACAGCATCACCGTTTTGATACCAAGGCCCAGGTCGTTTTCCACCTGATCCAGGAGCGGTTTGATTCCGTTCTTCAGGATGCCCGGCATGGACGGAATTTCCCCGGTCCCCGTTTCGGTTGGAAGAACAAAGTGGGGCATGATAAGATTGTCCGAGCCAACCATAGTCTCTGACACAAGGTCACGAATCGCGCCAGTGCGCCTGAGTCGTCGGGGTCTCTCGCGGCCGGGTAATGAAGTTGGATGATTGGTCATTGCACTACCTCAAGTATCGCCTCCATGCTGGGAGTCGTTGCTTGCGCGAAAACACTAAGTCCCGCGTGTTGCACCGACTCTGATGTAGTCGGCCCGATCGTGATAATCCGGGTTTCTTCAGGGACCTTTACCTGGTTTAGTAGACCCTTTGTGGCGGACGGACTGGCCAGTATCACGGTGTCCACGCCGAGGTCATTCAGGTTAACGCGGATAGTCGTCGGCTCGATCGGAAGGGTGCGGTAGACCACTACCTTATTTACTCCGATACCGGCAGCATTCAACTCCGCTTCGAGATCTCCTTTGCCAGCTTCAGCACCCGGCACAACAACTGTGGTCGTCGCATCCTGGCCCTGCTGGGCTACAGATTCAACGAGGTCTTCTCCCAGGGATTTCCCAGTTCCACCGCTGGCCACAAGATCGCAACGGCCGAACGCTTCAAGCGCCCGCAAACGCGTTGACTCCCCGACAGCTGCTATCGCCGAATCGGCAGGCACGGCTACTTCCAGGTTCACGATCGCGTCCACGCCTCGACGGGATGAGAAAGCGACCCAGTTAGCATCTTTGAGGGCTCCGGCCACACGCGCTCTCGTAATATCGTCGACGAAAAACTCGATCGATATGCACGGGAAAACCACCGCCTCAGCCCCGGCATTTTCGAGTTCGCGGGCAAGGAGCGCAGCGTCATCGCTCGCGCGTGTAATGAGCACTCGTCTCCCGGAGAGATTTAGCATCCTTCCTCTATCACAGGAGGTCTCCCCACGCGATCGGCGACTTTGCCGAGTTCATCGTGAAGTAATTCATCGGCTGCACCAAAAAAAGCCTCTACCGATTCAGGCCCTTTTTTAACAGCGAGACTACGAATACCCACGAGTGGGATGTGCGCCAATCTTCGCGCCAACGAGTCTGCCCATTCCCGAATCTCACCGCGGTCTTCTTCTTCCAAATGGGCCAGTTTGCGATCAAGCAACTTGTCGACCTGTTCACGGGCATTCTGTCTGAAGCGGTCTCGCAACTCGACGACCATAGGAGCCACATTTCGTTCCGCCATCCAGTTGCGCAGGTCTTCCAGAGCCTCGTCAACGCAAATCCGCGCGCCCGCCATTTCAACGAGCCGGGCCTCCCGATTTTGGCTCGCTTCAGTAATAATCTCGTCCATCCCAATACGCTGTATGCCCAACGCCACGGTGTCCTCGGGCAAAGCATTGGGGGGCACGCACATATCCACGATCAACGGACTGTTTTCCTCGGCACGCGACATCAGCAGTTCCAAGTGTCCCCGGTTGAGAACTGGAATTTTGGAACCGGTAGCCAGCAATATGGCCTCAACAGGTGGCGGGGTGTTCTGAAAACTCTCCAGGGAACATGCCTGGCCACCAAATTTCTCGGCTAACACCTCGGCCTTCTTGAGGGTTCTGTTCACCACGGTCAATGGAACGCCGTCTCTTGATAACTCCGAGGCTGCAGCACGGGTCATGTCAGATACGCCAACCAGGGCCACTCCACCGGGGTTTTGAGCTAGCCGGTCCCTGAGGTGATCAACGGCGATATTGGCGAGTGAAGTCTTGCCACTGTTGACTCCGGTAGATTGGTGAACCCGCCGGGCCACCCTGACCGCTTCCTGGTTGAGTTTGTTGAGTCGGGCCCCGACCAAACCTGCGCGGTGGGACATTTTGAAAGCGGCCTTCACCTGCCCAAGGATTTCAGTTTCACCAGGCCTGGCAGAATCCAATCCGGAGGCAACCATGAAGAAGTGTTCAACCGCGCCCTCACCGGCCCAGGCCTTGAGTGTCTTTTTGGCGTCACCGTTGGTGGGGACCTCTCCTGACAGAGCCTCGTAGATCCGGTCCCGGTACTCACTCATGGATGTTAGGCCGTCACCTACCAGGATTACTTCGACCCGATTGCAGGTGGCCAAATAAACCAATTCGCCAACGCCAAGTTGGTCCGCCAGAGGGGTCAGGCATTCAGGCCGCTGGTCGACGGGAACTGTGAATCGGGCAAGGGATTCCGTACCGCCCTGTTTCCAGGAAAGTCCGAAAACTCCGATGCGTTCCATAATTCACTCCCAATTCATGACTGCGGGTGCGAATTAAGAATACATCATAAACAAAACTTTGTGTCACAGAACTGTCACAGCGACAGGACGAATTTAGCTAGAGATTTTACAAAGGTTCGATTCGCCTCAACACACGGCAAGCGGACATAATCTAGACCGCCTGCTTCAACGAAGCTTTCCTTACCACGAATGCCTATTTCCTCGATGGTCTCGAGGCCTTCCGTGAGAAAACCTGGTGTGACCACAGCTACAGAATTGATTCCCCTCGCCGGAAGCTCTTCAAGAGTTTTGTCGGTAGCGGGTCCTATCCAACTCTCGGGACCAAAACGTGACTGATAGGTAAGGGTCGCCCGTTCGGCGGGCCAATCTAAAGCCCTCAACACCGCAGCAGTCGTCGTTTTACAGTCCTTTTGATAGAGACCCGCCTCCTTGCGGTCGTAACGAACAGGAATTCCGTGATAAGAAAGCAGCAAATGTTCTGGTTCAAAATTGCATGTTTCGAGAGCCTTCCTCCAGACCTCTACCATTCCGTCGACATACCCTTGATCATCAGGAGGGAGATGCTGGCTTGAGACAGGAATGTCGACTGTTTCCTCCGCTATTAGATCAGCAACCAGTTTATCTATCGTTCCGGTTGTCGATCCGGTGCGTTGAGGAAACAGCGACACCAGGCTGACCCGGTCTGCACCCGACACAACAGCCTCTTTGATCCGGGAGCGGATTGATGGCTCACCGTAGCGGTAGGCGTAGGTTACCTCTCCTGCATCCCCTACTGTCGCGTCGACGGCAGACGTAATACGGCGCGTTCCAACATCCAGCGGAGACCCGCGGTCAGTCCAAATCATCTCGTAAAGCTCGGCAACTCTGGCGGGTCTACTCCGCAGCACGAAATTGCGGAGCACGGGTTTCCAGAACCAGGCCGGATAGTCCACCACCATTTTGTCGCTCAAGAACTCGAGCAAGAATCTGCGTACCGCTGCCTCTTCAGGAGCTTCAGTAGTTCCCAGATTCACCAATATTGTGTGGTTTTGGGGCAAAGTTTGAAACCCGACCTTTTGAGTGTACGTAATTTCTATGGAATAGTGGGTTACTCCACGACATACCGTCGTGCTAAATTAAACCTAGCTGGCACGCACACAGGAGGCTTCAGATGTCGATGTTTTCCAGGGTCCTTCAGGATCTTTTCAAACAGAGCAAACCCGAAAAGAAGAAAAGCCCTTTTCCTGACCCTGCCTGTAAACCCCAAAAGCCGGGGGATCCACCACCAATCAAGAGCCCCGACGGTTTTTGCACCACCGGGCGGGAGCCGCGCAGGACAGGGAATCGGACGCTCGACAAGATGGATTCAAGAAAAGGCTGGAACTAGAGTTTTTTCGTCAGGTCAATAGACCGGGTCGTACATGGTCGCCGCAAGATCTTCACGTAAAGACCCAGGCCGGGTACGCTTCGCAAGCCCCGAATCGTACGCCTCCGCCGCGACCGCTACCGCAATCTCCAAAGACACTTCACGAATCCGATTCAGGTCCGGGTAGATCGCCCCTTCAGCCAGGTTTTCTTCACTAACCTGATCGGCCAACGTGCGAGCCGCCGCGAGAAACATCTGATCTGAAATCCTGTTAGCCCTGCTGCCCACAGCGCCCAGTCCAATACCGGGAAAAACATAGACGTTGTTCCCCTGGCCGGGTCGCCAGATCGTACCATCGTCCAGCTCTATCGGAGGGAACGGACTTCCGCTGGCAAACACCACTCGCCCGTCGCTCCATTTGTACGCCTGCTCGGCAGTGCATTCAGCTTTTGACGTGGGATTGGAGAGCGCAAAAATCACCGGACGGGAATTCAACCGGGCCATGGTTCGGATTGCCTCTTCGGTAAACGCTCCGGCGTGACCCGTCGCTCCAATGAGTACGTGAGGTTTCACCTTTTCCAGAGCCTCGATGAAATCCACCTGTTTCGCATCGTGTGCGTAAGGCAGGTTGTGCTCCATCAGGTCAGTTCGCCCCGCGACCACCAACCCGTTGACATCGACAAACCAGAGCCGACCTCGTGCCTCAGCCTCCGAAATACCTTCGGTAACGAAAGCCTCAGTCATTAGATCTGCAATCCCGGTTGCGGCCGACCCGGCACCCAGAAACATGATCCGCAGGTCAGAGTACTTCCGTCCGGTAATCCTGGTGGCTGCGTGGACACCCCCAAGCGCCACGGCGGCAGTCCCCTGAATATCGTCGTTAAAACAAAGGACCTCGTCCCTGTACCGATTGAGCAGCGCGTATGCGTTCGGAGTCAAAAAGTCTTCGAATTGGATCAAGGCCTCCGGGTAGGCGTCCTGTACTGCATCGACAAACTCATCAACCAACTCGCAGTAGACCTCCCCCGTGAGGCGCTTCTTTTTCACGCCGAGGTAAAGGGGATCGTCAAGCAGTGACTGATTGTTAGTGCCAACGTCCAACTGTACCGGGAGACAATGCTTCGGGTCTATGCCCGCACCCGCGGTGTAAAGCGCCGCCTTCCCAATCGGAATCCCCATCCCGTTGGATCCCAGATCCCCCAGGCCGAGAATCCGCTCACCGTCGGTGATCACAATTACTCGCACGTCCGGCTCGGGCCAATTATCGAGAATCTGTCGGATATTGCCTTTGTCTGACGGAGTAATGTAAAAACCCCTCGGTTGCCGGAAAATATGCGCAAAGGTTTTACAGGCCTCGCCGACAGTGGGCGTGTAGACGAGGGGCATTATTTCCTCGATATGCTCTATCAACGTCCGATAAAACAATCGCTCGTTGCGTCCCTGAAGGGCGATCAAAAAGATGTAGCGTTCAATGTCACTCTTCTTGCGCCGAAGGTTCTCGAGAACACGTTCGATCTGCATCTCCTGGCTGCAAGTCCTTGCCGGCAACAACCCCTGAAGACCAAAACGCTCCCGTTGAGCAGTAGAGAATGCAGTAGACCGATTCAAGGCTGCGTTGTGGATTATTTCAAAGCCGGTGAAATGAGCATAATCGTCATCGTCTACTCCGCGGTGTTGATGGTCGTCGTCGCCAAATCGATCATGAATATGTACGGCGGCAGTTGACGCCCAATCGTCAGAGTCGGGAGCATTCTGAAGCCAGTCGGTCAAATTGGAGGGTGCCGCAATCTCACCGAGAGCACCTAGAACGTATGCGCAATACCACGCAGCCCAGTTGGGATCGGATACGCCTTCAAGCGCATTTTTTTCATACTCGTGGTGGGCATGGGCAGCTTGCTTTAACGCCGCTGCAATCTTGGGGACAGACGGATGGTTCATATTTCGGCCCTGGAATTCGGCGGTGTGATTGAGCTGATCGAAAAAAAGTTGGCGAAAAAGCACAGGAAAAAGGTGGAGCCGGTTTACCGACCCCACCCGAAAATGTGACTACCTGTACTCAGGGTTAGGATAGTCGAAACGACATCCCGCGTCCCAGGCAGAAGCCTGATTCCCGTGAGCCGGAATCCCGCCCGCATCTTTGATCATTCTCGCCATGTGCATCAAATTCCACGTCATAAACGTGGTGTTCCTGTTGGTGAAATCGTTTTCTGGACCACCTGAACCTTCGTCGAGATACGATGGTCCCGGACCGGCTTCACCCAACCAGGCGGCGTCAGCCTGCGGAGGAATCACATAGCCCAGGTGTTGCAATGAATACAGGATGTTCATCGAGCAATGCTTGGCACCGTCTTCATTTCCGGTTATCAAACACCCGCCAACTCTGCCGTAATACGACCATTGACCGTCATCGTTCAAAAGGTGAGAGGCCGAGTAAAGACGCTCAATCGTCTGCGTGCAAACTGAAGTTTTCTCACCGAGCCAGATCGAACTACCAATGACCAGAATATTCGCGTCAAAGACCTTCTGTAGGATGGGAGGCCATTCATCTTTTTCCCAACCATGCTCGGTCATATCCGGCCACACACCAAAAGCGATGTCGAAATCGACGGGGCGGATAACCTCTGTCGACACGCCGTTTTTCTCCATAATCGCTTTCGAAATATCGATCAACCCCTGAGTGTGAGACTGTTCAGGGGATCTCTTCAGAGTACAGTTTAGAAACACTGCCTTCAGGTCCGAGAAATCCCACTTACTCGTCGTGCACATCTCCTCCTGCTTTTCACTTAAAGCCATCTTTGTTCTCCGCTCATCTATCTGTTAAACAATCAGTTTTTTAAACTGCAGTTTTCAATTCCTTCGCCGATTCCTCAACCGGAACGGTCTCAGGACACTTCCCTTTTAACTGAACCTTTCGTGCATACCATCGACCGCCCGGGGCGGCAGTAACTCCGTGGAGCAACGCGCTCAACGAGACCGCCACCACTGAAATCGTGAGGACCAACTCTCCACCCTCAGGGTCAATCCTGCGAGCAACCAGCAAAGCGAAAAGAACCGTTGCCAGGCCCCGCGGACCGAACCACCCGAAGAACAAACGGGTGATTCCTGAGCATTTCGTCCCGATCAAAGAAAGCCATATGGCAACGGGCCTGACGACGAAGAGACTAACGAGCGCGATCAACGCGATCCTGAGGTCAAGACGCTCCATCGTTTCTGGTAGCAAAACGGCTCCGACCAAAAGAAAAGTCACCAGGATCAACGCCTGGCCTTCGGTCTCGGTGAATTCGAAAACGAACGCACAGCGCTTCCCGACAACGTGGCCAAACGTGAGACCCGCCAGGAACACCGACAGGAATCCGTTCCCACCAACCGCCTCAGCGGCGAGATAGGCGAGAGCTGCCAGAGCCAACACGGTTATTCCTTCGAAAGACCGGTCGGTGAAGCCTCTTTGGGCTGCCAGAAGAATCATTTTTCCACCCAACCAGGCCACGGCTATACCGACCAGGGGCCCCAAAAGCACCTGCGCGGCAGTAAATGTGACCCAGTTGCGTTCGGTACTTTCAACACCCGACCCTGCCAGACTGGCAAAGAAAAGCACAGCCGGCAAGGCGATCCCATCGTTGAGTCCACTCTCGACCGTTAATGCCCTCCGGACACGCATGGGCACAGCCGGATTCGTTACGACTGCCTGACCCAGCGCAGCGTCTGTGGGAGCAAGGATCGCAGCCAACAGCAAGGCCATCGCGACAGACGGTGACGGCAAAAGGAAGTAAAAAATCGGCGCGCCCACCAATATTGCTAGCGGCATTCCAGGAACCAACATCCGTACCGGCCACTGGTGTCGCCGTCTCAGGGCATCAAGATCAATCTGTGCAGCATCGGAAAAAAGAACTATCACCAACGTCACTTCAGCGACGATGTGCAAAAGCTCTTCAGCGTCCACAAAATGTAGCGCGCCCGTTTCTCCCAACAACCACCCGAACGCCAGGAACGCCAGCGCCGGTGTGATGATCGAGGTTGAAAGTCGTTTCGCCACCAGGGCGAACGCGAGTGTGAAAACCGCTATGGCAATAGGCGTAAATTCCACTAACGTTCCACCAATCCCCGGCCTGTAGCCCTCGCGCCCGCGCTAAACAAGAAGGGCATCGGACATCACTTCTATTAAAGCAGGGCCATCGTGTTCGATCCCGCGCCTGATCGAGTCTTCAAGTTCGTTTATCTCGGTTACTCGGATGCCCAGCGCACCACAATTCTCAGCGTATTCGGCGAAGTTGGGATTTACGAGAGATGTCTGCCAGACATCCCATTTGCCGGCGCGCTGCTCCTTCGAAATTTTTCCGAGTTCGCCGTTGTGCAGCAGAACATGAGTGATGTTCATCTTGTACTTCACTGCAGTCGTCAGTTCGGTCATGTACTGCCCGAAACCGCCATCGCCGGTTACACATATCGTGGGACGTTCCGGCGCGGCAGCCCACGCGCCCATCGCGGCAGGGAAACCGAAACCAATCGAGCCGAGGTAACCTGACATTAATACCGACTGATTTTTGCACTCGAAGTAGCGGCCAAAGGCATAGGTGTTGTTTCCTACGTCCACAGCGATGACCGCATTGTCCGGAACCACTTTCGTCATAGCCTCGAAAATCGCAGCAGAGTTAATTCCGTTGCCGAGGTCATCGAGCCTCCTGCTGGCCTTTTCTTCCTGCCAGATTTTTCTGCGCGTCGCGATTTCCTCTGTGCGATCGACAGCAACCGGGTTCACCAATCCTTTCAAGATGGCGGTGGCGGTAACGCCCACGTCTCCGAGAACCGGCAAGGCCACCGGATGGAATTTTCCAATCGCGAGCGGATCGAAATCGACTTGAATAATTGGTTTCTTGGGCGTGATACCAGTGTGATTGGAGAATGAAGCTCCGAACACCACAAGTAAGTCAGACTCGTTCATGAACCACGATGCTATGGGAGTTCCACTTCTGCCGAGTACGCCACAACCCAGTGGATGGAAATCGGAAATCTGCCCCTTGGCCTTGAACGTTGTGAGGACCGCACATTTCAATCTCTCGGCCAATTCGCGGATCGAATCCATGTGGAAACGGGCTCCGTGCCCGACGATAATGGTCGGACGCTCCGCCTTTTCAATCATTGAGATAGCCTCATCCAACACCTCAGCGGGCGGTGCAAAATCTAATCTTGGTACGCGCCCCTCCGAATCGGACGGCTCAGCCCCCTCAGAAACTTCCTGGACCTGGACCTCATCGGGAAAGATCAAATGTGCTACATCACGTTCAATAGTTGCGTGTTTTAACGCCTGTGTCATCAACTCGGCGTGGCGAGAAGTATGCAACACGGTCTGACTCCACGCGGCCACGGCATCAAAGGCTGAAGTCTGGTCAATCTCCTGAAAGGCACCGGTACCCAAAACCTGAGCGTCTACCTGACCGGTAAGAGCCAGTATCGGAGACCGGTCGACCTTGGCGTCCCACAAACCCGTGAGAAGATTGGTTGCCCCCGGCCCGGCTATGGCGAAACAGGCAGCTGGCTTTCCGGTAAGTTTCCCGAAGGCTGAAGCTGCGAAGGCGGCAGCTCCTTCATGCCGGATACCGATGTAGGTGAGGTTACCCTCCTCCTCTTGAATCCGCATGGCGTCCGCGAGTCCGAGATTGGAATGGCCTACCATTCCGAATACGTGGGTAACTCCCCAGTTCACCATGGTTTTGACCATGATGTCCGAAACGTTGTCGATATGCGGTTTTTCCGATTTTACTCCGACATAGATTCCGTCTTCTCGAACATCAACCGAGTAGGTCCCTACGCCATCATCATAGCCCCCTGGCGGCTTGCCTGTCGCGGGGTGAAAATCCCAACCGTGCCAGGGGCATCTAAGCATCCCGTTTTCTATCGATCCCTCACCAAGAGGACCGCCCTGGTGGGGACATGCGTTGCAAAGGGCTGAATAGGCGCCCTCAAAACGGGTCATGCAAATCTGATCATGCCCGGCGGTCACGGTCTTGACGCGACCCTCGGCCAGTTCGTCATGTTCCAACACTTTGTACCAATCCAAATCCTTAGTCATACAACTCCCCAATCTCGTGAACCAGCAATATTTTTTGCCCGGGCCAATCCGTGCTCAAGGGAAACAATTGCGGCCCCGTTTGAGTTCATTCGCCGCTTGCAGAATCGCGGAGGAACTTCTCCGCCGCCCGTCGGTCTACGGTGATCTCCCGACCGCGCGAAATCAGAATCCCACGGCGTCGCAGAGACGTCATGAGTTCTGACAGAGTGCTTCTGACCACGCCGATCATGTTGGCCAATGTCTCGTGAGTCAGGCGGGGCCTGATAGTAAAGGTCTCACAATCCTCATCGCCCTGACGCGCACTCAGGTGCAGCAATGTCATCACCAAACGATCACCGGCCTTGGTATGAATGAGGGTTTGGAGACGACGCATGTCCTGATTGTGATGTTCTACCAGATACCGAAAAACATTCATGCAGACATCGGGGAACGTCACCATCATGCGCCTGAAACCGACCCGATTCAACGCAATCAGCCTCACTTCGTCGAGCGCTGTAGCCCACGGAGCAGGGTCCTGGTCAACTCCGAAAAAGAGTCCGCCGAATGCCTCCCCCGGATAGAACAAATGAGTGATCTGTTCCATGCCCTGCGACGAAACCACGTACGTTTTCACAACTCCCCGAAGTAGAAGATAGAGAGACTCGTGGCCGTCGTACGCCGTAAAGATTGTCTGGTCGGCTTTGTAGTTACGGGGTTTATGGGTCGCCAAAAAATCGATGGCGATGTCTTCTGGAACGTTGTCGAAGAGGGCCAGTTTCTGGGCCTCGGCTAATTCGGATTTGTCCACCACTAAAAGGTCGCCAGCCATTCTTGTTAAAGTTGCCTGATTTAGTAATAGAGTCACAAAAACACTGAGGCTCAACTCTCAATGAAATTGACGCTCAGCTACAGACCCGTCAAGAAATCTGGATCGTGTGCGAGTCCGATCAGTGCAATGTATCCGGGCGAGGTTGGGGCGCTGTCGGCATTCCAACAACGGCCTGGTTCTCCACCCTAACCTTGTCCCAATTACGACAGACATCGGGTCTGGTCACAGGTAAAATGGGAAGTCGCTCAGCGTTTTCGTATGTAACCGAGGCAAAACATGCTCGCTGGAGTTCTGCTTATCTGCACCCAACCGCCGTGGCCGGGATCGTAGTAATGGTAAAAAACAGCGTTGCCCTGGCTTTCAGCCTCGCAGGAGCCGTGGCAGGCGTACGATTCCGTAGTTCCCTGAGCGACACAGCCGATGCCCTCTATATTTTCGTCGCCATCGGAGTGGGGTTGGCCGCTGGGATCGGAGAACTCGGGGTCGGCGGGGGCGAGCAAGAAAAAGAAAAAGGGAGCAGCTGCCGAGAGCATTGGCCCGGCTACCGAAGGCCTGGCTGTTGACCATATCTGAGAAACGCTGGGGATCAACCGTAGTGTCGCCATATCGTGCGTAAATCTTCGATAGAGGTTACCCAAACCCTCGAAGAAGCACTCGAACTCGCCCGGCGATTTTTGTCCGCCAATCAATTCCACGTAATCGGACAATGCGACCTAAAATCAGCGTTGAAGAGTGGTTGGGACGAAGACATAGCGCCTGTCACACTCCTCTCGGTGTTCCACGGCCCCTCGGTCAGCGGTCTGGATTCCCACAAAGAACGCATGCGACACCTGCCCGCCTATACCGCGAACGTCGTGTTTTCCACAGGAAAGAACCCTGGGTTAACTACGGTTGAAATGATTTGCGCCCGGGGTAAGAAACGGTTTGCGATTGAAGGTGGGGACAATGTCGCGTCGACAGTGCGACGTGCCGCCAGGAGTGTTCTCAAGGATTTTGAAGATCACCACAAGAAATCGGTTTCGTAGCCTCAACCCAGGAATAATCAAATGAACTTCGAATTTTGGTATATGCTCCCTGTCGCAATCCTTGTTGCCAGCGTTGCGATGGCCAGTGGAGTGGAAGGAGCGACGTTTTTCGCTCCAATTTTTATTCTGGGCCTGAAGGTCTCGCCAGAGGTGGCTATCGGCACGGGCTTGTTGACCGAGGTATTCGGCTTCGCGAGCGGTTTGACCGCCTACATCAGAATGAAGGTCATCGACTACAAGCTCGGCACAGCCCTGTTAGTAGTGACGATCCCTCTCGCAATAGTTGGTACCTGGTTAGGAGGCCGCATTGACCCGGACATCTTAAAGGTGGTGCTCGGAATGGGACTACTCGCAGTAGCTATGAGTTTTCTGCGGTCGCCCAGTCCACAGGAGGTAGCGTCAGCCGACAACGCTATCGCTGAGGAGAACCAACGTCCGACCAAATGCCTCACTGCAGCGGATGGAGAAAAAATTTGCTACACGGTAGTAAAAAAAGGAGAGGGTCGGTTCATCGCAGGCATCGGAGCACTGTTTATGGGAATGATTTCAACAGGCCTGGGAGAACTGAACGGCTATTTTCTTCTACAGCGTTGCCGCGTTCCCAGCCGAGTCGCGGTGGCCACAAGCGTATTTGTTGTGGCACTAACCGCTGTAGTTGCGGCGACGGGCCACGTCGTGCGTTTCGCAAACGCCGGAGGCGATGAAATCGCAACGGCAATTTCCATCGCCACTTTTACCGTACCTGGAGTAATTATCGGGGGCCAACTCGGCGCCAGGCTCGGCTCAAGAATTCCCCAACACACACTGGAGAAGACTCTCGGTGTATTGTTCGTGATAGTTGGTGCGTTCATGCTCGGCGAGGTGATGCTCTAGACCTCCCTCAGATTTCTTGTTGAGCACAGGGTTAAAAAAAGCGCCGCCCCTGCCAGTACGGGAGCGGCGCTTTTTTCCTAACACCCTACCATCGTCAATCCTTAGAACATGAACCCGGCGTTGATGTACAGCGAGGTGTTCTCGTCACTGTTTGCCACCGAGAAACTCAAGGTATTGGCTGGCCCCATGAGGGAGAACCAGATCCCTCCACCAACGGCCGTGTGGAGATCATCCGTTCCCGACGGGTCGAGATCCGACCACACGCGGCCCACATCACCAAGTCCGTGCACGCCAAAGCCGAGCGGGAAAATGATGCGCACGGTCGTCAGGCGAACGCGCAGTTCGGCGTTTCCGTATACGGCAGCATCTCCTGCGAACCGGTTTTCTGAAAACCCGCGCAGAGTAGTAGCCCCACCTAAATAAGCGGCTTCGTGGAACGGGAACATCCCCCAAACCTTTGCCCCACCACCTCTCAGGGCGAGCGTGGCTGGCCCGGCACTAAGATACGTCGAAGCTTCACCTTCAATCCTCCCGAAGGATTCGACAACGTCAAATATAGAAGGGTAATAAGCGCCTTCGCCGCGAAGATAAAAGCCTTTTGACGCTGCCACCGGTCGATCACGACGGTCAATGGAAAGGTGGGCGTTCAACCCGGCCTGTCCGAAGGTGCCAATCCCATACGGAGCGTCTGCAGCAAGCCGCGTGATATCGTCCGCGTCAGAAACAGTGATCTTGCCAACGGGGCTGAGTCCGAATTCCACACCTTCGGCGAGGTCGAATAGCCAGGGAACGGCAAAGGACGATTGCGTAAGCCTGGTTTCGTAAAAGTCCGATGGGCCCGAGATCGTGGTCTCGTTGCCAAAGCCATGAAACCGTACCAGATGCAACGAAGAGACGATAGCATCAAACCCGATGTGAATATTTCTGAGCGCCTGTCTTTTCTGATAGGAAACGCCTACTGTGGGCTGGTTGGTCCCGAAAGAGAAACCCGCCACCACTCCAATCCGCGAACTGAACGGAAATCTGCGGAACCCATATCTGAGTTGATCTACCGTTGCTCCGACATAAAGACCAATGTCGGGCGCGAAGCTGAAACCAGGAATAACTCGCAACCAACGCTCAAAATCTGGTGGCGCTTCGTGGGCGAAATCGGGTGACGGTGGTGCGGTGTAATCACGGCCGTCATACGAGGTTCGCCGCCCACGGACCACCGTGGTACGCCCGCCGCCATCATAAAAATTGGTCCGCGCGTGCGATTGATCTATTAGCACGTCTGCTCCACCCCCACCCACGACCCGCACATTCATGGCACCGTTGTCGCCCCGTACAACAGCGGAGTCGGCGCCACCGTGGAGGTGTATTCTTACCTCTCCAGTTTCCGAGCTTATGAAGTGACGACGAAAATGCGGTTCGGCCGCGGCGTCTCCCACTCGCCGGAGAATAACATCCATAGATCCGTCGTCGTTCCTATCGATTTCGGCTACTTCAGCTTCATCCGTCCCGTGTACATCGACCCAACCGGCCAGAAATTCGTAGTACTCCGTCGCGGCAAGATGCAGGTTATCCCGTCTTGTCCTCAACTCATGTCGCAGTTCGTCTCCACGTAATTCCATGTACGGGGGCGGGAAACGACTTAACGCATCCTCTATAACCTCGTCGGTCAAGCGACGTTGGAGATCCACCGCAACCGAATCCCACACACTTCTCTCAAGACCCGCCAGGAAACGCCTGTCCAGGTCCCAACCGTTCCAGGTAAGGCCAGGCATATTGGTGTAATCGGCGGAGAAGTTCGTCAACTTCCGCACGAAGAATGAGCGGACAATACCAAGGATGAGGCCGTCCTGCTTGACGAACGGCTGGTCACGATCCTCAGCAACAACCTCCCATATACGTCCACCCTCGGGAGTATCAAACCGCGCCCATTTCCACTGCCCTTTATGTCGATCGCGATCCCCGAGATAGATATCGAGGAGTCTCGCCTTAAGGAAACCAACCGCATCCACCCGCGTGTCGATTCTGTTTTCAACTGACCTCAACATGGCATCGGACCCGGAAACCCTCCGAGAACCGGCGAAGCCTTCGGTGTTGTCTTCGCCCTCGTCGGGGTTTTCCATCATCAACCCCAACATTCCCGCATAGGCCTCACGATACTCGCCAAGCGCCGGGTCGTCGGGCATAACGTATATCTCTGGCTTCGCCGCGAGAACACCCGCAGCCTCAACAAGAGGGGACGTAATCAGTGCTGCAACCGGATTGTACGCGCTGGTTTGATCCTGGATAATGTCTTCCGCAAACGTGCCTTTGAGCTCATCTGCGAGACGCCGAGAAAGATCTTTGTCGATCGAACGGAAAACATACCGGACACCGTCGGCGCCGTTAAAGTGCAAGGACGTAGTTTGTCCGAACCCCCCCGTCCGCACCGGGGTCAGTCCTCCGGCATAACCGGTGACATCCAGGTAAGGCACGGTAATCGGTGTTGTCCACAGATCTCGGTAAGAGCTTCCGAAAAGCCATCGGTTAAGCCGACCCGATTCATAGTCGGGTCCGGCTACAACGGTGACGGAGTCCTGGGCTTTCAACGAGTCTGCGCGGACGGCGCCAAGGGACACAGCCGCTGCTATTGTCACAAACAGGAATCGAGAGCGATTAGTCATTTCTTTGTTTCACTTACGGAAAAGGTGCTCAAGTATCGTCTGAGGCTAACGATTCGCGCGCGTCATCGTTGTCGGCCTTCCGACACCAGTTTCTGCTCACGCCCAAACCCAACCAACCTACGTCCCCGAGCCCCGGAGCTATCGGTTCAAACTAGAATACGGTCGCTGGAGCCCAACGCGCAAATCAACGACGACCGGTCAACGTTTTGGTGGGAGTTTGAAGTGTTCTTTCCCCGGTTTTAGAGGCCGCATTATCCAGTGGGGCCGACGCGTACCGTCCGGGGAATGGTCATGAGCCGTCCGAGCCTTGGCCATCCAGGTTTCATAAGCCGCCATTGATTTCGCTGTGTCGACACTAATGTCGCCGGCTGCGTCGTCTTGATGAGCCTTTTCCACTTGCACAGCTTGATGCCAGCAATGCTGGCCAGAAACCGGGTCGGGATGCACAGGAAACGTAATGTTCTGATGGACCCCGGCATCACTCCACCAGATCCTGGACGTATCAGTATCAGAAGATTCATACGGTGCAACACCCTTTTTCCGAGTGATCTTCCAACTGGTGCCGTCGTTCTGGAGATCAACAGTAGCCATGTTCTGCCTCTGGCCCTCTTCTCCCACCTTCCAGCGCCCCATGTGGTGGCTGCAGGCGACAACGCCCGGGCGAATTCCCTCTGTAACCCATGTCTTCAACACGAAATAACCGATCTCCGTACTCACCCGGGCAAGGTCGCCAGTCCGCAAGCCGAGGCGAGCCGCATCAACCGTGTTGATCCACAGAGGGTTGGTGTGTGCTATCTCGTCCAACCACTTAGCGTTGGCACTTCGAGTATGAATCTGTACCGGTAGGCGGAAGGTAGATATAAGAGCGAATTGACCATCACCAAGGTTGTCTGGATGAACATGACTCTTCATGTATGTCGGAATAGCTGCTTCACCCCAACCCCAGCGAGCGAGCGTTGGAGAATAGAATTCCAATAATCCGCTTGGAGTTGGGAAACCTTTTAGAACTTTGCCATCTACTCGGACACCAACGGCTCGGCGACCTTCCGAATCGTCGTCCGGAGCACCTGTCGGCGCAATGTTGGGCGAGGCTGGTTTCGGTGTTCTCGTGTACACTCTGCCGAATTCGTTTTCGGCGACGTCGTCTAACTCAGAAGCGGGGACCTCCGATTCATTCAACTCGCCCTGCTTCTTTTTTACTTCAAACACTCCGTACTTGCGCATGTACTCCAGAGCCGAAAGGCCTTCTTCGGCCGCTATCTCCGGAAGTCCGGGAACAGAGTTTTCGAACGAATAGGAATAATACTCGTCGACGGAGACACGCTCGCCCGGTTTCTTGCGCGACTCAACGTGTTTGCGGATTCCCCGGCTACCGTCAGGATCAATGCGCCAGGTTAACTCAAGCCAGAACTCGTTTTCCTCCCACACCTCGCCCGGGTTTACCTCTCGCGTATCGGTTATTGTGCGACCGTCCTTTTCAGCCAGCGTTCGCAACACGGGCTGACGGAATCCGATCCACTGGCCATGCTGAGTTTCGTAAGACGTAAGGTCGTGTCGTTCTGGACTGTGGCCCATGGGTATTACGTAGTCCGCAAAGTAGGCCGTCTCGTTCCACGTGGGAGTCATAGCAATGTGAAGCCCTACCAGGTCTGGATCTTTCAGTATCTCGATCCAGGTGAATCCATCAGGGTTGGTCCACACTGGATTGTAGACTCTACTGAAATACGTATCGATCTTGCCCCGCCCGGACTTCAAAAAATGTGGCAGGAGAAACGACAGCTCGTTCATCGCAAGAGGGTACTCGACCGGCCAGGTAAGCTCATTCCAGTTATCGGGATGCGGCGGCACAATCATCGGTTTGGGAACGAATTTATTCCACGCGTTCCCACACGTCCCACCCTCCGTTGCCACCGCCCCCTGCAGGGCGTTCAAAAAGAACAACGTGCGAGCAACCTGCCAGCCTCCTTCATTCCCCGCCCCGGCACTGCGCCAGTTGTGTGACGCCAGCCGTGTACCGCTTGTAGCCACGACTTCAGCTACCGCTTTGAGTGTATCAGCATCCACGCCCGATTCTCCCGCCGCGAATTCAAACGTGTATTCGGCATATAGCTCGACGAGTTCATTTTCAAAATTCTCGAACGTCGCCTCAACATTCGATCGTTCAGCGGCCATAAATTCCCGCCAGTTGAACCACCGTTCCACGTATGTCCGATTGTAGAGTTTGTTCTGGATCAAATAGTTAGCGATCGCGAGCAAGATCGCCGCTTCAGATCCGGGGAACGGAGAAATCCAATGGTCGGCGTGAGTAGCTGTGTTCGAGAGCCGCGTGTCAAATACAATCAGTTTTGCGCCATTATTCTTTGCTTCCATTATCCGCTGCGCGTGCGGATTGAAATAATGCCCGGTCTCAAGATGAGCCGAGATCAGCAGAATGACTTTCGCATTGCCGTAGTCGGGGCTCGGGCGATCCATACCCATCCAGAACTGATAACCGGCCCGGGCATTAGATGAGCAAACGTTGGTGTGCGAATTATGGCCGTCTACTCCCCAGGCGGCAAGGATTTTCTCGGTAAATCCATCTTCGCCCGGTCGACCAACATGATACATGACCTCGTTGTGCCGATCCTCATCAATCGCCCTGCGAATTTTTTCGGAAACAACGTCCAACACCTCTTCCCAATCGACTCGTTCCCATTTCCCTTCACCCCGCTCACCTGCTCTTTTCATGGGATAGAGAATTCGATCAGGGTCCTGAATCTGATTTGCGGTCGCTGGCCCTTTGGCACAATTGCGCCCGCGGGACCCCGGGTGTTCGGGGTTGCCTTCCAGTTTGCGAATCTCCCCGGTCTCCCGATCAACGTACGCCAGGAGTCCACAGGCGGATTCACAATTGAAACACGTTGTGGGAACGAGCCGGTATCGCTTTTCAACTTTTTCTGGCCACGACTTTGAATCCAGCTCCACCCAATCATCCCACCGTTCCTTCGGAGGGTATGCGGCCAGAGAAGTGCGACTTGAACCAGGGTAGTGGGTCTCCCCCCGATCTTGAGTTTCTTCCTTCGTTACTCCAACAGTCTTCTTAGCAGTCATTTTATTCCCTCAGGCCAGCGGCACAGATTGGCCGGCCTGCACCCAGGCATGCTCGTGAGCAAAAAGTCCGACAGCGACAAACGGCACCACCGCCACTCCCAACCACGGAGCAGCGAGTCCCACCATAACCATCAGTATCCCGACCCAGAAAAACCCGCCAAAGCGACCCGCAATCATTTCCTGCGTGGCGAGTTTGGCATGTGCAGTGGGATGGGGCATCGAAACCTCGCCCATTACCAGAGCGAGGTGGATCAGGATGGTAATCTGAAGCATCCAGTGGAGGTGCCCTGTCACTGATGACATACCGCGCGGGGCAAAAACCAACAGGAGAGCTGCACCCAACATTAGACTCTGTATCAGCAGGTGCGGTACCAGGAGCGGGTTCTGCCACATATCCCGTCCCTTGGACTGTGCGAACAGATATGCGGTGTAAACGGAAGTCATCACAGCCAAAAAGAACCCTGGTAGAATCAAAAGCCGCCGGATGTCCGGCACGTCCAGCACAGAACCGAGAAAATGCAAACCCAGAACTGCAGAGTAGGCGCCGATAATGAACCCGCCGCGGACCAACCAGCTACTCCACTGGGCGTGTGTGAACAGCATGTAAAAGCGTTCGGGATGTTCCAGGTCCCATATCAACAGAACGCCGGTCAGAGCGAGCCCTATTCCGGCCATGATCGGCGCGACCCACACCCAGAGAGGGTCGTCCGGTCCTATTCCACCCATCATCAAAATCAGTAGCGGCACAAGATAAGCCCCTGCCGCAACGCCCTTCGTCCAGGTATAGAGGCTCACTCGCCAATCCCAGGGAGCTTTATGCGGAACATCGTACGACAGCACCGCCGCAGCCGAACTATTGTTTTCGCCCGGATGACCAGAAACAACTCTTTGGGTTCCGGTAAGCTGCTCACTCCACATGAAAAGTCCGCCACCGGGCCGCTTTGCCGCGATCGGGTCCAACGTCACCTGGCGAGCACCTTTGTAGAACAGTTTCGGGAGGGTGCCTTTCTCCGGACGGCGCACCGTGACGGGTTCCCTATCTACCATTCGCGCCACACCGGAGGTCGGGTCGTTTAGATCGCCAACCATGATCGCTTCGGTCGGGCAGACGACGACGCATGCTGGTTCCAGCCCAACATCAATTCGATGCGCGCAAAAGTTGCACTTCTCCGCAGAGTGGTCCTCGGGGTTAATGAAAATTGCATCGTACGGACACGCAGCGATACAAGCTTTGCAGCCGATGCAAATCGATTTGTCGAAGTCGACTATCCCGTCAGGGCGTTTGTGCATCGCGGCCGTCGGACAGGCTTTGGCACACGGCGCATCCTCGCACTGGTTGCAACGAGTAACCTGAAACGCGCGGTGCGCCTGCGGGAAAACACCCACGTCAACGTACTTCACGTAGGTACGAGTTACACCCAACGGAACTTCGTTTTCGGACTTGCAGGCCGTCGTACACGCATGGCAACCAATGCACTTCGTGTGATCAATCGTCTTGGCCCACTTCAACTCATGATTTGCTTCTGCAACTGATGGTGCAGCCATCAACACGCCCTTTAGGTCGGTGAACTTTCTGACTTCTAACTTTTATCAGATAAACAGCGAAACATCCGCGTCAGCCGCATATTCGACGAAATGCGCCGCCCCGCAGAGAGGCTCGATTCCGTCAACGAAATCCTTGGGGTCATATCCAAACACTTCGATGGTCATGCCACATGGGAACAACTTCACGTCAAGGTCGATGCACATTTCCAGGAGTTCTTCAATAGACGCAACTCCGTGGCTCTTGAACATTTTCTTCATCACTGCCGTGCCCACCGCAGTCATCCCAGGGATCGCCCCTATGATGTTTGGCACAGGCATTGGCATGGCTGGATTTCCCAGAGGGGCTACTGCCAGTTTCTTGATCTTCTTTTTGTGAATGATGTTCAAACCGTAGAAGGTAAAGAAGATCCCGACCTCCCAGCCCAGAGCAGCCGTGGTAGAGGCCAAAATTAGAGGAGGGTAGGCCCAGTCCAGCGTACCCTTTGTCGCAATGATCGTCATCTTTTTCGGTGCGTCAGCCTTTTCCGCTTCCTTCGCGGCAATCGCCTCAGCCACCTTCTGTGCGATCAACTCTTCCATCTCGGCAGTAATAGCACCTCGGCCATCAATCGTGCTGCCCATAACCTGCTCCTTTCAATCTCGAATCCTACTCGGCGCACCTCATGCAGTTAACGCCGATCGCTTCGATTCGTTGCTTGTACTTCTCCACAGCATCTTTTCCCGTCGACAGCTGCTCAACTTCACCTGCCCAGTCGTCCGGGAGAAGCCGGGCTATCCAGCCGCCCCCGTAGGGGTCCTTATTCGCTATCCGAACATCGTCGTCAAACGCGGTCTGATTCGTCCCAACAATCTCTCCGGACACCGGTGCCGGAAACGGCCCAACCCACTTGGCACTCTCCGCAGTCGCAATGCTCCGCCCTCTCACCACTTTTCGACCCGGTCGCTTGATCTGCAGGTGCACCAGCATTCCGCACCGCGTTTGCGCCGGGTCCGTCATTCCCACAGTAACCGTCCCATCGCCTTCCACACGGATCCAAACGTCACGATCAATGTCGTACCAAAGATCTTCCGGGATATCGCACCCGCGCCACACCGACACTAAAAGCGTCCTACTCGCAGCTTATTCCCTCTTGCTCAAGGAACGCATCGTATGCGGTAACGGCCTCTGCACCAGTCGGTAATCCAACACCCTCACCGGCCCAATCATCAGGTTTGAATTTCACCACCCAACCTTCCCCGTAGGGATCGCGATTAGCGATACCGGGATCGGCTTTCAAGGCCTCATTGATCTCAACGATTTCACCGCTTACCGGGGCGGGAATTGGGCCCACCCACTTACCACTTTCGACCGTCGCAACACTCTTCCCTTTGGTTATCGACCGGCCTGCCCGTTTGGGAGTCACCGCAACGAGTGCACTCGCCATGTTCTGGGCGACATCAGTCATGCCAACTAGAAACACGCCGCCTTGGTCTTCTTTCACCCAAACGTGCTTCTCTACCCAGTAATAACGATCTTCGGGAATATTACAGCCGCGTGCATCGCCCATCTTTGCCTACCCTTCTTGCTCTTTGTCATCGGAGTCCGAGAGGTCCAACCCCATCGCTTCCACGACGAGATCGATTACATCGGTGACCTGAAGTTTTGAATCCAGACCGGTTGTGCTGGCCGCCGCTCTAAACATGGACATGTCCTTTGGGCAGGCGACCACGAAATCCGTTATTCCTGTAAGCTCCGCTGCCTCCTTAATCCTGTTTTCGCTGGGGCGTTCTTCCAGAGCACTGTCATCCATCCAGATCCGCCCACCACCCGCACCGCAGCAAAATGAATTCTTCCCATGCCGTGGCATTTCGACGACAGTCGATCCGCACAGCGCCATCAAGGTGCGTGGAGCTTCGGTAACGTCGTTATAACGACCAAGGTAGCACGGGTCGTGGTAGGTTACTCTGCGACCCATTGGGTTCGCAATCTTGATGGATCCGTTTTCGATCAGGCGAACAAGGAGTTCGGTGTAGTGAACGGTCGGATAAGACGCTCCGAGTTCGGGGTATTCGTTCCGCAGAGCGTTGAGAGAATGGGGGTCCGTCGTGACGATTTCCTTGAAATCAGCCTTTTCCAACTCAGCGATATTGTGTTCTGCGAGCATCTCAAAAAGACCCTCTTCTCCGGCGCGCCTTACATCATTACCCGCGTTCTGCTCTCCTTCATACAAAATTCCAAAATTCAAACCGGCCGCGTCAAAGACCCGCGCAACTTTTAGTGTTGTTTCTTGAACCGTTTCATCGAACGCCGCATAGTCACCCACAAACCACAAAACGTCGACAGGTTCCTTGCGCGCGTCTTTGATCTTGAAAGGAAGACTTTTCGCCCACCTGGCCCTCATCCGACCTGATTTGCCGAACGAGTTGCCCTTTTTTCCGAAGTTTTCAAGCGTCGACTGAAGCATCGACTCAATTTCACCCTGGTCGACAAGGTTGCGGCGCATACCAACTATGGTTGGCACGTGCTCAATACCGACCGGACAGGCCTCCACACAGGCCAAACATGTGGTGCAGGCCCAGAGTGTGTCGGCTCCAATCACTGAACCTGGAATCATTGCAGTCGCATCCCCGAATCCGGGGTTGGCAAGTTTTTCATGTCCGGGAGCCAGGAACGCGAGTGACGCATCCGCGTGCTGGCGCATATCGAGAATCAGATCGCGAGGCGACAGTGGAGCCCCGGCAAGCCGGGCCGGACACACCACATGACATCTACCGCACTTGGTGCAGGCGTCGAAGTCCAGTAGTTGTTTCCACGTGAAGTCGCCGAGGTCCCTCTGGCCAAGGTGGTCGGCCCCCTCAGCAGCCGCGGGCAACCGTTTTCCAGCCAGCGGATCTTTGAAGGCGATATTAAGCGAATCGACGACGACGTGAATCGCCTTGGAGTAGGGTATGTACCCTACGAAACCAAGCGCTGCGGCACCGTGGACCCACCAGGTGACCTTGTGAGCATCCAGCCCTGCATCGCCCACCCATCCGAATCCCTGAAAAACCCCGGCAAGCCACCAACCCACCGGAGACCATCTTTCAAACTCTGGGAACCCGGTTCCAGCAATGCGGAACCCTTCAAGTAGATATCCGGTGACGCCAATGAAGAAGAGGAGCCCCAGGAAGAGCCAATCGCCGCGTTTGAAGCCACCTCGACTGGTTTCATTTTGGGAACGGTCAACTCTCGAATAATCCAGAGCTTTCGGCCTGGCGAACCCCCGTCTCACGCCCATCGCGACAAGCCCGATCAGGAAGCCCACACCGAGTACGTCCAGGACTACCGAGTACCAGCGATAGAAAGCGCCGTGGAAGAACTGGTACTGAGGTAGGATTATTCCCAGGATGTCTTCGTCAATAGTGAGGATTACGGTGCCAATAAATAACGCCAGGAAACCCCAGACAATCAGGCTGTGGGACAACCCCACAATCGGGTTGCGCCTGGCTACGGTCCTGTTGGCAACGTACTGGGATCCCGCAGTAGCCAGTCTCCTGAACAGGAACTGAAACCGATTATCCGGTAACCCGCGCCTGTACTTTCGGACCTTGAGCCAGGAGCCCCAGAAAAAAACGATAATGGCCGCGTTCGCGACAACGTAGAAAACGACCTTGGCGGTGGTCGAGAAGTTAAGAAAAACTTCGCGAGTAACTTCCTGCTGCACCGCCGTTATCACCTTAGCCAGCCTCCCCGATTTTCTCGGTCAGCGCCGGGAGGATATCGAATAGATCCCCAACCACCCCGTAATGCGCTGCACCGAATATCGGAGCCGACGCATCGGAGTTAATGGCGATGACCAATTCAGCATCTCTCATTCCTTCGAGGTGTTCAGGAGCCCCGCTTATTCCTACAGCCACATACAGTTTCGGCTTGACGGTTTGACCGGATTTTCCTACCTGCCTGCTCTTGGGCAACCAACCTGCGTCGACTACCGGGCGGGAAGCACACACCGCTCCACCCATCGCTTCGGCAAGCTCTTCGGCGAGTTCGATGTTGTCCTTCTCTTCGATGCCACGCCCAACAGAAATCAGGATGTCTTCCTTCGTAATATCGACATCGCCTGATTCCGGCTCGATGAATCTCTTGAACACGACGCCTGCAGCATCACCGGATGCAGACAGAGTCTCCACTAACGGTTGACCTTCGATGCGCCCGTCGTCAGCCGCAAACGCGCCACCATTTACCGCAACAATTCCTCGGCCAACGGTAAACCCAACTTCGGTATTGATCTTTCCGCCCAGTGTCTGACACACAATCGAGGGCAAACCGTCTGCGATCTCAATCCCGATTGCGTATGACGCCAGCGGAAGTTTCAATGCAGCAGACAACCCCGCTGCAACGTCGATTCCCACCGCGGTGTTTGGCACCAGCGTAAGTAAAGGATTACCGGTTTCGACTATCGGTGTAAGGGCATTCACATAACCCGTTGGCGTAAACTGCGCAACCGAATCGCCTTCGACGGCCAGTACTTTGTTCGCCGCGCCCAAACTGGATGCCATGTTTCCAACGCCCTGGCCCAGTACGAGAGCCGTGACGGACCCCCCGGCGGCGGCAGCCAGGGAACGAGCCTTACCTAAAAGCTCGTACGCGTTCTCACTAACCTTGCCATCTCTGTGTTCAATCAGAACAAAAATATCGTTGCTCATCTCAGGGCTCACTTATTTATCAGGCCGGCGTCGCCAAGAATCGCGACAATTTTTTCGCTCACTTCGTCCTCGTCCCCTTCAATCATCTCCGCATGCCCTACCACTTCGGGTGGTGACATTTTCTTGACCACCAGCCCACCACCCATCCCGACATCACACGCGACCTCATCGATAGTCTCGGTCTTCATCAGCTGTCGTACCCGACTCACCGGGGCATAGCGCGGCAGTTCTCGGGCCGCCTGGATTCCCAGCACAGCCGGAAGACTCACCTCAAACTCGCCAAGGACTCCACCGGCATACTCTTGATTGATCGTGGCAGTTTTGGCAGCGGAGTTTATTGAAACGTGTGTAACGACACTCACGTGAGGAATCCCAAGATTAGCCCCCAGAAGAGGGCCAACCTGACCATCGAGATCAGCCACCGATTGGACACCGGTTAACACGACATCGTGAGCAATCTCGCCAAGAGCCTTCGCCATCACGGCGGCAATTGAATGGGAGTCAGGACTGACGTCGAAGTCGCCGACCTTCACAACTTTCGAGGCGCCCTTGGCCAGGCACGTGAACAGAACGTCTTCAACTCCTTCAAAACCCGGCGCCAGAACCGTGACCGAACCGCCGGTCTCTTCCTTCAGGTGGAGGGCCTCCTCAAGAGCGTGATCGTCAAATTCGTTAAGAACCCAGGAAAGACAATCTTCGTCCAACTCGGTTCCGTCAGAGTTGACCTCAAACTCCTCCGCCAGGTCGGGCACCTGTTTTACTAAAACCACTATGTTCATCTGCTACGACTCCGAGAGCCCCATGGCTCTGTCTAATAGTTCGATGATATCCGCAACTTCAAGGCTTCCGTCGTTGCCTGTGCTTTTGACTGCGTCTTCGAAACGGGAGGGCTCGTAAGGACAGGTCACGGCGAGCGTCTGAGCACCTACTTCGACAGCTTCCTTCACCCTTCGCTCGCTCAGTCGCTCACTCTGGTGATCGGCAGCAAACCCGTCCAACCACATTCCTCCGCCGCCACCACCGCAACAAAAACCGGTGGCCTTGTAGTGCGGCATCTCCGTGAGTTTCACTCCCGGTATAGCCTCAAGAAGTTTCCGTGGCGCCTCGTACTCTCCGTTGTGACGACCCAGATAGCATGGATCGTGGAAAGTGACTTCCATGTCCAAAGTTTCGCTGAACTCCATCCTGTCGATATAGTCGACCAGAAGTTGAGTGTAGTGCAAAACGTTGTAATCCCCACCCAGTGCAGGATAATGGTTCTTAAAAGCGTTGTACGCATGCGGGTCCATGACGACTAGCCTGTCAAACTCATACTTGTCGAAGGTGGCGATATTCTCTTCCGCCAGCATTTCGAACAACCCCTTCTCTCCGGCGACGCGTGGGGAATCTCCGTCGCATTTTTCTTCCTGGCCAAGTATGGCAAAATCAATTCCCAGTCGCGTGAGCACACGGGCCATAGCTCTGGCTGCATCGTGGCCGCGGGGATGGTAAGACGTGTAGTCCGAGACATACCAGAGCACGTCAACCTTGCGTTTGATCTTGGACATGATTGGAACTTCGACATCAAAACCTTTGGTCCAGGCAATACGCTTGCGCGACGGTTGGCCCAGAGGGTTACCGTGCCTCCCCATGTTTTCAAACGCCTTAGCCAATTCCGGGGGAACATGACCTTCGAGGACCGCTTGCTCTCTGATCGCAGGCATTATCTGAAGCATGTCCACTTCTTTGGGACACACCCGCAAACACGCCGCACACGAAGTACACAACCATAGGTCAGGGTCCTCCATGAGGTTGTTCCCGAGTTGCACCTTCCGCATGAGCTTCCGTGGCCCGTAAGAGCCAACATGTTCGACAGGGCAAACGGGCACGCACTTGGCACACTGGTAGCAGGCTCTGAGGGATTCGCCCCCATCCAGGCTCGTCACCCAGTCCATCGCCTCCGTTGGGTAATCAGTGATCCAGCGGGGCTCCAACATCCGGTTCCAGTGTCCGGAAATATCAACTCCGTCAACTACGGCTTCGGCTTTTTCAATTGAGCCCTCGGTTTTATCGACGCGACTCACGATCCCACCTCAAGGCGATGGACACCCAGCATACGGCGAACCAACTCCGGTAGTTTGGGAATCACCCGATTGAACTCCTGTGTCATTCGCATACGGGTTACGGTGTAGAGGTAAATGCCATAAATGGCGCAGAGATAAACGTCGACCGCGTAGCAGTTGGCCTTCATGCCGGCAAAACCAATCTCGCTTGCGGTATCTATCACAACTTTCGTAGCGTCACCGACTTTCAGGTAAATCTCTCCCGCAGTGTCCCCTGAGAGATCAAACCCCTCCGCCAGTACAAGCGGAAGAGACCCGGTATCGGTTTTTTCATTCCACATCCAACGTGACCACAGCCAGTATTCATCGGGGTCAAAAAGCCTGAGCATCTCGCCGGCCAGGTCGCGTCGAAAGGACTCTTCATGTTGGTGTAATGCGGCATCGAAACGACTGAACCGAACCGGCAAATCATCCTGGCCCTTTACCAGCTCGCGCAAACTTTCCGCCCAACTCTCCATCGTGCGGGAAGCTGATAGGTCGGTGGCTGTTCTCCGCGTAACAAAGACGCCACGCCACAACGTCGATAGATCTCCGACGCTTCCACGCCCATCGATGACCCGCTCGAGCATGGGAAACAACAGATCTCTACGTTGCTCTAGTTGGGATGCAACCTCGGCAATTTCCGATTCGGAAATTTTGACAAGCGCCTCACGCATGAACTCGACTGCGCTGGGCGCGTCGAGAACCCGGGTGCCAGAATCAGTCACCTGTGTCACCCGGCCGACCGAACCATAGCCAGCGCTTTCATCGCAGCCGCACTCGCCATCCCGATACTGTCCTCGATGTCCTTGGGACCAGCCGCAGCCCCAGCCACATAAACCCCCGGCACGGAGGTACTTACCGGATCCATCGGTTCGCCCGGAGTATGGATGAATCCGTATTTGTTCTTCTCTATATCAAAGACACGAGCCATCTCACGGGTGCCAGCGCTGGGCTCCATCCCAACCGACAGAACAATGACGTCCATCTCCACCTCCATAGGGCGACCCATCGTTGTGTCTTCGCCCTTCATAAGGAGACGGTCGCCCCGTTTGAGAATTTCGGTTACGATCCCACGCACATATATGACATTGTGTTCCTCCTGCGCCGGCCAGTACAGCTGATTCTCCCAGTAGCCATACATCCTCATGTCGATGTAGAAGATGTAAACCTTGGTGTCGGGCAACAGCTTCCGTATTTCAATTGCCTCTTTCGATGCGATACCGCAGCAAACCTTGGAGCAGTACTCGTTACCAAGACGACGGTCCCGCGAGCCAACACACTGAATAAACGCAACCCGTTCAGGCTTTTCCCCGTTTGACGGCCTCACAAATTCGTGCTTACTCAACATCTTCTCGGCGTCGACCAGTGTGATAACGTCAGGGTTTTCGTAATAACCGTACATCTGAGTCTCACGACCCGGATCAAAATGTTGGAACCCGGTAGTCAGGATCACCGACCCGACATCGAGCTGTTCAGCCTCTCCGCCATTTTTGGCGACCGAAACTTTGAAGTCGCCAGCCTTACCTGAGCTTTCGAGCACGGTGGAACCCAATCGCAAATCGATTTCTGGCCGGTCGATAACCGCAGCTCTCATCTCATCCAACGCGTCCTGTGCCGACTCGAGGTGCGGAGTCAGAGCAGCATACCGGGCTTCGTCGGGTGTCCCTCCCAGAACATCACGCTGTTCAACGAGAATCGCATTGCCTCCGATGTCCGCGATGTTGCGAGCGGCATGCAATCCGGCGGGCCCGCCGCCGACGATCAATACGTCCTTAGCCATCGGCGTCCTCCCAGGTCAGAAACTCCTTTTCACCAGCTTCTATCATCCGGAGTTCCTCTTCGAACTCCGCCCATTTTGATTCGTGGTCTATTCCCATTTTTTCCAGCAAGGGTTTGTTGTCGGTATTGTGCCAGTGTAACTGGCAGACTTTGTAAGGGTGGGCCCCCATTGCCAGAGCGGCGAACTGCGCATCGGAGAGCACGGGAATGCCCACGTCCCTGTCATGCGCCCGTCCGGCAAACTGGCTCTGGTCAAGGGTTGTCACGCAACCGGTATCGTGTGTCAGGACCACATCCGGATTGGCTTCCTTTTTCATGACTTCAATTTTGCGTTCAATTGCAAAGGAGCGAGTAAAATCGCGTTCAACCAGAATGTGTCGAAACCCGAAACCACAGCAGTCGTACCAGGTGGAATACTCACCGATATTGGCACCCAGCGCTTCGACCACCGCGGTTACCACGGCGGTGCGCTGACCATCGTAGATGTCCCGGTCATATATCGCATCTTCTACCACCAGCTTGTGGTAGTGACAGGCCGGGTGAACTGTGGCGGTGATGTCCGAAAAGTCGAGAACTTTGAGGTTGGCAAGCTCCCTACGCATTGCGTACACCCACTCGCTGTAGTGAACAATTTCTTCCGGCATGACAAAGGGCTTGCCCAGCTTTTCCATTATTCCCTTCACCTGCTTGCGAAGCTCAGGATCGTGGATCAACTCCTCGCGGACTTCTTTATAGTGACCATAAGACGTACCACAATGGATCAACGGGTAGTTCCCCGCTTCATACGCCGCCCCAAAATTCCTCATTGCTACCCCCGCCTGGGCTGCCGCATTGGAAGTCGCAGAGGCATAGTAGTTCCAGGCCGTACAGGAGGTTTGGTCGGTGGGATCTTCATACGCGAGACCAAGTTTTCGCATTAGCCAAAAAATGGCGGTAGAGTATCCGGGAATATGACCGCATTGGCCACAGGACTTGTGGTGCCAGAGGTTCTGCCGGGGAATCTTCTTGACCCGTCCATATTTGGTAAAAACCTCAACGTGATCGTCGGGAACGCGATGTACAATCCAATCGCCTTGCGCTTCGATCTCGAAAACCTTCTCTCTGACATCTTCTGTGGGAGGGGGCGCGTTTTTCCGTTCGGCGCGTCTCTCCTTCAGGACCGGTAATTCAAGACTCATGCAGGATCCCTTTCAAATTTAACCAGTCGGATTTCCACCATCACGTTTCGTAGCCCGCTTCGTCGAGAACATCTTCCATGACGTCCTCGAGAATCATGTGCAGTCCTTCGTCAACTTCGCCGATCATGTCCATCACGCCGGTGGCCTGCCAGATGAGGTAGAGTTCGATGATGGTTTTCTCATCAACGTTCCACGCCGTGCTCGTGGTGTGGAGCGTCTCGGGCGGCAACGCCTTTCGCCATGTCTCAACGTTGTCGGAGATAGCTTTCACATGCGGGCCCCAGTCGGGAAACGCGTTTGGTTGGAGCATATCGGGCGACACCTGGGTTCCGGTCGACATGATCTTGTAGACCACTCTTCCATAACCCTCAAGTGCGTCGCGCGCCGAAGCCAGGCCGTTGCGAACTGCAACTTCACGCAACACAGTGATGATCCCCCCGGGGTTATTACCGCGCGGACACCTGGTGCAGGAAAAACACTGTGAACAGTTCCAGACGTCGTCGTTCATCTGCTCGTACATCAATTCGACGTCCTGCCTCGCAGCAGCCTGGGCTATTTTGCGTGGGGAAAAATCGTAAAACCGAGCCGAAGGGCAGGCGGCAACGCAGATACCACACTCATAACAGCCGTAAAGGTGTTCTCCATAACGATGGTCCGCCATCACCTCTTCGATGAGTTTGGCTTTTTCCTCGTATGGGATGTCGGTGTAGGTGTTTGGCGCCAGGGTCACGGATTACCTCGTTAGAAGCAAATGACTTGGTCAGCGTCGAGAGCCATGTCGTTAAACGCAGCTCCCCCTATCATGTTCACTCCGTCGATCAGGTCGTCGGCCTTAAGGCCGTGAAGGTCCAGACTCGGTTGGCAAACGTAAAACTCTACACCGAGTTCCTGTGCCTGGGTGATGAACTTGATAAGCGGTGCACCCTCACCATCATGCTTCGGTACGATCAGTTTTTCCGCCACCCCTTTTTCCAGCAACTGGGGGCCGTTAACCGTGAAGTAGATACCGACCTCGACATCCATGGCCGCAGCCGTGGAGGCGAGGTAAATAGGAGTGGCCGAACGCTCTGGTGTGTTTACGCCGCCAGTATGCACATAGACAATCGAAGACATTGTTTCTCCCGCCCTGTTCAGGCCGTTTTCTTGATCCAGAACTTGAAGACATCGCCCTCTTTGTCTTTTTGTAAGACCTGGTTCTTGGTGCGTTTCTCCCACGCCGCGATGTCAGGTTCGGAACCGGGGTCGGTAGCCAGCAGCAGGACGACCTTGCCCGAGTCGAGCGCCTTGAAGGTCTTGGAGAGTTTCACAATGGGAAGGGGACAGAGCATGCCCTTGCAATCGAGAGTTTCGTCAACTTGAACGTCCGACATGGTACAACACTCCTGAATTCTGATTTATCAACTCTACAACCCCGAGTCCCCAGGGTCACAACATTCAACACTTCTAAAACTGCATGGAAATATTGCAATCTTTGCATATCATATCCCGCATTACAGGGGCCGTCAAACAGCGGCAACTTATCCGGTAATGGGAAGAGTTACGTATAAATCAAAAGCCGCGATCACACTGACTGATACAGTCCAGGATCTTTGATACCTTCGGCTCAATTGTCCAATAAAAGACGTTGGCTCCTTCACGCCGGCAATCAACGATTCCCCGCCCGCGGAGTGTTGCAAGCTGCTGGGAGACGGTTGCCTGTGTCGCATCACTTCGTTCCTGAAGCTCCGTAACCGTCTTTTCTCCTTCTTCAAGAACTGCCAGGAGACGGAGACGCAGCGGATGCCCCAGACATTTGATGACATTAGCCGCGCGATCAAGAACTTCTTTTTCCAACAACTCGATTGAGGCCATAAAATTTTCTTCTAGTTGTAGGAGCAAAACCGGACACCCAAGGGTATCTGTCAGCATCAAGCCCGGTCTTTCTTGCGAACCACATAGAAATATTGCATTATTGCCGTGGGATTGCAACCTGGGTGCATTAGCGACACAATTTTTGAGGTTGCGGCACCTTTCGATCGGCCCGACGAACTATGCATTTGGAGAAATCACAAATGGTAACGGTTGATAATTTCGAGTTCCCTGACGATCTGAAATACGACATGAGGGAACACCTCTGGCTTCGCGCCGACGGCGACAAACTCGTGGTCGGGCTCGATTCCCTTTCCGTCGAAGCACTCGGTAACGTTGTGCATCTCGAAATCGCCGACGTTGGTACCCCGGTGGCGCTGGGCGACGACGTCGGGTCGCTCGAGGCCGAAAAGATGGTCAGTTCAATCGTCGCCCCGATTTCGGGCGTGGTAGTCGAAATAAACGAAGAAACAGTCGCCTCCCCGGGAATAATCGTTGATGACCCATACGGAGACGGCTGGTTGTTCAGTATCGAGCCTGACGACCCGGATGGCGAAGGTGACCTCGTCGAAGGGACCGATGCCATTCAGGACTGGGCAGAGACAGAAGTGGCACGTTACGTAGACAACGGATGGGTGTAGGTGGCCGCGCCGCATATTAGTTACTCCGGGTCACAAACGAGCAGGGATCCGGTTAACATAAAGGACATCCACTTCTACGCTCCCGGGCTCAAGAAATTCAAAACCACCGAATACGCGTCCCAGGACGAACGGGCTTTCGTGTCGGTTAGCGTTACCGGCGACGCGTGCGCCTTGAAGTGCGAACACTGCAACACCAAGGTCCTCCTGCGCATGGACGACGTGCCGCAAAACAAGAGCCTCTTCGAAACCTGCCAGGAAATAGCGGCGAAGGGAGCGCGTGGAGTATTGGTATCGGGCGGCAGCGACCGCCAGGGGCGTGTCCCGCTACTCCAACACATGGAAGACCTCAAGCGCGTACGACGGGAATTGGGCCTGACAATTAGAGTCCACCCCGGCCTGGTTAGCGAGGAGGTTGCCGAGGGACTCGCAGAAGTTGGAATCGACGGAGCTATGGTCGACATCATTGGCGCCGAAGAAACCATCAAAGAGGTTTACCACCTCGACTACGGTGTTGATGAGTATGAAAGAACACTGGAGCGCCTCCAACGTCACGGCGTCCCCACCATTCCCCATATCATTCTAGGACTTCATTTCGGAAGGATGCTCGGTGAGAAACGGGCGCTCGAACTTATCGCATCCTACCCGCCGAAGGTCCTGGTAATAGTGGTTTTCATGCCTCTGTACGGCACACCGATGGCAAATGTCGCCCCCCCGGCCCCGGAGGAGGTCGGAGCGTTCTTCAACAAAGCACGCCGCACGCTTCCAGATACTCCGATAATGCTGGGTTGCGCCCGGCCCTACGGCGAATCGAAAAAAAGAATCGACCGATTCGCGATCGATGCTGGATTGAACGGAATCGCATACCCCGCCGAGGGAATGGTCGAATACGCAACCCAACAGGGGTTGACTCCCCATTTCCACGACGCGTGCTGCGGGGTGAACTGGTGATTAACGGGGAGTTGGGGGCGGGAAGGGGGGAGCGGGTGGGTTTGAGCAGTGTGACTACGGTACGGTCAGTTCTGTCCGCTCCGTCCATCCGATATCTCCTATGACCAAAACACTACTCCCCGTCGCCGAACAGGCGGAGCACCTGAAGATCAGCCCGGAGCATGTGCGCATAAGCGTCGCTGCTGCGATGGTGCTGGGGCTCGAGAAGGGACGCTTCTACAGAGACGGCGTTACACGCTGTATCAACTTGCTGCAGAACTACCCCGAGGGGTGTTGGGCCAACTGCACGTATTGTGGCCTGGCCCGGGAGCGCCCGGGGGCTGCCGAAGACAACTCGTTCATTCGGGTGGGATGGCCGCTTTTCGAAACGGACCTTGTCGCTGACCGTATCGCCGAGCACAGGGAGAAGATCGGTCGCGTTTGTATAGCTCAGGTTCATGACAAACGGGCCAACGCCGATCTGATCGACATGACAAGACGAGTTCGTGCAAAATCAGATGTCCTCATCTCCGCGCTCGTTAGTGCTAACCTCCTCGACGTTGATTCACTTCGGGACTTCAAAGACGCCGGAGCCGATATCGTGGGCCTGGGACTGGATGCGGCCAGCGAAGATGTGTTTGAAAAAACGAGGGGTCGCACCGCGAAAGGGCCGCACACGTGGGACCACCATTGGTATATCGTCGAAGCCGCCCGCGAGATGTATGGCCCCATGAACGTGAACTGCCACGTCGTTGTAGGGCTTGGCGAAACTGACGAAGAGTTGGTAGAACTGTTTTACCGGTTGAAGGACATCGATGTAGCAGGCTACCTCTTTTCCTTTAACCCGGAGCCCGGAACAGCAATGGCAAACGTTCCGCGTGCCCCCCTGCACCGCTGGCGACGAATCCAATTGGTGAAACACCTCATCGAGGATTCCCAGTTGGCTCGGAGCCGAATCCGTTTTGACAACGACGGCTTCATCAACCATCTGGCGGCCGAGAGATCTTTAGTCGACCAGTTGATTTCAAGCGGTCGTCCGTTCATGACTGAAGGGTGCCCCGATGAAGAAGGAGAGGTTGCCTGCAATCGACCCTTTGGCAGCTACAAACCGGGCGAAGAGTTTCGGGACTATCCATTCCTTCCGATTCTAAGCGACCAACAAATCATCGCAGACCAGCTTCGGTTGCACGAGATCATGGCGTGATGGACGCGATCCGGCTGCTGAACCTGGGGACGGTACCCTTTCTCCAGTCGCAATCGATTTACCACTGCATCGCCGAGACGATGGACGACCAAACGCCGGACACGATCGTGCTCCTTGCTCCTCGGGAGCCGTACCTCTGCGTGGGCTATCATCAGCAGGTAGACACTCGTCTCGACCTCGGCGCATGTCGCTATAAAGGAGTACCTATTCTCCGTCGCAAGCTGGGAGGTGGCGCGGTCTATCTGGACAACGACCAGTTGTTTTACCAATGCATCTTCAACCGGACTCGCACGCCCGCCAGAGTGGATGCGATGTACGACCGTTTCCTTTCAGCACCCGTCTCCGTTCTCCAGCAACTCGGCATTTCCGCCGAGCTCAAACCGCCCAACGAAATCGAGGTGAGAGGAAAGCGCATCGCCGGCACGGGCGCGGGACAGATACGAGACGCAACTGTAGTCGTAGGGAACATTCTTTTCGATTTTCCCCGCGAGAAGATGATCCGTCTGTGGCAGGCTCCTTCCGAGTCTTTTCGCTCTCTGGTAGAGACTGGATTGAAAAATTGCCTCACCACGTTGAAGGAAGAACTCCCACGGCCGCCCTCGATGGGAGTAGTCACTGCCCTCCTGGTGGACGCTTACTCCGCAGCTTTAAACCGGGAGATAGTGCAGGGGGAACTCACAGAGAGAGAGAGCCACCGTTTAGCTTCCATCGGAGCCCAGCTGGGTTCGCCAGAGTGGGTTCACAAAAAAGGGAGCGTCGCGAACGACACGTTAAAGGTCTCCGCCCGGGTTTCTGTGCGGGAGGATGAAGTGCAGCTGAACGGATCGCGCCACCGGTTCACCGTTCGTATGCTCGACGGCGCGATCGACGACATTGTACTTGACCCGCCTCTTGAGGACTTGCAGGCTGCCTTTCGTGGTTGGCATCCCGACGGGCCTATCGACCAAATACTCGCGTCTAACCCACACCTGCACGCTGAACACGAGATGCTAAACCGACTCCGCGAGTGGAGCGCCGCACCCCTGCCATGAGTAAGCGACAGGAGTGGCGATACATCGCGGACGAACAGGTATCGGCGAGCTTTGGGCTTGCAGCGGACGAATACATGACTACCCGTTCGGACGGAGCTCCGCTTCTCAGACTCTATACGTATAAATCCCACTGCGCTCTGATCGGGCGATTCCAGCACCTCGATTCAGAGATTCGCCAGGACTACTGCAAAGCGAACAATATCGAGATTAACAGGAGACCGACCGGCGGCGGTGCTATTCTCATGGGCGCCGACCAACTCGGCCTCGCCATCACGGTGCCGCGCGAACAGAATAAAAAGAGAAACCTCGGTGTGCGAGAACTTTTCCATCACTACGCCCGAGGGGTCGTCGACGCGCTGACTGGGGTCGGAATATCCGGATCGTTCCACCGCAAGAATGACATCGAAGTAGACGGGCGGAAAATAGCCGGCATGGGTTTTTACTTCGATCGAAAAGGTGGGCTACTTTTTCACACCAGCTTGCTCGTCGATCTCGACGTTGAGTTGATGCTGAACACGCTGCGAACTCCGTGGGAGAAGATTTCCGACAAACACATCAAGACCGTTTCGAAAAGAGTGACGACACTCCGAAAAGAAACGGGAACTTCCATCTCCATTCCCGAAGTTCGGCAGCTTATCAAACGAGCGTACCAGACCGCTTTCGACATCAAGTTTCTCGACAGTGGTTTCAGCGAGGCGGAGCGTGAAGGAATCAATGCCCTCGAAGAAACCCGCTACAAGAGCCCGGACTGGATCGACAACAGAAGCTTCCCGGCTGAGACTTTCGGCCAGAGCAAGGTAAAGACTGACGGAGGTCTGCTCGAAGTTCATCTGACCCTTACGGGGGATTCAATCAAAGCAGCCTATATCACGGGCGATTTCTTCGCCGATGACGCCACTGTGTCTGCCATTGAGAGAGGACTGAAGAGCACTCACATCAGCACGAAGAGTATAGCCGAAGCCGTTGACGCCATGTACACCCAGGAGGGGCGGAGTCTGCCCGGAGTTCCTGCCGAGGCGTTGATGTCCGCGGTGGTTGCAGCCACAACATCGGCCCGCGAAACGAGGGACGCGGTTCCCGGAGGGTGTTTTGCCTGAGACCCAACTTCGAGTAGGGCTCATTCTTCCGCACGGGGAGTTCGCGGTGCGGAACGAACACATGGCCGCATTCCTTCGCGATTTCCCGGAGGCGTTTCGGCCGTGGATGATACCGAGCTGCGGACTTCTGACAGTAGCGGCATTGTGCCCGGACGATGTTGCATGCGAGTACGTCGACGAACAGGTCACCGATATCGACTACGATCGACCATACGATATCGTCGCCATTTCCGGAATGACTCAACACGCGACCCGTGCATACTCCATCGCCACAGAATTTCGGCACCGCGGCGTTTACGTGGTCATGGGTGGTCCGCACGCTACAGTTATGGAGGATGAGGTTGCTCAACACGTAGACACAGTATTCGTGGGAGAAGCCGAAGGAACGTGGCAGCAATTTCTCAGCGACTTTCGTAACGGACGACCCCGGGACCTCTATCGCAATACATCTCTGGCAGACATCCAGCTCAGCGAATCCCCGGTTCCCCGATATGACCTGCTGGGTGACGATTATTTCTCTCGCGGTAAGGGCTACCGAATGCTCCCCGTCCAAACAACGAGGGGCTGCCCACGCGACTGCGATTTTTGTTCTGTGCCTCAGGTGTACGGAAAGACCTTCAGAAAGAAAACGGTTGCGCAAATAGTGGCGGAAGTTGAAACGGCCCGGGCTGCAGCGCCCAACCAGCTATTCCTGTTCGCCGACGACAACATGTTCATCAACCGCAAATTTTCGAAGGAACTCCTGCGTGCTCTCATTCCAATGAGGATTCGTTTCATGGCGCAGTCCGATATCGGTATTGGCGCAGATGAAGAGCTTCTAGAACTGATGTACCAGGCGGGTTGCGTCATGGTGCTGGTCGGACTGGAAAGTCTATCTGCCGACAACCTCCGCGGCGTGGACAACTTCAAAGCCCGAATGCTGGACAGTTACGGGGAGTACGTCGGTAGGATTCAACAAAACGGCATGATTGTCCTCGGCGCGTTCATCGTGGGATTGGACCACGACGATGAGTCGGTGTTCAGTCGCATTGAGCAATTCGTGCTTGAGACCAACGTCACGCCTCAACTAACCATAGCCACTCCGTTGCCAAAGACCGCGATGACGGAGCGTCTGCTGTCACAGGGCCGGCTTCCGTCGGAGAGCTATTGGGACCGCTGCACCTACTACGACTCTGTCTACGACCCCGCACTTATGTCCGGTGACACCGTCGAACGCTGCATAGCAGAGTTGCACCGCAGACTCTTTGACCCGGCAGTCATCGCCGAACGTCGTGGGTTTTACCGCAAAGTCCTTCGGAAGCTCCCTGAGCGTTACCAGGCGTTGGAAGCCGCCCTGGCCTGATTGAGGGCCCCCTTTCTCGAGCGATTATATTTTCCCTGTGAACCCTATCGAGACATATAAGAGTCGAGAAGCTCGGTTTCAGGCCGAACTCGCCGTGGCTGTTCGGCGCGAATCGAAGATTGTCACTTGGCGAATGTTGACGTTTTTCGGCATAGTACTTTGCTTCTTTCTCAGCCCGCTCACGTCAATCCCAGACATAGTTCTGTGGGCGGCGGCGGCGCTGTTTTTCATTGGATTCGCACGTTTAGTGGCAATTCACCCGACCGCCCTCCGCGAGGTTCAGATTCTGGAGCAGTTGGTAATCGTAAACCACGAAGCAGTGGATCGGATCCACCGGCGCTGGGAAGATCTGCCCCTGCCACTCCCAGCCCAAGCACCATTCGAGCACCTTTTTGCCGAAGACCTTGATGTGGTGGGGCCCGCTTCTCTATTCCACCTCCTGAACCCCACACCCACCGCCCTTGGATCTGAACTGCTCCGTTCCTGGCTACTCGATCCCCCCGACAGTTCCACTGTTGAGGAGAGACAGGGCGCAGTCGCAGAGTTGTCCGAAGCAATCGAATTCCGGGACCGGTTTGTTGCTTACGGGAGACTCGCCGGACGGGTCGGTCGTCGACAGACCCAGAGATTTTCTTCATGGGCCTCAAGTCCGATGACTGCGAAACACACCAACCTTCTGTGGGCGCTCGCCTGGCTGATCCCCGGGAGTTTCGTGCTAACATCAGCCGCAGCCCTGTACCTCGACGTTGATCCGACATGGGTGTTGTTCCCCTCAATCGCTGCCTGGGTCGTTACGGGGTTCACCTCCAAACGCACCGCGGAGGCGATAGAAAAGGCTTCCCCGCAAAGTGACAGCGGACTTCGTTTTTCTTCGCTTTTCGGACTCATCTCCGAGCAGAAATTCCATGACGAATCGTTGCGCAGACGGCAGGACGCTCTCTCGAATAATGATTCAACGGCCCGCGAATCTTTGGAAAAACTGGAACGTTTGATCAACCTCGCCGACGTGCGAAACTCCCATTTCGTGCATATCATCATTCAGACCGTTACCCTGTGGGATATACATATTTTCTTGCGACTGGAAAAATGGCGCGCTCGTAACGGACACAAGGTAGAGGGTTGGTTCGCCAACCTGAAAGAATTTGAAGCTTTGTCCGCTATAGCAGCCGTTGGACACGGGCACCTGTCCTGGACGTTTCCCAGGTTCGTCGAGAATGCCAGGGAGATCAAGGCGACCGGAGTGGGCCATCCTCTATTGGCCCCGAACGTATGCGTAACAAACGATCTCTCCATCGGGCCGCCGGGGACTCTTACAATATTGTCCGGCTCAAACATGTCTGGCAAAAGCACACTTCTGCGTGCACTGGGCGCAAACGTCGTTCTGGCCCGGCTCGGCAGTCCGGTATGCGCAGCCGAACTCGTATTGCCACGCAAGTTGGACGTCGTCGCGAGCGGACGTATACACGATTCATTGAATGCCGGAGTCTCGTTTTTTATGGCGGAAGTCCAACGCCTCGTGTCCATTCTGGAGAAAATCGACCAGACCGGAAAAGAAGGAACAATCACACTTTGCCTGCTCGATGAACTACTCCAGGGCACCAATGCTGACGAGAGAAAAGTAGGAGTACTGCGAACCTTACGACGCCTGCTCAGGCTCAATGCACTAACGGTTTTTGCAACTCACGACCTGTCGTTTCGCGACGAAGCGGACGTCGAACAAACCTGCACTCACGTCCACTTCCAGGAGTCGGTCGACACAGACTCCGAGTCTCCCAACCTTGCATGCGACTACAAACTCAGGCCCGGTGTCCTACAAAGCGGAAATGCGATTCATGTCATGAACGCCGCGGGCCTGACGGAACCGACCTGACAGTTAGTGCGCCAGCGCGGTCGCGATTTCGACCTGCGTTCCGGTAACATCGTCAAACATTTCCAACGAAAGTGCCTTACCCCCTCCGGCCTGAAAAAACGCCACTCGAATCGGGTGGTAACCGGCAGCTAACCCGATGGCCCCTGATTTTGTTCGCGCTCCGTGGAGGCCACCGTGGTCAACTACCAGGTCGTCACCAATCCACAGTTTGCTCCCGTCATCCGAAACCAGATCAAAGCGATAGACCGCATCTTCAGAAATCCGCAAAAAACCGTTGAAGACATAGCCAAACTCTTCAAGGCGCCCCGTGTCCTCAAGTTCGATACGTTCTGCAATTCCGCGCCGCACCGGTTCCATAGCCTCCATCATCGATATCGACCTGATGCGGTCGCTTTCGTAATAGGCGAACTGTAAACCCGATTGCAGACCAGCTATTTTCACGTCCGCGGCGGCATGCAACGTGGTCCTTTCGAAACGAGCTGACGCCATCGTACTGGATCGCCCGTTGGACATGTAGGTCTTCCCCGAAACAACCAGACCCTCCGCCGGAATTGACAACTCCAATGGTCCGTCATAAAGCGGCGAGTTCTCGTCAGGCTCTGTACCGTCCGTGGTGTAGCGGATCCTCGCACCTTCGCCCGCCAGAGTCGATAGTTCAAGAGTGATCTCTTCGTCCAGCGTAAGCCTATCATTTTGCAAGCCGGTAACTGAGGGTACCCGGTAATTGATATCCATTCCATCTAAAAACTGAAGCTGGCGCGGCAAGCGAGAGGCAAAGCTTTCCCAATCCCGAGCGACCGCAGGCGACCACACCACCTCTGAAAGAGCCAAAAGGCGAGGAGCAACCATGTACTCCACATAATCGCTTGTTTTCATATACTCGGTCCAAACATTGGCCTGGGCGCCTATTATGTGTCGTTGTTCCTCGGGCGAGAGCTCGGCAGGCACAGGCTCGAAATCATATACTTTTTCAAGCGGTGAAAACCCGCCTATGGCCAATGGCTCAAGATCGCGTGGGCCCTGATAATGATCGAAGTAAACATGGCTCCCGGGCGTCATGACTACGTCGTGTCCCTGTCGCGCAGCTTCGATCCCGCCCGTCATTCCTCTCCAGGACATCACAGTCGCGTCCGGCGCCAACCCGCCTTCCAGGATTTCGTCCCATCCAATCAGACGGCGTTCATGCGACGTAAGAAAGGCTTCGATTAGTCTGATGAAATAACTCTGGAGTTCGTGCTCGTCGGCCAGACCCTCGCGCCTTATCACGTCCTGAGCGAGGCGACTGTTTCTCCAGCGCACTTTGGGAGCTTCGTCTCCTCCGATATGGATGTACTCGCCGGGGAAGAGTTCCATTACTTCGGTCAGGACGTCTTCGAGAAAGCCAAAGGTGCGTTCACTGGGACAGTAGATGTCATCGCGCACCCCCCAGAAAGTGCTTACCTCAAACGGACCCTCCGTGCAAGCGAGTTCCGGGTAGGCAGCCAACGCGGCGCTGGAATGGCCTGGCATCTCAATCTCGGGGACAATCGTGATTTGCCGAGCACTGGCGTAGGCCACCACCTCGCGGACTTCATTCTGAGTGTAGAAACCTCCGTACCGTTGACCATCACCGACATACGGAGCCAGAGGCTCAAAATTTTTCTCAACTGCTGTTTCGCGACGATAGGCACCTACTTCGGTCAACCTCGGATATTTGAGAATCTCAATCCGCCAACCCTGATCTTCGGTAAGATGCCAGTGGAAACGATTGAACTTGTAAGTCGAAATCAAGTCGATGTACTTCTTGATGAATGCCACCGGAAACATGTGGCGTCCGACGTCGAGGTGCATTCCGCGATACCCGAACCGTGGGTGGTCCGAGATTTCTGCTGCACGTATCGTCCCGGAAAAAGATTCTCCGGGCACCGCACGTACCATCTGGCGAAGGGTTTGTACACCGTAAAAAATACCCGCCTCTGCACTTCCCGAAATCGTGACACTGGCCGGTTGGGACCGGAGGTGGTACGCCTCCTCACCCAGATCCGATCCTTCATTCACAACCAAAAGGATGGAATTGCCGTTCTCCCCCCCTCCAGTCACGACAGGCAACTCGAATCCTAGTACCGGCTCCAAAAAACCTGCGAGGAGATGCCCAATGTTTTCCAGAGATCCGTTTGCCGGAGCTGACACAACAATTCGGGTCTCAGCATCGATCCGAAAAACGCCCGATCCCAGATTGACTTCGGCGGGTATCGGCACCAGGTCCAGCGGAGTGTCGGTTTGCGCGGAGCACGCCGGGACTCCAGTCGAAAGCAACAACACAGCGAAAAAAGATCTCAACTTTTTCTCCATTCGGGTCGACCAGCCAATTTTAGTTACGACATTAACGGGAGGATACGAAGGAAGCTAATGAAAAAAGACCGCCCTGAGGACGAACCCCGACGGACTCATGTTCTGACGGCAGAAGATGGCCACGAAACTACTGTCACAGAAAACCGTTACGCGCACACCTTTTGAGCTAGTTCGAGATAACTGCCTTTGCTCATCATTCCAATCCAAAGCCCAGTAGCACCAGATCAATGTAGTCTCTCAAACGGCGTGCGCCCCAGGCTTCCTGAAAGTCAGAAATCGACTGCACAAGTTGGGTGCTGGCAAACCCTGGCTGGCGCCCCGGGTGTCTAAACCGGGACGTGGATCCGAAGACGCTACGAATGAACACACTCGATGAGTCTACTGGAAACACCTCCAAATTGGAGGCGAACCGTCCGAAGCTGCCATCCTCCATCAAATAGAACTCAACGTTGGACGTATAGAATGCGGACAATTGCAATCCTCGACTCCGTATGTCTGCAGCGACCGCGCCAAGAGCGTGATCACCGGCAAAGTTTCCTACCACCGGGATTAGGCGACCGGCTTCCTGAAGAGTTTTGACCACTCGGAATGATTCCTCGCTCGCGAGATAACTCTCCCGATCCCCTTGCAGATCGGTCGCTTCGAAAAGTTGCCGCAAAGTCGGATAGTACGGCTGAGGAGCCCTGCCGAACGTCGTGAACCGGAGGGAAAGACCGGCTCGAATAAACGTGCGGTGGAAGCGATCAATAGTTTCGCGTTGGGTGTCGACCAGCGGTATCCCCAATCGATCAATAAAGGAATCAACCTTATCTCTCGCTTCGGCAATCGAGGCCCTTGTCGCAAACCGACCATCTATGAAGTCAACTAACTGGTCCACCGACCAGTTTTCCGTCCCTTCCGGAATCCCATCCAACGGCAGGCCAAGCAGTAGAGACACGAACTCGGCCCGATTATCAGACTGGTGAAACAACGCCTTGTAGATGAGATGCTGAAGCAGATTGTCGGCCCTGATATCGATGATATAGGCGATTTCAGGGTCGATCTGGGCAATGTAGGAAAAATTTTGGCCCGGTCCCACCCCAACATAGGCACCCCCCTTCAAACCTCTTGTTTCCAGTTCGTCGATGACGTGTAGATAGGAGGTTTCGTTCGAGATCAGGTTGTCTGTATCAAAGAAGCCGCCGGGTTCCGAAAACTCTCCGACAAGACGGGCAAATTCTGCGTGTCGAGGGTCTGCACCCTCCTGGCCGTTGCAGGCGAAAACTGGTACTGCAAGCGCCAACAGCGTAAGTGTCGCGGTTTTTATCATAGAAAGGTCATACACTCGCATTTCTCTAGCGTTCTCGCCCTCCGTTGACACAAACGTCGCGACTTCGGAAGTTGCATCTGTGAAAAATCACCACCTTCAACACGAATGCGCAAACCTACAGCGATGAGCGGGAAAAAGAACCGCCTCCCCACCCGAGTTCTACTCGGTTACGGAGCACCCGCGCTCATGCTGGCTGCCATGAGCATCACCTTCTACATCTACCTACCCAAATACTACGTCGACCAACTCGGCTTTCGCCTCGGCGCACTTGGCGTGGTGATCCTCGCCTCTCGACTGTGGGACGCCGTGACCGATCCCGCAGTGGGTTGGCTTTCCGATCGCACCCGCACTCGTTGGGGACGCCGCCGACCCTGGATTCTCGGGGCAGCCGTGCCGTTGGCAATCTCGTTTTTCCTTATCAGCAATCCTACCACCCTCGGCGCCACCGAACTCGCTCTGGGCGTACTGACATTCTTTTTTTTCCTTACCTGGACATCCGTAACAATCCCGTACGAGTCACTGGGACCAGAAATTTCTTCGGAATACGACGAGCGAAACAGACTCTTCGGGGTTCGCGAGACGATGGTTATCCTGGGTACCATCGTAGCAGCGGCCCTGCCGGCAGTGCTGCCGCCCGGCAGCCTCGGTTTAACCGGCTACGGGGCTGTCGGATTGGTTTTCGGAGTGGTGCTCATCGCCGGAACGATTTTTTGCGTTACGCTTGTCAAAGAACGCCCCCTCGCCCGGTTACCGACGACAACGGCGTCGCCCTGGAAAACGATGGCCGCGGTTCTTTCCAACCGCCCCTTCGCCATTCTTCTCATTGCCTACAGCGTCTACGCGTTCGGGGGTTCTCTCAGCACAACCGTATTCCTCTTTTTCGCCGAACAAGTGCTGGGGTCCGATAAGGGTCCATTCTTTCTGGTCCTGTACCTGGGAACCGGAGTGTTGTTTCTCCCGGTGTGGATTTGGATTGCGGGCAGGGCGGAAAAAAAGACCGCATGGATTGCTGCTCTCGCTGTTAGCGGCACAGCATTCGCAGGAACCGGCTTCCTGGGACGCGGAGACGAGTTCCTTTTCGGTGCACTGGTCGTGCTCACCGGTATCGGGTTGGGTGGCATCTTTGCGATTCCCCCTTCGATGCAAGCCGACACAATTGACTACGATGAGTCGTTGACCGGGATTCGCCAGGAAGGCCAATACGTGGGGACCTGGGCATTGGCAAAAAAACTGGCTATGGCGCTTGGGGCCGGTATCGCCTTGCCTACGCTTGGGTTAACAGGCTATGTGGCGGGGGGAACAACTCAATCTGAATCGGCTATACTGACATTACGTGTGCTTTACGTGGCGATTCCGTGTGTTTGCAATTTTGCCGCTGCGGCTATCGTTATGGGTTACCCGATCTCACGATCCAGACACCTGGAAATCACATCGTCGATGGCTGCTCGCCAAACAGGTTAAATTTCAACGAGCCGCGACTGGCGATTACGCAGCGCGGTCAGAATAATCGACAATGCACAAGGACGAGGACACTACGATGACTCTCAGACTCGGCGATCGAGTGCCGGATTTTTCGGCCGACACAACAGAAGGAAAAATCAACTTTTTTGAGTGGATGGAAGACGGTTGGGCTGTACTGTTCTCACACCCCGCTGACTTCACACCGGTCTGCACTACAGAACTGGGCGAGGTTGCGCACTTGAAACCAGCGTTCGAAAAACGTAACACCAAAGTTATCGGGCTTAGCGTGGACACGGTTGAAGACCACAACAAATGGGCGACCGATATCGAAGAGACACAGGGACAAGCGCTCAACTTCCCCCTCATCGGGGACGCAGACCGAAGCATCGCAACCGCTTACGACATGATCCACCCCAATGCAGACTCAACCTTCACAGTCCGGTCGGTGTTCATTATCGGGCCAGATAAGACCCTCAAGCTCCAGATCACTTACCCCGCCAGTACAGGGCGCAACTTCTCCGAGATCCTCCGAGTTATTGACTCCCTTCAGCTCACCGCGAACTACTCCGTCGCCACGCCTGTCAATTGGACCCAGGGAGGGAAGGTCATAATCTCTCCACAACTCACGGACGATGAAGCGAAGAAGAAGTTCCCGAACGGTTGGGAAGAACTGAAACCATATCTACGGGTTACAGATCAACCTGGACGGTAAGATTGGGTTAGGGTAAGGAGTCCCCTTTCTCCTTACCCACTTACCCACAGTCATTAATGTTCTCGAGAATACTCGAAGCCTCCAAACGGCTTTCCGGAATCGCGCACATCACGCCAGTGATGGCCTCGCGCACGCTTGACGAAACAGCGGGTGCAGAGGTCTTTCTGAAATGTGAAAACTTCCAGCGGACCGGCGCATTCAAATTCCGAGGAGCCTACAATGCTGTTTCCCGACTAACGGCGGAACGGTTGAGTCGTGGAGTGATTACCTATTCGTCAGGCAACCATGCCCAGGCCGTGGCTCTGGTGGCCCGGCTCCTGGGCACCCACGCCACCATCGTCATGCCCAACAACGCTCCCGCCACAAAGAGGGCTGCTACCGAGGGTTACGGCGCCACGGTAGTCGAGCATAACCCTGAAGAGACCACTCGCGAGGAAGTTGCCAAACAAATCCAGCTCGAACACGATCTCACCCTGATCAAGCCTTACGACAATCAGGATGTGATCGCGGGTCAGGGCACGGCGGCTCTTGAGTTCCATGACCAGATTCGGGACCTCGATGCGATACTCGCCCCATGCGGAGGAGGCGGTCTGTTGAGCGGCACTGCAGTAGCCACAAAAAGTTTGTACCCGCGTTGTCGAGTGATTGGTGTGGAACCCGAATTGGCCGACGATGCCACCCGATCATTCAAAACGGGCGAGCTCCAAACGGTGTACAATCCCCCGACGATTGCCGATGGTGCCCGAACACCATCTCTCGGCGAACTTACTTTTCCGCTGGTCATGAAAAACGTAGACGACATGTGGACGGTTAGCGAGACTGCGATCGTCGATGCCATAAAATTTCTTTTCTACCGTATGAAATTAGTTGTGGAGCCTTCGGGCGCGCTTGGAGTTGCTGCCTTGATGTCGGGAGCTACCCGGGACTACGGCAGAGTGGGAGTAGTTTTGAGCGGAGGCAATATCGACGGCCCGACCATTCGGCAGATATTAGCTGATTAGCACTTGTTGCCGGTGTTTCCCCATCCGCGGCCAAACATATGCATCGCTCCAGGTCGGATTTGGCGATCATTTTTTTGGTACGATTGACTCCGGGGTGCTCCCTGATACGTTTCGCAGGTCAACCCTACTGCGGAATCGGAGTCGGTTATGGAAACACAGAGCTATGAGAGCCATTCGAAACTGGTTCCTCTATATCACTTTCTTGCATTCGGGATTCTCGCCGTCAACTTCATTTGGACGGTCTATTCGACTATACGCGATTTCTCGATCAGCGCCCTGATCGCCAGCGCCACCGCATTTGCGTTGTTGCTGTTGTTCTTTTACACTCGGGTTTTCCCCCTCGGTGTGCAGGACCGACTCATCCGGCTTGAAGAGCGGTTGCGGCTTTCGGAACTTTTGCCCGACGACCTCAAGCCCAGAGCACTAGAACTTTCCGCCAACCAACTGGTGGGTATGCGCTTTGCCAGCGATGGAGAACTCCCGGAATTGGCCCGGAAGGTTTTGGACGAAGGGATCACGGATCGAGGTGAAATCAAGAAGCTGATCAAGACCTGGCGCCCCGACCTGGAACGAATTTAGCCGGAACGGCTATTTAGTCAGGGCGGCGAACTGACTTGCTTCAACCATCATCACGGGCAAAGAACTGTTGCAAAGACTTCGAGTTGCAGTAATCGGCTCAGGCCCGGCCGGTTTTTACTCGGCCGACGCCTTACTAAAGAGCGATAAATTTGAGGTAGGCGTCGATATGTTCGATCGGCTGCCTACCCCTTTCGGATTGGTCCGATTCGGAGTTGCACCGGACCACCTGAAAATCAAGAACGTGACCAGGACGTTCGAGAAAATTGCGCAGCACCCACGTTTTCGCTTTTTTGGCAACGTCGACATTGGCAAGCACGTTTCGGTCGACGAGTTGCGTGACCACTACCACCTGATGTGCTTCGCCACCGGCGCCCAGACAGATCGGAAAATGGGGATACCGGGTGAGGACCTTGAAGGCAGTCACCCTGCCACCGATTTCGTCGCCTGGTACAACGGACACCCGGATTACCGGGATTTCAAATTCGACCTTACCGCCAAACGCGTGGCCGTTGTTGGTATCGGGAACGTGGCTGTCGACGTAGCCAGGATCCTCTGTTTGACGCCAGAAGAATTGAAAAAAAGCGATATAGCCGAACATGCCCTTGAGGCCCTCAGCAACAGCAATGTTAAGGAAGTGATGATGCTGGGCCGCAGGGGGCCTGCTCAGGCCGCCTACACGAACCCGGAAATACAAGAATTGGGAGAATTGCAGGGGGCCGCCGTCCAAACGATCCCTGCAGAAGTTGAACTGGACCCGCTAAGCCAGGAATTCCTCGACCAATCAGGCGACAAGAAACTCGCGCGCAAGGTCGAGATCACCCAGAGCATTGCCTCCACCGCAGATACTTCGAGAGAAAAACGTCTCGTAATCAGGTTTTTGGTTTCGCCAACCGACCTCCTCGGGAATGAAAAGGTAGAGGCCATTCGCATCGTGAAAAATCGACTGGAAGCGTCTGGAGACCGCCTCAAGGCAGTGGCTACCTCAGAGTTCGAAGAACATAACGTAGGGCTCGTTTTTCGCTCCGTGGGCTACAGGGGGGTCGCCGTGCCCGGTTTACCCCTGGATGAACAGTCTGGAGTCATTAACAATCTAGAAGGGAGAGTTATTGATCCAGATTCTGGCACTGCGATCAAAGGGGCGTACGTTAGTGGATGGATAAAACGGGGCCCCAGCGGGGTAATTGGCACCAACAAACCTGATGGCTACGCTACCGCGAGGGTGATGCTGGAGGACGCCCGAGCAGGTAAACACCTCGAACCAAAAAACGATTCGCCTGAGGTCATTGACGACCTTGTGCGTACGCGCCAACCGGCTGTCGTTTCATACTCCGACTGGCGGCGCCTGGATGCGATCGAGTTGGCCAGCGGTGAAGCTGCGGGTCGCCCTCGTATAAAAGTTGTGTCCCGGGATGATGTGGCTGCTGCTCTCGAGCAAACAGGAGAATCAATTGAGCCACCTGAAGATTTCGAATTCTCGATTTGAGAAAAAAAAATACAGAGCGAACGAACTATTTGCGGACGCAGAACTTCATGACGTCTGGGCTTTCGAGTTGCCAACCGGGCGAGGCCACACGCTCCTTGACCTCCGCGAGGTCCTTCGTGAATCAGCACCCACACGAGCAAACCGTAAAGTCCGATTTCTTTTCTTTCTTCGCCGCCTGGGCGGGAAATTTTTTGGCCTGGACAGCTTCCCCAAAGCTCTCGATCCATCGTATTTAGAAAAACTCACTGTGGAAGACCGGGAGAAAACGCTGGAGGAGCCGGGTACTCTCCTCGGCGGTTTTAAAACGCTCTATGTATTCAAAAATGAGGCTGCCAACGAGATATCCAACAAAGTCGTACATGCCATATCGGTAATGACAATGGAGCCACTCCCCGAAGGGTACACGATCTATTGGGCTATCTACCTCAAGAGAAAATCAGCGGCCTACATGACCCTGATTGACCCGTTTCGCCAGAAATATATTTACCCTGCGATTATTGACGGTTTTCAGCGAAAATGGCTGGCGAAATACCCCCAATCTGAAGTTCCGCCCGTAAGACCCCGGAGGCCACACCAGGCCGGTTGAATTTCGACTAGCTATATTACGGATACCTGGAACAGAGCAAGGAAAATCTAGATTTGGCCAAAATTTTGGTGGTAGACGACCGAAAGGTTGTTAGAGATACCTTGAAACAGGTACTTGAGAAGAGCGGCCACACGGTCCGGTTGGCGTGCAACGGACAGGAGGCCCTGGACGATTATGTGCCGGAGGAGACAGATCTGGTAGTACTGGACATGTTTATGCCCGTGCTCAACGGTTTTGACGCTCTGGTAGAATTGCGGCAAAGACATAGCGACGTGAAAGTGCTCGCGATGTCAGGTGGAGGCGAATACGTCCTGGAGGACGCACTCGACGAAGCGAAAAACCTTGGAGCGCAGCGGGTGTTGGCCAAACCGTTCCAGATGTCAGAACTCCTGGAAGCTGTCGACGACCTGTTGGTCCAGCACTAGTTAGTCCCGATAACCCTCGACATTCTCTCTGATTAACTTCTCGCTGATCCCGAAAACCTGCGGATCCGATGCATCCACGTGAACATTAATCCAATGAAAATCAGGAGCTCCGAACGTTTCAAGCCTGGTGAAATTTTCCAGACGTCTTCTCGTGTCGGAATTGTATAGAGGTTTATCGACTCGGAAGTAATGTGTATCTCCGTGAATCATTAACACAGGTCTTTGAAACGCCCTCGTTTCATTTTCGATTGCCTCAAGGAAAGGTTCGAAACCGATCCGCAAAGAATCCGGCGTTGGGACGCCTGTCGGCGGGAACGGATTCTCAAAATACGGATTGGCGTGGACCGCCACCATGACACCGGGACTATTAATGCGTCGCGCAAACTCGAATCCCTCCCTCAACCACGACAGCATCGCTTGCTCACGTTCGACGACTTCTGCATCATGAGAATCAGTTCGGGCTTCGAAACCCAGTGACCCGTTCCGGCTTCCCACCAGGTGAAGGGTGATGAAAACCACTCCGTCCCGCACCCACCGCTGGTGCTCCACAAACCTGGAGAACTCAGGTTGGTCGGACTGAGCTTCCACCTCCATGGGAACCCGTCCACCGGTCACGCCTGGCATCGGGTAGAATAGATCGCGCAGGAAAGTGAGGCGCTCATTAGGGTCGTACGATCCATTAGACGCACGGTGACAATCGGTCCACTCATTGTCGCCCGGCACGAAAACAAAGGGATGGTCAATTTCCTGAAAAGCCAGATATCGACTTTCTAGTAAACTATCGGCGCAAAGAGCACCGCCGCTTTTAATATCTCCGATGTGGAGCACCCATTCCAACTGCGCCGCATTCATGTCGGCGATAACGCTCGGCAGTTTGGCCACACCTTCTGCGCCGTAGGGTAAATCCCCAATGACAGCGAAGTCGAACCCTGGTTCGTCACAGGCGATTACCAGCAGAGCGATGAATGGAGCTGTAAATTTTTTCATACCTTGAAATTAATCAAACCCCCACTTTTTGGATGTCGGGTCGCCTGCCCTCTTCCCCTCCTCCCCTCATACCACTACCGTCCCTGTCGTGAGTGAGATCAAATTCAAGAACACCGGATACTCCCTCGAAGGCAAACGCCTCGTCGGACCACTGAATGTCGAAATCGAAACCGGCGAGACAGTGGTCTTTCTGGGCGCCAGTGGTTCCGGGAAAACCACCACTCTCCGACTGGTAAACGGCCTGATATTGCCGACCTCCGGGAAAGTAGAGGTGTCTGGCGTAAGAACCGATGTGGTGAACCTCGTGGAGTTGCGACGAAGTATCGGGTACGTCATCCAGGAAGTCGGACTGCTTCCCCATATGACCGTTGCTCAGAATACCGGGCTGGTTCTGCGTTTGCTCGGTCGGGGTTCCGAGGAAATGGCCCGGCGCACCGGAGAATTGTTGCAAATGGTGCACCTGGATGCCGACGAACTTGGAAACCGGCTACCCCACCAGCTTTCGGGTGGCCAGCGTCAACGCGTCGGAGTAGCAAGAGCACTTGCGGCAGATCCGGCAATTCTGCTATGCGATGAGCCTTTCGGGGCGGTCGATGCTGCGACCAGAGGCGCTCTGCAAATTGAATTTTTGGAACTCACTCGCGAGTTAAGAAAAACGGTGATTTTTGTGACTCACGATGTTTCGGAGGCCACGTTGCTGGGCGACCGAATCGCCGTCTTCGACGAAGGCACCATCGGTTTCATTGGTACCCGGGCGGAGTTTGAAAAGAGCGATAAGTCGTGCGTAACACGGTTGAGAAACCCATGAGCGACCTTCTTTCTTTCTTTGCTGAAAATTCCTCTGAGGTCCTCCTGAAGATACGGGAGCACCTGGGACTGGTACTTCTTTCCATTGTTATCGCCACCGCAATCGCCGTTCCGCTCGGAGTTGCCGCCGCAAAATGGAGCAAATTGCGGACGCCTGTGATCGGCACCGCCAACGTCGTACAGACAATCCCCAGCCTTGCGCTTTTCGGTTTCTTAATCCCAATGCCTTTCATCGGGGGGATCGGACCGCGGACCGCGATCATCGCGCTCGTGCTCTATGCACTGCTTCCGATCGTCCGTAACACCTACGCTGGCATAGAAGCCATTTCCGACGGACTTCGGGAGGCGGCACTCGGCATGGGGATGACCTCGAAACAGCTTCTCTGGTTCGTCGAACTTCCCCTCGCGTTGCCAATCCTGTTGGCGGGAATCAGGGTCGCGGCCGTGACAGGTGTCGGGGTTGCAACCATCGCGTCCCTTATTGGCGCCGGAGGTCTGGGCGACTTTATCTTCAGAGGCGTGTCCACGGTCGACAGCACGGTGATTCTGGCAGGGGCGCTGCCCGCAGCAATAATGGCTTTGTTAATTGACGGGGGCCTCCACCTCGTCGAAAAAAGACTCGATTGGAAAAACAAGTGAAACGATTCTTTTCTATCCTCCTGCTTACCGTTGCCGCCTGCGTTCGTTCAGATGAAGTGATTGTTGTGGGCTCGAAAAACTTTACCGAGTCCATTATCCTCGGCGAGATCGTAGCCCAGAAGATTGAAGGCCTGGGAATCGAAGTCGAACGGAAGTTGAATCTGGGCGGAACGTTCATAAACCATGAGGCGATGGTCTCGGGCCAACTTGATGTTTACGTGGAATACACCGGCACAGCCTATTCAGCCGTCTTACAACTTCCCGTTATTAGCGACGCCGCGGCAATCACAGCCGCCGTGGACAGCGCCTACGCCGAGAACTGGGATCTGATTTGGACCCCTCAGCTTGGATTCAACAACACCTTCGCGATGTTGATCCGGGGCGAGCAGGCTCGTTCACTCGGGTTGTCCTCACTTTCGGACGCAGTGGAATATGCGCGGGACTGGAAGGCCGGTTTCGGACACGAGTTTCTGAACAGAGCAGACGGATTCGAAGGCCTGACGGCGCATTACGGGCTGGAGTTTGTTGGAAACCCGGTTTCAATGGATCTCGGGCTGATCTACCGCGCCGTCTCGGAAGGCCAGATCGATATAACGGCAGGTAATTCTACCGACGGACAGATTCAGGCACTGGATCTCTTTCACCTGAAGGACGACCGGAGCTATTTTCCACCCTACCACGCGGCCCCGTTGGTCCGGGCCGAAGTCCTGGAACGGTTCCCCCAAATCGGGGTGACGCTGGCGGATTTGGAGGGTACAATCACCGAAGCTTCCATGGCTCAAATGAACTTTCAGGTTGACGTGGAGAGAAAAAACCCCAGAGAAGTCGCCCGCGAGTTCCTTGCAGCCTTGCCGTGAGCGCACAAGATTCATTTAAAGTCGGATTCGTTAAAGGAAGGCCGTGCTCAACCAACTACTAGAAGATCCCGTTTCCCTCACTGAAATTGAGGCAAGAGCGATCTTCTCAGCCACCACAATCCTCGGATTGTGGATCGCCAGAAAAATCGTTCTGTTCGTTGTCAGTCGGAACGTCAAGAACAACACCGCGCTATACCATTGGTCCAAATACTCGGCCTACCTGACAGCTGTTGCGGGCGCTCTGCTGGTGGGAGGACAATGGTTCGAGGCGCTCGGAGATATCACAACCTTCCTGGGGCTGCTCAGCGCCGGACTGGCGATCGCGCTAAAAGACATCGTCGCCAGTTTTGCAGGGTGGGTTTTCATTATCTGGCGCCGTCCGTTCGAAATGGGAGACCGAGTTGAAATCGGTCCCTACAGCGGAGACGTCATCGACATCAGACTTTTCAAATTTACACTGATGGAAATCGGTAACTGGGTGGCGGCCGATCAGAGCACAGGTCGAATCATCCATCTGCCCAACAGCAACGTACTCACCGATGGAATAGCCAACTACACTAAGGGTTTCAAGTACATCTGGAACGAGTTGGAGGTACTTGTGACCTTCGAAAGCGATTGGCGCAAGGCGAAATCTATCTTGCAGGGGGTCGCCGCGCGCCACGCCGACCATCTTAGCCCCAACACCGCATCCAGAGTGAGAGACGCCGCCCAGCGATTCCTCATCAAATACGACAAGCTAACGCCGATCGTCTATACGAGTGTCAAGGATAGTGGAGTGCTCCTTACTCTGCGTTACCTGTGTGGACCAAAGCAAAGAAGGTCTTCCTCGCAAGAGATGTGGGAGGCGATTCTGGACGAGTTTGGGAAGTGTTCCGACATTGACTTCGCATACCCGACCCATCGCCTTTACAACAACGCAATGGAGGGCAAAGTGGACGCGCGGGCCGAGCCTCCGGGTAATATTTGATGCTGCGCACGCCGGACAATTTCGCCGCTCACACCATGAGTGTCACCAAAACGGCTCGCTATTACACCTTCGGTGACATGGAAGCTGAGATTGAAGAAGTTTGGTTCGTATGCCATGGGTACTCCCAGCTGGCAGAGCGTTTTATCAAATACTTTGAAGCTCTGAATGATGGCAAAACGCTGGTTGTCGCCCCCGAGGCTCTTTCTCTGTTTTATCTAAACAGATTCGCGGCGGAAAAGGGCGAAGGCAGAAAGGTCGGCGCAACCTGGATGACCCGAGAAAACCGCGAAGGCGAAATAGGTGATTATGTCAATTATCTGGAAACACTCTGTGATCATGTTTTCGAACAGGTGGATCGCAGCAAGGTCAGGTTAACAGCGATGGGGTTTTCCCAGGGCGCTGCCACAGTGTCGAGATGGGCTGCGCAAACGTCTCATTCCCTGGACAACCTCATTTTATGGGCTGGAGGTCTTCCGCCGGATATGGATCTGGAGAAGACACGGATAAAATTCCTTGAACCGGAGTTTCATATAGTCGTAGGAGAACACGACGAATTGATCCGGCCGCCCGCACTCGTTGAACAGGAAGCCCGTCTCGCTCACTACGCGATACCATACAGGCTCACAAAGTTTGACGGGGGACACCATATGAGTCAAAAAGTGTTGAAACAGATTGCCGGAAGAGAGGATTAGGCAGTGTCGCTAATCGACTGTCCTGAATGTACTCGAGAAGTTTCATCTCACGCGACTTCATGCCCCGGGTGCGGATTTCCCGTCGCAAGGGCGATGCAGGAATCAGTCGAGGAGCTAACGGGACCGGACGCGAGCACGGTGTTTCGCGGAAAGGCGGCTGGTCACAACTTGAATTCATGGGCTAACCGCTACTCCGACCACCCGGAGGAAATAGAAAAGCCTACGAGAAAATCGGCGTTAATAGAAAAAACGACCAGGATTGCGATTTTCGCCGCGGTTGTCCTGGTCGTTGTTTTGCAATTGCTCTGGCTGAGCAGCGCCCTTTAGTTCATTAACGGGGGTGCCAGTCCAGGTACACTCCGAAACGATACCCGTCGAATCCAATGTCGGCCCCGGACTGCACAACTTCACCCGTCACAAACGAACCCTGGAACACCAGATCTGCCGAACGTCCCACCGGCAGCGTAACGTCAGATCCGAACCTCGTGGAAGAACCGATTTTTTCTAACGAAGAATTGATCTCTTCTTTGGAACTGCGGAGTTCCACGCGGGGCGAAACAACAATAGAACTACCCACCCTCAAGTCAACCCGACTCCCGAACGCCGTCAAGCGACCGTGCGGTAGTGATGGAATGGTGGGATCTGCCGTGAGTTTGGGGTCACCACGGTTTACAAAGAAGCCGTATAACGTTACCGAACCACTCCCGAAAGCCTGGTTCAAAGACGAGTAGCCGATGAGCCGATTTCCCACACCACTTCTGGTGAGGTTGTCGAAATCATCCTGGCCCCGACTGGCGAAGATGGCCGCCACGCGCAGGTAAGTGCGTCGTGCAAGCGATCCCTGTAGTCCAAGTCGAAGTCGAACCTCGGCGCCGGGAAGTAGATCTCCGGGCCGGTTTTCCACTGGTTGATATGACAGAGCTTTCTTAACGGACGCCCCGACACCGGCTGCAAAATTAGTCCCGAGGGGAAACGCGCCAGCGAATCCACCACCAAAACTGCCACCGCTCCCGACAGTCGGGGAGGAAAAGCCGATGACGTCACTCGAGATCGCGCCGAGCACCGAAAGTTCTTCCAGCGCTACTGTCTTGGTCCCGGTCGGCAAGGCGCCGTTGAACAAAAGCATCAGTTTGCCAGGAATCACGTTGTACGTCAGACGAAACTGGGTGTCCAACAAGCTTGAAACGCTCTGGTCGTTGATTCCCGTGCCAGATACGTCTACCGTCACATAGCCCGTCGAGATCGCAAGATTCCCAAAACTCCCGAGGCCAACGTTAACGCCAATCGGAATCGTAGTTTCCTTCACATCGGCTATAGCGAGACCGGGATCAAAGGAATAACTCTCAGTCACGATCTTCGCACGTACTCCAACCTGGGCCCGGGCAACAGACGAAGTCGCCAGCAGAACCAACACTATTCCGAAGAAGATTCTTTGAATTTTCATGGTAGTTTGAACACGATTCTCACCGTACCGGTGGAATTGGTCGGCGTGCCCTCACTGGTGACAGTCTCAGGCGGTACGCTGATCGAAGTATTCGTTCCGTTATCATCGGTCGGGGCATCAGTCGCGTGAGGAACCAAATCGAACTGAGACGCGAGGAATTCGTTCGCAACCGCGCCGCTCGCACCCGGAGCCCGGGACGGCGGCGCCGCTGCCACGGTCGTTACGTCGCTGGCCGACGAACTTGCAACTCCAGGAGCTGCGGTCGAAGCCTCATAGCCTTCGCGCGCTCCCTGGAAACCGGGATCAGCCTGCACGGCCTGTTGGTAGAATCGTGCTGCTGACCCATAGTCTCCCAGATCTTCGGCAACCAGGCCGTTGGAGTAGGCCAGAAACGCCGCAAGGTCTTGAGTTCCGTTTTCGAGAATTGCCTGACGCTCAGCAGGAGACAACACGTAGCCAAGCTGGCCGGCAATTTCCACGACAATTTCTTTCTCCAACCGCAGAAGATCCCGTAACCGACCGGTGGAGGAGGAAGGCGAAGTCACCTCGCCGGTCGACTGGACCACAGTGGTTTCAAGCCTGACATCACCATCGGGCGGAATAACCGTCAAACCCGAGACCATTCGTCCCGCCCGCATCAAACGGCCAACCCTTGCGGCAGTCCCCGGGTCAACGCGGTCCCCCTGGGAGAACTCCAACTCGTTAAGGATCGCTCCGAGCTGCAGCCGTTCCAAAAGCCGAAATTGTTGAAGAAGGCCAAGGTCCGACGTAATCATCTGAGCCAGACCTCTGGAAAGAGGCTGGTAAATGCTGTCGCCGACAATGGTAAGAGGTAGAACGGCCACTGATCTCGGATCGGTCGGTTCTCCTTGAAGCTGCTGCTCGCTCGCCAGAGCGGCCCGAGCCTGTTGCGTAGCACCGGCTCGTCTCGCCAGCATTTGCCGTGAACGCACCGCAGAGACTCCGCGGGCATCCGGATTGCGAGTAGCAAAGGAACCGTACAGATCTACAGCCCCCGAGTAATCCCCGTCCCTTTCGAGACATTGTCCAACCACGAGGGGCCCGAGCGCATCCCCGGGGCGAACCGCCATACCTCGCCGGGCCACCGGCACGGCATCCGTGCACCTGTCCGCCGAAAAAAGTGCAGCGGCATACCTGAGTAGGACCTTGCCGTTGGAGGGTTCCGATTCAAGCCTCGCCTCAAGACCCGGAATCTCATTTGGAGAAACCTGGCTCGCCGTGGCACCACCACAGGCTGCAATCGCGATAGACAGCGAAGGAACAAGCAGCTTCAAAGAAAGAAACGAGTTGCTGACCGAAGAATTCTTCATAGCAAAACCAGCGAAACGGTTAGTTGTGACCCGGGAAACCCCAGAGTCGAAAAGGTGCCCCGCGAAAAGGTAAACGTCAAGTAAATTCTAAGCTGAACACCATTATTCGCTACTGTCACCGTTTTTGCAGTGCGCTATATCACCGGCTTTCCCAGTGTTTTCTAGGGTTGGTTGACGCCCTGAAGGATGTCACGCATTCGTCTTGAGAGATTCTCGATTTCCTTCAATGAACCAACCATATCGGCGGGAAGCGTGTCAGCGTCAAGCAGCATCAACTGCGTCTCGGCCAGAATCGCAGAAAGAGGATTAGCCAAGTCATGTTTCAATTTGCGTATATCGTCTGTCATTCCGACACTGCACGGTAAAGGTCGCGGAGGTGGTGTTCCCTCAAACTTCGGACTGAAAGCCAAAAATCATCTTCATTTTCAGCATAAAAGATATCGGCGGTGGTGACTCCGTTCCCATCTGGAGGCCCGTCAAAGACTATATACCCCCTCCAGGATCCATCTTCAAGTCGGCGAACGACGACGCAAATTTCGACCTGCTCACCTTTGTAGACAAAAGGTGGAAGTTCGTGCTCGACTGGCTCCCCGAGTTTTGCAGCCCCGTATCTGACCGGTTCAGCGCTCATATCATCATGTTGATAGTTTGCGCAAATATAAACAGCAAAACCACTTGCGCAATAGTGAGCGGTCAGTCACTAGCCCTGAATTGTGGGTAACCGAAGGCTACAACGGGAGGTGAAACGGAATCGGAGTAAAGGTTATTATGAAAAGGAAAACAGTCGCCCAGCCCACCGGAATCCGGCTCCGAGGTAACGGTCGATACCGGTCTAACACAGAAGGGTGTGAAAGCCCCCCGCGCCCCAACAACAGGGTCAAACCAGCCCAGATCCACCAACCGGTGAAACGAAAGCCCAGAAATAAGAGCGCGTACCACATGATCCACCCGACGTATTTTTGCTTGTCCTTTATTAACGAATAAAGGACATGGCCCCCGTCGAGTTGTCCCATCGGCAGAAGGTTCAGGGCGGTCACGAACACCCCGAACCAACCCGCCACGGCCAGCGGATCAAGAGCGATGAGTCCTTCGGGTTTGAGAAAATGTCGTACCCACACCAACAGGAGCGAATCGCCAATCGGGATTTGGACACTCCCAAGTTGCACGACCTGCGCTGGTTCTCCGAGTTGGATAACCGTGGAATTGGTGATGCCGACAATAAGACAGGCCAGAGCAACCACGAATCCGGCCCAGGGCCCCGAAGCGCCCACATCCATTAACTGCCGTCTGTCGGCAATAGGACTTCGTATCCGGATAAAAGCTCCCAGAGTTCCGATTATGAGCATCGGAGGAGCCGGAAGAAAGTATGGAGGCGAAGCGTCAATAACATATCGACGAGCCGCAAAGTAGTGGCCGAGTTCGTGTACAAGGAGCATGGACATGAAAGCCAAGGCGAAGACCAGGCCCGGCATAAGGTCTTTGACCCAGGTAATCATCGCCAAGAACTGTTCAGAGGAAAACCCTGCCTTAAATACATCAAAACTGACCGGTCGTCCCGCCAAAACGGCACCAGCCATCATCACAGTTACGAAGGTCAGCGCAAAAAGAAACAGGTGGACACCCCAGCGCTCTGGAGCCGGCTCCCCGATGGTGCGGATCAATACGATTCTATCATGACCGGCGTCTCGCACCCAGTAGTGCGTCCCGGGCCAATTCTTCAGCGCGTCCTGAAGGCCTTCGGATGGTCCTACGTGTTCGGGACGAACCACCGCTTCAACGATTTCACGATTGCTGACCGAGGTAGCTCGCCACCACCTCAAAAAAGGTTCAAACTGCTTCACAACACCTCTTGACTGTTACTTGGCAAAACCATAATGTACAGATGCTGCAGGTCATTTTCTCGAACAGAATCGTACCAAATCCTTCAATAAAGTCCTTACCCACCCACACGAACAAAGCCCCCACCGGGGCATGGAGCCCTTCCCAGTGGACATCTCTGAACTAAAGAAAAAATCTGTCGTGGATCTAAACGCGCTGGCCGAGGAGTTGAACATCACAAACTACTCTGGGCTGCGCAAGCAGGATCTAATTTTCAAGATTGAACAGAGTCTGCTCGACGGTGATACCGTCCTGCGAGCCGAAGGGGTCCTGGAGATTTTATCGGAAGGTTATGGCTTCCTGCGCAGCCCCGACTGGAATTACCTCTACGGCCCGGACGACATCTATGTCTCTCCGAGCCAGATCAAACGCTTTGACCTCCGTACCGGTGATACCATTAATGGGCAGGTACGTCCCCCGAAAGAAGGCGAACGATACCTTGCGCTACTGAAGGTTGAAAAGGTCAATTTCGACGAACCCGACAAAGCGAAACAGCGGGTCGCCTTCGACAACCTGCGCCCTCGCTACCCAGACCGTAAGATCGCCCTGGAGCAAGAAGCCGGGGACATTTCGACCAGAGTGATCGACATTCTCTCCCCGATCGGCTACGGACAACGTGGACTAATTGTCGCCCCCCCGAAGGCTGGAAAGACCATCCTCCTCCAACGGCTGGCCAACTCGATCAGCCAGAACCACCCCGACATGACGCTTATCGTCCTGCTTATTGATGAACGTCCGGAGGAGGTTACCGACATGGAAGAAAACGTGGACGCCGAGGTTATCGCGTCGACGTTCGACGAACCGGCCGACCGACATGTTCAGGTTGCCGACATGGTTATCGAGAAGGCCAGACGCCTGGTTGAGCACGGTAAAGACGTTGTCATCCTGCTGGACTCTATTACCCGCCTGGCCCGGGCACACAACACGGTAATCCCTCACTCCGGCAAAATCCTTTCCGGCGGGGTTGATGCCAACGCACTTCAAAAACCGAAGAGGTTTTTCGGAGCTGCTCGGAACATCGAAGACGGCGGCTCGCTCACCATCATAGCCACGGCCCTCATCGAGACCGGGAGTCGCATGGATGAGGTAATTTTCGAGGAGTTCAAGGGAACCGGTAACATGGAATTGGTCCTCGACCGACGCATCGCTGACCGTAGAGTTTACCCGGCCATTGACGTGCAGCGTTCCTCTACCCGGAAAGAGGAACTGCTCCTGAGCGACGACGACCTCAATAAGGTCTATTTGCTAAGGAATTTCCTGGCTGACATGCCAACCGTGGAGGCGATAGAATTCCTGTTGGAAAGAATGAAGCGCACGGACACCAACAAGGAATTTTTCGCCCAGATGCAACAGAGCTGACTATCCCGGTGGCTGCAACCTCAGGAGCACGACAGCCAGACAGCAGCGCCTGTAGAATTCCTGGTGAAGGAAGAATTGTCGGCGTTGACTGGGGCGAGAAACGCATTGGACTGGCATTGTCAGACCCCACTCAAATGATTGGGCACCCGTTGATTACCCTCACGAGGCGCAGCGGAAGACGGTTCCCGATGAAAGCGTTCCGTGAACACCTGGACTCCAACTCCGTGGTGGGCATAGTCGTGGGCCTCCCTCTCGATCAGGATGGTCAGGAATCTCCGGCATCCCTGGCGGCACGCGAAGTTGCTGCCCTGATCAAAAAGCAAACTGATCTTCCCCTCGAATTTCAAGACGAGCGATTCACAACTGCCCGGGCATTGGCCGCTATTAAGGAAATGGAGGGGTCCACGCGAGGAAGAAAAGGAGACGTGGATCAACTTTCGGCGGCGCTTCTCTTACAGGCTTTCCTTGATCGGCGGGCCGGATGAAACGATTCGTACCCCTGTTTCTGTTGGTGATTTTTGGAGGATGCTCGGGAGACCAATCAAACAACGAGGTCGTGCGCTACACGATCGGAGCTGGCACACCGTTAGGTGTTGTGGCCAACCAGTTGGAGGAGCTCAACGTCATCGGGTCAGCTACGCGTTTCAAGGCCTATGCGCGCATGACCGGAAGGCAACGCGCCATACAGATGGGCGTTTACGACCTCCCGCTAAACTCTTCGAGTGGCACAATACTTCGAATGCTTACCTCGGGCGCGGTAGCGACGAACCGACTTGTGATCCCCGAAGGGTTGATGGCACGAGAGATTTCGGCGTTGGTGGCTCACATAGGAATCGCACCCGCCGATTTCATGACTGCTATCGAAGACTCCGCATTGAGAGCAGACCTGGAAATTCCCGGCCCCAACCTCGAGGGTTACCTATATCCGTCTACATATGATGTCCCGGTTGGAGCATCTGCCGACGACCTTGTGCGTCAAATGACTCGCGAATTTCAGAACCAGTGGCGGGAAGAGTGGACGACCAGGGCCGCCGATTTGGGCTTCACCCGCTACGAAGTAGTAACGTTCGCATCGATAGTTGAGGGAGAGGTTATGTACCGACCGGACGGCCCGGTGGTCTCTTCTTTGTACCACAATCGTTTAAACCGAGGAATGAGGTTACAGGCGGATCCGACAGTAATTTTCGCCATGGGCGTACGCAGAACCTTGTTTGAGCGGGATTATCAGTATCAGTCTCCTTATAATACTTACCTCATTGACGGACTGCCTCCCGGGCCAATTGGCCAACCATCTGCAGCGAGCATAGACGCCACGTTGAACCCGCGTGAGACGGATTTTCTGTTCATGGTAGCCGACACGACCGGCAAACACATTTTTTCGAGGACATTGCGGGAACACAATACTCATGTGGCCGAATTGCGGGAGATCTGGGCGAGACAACGCAGGTCTTCAGCTCGTCGCTGAATCGATCGCTCGCCTAAGCTTTTTGGTTTCGCCTTCCACATCACCGGAACCGAAAACAGCACCGATCACCGCTACACCTGCCGCGCCCGTGTGCATTGCTGCTTCGCAACTGCCAGCAGTTATTCCTCCGATGGCAACAACAGGCACATGACCGGCTGCCTCCACCAGTTTCGCTAACCCACTGATCCCTATCGCATTTCCGGCATCGCTTTTGTTTTTCGTCGAAAACACCGGGCCAGAACCCCAGTAGTCGGCCGCTACCCCCTTTGAGCGAACAGCTTCCTCTGGCGTACCCACTGAGATCCCGAAGAACAGCCCATCCGTCCCTTTCACAGACCTGGCATCGCCAACTGAAAGATCGTCCCAGCCCAGGTGCACTCCTGATGCCTTGCCGAGAACCGCCACGTCAATACGATCGTTGACGAAAACGGGTACTTTGACCCGCCCGACAACACGGAGCACTGTGTCCAGGAACACGGAAGACGGAGCGGTCTTCATCCTCAATTGAATACAGGTGGCTCCTCCGGCTTCCGCGGCGAGGCAAGCGGCCACTATGTCCCTGTCTGCCAGGACACGTTCGTCGGCGATTGCCACCAGGCGCAAATCCAATTCGGCAGTCACAAATCTTTTCCTTCCCCATGGCGGACTAAAGCACTGAAAATAACGGACTTCTTTAGCTTGACAGCCAAACTCGGCCATGCAAGGTTGTGAGCGATGGCGTCTGCCCCCAATAAGCAGCACGACCGACAACAGGAGGTCAAGCGGGTTCTCATCGGCCTTCTTTTCGCCAACGTCGTCGTCGTTGCCGCAAAACTATTTATCGGCGTTGCAACCGGCTCTCTCGCAGTAGCCGGTGATGCCGTGCATTCAGCAGTCGATGCAATGAATAATGTCCTGGGGCTCGCAATCATTTCGGTCGCAGCCCTGGCACCCGATGAAGACCACCCTTACGGCCACCGCAAATTTGAGACACTCGGCGCCCTTCTGATCGTTGTATTTCTATCGATCACCGGATTCGAAATTGTCAAAGGCGCCCTGACCCGCCTCAAAGCAGGGGCCCAGCCTCTGGACATTTCCAATGGCGAATTAGCAATCCTTATTGCAACGTTGGCCATCAACGCTGCAGTAGCTGCATACGAAACCCGTCGCGGAAAAGAACTGAATAGCCAGATCCTCCTGGCCGACGCCGCGCATACCAAAGCGGACGTTTTCATAACTATAGGAGTTATCGCAGGCGTTTTTCTTTCTCGATCCGGCTTTCCGTTTGCGGACCCGCTCGTGGCTCTGGTTGTAGCCGCAGCGATCGTTGTCATCGCCCGCGACATCATCGTGCGAGCCATTCCCGTTCTGGTCGATGAACAGGTCGTCGATTACAGGGAGATAAAAAAGATTTCAGAATCGATCGATGGGGTTGAAGAGGCATATGACATCAAGAGTCGGGGCGCACCGAACCTCAGGTTCGCAGAGCTGACAATTTCAGTCGAAGGGCAAGCAACGGTTGAACAAGCGCATGGAATTGCCGACCTTGTTGAGGATAGACTTCGTCAGGACCTAGGGATTAACCAGATCGTTGTACACGTTGAACCATGTTAGCTAAGCCGGACTACTCCAGGCGCAGCCAGGTGCGGCCCTCAAGGCCGTTACGCCAGGAGTACGGAGAATACATCCAGCAAAGGATCGAAGACCACAAGAACCAGCTAAGCCGGGAGCGCCTTATGGCACTCGGCGACCAGGCGGTCCGGTCTATGGACCCCGGGAAGGGTGGACAGCTTGCATTGACAGAGGTGCTGGTCAGCGACGAAGTAGACGACTTGATAGCCAGCAGCCTGAACCTTCCGCGGTTTACCAAATGGAAGAATGGCTATGTAAAGCGTAGACTGGCCCAGCGTCAGATTACCCATTGGAAGTCCATCCAGCCCGAATGTCCCGTCGCCGAACTCGTGCTCTATCTTGAGTCAGAGGACCAGGCTTTGCTGATTGGCCGCGATTGCGCCGAACACGCGTATTTCGTCGCGGCCCATGACAGCAGGGTGACCTTCATCGCTTCGGACGTCAAAACCGTTGATGCCGCAGAACACCGGGCCGCCGCAGAAAGCCTGTCACCAAAGCTGGAGGCTTTTGCCGTAGATCTGGCCGGACGCTGGTTTCCCGAAGTGACGCCGGCGCTCGTCATAATTGAATGCCGCGACCTGATTACCCTGGAGCGACGGGCTCGGGAGTTGGCAATTTCTCACCTGCAGGAGATCACCGTGCCCGGCGGCACTCACTACCTGTTCGTAGCATCCGATGATCAGCTCCACGAACTGGAACTCGAAATGTCTCACCTGCGTGGTCTGTACTCAAATTGGGGGGCTCGACCCGTGGGAACACGAGCCGGGGAATTCATGTCGGTGAAACGGGACTGAGGATGTTGCGGGGCCGGCAGCAGGCCGGCCCCTTGCAGCATCGACGCAAATTTAACTAGCGTCTTCTTTTCTTAGCGGCCTTTCTTTTGGTCGCCTTTTTCCTGGTGGCTTTTTTCTTGGTAGCCTTTTTCTTTGTTGCTTTCTTCTTCGCAGCTTTTTTCTTTGTTGCCTTCTTCTTTGTTGCTTTTTTCTTTACTGCCTTTTTCTTCTTGGCAGCCTTTTTCTTTGTAGCTTTTTTCTTTGTTGCTTTCTTCTTGGTCGCCTTTCTCTTCACGGCCTTTTTCTTAGCGGCCTTCTTTTTGGTCGCCTTTTTCTTGGTCGCCTTTTTCTTGGTCGCTTTTTTCTTCACGGCCTTTTTCTTGGCGGCCTTTTTCTTGGTCGCCTTCTTTTTCGCCTTCTTCTTAACTGCCATGGAGACTCTCCACGTTGATGTTATCGGGGCGCGGCCCCGGAACTTTGGCACTCATGCCAGGTTTTTATCCGCTTCGCTCACAGCCAACTTCTGTCGGCTCTCCGGCCCGCCCCCGCGGAAGGTGGCACGGACCAAAAAAAGAGCCGGACAAAACACCACGTTTGTCCGGCGTAATTTTTTTCTCTGTCAAAGACTTCGAAGCTTCAATTACTGAGTCGGTCAAGTAAGCCCAATCATCGATCAAAGCGATTGGATTCTTGGTGCTCAAATTTTTGATGAGGCTTTTCGTTGTTATCAAACCGTTACGAACAGTGCTTGAAGTCGTTGCGAATATTATAAACTATGTGGTTTCACGCAATACTTTTTTTCCACATTTCGACGTCAGTTTTTTTTTCGCGCAAGATCACTTCAACACAAAAACTTTTTTTCTTGCCACCACCACGGCTCCAACCTCCAGGGGAAAAACATTTTTTGAGCTTCAAACCCTTGCTTGCCAAACAACCCCCGGGTGATATTCACCGCTATGAATCGCGCAACCATTGATGGCAAAACCATCACCGCTCCAGAGGGACACACCATTCTCGACGCAGCTACCGAGAGCGGAATTGAAATACCGACCCTTTGCTGGTACCCCGGACTTTCCGTCGTCGGTAACTGTCGAATCTGCCTTGTGTCCGTGGATGGTGCGGAAAAATTGATTCCCGCGTGCGCCGCACCGATCGAAGACGGAATGAAAATAGAAACGCGATCACCGGCGGCAGTAGACAATCGCCGGTCAGTTTTGTCTCTCCTCCTTGAACGGTACCCTACGACCAACCTCGATGCCGGTGCAGAACCTGCGAACATTTTCGAGTCTTACCTTGCCGATTATGGAGTGAAACCTACGACGGCGAACCAACGCGAGTTGCCTCTCCGCAGCGGGGACGAGAGGCCGGACGACCCAATGATACGCCATGACATGTCGACCTGCATTCTCTGCACAAGATGTGTCCGGGCATGTGAGGAAACTCAGGTAGTAGGGGTACTGGACACCGCGGAACGAGGCGGGGTTACCCAGATAATAGTGGGGACCGACGGAGACCCGGACAAGGCATCCTGCACATGGTGTGGCGAGTGCGTGCGCGTTTGCCCGACTAACGCAATTTTTGAGTTCCTCCCCCGCGAGCGGTTTGGAGAGGAACTAAAGGCTACAGACAAGGTCGCTCGATCCGTGTGCCCGTTTTGTGGGGTAGGATGCCAGATTGACCTGCACGCTAAAGACGACACCATCGTTCGAGTAACCTCCCCTGCCCCTACTGAGATAACACCCAACGATGGATCGACCTGTGTGAAGGGTCGGTTTGGATACGATTTCACATCACACGAAGACCGCCTCAACAAACCGTTGATTCGAAAGGGGTGGGAAAAAGAAAACGACCGTTGGGAATGGAGGGGCGGCACCGATTCACTGCGACGAACAGGCCCATGGCAGACGATTGAGGGAGAGGGCGCCACGATGAAGCCTGCTGCTCCCCCCCGGAGACAGGGCAAGCGGCTGAAGGATTTGCCGCTGCTTGAGCGGACAGCGGAAGTCTCGGCAAATCGCGTGGCAACTCCGATCGATTGGTACGAACCGTTTCGGGAAGCAACCTGGGAGGAAGCGTTCGAATTGACCGCCCAGGAGCTAACACGCATTCATGAAGATGACGGACCGGATGGGTTGGCTGTGTTCGCAAGCGCCAAATGCACCAATGAGGAGAACTATCTTCTTCAACGCCTTTTCAGGGCACGTTTCGGAACTAATAACATCGACCACTGCACCAGGATGTGTCATGCCACCTCGGTGTCCGCAATGAGTGACACACTTGCAACTGCGGCGGCGTCAGGGTCAATGCGGGAAGTCGAGCACGCCAGCGATGTGATATTCATCGCCGGAGCCAACACAGCAGAAACGCACCCGGTGTTCGGCGCCGCCCTGAAGCGCGCCCACGAACGCGGGGCAAAATTGGTCGTCGCCGACCCTCGCAAGGTCGAACTGGCTGCTCGTGCTGACGTGCATCTCCAGATGACCCCCGGTACTGACGTAGCTCTGTTCAACGGGATGCTCAATCACGTCTTTGCGATGCAGTTAGAAGACACTGATTTCATCACAAAACGCGTTAAGAACATTGACGCGATCCGCCAATCAGTTGAACCCTACACACCCGAACGTGCCTCAGCGATTACCGGTATCCCCGCAGAACTAATTCGGGAAGCGGCAGAAATTTACGCGGGCGGACCCAACACCAGCACTCTCTGGGCAATGGGTCTTACCCAGCACCTTCGGGGGCACGACATGGTGATCTCCCTCCTGAACCTTATCCTCTGTTGCGGGATGATCGGTCGCTGGGGGGCCGCTATGATGCCCGTGCGGGGACAAAACAACGTACAGGGTGCCTCGGACATGGGCGCCATCCCATTTGTTTATCCGGACTACCAGCCAGTGGCCGACCCAGCTAACCGTGAAAAATTTTCGCGGGCCTGGGGTGTGGATCCAGAAACTATGTCCCTCACCCCCGGGATGAAGGTCACGGAGATTGCCAAGAAGGGTTCGCCGGTTCGCGCACTCTACATAATGGGTGAGAATCCGATTATCTCCGACCCCGACATCGCCCGAGCCGAAGAGTGGTTTAGCAAAGTCGATTTCCTTGCGGTTCAGGATCTTTTCCTGACCGAGACCGCGCGATACGCCGACGTGGTGCTTCCGGGCGCCGCGTTTTCCGAAAAGTCAGGCACCTACGTGAACACAGAGCGTCGCATTCAGGTCACTGAGAAGGCGGTCAACCCGCCCGGGGAGGCTCTCGCAGATTGGGAAATTGTTACCGAAATATCAAAACGTTGCGGATTAGAATCACCATTCGAGTCTCCAGATGAGATAATGGAGGAAATAAACAGCCTCGCGCCTTCATGGACGGGGGTAAGCTACGAACGGCTCAAAGGTGCAGGGTTGCAATATCCCGTCCCTGCCATGGATCACCCCGGTACATCGTTTCTCTTTCCAGAGACTTTCCCTACCGACGACGGCCTGGCCAACCTGCATCCGGTTGAGTACGCCCCACCTGACGAGTTGCCCGATGACGAATTCCCGTACGTCATGAGCACGGGTCGGCAGCTATATCACTGGCACACCGGAACGATGACACGACGTTCTGCCGGGTTGGACCAGCGCGAGCCGACACCGACCATCGAAATCAACCCTGAAGATGCGGCTGAGCTGGGCGTAAAGGATGGCGACCTCGTCAAAGTCACCAGCAAACGAAATTCAATCGTCATTTCGACCAGAACTTCGTTCCGGGTGGCCCCCAAACAGGTCTTCGTTCCTTTCCACTTCCGCGAGGCAGCCGCCAATTTGCTGACGAATCCGGTCCTGGAATCGCACGCCAAAATGCCGGAGTTGAAAATCACTGCGGTGCGTATCGAGCCGGTTTAGAATTATCTTTCAGATCATATAGTCCACCTCCCAATCATCCGGAGAATATGAAAGCCATCTCCAAGCTGTCTCGCGAGCCGGGCCTTGTTGTAACAGACGTTCCGGCCCCCGTGTGCGGCCCCGCTGATGTACTGATCAAGGTCAAACATGCAGGCCTGTGTGGCACCGACATGCATATCGCCGACTGGGACGCGTGGGCCCGGGGACGCATCCATCCTCCACTGGTGCTCGGGCACGAGTTCGCCGGAGAAATCGTCGAGGTGGGCGATCACGTCACGGCCTTTAAAACAGGTGAGCTTGTAAACGCTGAAGGACACATCATCTGCGACCACTGTCGCCAATGCCGGATGGGAGACGGCCATATTTGCCGCAACACCAGCATTATAGGCGTCGACAGGGATGGAGCGTTCACAGATCTGATCGCCATGCCCGCCACCAATGTCATGCCTCTAAACGGAATTCCCACCTCCGTAGGTGCGATCATGGACCCTCTTGGCAATGCATTTCACACAGTTCTGTCCACCGAAATTTCAGGCAACTCGGTCCTCGTTATAGGTTGCGGACCCATCGGGTGCTGGGCGGTAGGAATCGCCAAGGCAGCCGGAGCCAAACAGGTAATTGCCTCTGACGTGCAGGGTCGCCGCCTCAAGTTGGCTAAAGCCATGGGCGCCGACGTTGCCCTCAACCCGATGGAAGTGGACTTGAACGAATCGATTAAAGATTTGACAGAGGGAGAGGGGATGGACGTAGTATGCGAAATGTCCGGGCACCCGACAGCTATCAATCAGGCCTTCAAGGCAGCTCGGTTCGGTGGCAAGGTACAGCTCCTCGGACTGCCCAGCGGCGAAGTGCCCATCAACCTCTCCAATGACGTGATTTTCAAGGGCCTCACGCTTTACGGCGTAATCGGAAGGCGCATGTATGAAACCTGGCACAAAATGCAGAGTTTCCTTTCCTCGGGCCTATTGGATCCCACGCCGGTCATCACACACACATTCAAGCTCGATCAAATTGACGAAGCTCTTGAGGCTATCCGTTCCGGGGAAGCCGGAAAAGTCATATTGGAAATAGAGTCATAACAAATGGCAATGAATGAACGTTTGCGCACCGAGTTAGAAGAATTCAAAAAACAGGGTGTTTACAAAACGCTGAACCACCTCGATTCACCTCAGGCCGCCAGGGTGACGATGGAGGGCAGGGGTGATGTAATCATTCTGTCCAGTAACAACTATCTCGGCCTTTCAAATGCACCGGGAGTGGTTCAGGCGGGTAAGGACGCACTAGAGAGGTTCGGTGCCGGTACATCGTCTGTCCGTTTTATCTGCGGCACGTTTACCATCCACAGGGAATTAGAAAAGGCAATCGCCGAGCTGGTAGGCACGCCAGCGGCGTTAAGCTACGTCTCCTGCTGGAACGCCAACGAGAGTGTGTGTGCCACTCTCCTGGGACCTGAAGACATCGTCATTTCCGACCAGTTCAACCACGCCTCGATTATCGACGCCATTCGACTGGCAAAAGGGATCACGAAGGCGCAAGCCGCCGTCTACAAGCATTCCGACATGACTGACCTGGAAGAAAAACTGAAAGCTTCCAGCGGGTGTCGCACGCGAATGGTTTTCACCGACGGCATCTTTTCGATGGAAGGTGACATCGCTAAACTTGCGGACATTCTGGAGCTCGCCCAGAGGTACGACGCGTTTGTGGTCGTCGACGATTCTCATGCAACGGGGGTGCTCGGCACAACCGGGCGTGGGACCGCAGAGCATTGCGGGGTCCTCGGCGAGATAGACATGATCACCTCCACCCTCGGTAAGGCACTCGGCGGCGCTGCCGGGGGCTTTGTCGCCTCTTCCGAGGAGGCATGTGATTACCTGACCCAACGTGCTCGTCCTCAGTTGTTTTCAAATGCGCTACCCTGTACAGTGGCGGGGAGCGCCATGGCGGCGATCAACCAACTTCGGGCTCAACCTGAGATGGTGACCCGTCTGCACGAAAACGCCCGCTATTTTCGCGAGCAGTTAATCGAGGCGGGCTTCAAACCTCTGGAGGGGGACACGCCGATTATTCCGGTCATCCTGGGTGAAACAGCGAAGGCTATTGAGATGAGCCGCATGCTTCTCGATGAAGGGGTTTTTGTCACCGGCTTCGGTTTCCCGGTTGTACCAAAGGGGGAAGCGCGCGTGAGGTGTCAAATCTCAGCGGCGCATACGCGGGACCATCTTGATGAAGCAATGACGGCGTTCAAAAAGGTTGGGTCGAAGCTCGGCCTTATCTAACGTCTAGATGCAGCTTCACACAATCACGATCCGGATAACACTGGTCGTGGCTTTGATTGCGGCGCCGGTCACTACGCTTCACTCCCAGAGCATCCCCTCCCCGGAAGAAATCCTCGGGTTCGTTCCGGGCACGGATTCGTTGCTCGCTGATTGGTCTCAGATAGAGGGGTACCTCGAGGCACTGGCCGAATCGTCAACACGTGTGCGCCTGGACACTATCGGTAGAACCACCCTGGACAAACCGCTGTATATGCTGGAAATCACCAGCGCCGAGAATCACCGCCGCATTGACGACATCCTAGCCGTACAAAAGCAGATAGCGGACCCCCGCCGTCTCACTCCGACCGAACGGGATCAAGCAATCGCTGGCCAACCTGCGGTGGTGATGATCAACAACAATATTCACTCTACTGAGATCGGGTCGAGTCTCTTCGCAATTGAACTTGCGCACCGTTTGGCAAACAGAGACGACTATGGCACCATGCTAGACTCGCTTGTAGTGTTGATCATTCCGTCCACTAATCCCGATGGGTTGGACAAAGTGGTCCAATGGTATCGAGAGTACAAAGGCACCAATTTCGAATCGGGACCTCTGCCATGGCTTTACCATCCCTATGCAGGGCACGACAACAACCGCGATTGGTTCATGCTCACTCAGCCGGAGACACGGGCAGTGACGAGAGTACTTTACCATCAATGGTTCCCGGAGGTAGTGTGGGACGTACACCAGATGGGTCAAAACCAGGCGAGATTTTTTCTTCCTCCCTACGGAGGGCCGATCAACCCGAACCTCGACCCTATGCTGGTCTCGGCAACCAACATGGTGGGGGCAACGATGGGTGCCGCTATGCGAGATTCGGGACTCACCGGCATTGCCCACGGAATGGCATTCGACCTCTGGTGGCATGGCGGTTTCAGAACCGTACCGGCGCGGCACAACATGATTGGGATTCTCTCGGAGGCCGCCAGCGCACGACTCGCGTCCCCTGTATACATAGCGCCGGAAGCAGAGCGGGCCAGGACCCGATCTTTGCTCCGCCCATCTCGATGGCCCGGGGGAGAATGGGGTATCGGAGACATTGTCCACTATCAGTTAACCGCGGCGGACGCACTTCTTGAACTGATGTACGACCAACGAGAGAGATTCGTTCGCAGGTTCATCACCTTGGGCGAGCGGGCTATCAGGGACGGCACCAACGAATCTCCCCGTGCGTTTGTCATTCCGCCTGCTCAACGCGACAACGACGCCAACCGCCGTCTTCAGCAACTTCTGCTCGACAGCGGAGTGGATCTAGACGTTACCACCGCGCCATTCTCAGCAAATGGAGAATCCTATTCTATCGGCACGGTCATCGTCCGTATGGACCAACCGTTCCGAGCTCACGTAAAAGACCTCCTGGAGATCCAACACTATCCATCCGAAAGCGACGGAACGCCGGTGCGCCCATTTGATACCGCAGCCTGGACACTACCCCTCCAAATGGGGCTGAACGTTGCTGCAATCAATGAGCCTTTCGACGTCCGCTCCGAAAACCTGCAAACGCCCGCGGTCGATGGCGGCGGAGTTGAAGGAGTGGGACCCTACATCGTACTTCGCAATTCCTCGAATGCGGAAAGTCGCGCTACCGCTGAGGCCCTTCAATCGGGGACAGAGGTTTGGACTTTGGCCGACCCTCTGGTTGTTGAAGACGCGGTTTTGCCGGAAGGCAGCCTGGTCCTTCACGGTGGCGCGGCAGATTCCATCGTCGAAAATCTGGCGTCCGAGTTTTCGTTTACTGCCTACCGCACAGAAGTTCTGTCTCGGCCTGAGCGTGTGATTTCTCGACTCTCGAGAATCGGCGTCTTCGTGGATCACACTGCCAATATCGACGAAGGCTGGACGCGCTGGGTTTTGGATGAAAACGGCATTCCGTTTAGTTCGGTTGATGTTGGTAGGATCAGAGCAGGAGACCTTTCGGCTGAATTCGATGTCATTATCCTGCCATCGGCAGACACGGTGAAGTTACTGGACGGGCCTGCGAACGGGTCCGTTCCGGAGCAATTCAGCGGTGGAATAGGGGCGATCGGCGTGGCCCGGCTAGGAGAATTCCTTGAACACGGCGGAGTTATTGTCGCCCTGGGAGGCGCCAGCCGTTTCGCAATTACTCAGTTCATGCTACCTGCTGAAGACCTTATTTCCACCGAATTTCAAAGAAAAGGCTCGCGTTTTTCGGCGTTCGGTTCTATTTTCGGGGTGTCTGTAGAGGGTAATACGGCAATTTCTTCCGGAATCGGCGATTCGCTGAGCGTTTTTTTTCGGGATGGGGCGGCATTCTCGACAGGCAATGGAATGCAGGTCACAGCAAAATACGTTGAAGATCCGCTACAATCCGGCTACGCAAGCGACGTGAACGTCATCGCGGGTGCCGGTGCGTTGGTGAATATTCCGGTTGGGAATGGCCGCGTAATCCTTTTTGGATTCCGGCCGCAGCATCGAGGGCAGACGTTGGGCACGTTCAAGTTGCTTTTCAATAGCATTTTGTTGAGCGAACTACTCTGAACGATAAAAGATCCTATTTTGGGAGACCAAGAATGCGAAGAACGACAAAACTAGCCACTTTCGTGGCAGTATTCCTCTTCACCTCGGCTAATCTGTCGGCGCAGGACGATAGCTGGCAACGTCGCTGGTACTGGGGAGCCCAGGGTGGGGTTGCACTCCAAGGCGGCAACACGGCCGGTACCGTGGGTGGGCACTGGCTAATTACCGGGAAACGTTCGGCTCTTTCAATGGGATTTGATGCGATCTTCTTCGAGGGTGGATCGAGCGAAATCGTAACGAACGCGCAGAGTGCGACCGGGGCCTCCACGGTTGGCTACTCTAAAGGGCGCCGTTTGCAATTGATCCTTTATGGCATCCCCAACGACAACAAACTCCAGGTTTACGGAGGGGCTGGTATCGCCATTAGCCAGATCACCGATGCTCAGCCGCTGAATACCCTTTCGACAGCTGAGTTCAACGGTGCACTAAACAGAATTGAAGAACTGGACACCAAGGCCTTCCTTGTGTTCGTCGCAGGCGCACAATTGCGTATGGGCAGGACGGCGCTGTTTGGTGAATACAAGCTGTTCCCGGCCACAGATACCTTCCTGATTCAATCGGACCAGCATCAGATTAGTGCCGGGATTCGGTACTCGCTGACGCATGCCAATGAAGAGATTCAGGTCGAACGATAAGAGTCAGAAGATAGAAGTTAGAAGCGACAAAGACCGGCCGGCATAAAAAACCGGCCGGTTTTTTATTTTGATAGCCAGCGGGAACCGGATTCAGTGAACCTCAGAGGCCAATCTATAGCTTTCGAAATCCCTATTCGGGGCCCGACATCAATACTGGCCGGGGAGTGGCCGATCCGAGTCAAAGCGATCTCTCCATCGCCAAGCACTGTTCCATCGTGAGAGCCGTCTATCGCCAGGGCCTGACACAATCTCGCTGGCCCGGAACACAGGAGCTCTCGACGCGTTTGCTTTCTCCGGTCGACCATGGTCTCGATCCCAACCAGCGGTTCCAACCCTCTTATCAACACTGCCGCACCAAAATCTTCGGGACCGGTCACAACATTGAAGCACCAGTGCATTCCATAAATGAAGTACACATAAACAGAACCGGCCGACAGGTACATCGATGAATTACGCTGGGATCGTAGTCCCCCGGCGGTGTGGCAGGCCGGGTCGTCGGGGCCAAGATAGGCTTCGGTCTCTACTATTCTGCCGCCGGTGACATTTCCAGCGACTGAAGTGGTCAGCACACACCCGATCAGTTCTCGGGCCACAACATCAGCCGACCGACCATAAAAACCGGAGAGATTATTTACGCTGCTACGATCCCGATCCGTCCTGCTCTCCACGGATCGCCTTGTTCACAACCGCCGACATTCTCTTCAATATCCCGTCCTCTGGCGCACTATCATCTGAAGAAAATGAGTCGTCAGGTTTTTTGATTTCCGGAGAAGATCGGGTGGATTTGGATTTCTTTGCTGACCCGGATCTGGTTTTCTTCTCGGCTACGCCCTCTGACGATTTCTTTTTTACCGCCGTCTTTTTTCGGGGTGTTTGCTTCTTTTTCTTGGTTTTAGTCGGAGAGGAAGGGCCACTCACCTTCCCTCCCGTCGCCCCATCAGCAAGCCTCAGCTGGTACCCCTTCTTTTCATCGCGTGCCAGCTCAATTAATTCGGCGTCATGAGCCTGCCTGAGCAGACGGTTGTACCTGTTGCCCTGAAACACCGGGTTGGCCCCCGCCCGCTTGATCAACAGATCCCGTACAGCCTCCGAACCGAGGTGACCGTCATCCGATTGGTTTTTCTCAAGCACTTCCTTCAAGACCTCGAAAGCGGTCGAAAGGCTCAACGGTTTCGCTTTCGCGGCGCCGGGTTTCTTTGGCTCTTCAGGGACTTTATCGGCGAGCTTGGCCTCGACATCGGGCTTAACGTTAGCGTCTTTGCCCAGATCAATTTCATACTGGCCGTTTTCCAGTTTAGCTACGGTCAGCAGTTCTCTCTTGGCGGCCTCCACCACGAATTTCGAAAACTTGTTGTAGCCAACATTCTTTTCAGTAAAATGTTGATCCAGCTCTTGCATGACCTGCTTGAGGCGGTCCGACCTCATCACATCACCGCGCTCCTTCATCTTCACGACAGCGTCGACCGCAAGCCCCCAGGCGTCAACCTGAGTTTTTTCTTCTTCTCCCTGCTTGGTGAAACCGGTCAACTCTGAATAACTGTAGTACTCGTCGCAATTCTGAATTAACAGATCGCTGGCCGACTCGCGGATCCCCACTCCGATGACGTACTTCCCGTATTCCTTCAGTTTCAACACCAATGTTGAAAAATCGCTGTCGCCTGACAGAAGGATGTAGGTACTTATTTCAGGTCGCAGAAAAACCAGTTCGACTGCATCAACCGCCAGCCTGATATCAGTTGCGTTTTTCTTGCTCGACCCGAAGGCTGGAGCAAAGATAAGATCGAATGAAGCTTCCGACAGGGGAACGATGTACTGCGGGTAGCGCCGCCAATCTGCGTAAGCCCGCTGCACCGATATTTTTCCGTCGAAGATTTCAGAATCAAGAATGAGCTTTAGTTGATGCTGGAGGTCAGATCGGATGCCGAGCGTAACGTTGTCGAAATCAACGAGCAGGGCGGCGTGCGACCCGCGAGACGTCACCGCTGTCAGTGGCGAATGTTGGCCCCGCCCAATAGTCCGCTCAGTCATTCTGCCCCGACTTCCGCTGCTACAAGGTCCGCCAATTCCTTGCGCTGCACTTTGCCTTCTTCGTCCACCGGTAATTCATCAAAAAAACGGACAACATCTGGGACTTTGTAGTCGGCGACCTGGTCGTGCACGTAATCCTTCAATTCCTGTGACGTCACAATTGCACCCTCAAGGGGCACTACGCAAACACCGACTAATTCGCCGAGTATTTCGTTGGGAATTCCGATTGCACAGACGCTTTCGACCGCGGGATGGGTGCGAACCACGTCTTCTAATTCTTTGGGAAAGATGTTGTAGCCGCCCCGGATTATCATTTCCTTCGAACGTCCCACGATCCGAATGAACCCGTCTTCGTCAATCGAAGCGAGGTCTCCGGTGCGGAAGAAGCCATCTTCGGTGAAAAATTTTTTGGACTCCTTGGGCATTCGATGATAACCGGACATCACGTTCGGGCCACGCACCGCAACTTCGCCAACCGCGTCGCTATCCACACCACCGTTTTCCCGCTTGTCCACGAGCATCAATTCGACACCCACCAGGGGTCGCCCCACCGTGTTTTCGCGTTGCTCGTCGGCGTCATTGGGGGTTGTCATCGAAACAGTTGGTCCTGTTTCGGTCAGGCCGTAGGCAATCTCCACATCGCACCATTTTCGTATGGCCCTGACAACTGGCACCGAAACCGGAGCCCCGGCCACAATTCCGGTCCGAAGGGTTTTGAATTTGCGAGATGGAAAACTTGGTTCTCGCATCATCAGCTGAAACATGGTTGGTACTCCGTGCAGGGTAGTAATCTCGAACTTTTCAATCAAATCGAGAGTCGCAGCCGAGTCAAAGCGCTCCAACAACACAATCTTGCCCCCGGTTAGAAGCGTGCTGACAACCAGATGGGCTCCGAAAACGGTCGAAAGAGGCACCGCCCCCAGAGCCGTGTCGGTGGGGCCCAGGTTAAGCAATGAGGCAGTCTCAAGCCCGGTCCAGACCAGGTTTTTGTGTGTCAGTTCAACGCCCTTGGGCTTACCCTGGGTACCGGGAGTGTAGAGGAGAAAGAGAAGATCCTCGGCTGCGTCAATTTCTGCCTTCCCATCTACGTGCTTTGAGCGGTAGGAGCTGAGGAGGTCAGAGTACCTGAAGACCCGCTCGTCCTGCCACATGTCATCGGCACCCACCGTGATCAAATGCCCCAGATCGGGCAAATCGGTCATCAGGTCGTCGAAGAACTCGAGATAGTCCATTTCACCGTGCGACTGCGGAGCGATGCAGACCTTCACCTCGGCGTGCCGCAGCTGGTACTTGAACTCGTGGTAACCGAGCGTAGGGTTTAGCGGAACGACTACGGCACCCAATCGTGAAGCCGCCAGCAGGGAGACGACCCACTCAGGCCAGTTGGGCAGGTCAATTCCCACCCTGTCCCCTTTGGTGACGCCAAGATCGGCGAGAGCCGAGGCAAAAGCTCCCGATTCGGCCGCCAATCGTCGGTAGGTATATGAGCGCGTACCACACACCAACCCAACTGCATCCGGGTCCCGTTCAACCTGCCGGTCGAAACAGTCTATGAGGTTGTATGATTGATCCATCAAATTCCCAGAATTTTGATAATCACCCGCTCGTGATATCCACTCGCCATAGAAGATGCGCTGCTTCGGCTCCAAGTCCAGTGCGGGTTGTGATAGTTAGAATGTTTTGACTATGAGATTTCGCTAATTGAGCTTATCCTAACGCCTGAAGCTCGGCCACCGTGTCGGTGCCGTAGAAAAGTGCAATATATTTGGCCTGGATATCGGTAAGCCGACGAACGGCCCAGGCGAGGTGCACAAAATGGGGCTCGGTGGGGGTTTTGGCGGGGAACATACCGCATTCTGCAGGCAGCCTATTGCCCTTGCGGGTGTTACAGGTAGAACAGGACGTCACGACGTTATCCCACTGATTCGTGCCGTTTCTGGAAACGGGCACGACGTGGTCCCGGGTAAGACACTCCCGCGTCTTCAGGTCCCTTTGTGACCTGAGGCAATACTGACACGAATAGTCATCCCGCGCGAAAAGGAACGTATTGGTAACCTGGCGACGGAACTTGCGAGGGACGCGTACGAACCGAACCAACCGAATAACGATGGGCCGAGGAATGGAGACATGAACACTGCGCACGAGCGCGTCTTGATCGGCTTCGACAATTTCAGCTTTGCCGGCCAACACAAGTCGCAGGGCCCTTCTTACCGGAACCATCGTCAGCGGTTCAAAGGATGCGTTTAAAGCAAGACAACGTGCGTCAACACTCATGAACACCTTAATAGAACCCGCACCCCAGAACCCCGGGATACGGCGTCTCTCGGTCAGTGATACCTAATTCTAAATATCCCCCGATATAGAGGCAATACCATAAGCGGGGTATTGCTGTTAAAGTTGCTGTTGGAAATGTTAGATCGTGAAACTCTTATCAACTATCTCGAACAGTACCTCGACGGCACCATCGCGCTGGAAGATCTGGCGGTCTGGGCCGACGACGTGTACCGCGACGCCGACTTCGAACCGGTGGCCGCGCCATTGATCGCGCGCATACTCGACAGGTTAATCGAGGCCGTGGACGATCATCGCTTCCGCTGGGAAGCTCCCGACTTCGAACAGATGATCAAAGACCTCAGCGAAATAGACGAAGATTTCGAAAACCCCTCCTGATCGCCACGCCCACCTGAGCAGGGTCGATGGATAAGGCGAATCTGTATCAGTTGATCGGCTACATCGCATCGGTGTTGATCGCCCTGTCGATGATGATGAATTCGATTCTCAGGTTGCGCGTTATCAACCTGGTCGGAGCGGCTTCAATGACGATCTACGGCCTGTTGATCAATGCCTATCCCATCGCAGTTCTGAACGCGTTCATCGTGCTGATTGACGTTTTTTATCTGTACGGAATTTTCAACAAGAAGGAATACTTCTCACTCCTTCAGGTCCGACCCGAGTCACGCTACCTGGAGTATTTCGTCGATTTTCACAAAATCGACATCCGAAAGTTCGTCCCGGGATTTGAACACGCACCTGCTGACACCGACCTGGCCGTTTTCGTCCTTCGCGACACTGTCCCCGCTGGTGTCATGATCGTCGAAGGAGACGTGACGCCGGACGCCCGCGTCAAACTGGACTACGTAGTGGAGAAATATAGGGACTTCAAAGTCGGCAACTTCGTGTTCTGCGAGAAGGCGTCAGTTTTCAGGGACCGCGGCATTCGTCGACTGATCAGCGAACCGGGCACGCCTCCCCACGCAAAATATTTGGAGAGAATGGGATTCGTGCCGGTTTTGGTGGAGGATCGGAGAGAGGTTTTTGCTTTGGATCTCAGGGCCACAGATAGCCGCAGATGAACGCTGATTGGATCAGTGTTTATCTGTAGCCGTACTGCTAGGGTCGCATCAACAAGATCCGATACCAGGCGTTCTTCAAGGTCCAATACTCGGCCTAGTCCAGAGACAATGCGTGGGCTGCGTTATAGGCAAGATCGAAACGACTGGCCAGAAATAGATTAATGTTCTGTTCATCAACGAGTCGTGCTTCTCCTGAGCTCTGTAACCCCTCGAACTCGGTACGGGATGGCTCGCCGCGTTTTAGTTGGTCGATTTCGACAAGGCGTTCGAGTTCAGGCGATGGCATCCTGATCACCTAATACCCAAAGGAAAAACCGACATCGCCCGGGTTTGGGCCGAAATACAAGTAGGCACTCCCAAACGCTTCTCTCCCCCGAAAAGCGTGTATTTGCGGCCCTTACCAATTACATTCATCCCCTCACACGACCGTGGTGAAATTGGTATACACGCAGGATTTAGGATCCTGCAACAAAAATATTCCGAACACGAGAAAGCCCCGCGTTTGCGGGGCTTTCTGTTTCGCCAAACTTTCGGTGGACCCGAGTCTTGACCCGTCCTGGCGAAATCTGATCAGATTCAACGAATACGACAAGAAACGACTCGCGCCCATTGATTCGCAAACTCCCTGAAGCCCTTTCGAGCGAAGAAAATTATTGGTCGAGTCGAGTCAAACTGACTCGGTAATTCGTGTTGGCGTTGGGTACATTACGGTGAAGAATTTGCGAAATCGACTCCGTTGTCTTGATGGTCTCCATTCCGGCCGGAGAAAACGTGCTTTCGTTGAAAACCCTTGCCGACATAAGGGGATTGGTCAACGCCTGCGAAAAGGCATCAAAGGCAACCATGCGACCCATTAGTTCAGGGAGCACCGAGTTGAACCCTTGATCTTCTGCAAACAATCCAGGATAAAACTCAACCTTGTTGACGTCACCACGATAAAGTTTCGAAAGCTCACACTGGACGTCCTCATCCTTTGTGATTTGGTCGAACCTCGTGACCCGTGGGAGTTGGCACATTTCGCGGTAGGCATTATAGCTATCGAGTCCCGCACCCCGCGCCTGCTTAATGCTCGGTATCTCCGCCTTTTGAACAAGGAACGGGGATGTGTTGTGGAGGCCGATCTCACCTGCCGGCTGGCTCGATGCTTCATGAAACAAGTCACCCAACCCACGATTCACAATCAAGGCGTTGTTGAACATTGTTTCTTTTACAGGCTTAGGCTGGCCACCGTACTGGATCTCGGGCGGAGTCAGGCTGTGCCATCGATAAAGGAGGTTGAACTCCACGGTCATCCAATTGGTCCTGTACCATGGTTCGTTGGTGAAGGAGGTCGGGTCGACAGTTAGCTTGAAATGTGATCCCTGAATGTGATTGATATACTCTTCCACTACTAATTTGAGAAGCGTGACGATAAGTACATTTCGAGCGGTTTGAAAAAGCCTTTCGTCATCCCACTTCGGATTCTCTTGAGCGAGGTCGAGACAGATTCGATTATGCTCGCGGAGAAAAAGTACGTTGAACATTGTGTAGCCGATTTGCACGTTCGAGCGGTCACCGCCCATGGCAAACAGATAAGACCTTTGATCCTGGGGCAACCAGTTCGGAACGAGCATATCGAGTCCGACGTATTTCTTCTTTAAATTACCACAGTCGAAAAGGAAGGGAGGGTACTCTTCACCTTTGATGAACTGAGATGCGAGTAACCCACCCGCCCCTGTTCGAAGAAGGTTAGTTTGTTGCCGATTCAATCCATATAGAGGACTGAGGTCCACTTCATGGTTTGAAGTATTTCGACGAGGGTTCATCCGATCAGTGCGCAAAAATCCGTCAGTGAACCACTGCGCGAAATAGGAGAATAGGAGGGAAGATCTTTTCGATTCCCTCCATCCGTCGGGGAGGTATTCAAAGAGATCCGCAACGTCGCTTACCGGCGGGAGGCCTATTTGGGCTCGGGGAGGTATGTGGCGACCGGTATAGGAGCGATCTGTCAGCGAATCCCATGACGTGTAGTCCGACATCAAACTCAGAGGGTGGGGGCGCATTGGCCCCCGACTGATTGCCGAATTTATCGCCCATTTGCTAATCCACCGTCGTAAACGGCGACTTTGATTTATTAGCTGCCAAACAACACGAAAATGGGTAACGACATACCTAGCAACGTCCATATTCATTTTCCTTTTCCTTTTATTGGCAAAGCCAAGTACGAGTAGTTTGGTGAATGACGGACAAGGTCAAACGTCAGTCATTCAACTGATTTACAGCAGTTTTGCTTCTAAAAACCGGTGTTCTCGTTTCTCAGTCTGCATATTTCTCTTTAAGCGGGTGATCGAATTGGCCCAGTTCCCCAAGAACTGCTGCTGATCGAAAAAAGGCTTTTCAAAAACAACCCCGACTTAGGGCGTTCCCCACTCCCGGGCGACTCAACAATTGGACCGATGTAGTGTTCGACAATTGCGTCGGCGACCTGTAAGTCACTCGCCAAACGTGTCGGCCACCACCAGCGGAACGAATCGCTCTAACCTCGACATTCGGATGATCGTCCCAAGCCAACAGGGTCGTCCCGTCAGCGATTCGAAGAACCTGCCCGTCGGCTGGTTGGAACTGTCCGGGAGGTACATCTTCCCATTCTGCGACCAACAGATGATCATCGCATTGTACTTTCGTAAACACCCGAGTTATCGCAGTAGGAGTGGATGGTCGTTTGAAATAGGTGCGATAAGCTCCCGGGAAGGCCTCTATTGGTCCCACCTTAGAATCGTTCCCGATGTTCCGAGTCAGGTCTTCCAGAACCCGAATAACCAAGTCGAGTGTATTCCGGCCGTAAAGGTTTGACCCTCCCTCATAGTGTTGGAGGGAATACTCTTCCCTGGTGGTTAGATACTGGAAGTATCCGTTGGCCAACCCAACAACAACGACCCGATCCGCCCAAGGGGCCTGCGCTTGGACAGCATTTTTGATAAGGCGACCAGCTACAGTTGTGACTTCCCAAGGAAGCGAGACGACTGCAGTCCTACCCATTTGGACGACTGAAAACTGCGCGTACTCCGGGAGCCCATGCGGCCCTGTTGCCAATCCCTGACCTACAAAACCCAACCCGACCCGTTTTTCTCCCTGGCAACCGTGTGGTGGATCGGCGACGGCCAATGAGCCCGGCTCGAACCCCGAAGGGAAAACCCATAGGAACGACCACCCCAATAAACGTGTTCGGGCATCGTTGGGAGCTCCCCCCACATTGGAAGTGCCAAACCTCGCGTTGGGACAGAGCGGGGGAGACGCATTGAATGTCGGCAGATGTATTGTTGTGAAAGCGCGCCGGATACGAAAGCTAGACGCCGCAGGGACCAGATTATAGGAGCGCTCGGCTGCACTACCTAGTTCATTTCCGATGCGAGCAACCGAAGTCCGAGCGCGTTCCATGCACGCATGGAGATCAGATGACCGTGCCCTCCACACTTCAGGAGCCGGTGGCGCCCAATTCGGACCCCTGGGGCGGGGTCCGGGACGCTGGCGAAGATGGTTCTCGCACCTAGTCCCCAGATCGTGGTCTGGCGATACATCGCCCTCGGTTCCATTGGCAAGAACATAGACTCCTTCCGGTCGAAATATCGTGTCTGCCAAAAGGGCTCCGTTCAACCGATCGATCGCCCTTTCTACATGGCGTTGCACCACCCCTGGAATATCTGGGTCAAGCAAATCGCCCGTCGCCGGATAGCCTGTGCCATGAATCGCAAACACTCCAAATCCCCCCCGGGCAACGCAGTTGGAAAATGCCACCTCGCACTGATCCACACGAAGGGTGTACAATGTGTCATCGACGGGCCCACCGAACGGCACTGGATTAGCGGCGAACGGAATAGGGCTTCGATTAGAGGTCACCCCCGGCACCTCGCTATAAGACCATCGGGCAAGGGCTGGCATGAGATCCGCATAGGCTAGGTCAACGGCGCGGACGAGGCGTTCCACCAGAAACTCTACCCAGAAAGCATCGTATCCGGAAAACCTGCCAGATTGCTCATTGTACGCACTGTTTGTGTAGTGGTTAGCAACGGAGGAATGAGTGTGGGTTGCAGAAAGGACCAACCGGTCGGCTCCCAGCTTGCTTGACCCCCTGCTGGTTTGCTCGGCGGTGAGTCGGTGCAGGAGACTTGAAACATGAGGAACGTCGGCCACCACGAAGGCAATTCGCTCCCCGAGGCTGTCTTCCATGACCATAGCTCGAGCATACAATCGTTGGCTATACCCAGAAGCCTGCTGGCCCTCAAAACCGTTTCCCGACAAGCCCATCCCCGGGGGTGGCGTGATATCAACCTTCGCGAAACCAGCCAACAGTTCCCCGCGGCCGATCGGCGAAGTTGACTGGGGGGTCGGGAGCCAAAGCGAACTGGGGGTGCCAGCACTGCACGCAGCGAGGCTCAAAACGATCAACGCGAGACGAACGGTCATCTGCAAATCCTCCGGTCAGGTCGACATGCGGGTGCACTCCATCCGATTCCAAGCCGAAACCACCAGCGGGGTTTGGGCGCGATACCCGCAGATCCGGTTCGTGCGATTGGGTCACGACCTATTTGATAATGAAGTTCCGGGTGGAGGAAAAAAGTCGCGGGCCCGATCGGCCCGAATTCCCCGAACGTAGTGCCGAGGGAAAGGTCCCAGTGCGTGATACCCCCATGTTCAAAGTACTTCGGAATTCTCGGATCAGTTATGACGCTGTGTTGGCCGACGCTGTGACCAGCCTTTGCCGACAGAAGGATCGAATGGGCGGGGAGTATGACGCCCGCCCAAAATGGCACGCGAAGGACGAAGGAGTACTCCAAATACGACCCGTCGACCTGTCCAACATCCTTGAACACCGTTACCTGTGGAACAAAGCGCCCTAGTCCGGGTGCAGCCACGCGAAGAAACAATTCCTGGGTTCCGTCGAAAGTCTCTAGTCGTAGTGAATTGCGAGCAGGTTGAACCCACCTCACGTTCTTCCCCACGTTCCAGATTCGATAAACCCAGCCGGCGGAGAGCCTGAAAGGAACGGTTGAGACAGACGCCTCCGCCCAGAAATCGACTTCACCGAAAGACCTTCGTCCTGACCCTAGATATGTTGGAGCGGCCCTGTCTCCCCTCAGTTCAAAAATAGTCCCCGCTCCGATGGCAAGCCAATTGTCACGCCCGTAGCTGGCGAACACTTCGGGTTGCATTACAGGCCCATCGCGCCGCGTGATTCCCCTCCACTCGCGACGGGCCGCAAAGGTCAGGTTGCCACCGTACCGAAGCAGGTCCTGTGCTTCAGTGGGGTTGGCGACGGCGAGCCAAACCAATCCCACCCGAATTCCAGTGGGTAAGTTCGAAACGCAAAAGGGACCCAATATACCCATGTTTGATTTTCTCATGACAAGTACAGAAGTTGCCCGACGCCTCCGGCTTGAAGCGGCGCGGAGACAAGTCGCCTTTGATCACCACTTTCCGACCGGCGTGGAAACCATCCGATGTCGCAACGAGTAGACACCGGCTTCGAGGCTAATATTTCCCGCACGTCTTTCGTAACGTGTCGTTTGATCCGGGCTAATAGCAACTGAAACACGTCGCCGTACCCTTGAACGGATAAAGCAAAAACTGTAACGAGAGCCCGGTAGAATTGAATCGCGCACCGCCGGACACATCCGTAGAAAGTCCAACCCGCACCCTATAGAATCTCGAAGGGGCAAGGGAAACCCCACCTCCTAAAATCAAGTCAGTAGAATTGTCAATCGCGTTGGCCCCAGCCCTTTCCGGGACATAATGTAAGTTCAGGTACGAAGTGAAAAGCCGATTGTAGTGGTTGGTGTGGGTGAGGGAAACGGCAAAACTTTTCTGCTCCCATCGCAAACAGGACACACCCGAATTGCAGCCAAAATAAACCCCACCTTGGATATTGAGGAATCCCGGAACCCGAATAGCGTTGAAGGGAAAAATTGGCGGTACAGGGAATTCCCATCCTACTTGAAGAAGGAGCCCACCTTGGGGGTGCCACGTAGATGCGAAAGAAAATTGCCTTAGATCAACGATTTGCCAAACTGGACGGAAAAGGTGCCTTTTGAAAATCCTCGTCGGTTTTTCCTCATAGTGGTCGGTCCACCAAGGAAAATGGTTTTCCTGCCTATTAACAGCAGCCACCCAGAGTGCCATTTCAGTTGCAGCTGCCGTGTTTTCATCCGCAGCGAAGCCACGAAACCCGGAAAAAGAGTGAAAAGATCGTGCAGAATCGGGAGAACCCCAAGCCCTCGCCGTTGCGCCCACGACATCTTCCATCGCCGCATCGGTCGCTGCTATCTGTTCTGCGTTTGGCCAACCGTCGTTGCCACGATTCAGCACGATTTCAAACAACCGCTCGAACGGCTCAATTGCGAGGAGGGCATACGTATCGTTGTTGTCACTCGGGCGCTTAAATTTTTGGTCGGGCACGGGAGGGAATAACCGCCGCGACATACTAGGTCCCCTTGGGTACGTCATCCATTGTTCGTAGTCACCGAGGGCGCCAAGGCCGCTGCTAGACTGGACATCTCGTGTGCCCCAGACGTCATAGTCGTTCCAATTGGCATCCCAGCCGGCCAAAAATTCACCGAAGGGGGGAATGTCTGGGGCGCTGGAGTGGTCCCCAAGTTCGACCAATACGTTCGGCCTGCCGTTGGCCGGACCTGTTAACAAGCGTGCGGTTTCGCCGGTCACCACCAGCACGTTACTTGGGACTCGATTGGTGTGGCCACCACCAACAACGATTCGGAACCTTTCGGCGGCGGTGGAATCGGCGGGGACAAAAACAAAGATCAACTCAGAATCGTATTTGTGCCCTTTCAATCCGTCGTCGTTTAAATAGAAGGGAAAATATTGGATCACCTTGAAGCGCTCGATCGAATTCCAAAACCGGCGTTCGCTTTCGTCGGTGCGGTGCCACCTTTGTTCGTCCCCTATCAAATACTCCAACATTTTGTTTTTGTCATGGGTCGTAAGGTCACAAACCCGAAAAAATACCGCACTGCTCCCGAACCCGCCGCCCGTCGAATCTTTTCCGTCCAAATACCATCCGTTGAGTGTGTCCCAGGACGGGGCGATTTCACTCAAATCAGCAAAATCGACTAAGCCATCATCGTCGTTGTCTAAACCGTCGAAGGCGGAAAAAAAGGGGACTGTTGGAAAATACCGCTCTCCCGGAGCGAACCACAGAATTGGGGCATAGCGGGCGGCGAGCACTGAATCGGCGGCGGCCAGAGAACCGGTCCATTCTGGAGCGCATTGCCAATTATTCTGCTGGCCCGCAAGGGTGGCCGGAAAGAAAGCGGCCAAAACAAGTAGCAGAGAACGCGCTGTTTTTCCTGCGTTCATTGGTCCCGAGTAGCGCGGGAAGATTGGGGACGTTGTGTCAGTCATGGAAAAATCGGAATATCAACGGCAAGGAAACCGCCGAATCGGTAAACCCCAACCTCATTGAAGTCCAAACGTCCTGGGACAGGCATTCCGGCCCCACCAACAACCTCACAATTTGAAGCAGCACCGGCTTCCGCGATTTCACAGGTCCTGAGGTCACGAAGGCCTGGGGCGCGACTAACTCCAACTCCCATGGAAAGAGGCGTTTTCGGAAACGCGTAGGTCAAAAACAACCCGGGCGCAACCACATGGCGAAATCCAACGTTCGGATTGTCACCTACTACGTCTGCGGAGTCCCGAGTAAAGAGGCGGGCCGACGCCAACACCCCAACGTCAATAATCTGGACAAATAGCCCGGCGTTCCCCACAACGCCCCAGTTCGCCGGAAAGGTCACCTCAAACCCCACCGGAGCGTAAAGCCCTCCAAATGGAGCCCCGCCGTCACCTCGGTCGGCGAGTTCACCCCCAACCTGCACCCCCCCATAGGCCTGAAGCCCAAGAAGAGCACCCCGGTTGTCAGCTCTCTTCGTCGCCCGTCCGCCAGCCGCATTTGCGAACCCATCTAGAGCCCTCTTGACGTCGTGCGAAGTCGTGGCCTGGGCGAGATCCGCGGCAAAAGTCAACACCCGCACTCCGTCGGTAGGGAGCAAACCAAACACCGAATCCATTCCGACCAGGAACGTTGCAAGTCCGCTCACCGCTTTTGCGTAATTGCCAGTCTCAACTCCGATGACCCCTTGGGCAACAGCATTCATAGCGCTTTGCACCAACGAATCGCTCCCCGAGGAGCTATTCGTCGCAGCCCTAAAGGCACTTACTACGCTAGACAACAACCGCACATATCGTTCGGCCCTGTCGCCGTGACCTACTCCCATCGCCCCGACCTGCAGTGCGCTGTAATGCCTTTCCGCAGAAACTAGGTGCCCTCGTACCTCCGTCAGACGGGTTAGAAGGTCGACCGCACCTGAATCATCCAAAGGCGGCAAAATCCCGTTCGCCACCAAAGCTCGAAGCGCGTTGGTCCACTCGGTCCTATCCCCTCCGAGCGAGTCGGCTTCCACAACATCCAGAATGTCCGTGAGTAGGTTCGCGACGCGAACCAAGCCCGCGGCACTTCGACGGATCGTCGAAATGCGGAAACCCAACGTGTCAAGAGCGGCCAATTTTGAAACAAACATCTGGCCGATTGAGACTGGCTCCTCGGCAACGTGAGAAACGACATCTCCCAGCGCCGTGACCAGTTTCACAATATCCAGATGCCGGATATTGGCGTCCCGGCTTTTCATGAGGGAATTGACGGCCCCCACCAAAGAGTCACGCGGACGCGCGACGTTGAAAAGACCATTGTTGATCGAGTCGTTTAGAGCTGTTATGGAGGTTTCTAGACCAACGCCGAATTGGCCGAGGCGGGTATGGATTTGCAGCAATACGGCGATCGGGAAACCGTTTATATCGTTTTCTACAGCTTCTTTTATCGTCCTCGCCGACGTCCCCAACCCAACATTAGCGTTGCGAGCAAGCACGCCGCAGGTTTGCGGAAACGCCCAATAGAGAGTTTCTCGGTCGGCTACGGCTTCGCAAATGTTCTTGAAAACTCTTGGAAGTAGCCAGGAACGGACCTGCGCCTCCGTTTCTCCGACAATGAAGTCAGTCACCCCGAACAAGATGTCAGCTTGCGACAGGGAGGTTTTTTCGCTGACCGAAGAAGCACCCGACGACGACGACGATTCCTGGGTGTTTTGGGGTACGTTCTCCACGTTGACGATAGTAGACCGAGGTTCGGGTTCGACTGTCGCCGCTCTTGACGCCTGAGCCATCCCAAGTAGCCGAGCCCGGGAGGTCGCCGAATAGCGTGAAGACCAACCTCTGTCTTCCCCGATACGAAGGCCGCAAATCTCGACTACCGCTCTCGTATCGGCATCAACACTGGCAAGCGAGTCGAGGGAAGCCGAACAGGCATGGGATATATCAGAAGCCTTCACAAACTGAGCGGCCGTTGGCGTCGAGGAAAACGATGAAACCGCTGCAACAACAAATAGGGCTTTGCAAAAGATTTTCGTGCGCCGATTGACAAAGCCTTTTCGGAGGCCGGAAGGAAGAACGTTTCCGGGGTAGCAGCCCCAAGCCCTGGAAGAAGCTGTTTTACTCCCTTCGAATGAAAGGAGCAATGAGCTGCGAAACCGCAGCAAGATCTCCACCAAGAATGAAAGGAGTGTTGGCGGTCGGGATGCACACATTAGTTTCTCCAAAGTTGTGTGGCGCCCAACTCACTAATATCATAAAGTTTGGTTCATGCTTCGTCAAGCAAACCAATAACTCTGGGCAAAATGCTCGAAACTGAGATATCACTGAGATATCAAAGACAGGCAAAGTTAGAAACCCTGATTCAAGGGCGGTCGCCAAGCTGATCCGCCCTTACACTTTGGCTCGACTTCGAGAGGCAGAATTAAATGCCGTCCTGCGGGAACCGGTCCACAACTTGACGAATACTCGCAACTACTTCTTCTATTGTTAGACAATCAATATTGGTGTAACCGACAGAAATGCTCTGAAAAAAGGGGGGGAAGATGCCATCGAGATACTTGCTTACGCTTTGCACCGGGATGGCAGCCGTGTTTTTGTCGTCGGGAGCCCATACATCGTTGACGGCCCAGACCAGTTGCAGCGCAGGAGTCCCCGCTGACTATCAGGCTATACCGTTGCTCGTACGCACTTACGCTCCAAGGTTGGCTTTCGCCGATCAGGAAACCCATTTTCCGACAATGCCTTTTTTCACCGAGTGGAGCGATAGTGGTCAGCAGGGCGACCGATACAGCTGGGATGCCCTGAACGTAGCCTACCGGCGATCCCCGTTCCCAGCGTTACCGACCGTGTTCTACCGCATACGCGAAACAACCGGCTCTCGCCTGTGGACCTATCTTCAGCGAGATGAACAGGCCCTGAAACGGTGGCGAGACTGGTTTCCCAATGACATGCATGATCGTACCTTCACGGTCGTCGAGTATTATTTTTACTACTTGAAGGATACGGGACTCACCGGACATGAATATGATCGCGAGATGGCGTACGTATTCCTCCCAATGACGGGAGAACAAGAATTTCGTGTTTTCGTAGGCGAAGGTCACGGGCAGAACACTCCCGCCAACGTCTTAGTTCAATTCGGAGCGGTTACTCCAGTTGATTTCATCGTTGAACTCGGTGGGCATTCGATGGCGCCGACGGTCGACCTTGAGACGGGGTTCACATTGGGCCGGGACGTAAACTGGCATCTCGAACGCGTGTGGGGCGTTCGAGATCTTGCAGGATTGGTCGGCAGAGATTTCACCGGAACATATCATTCGGCCATGACACTTCCCCGCACACGAAACCGTTTCCTTGTGCCGAGCGGCAAACCGTTGGCCCAAGATAGCGCTTACGCCTGGCCGGGATACGGGTTGATCCCGGCAGAGGGCCTGAGGTGTTTGTTCAACATGTTGGAGGGCTCGACGGTTCCGGGTTCGCCGGAGTCAGTAGTGCAACAGTTCGATGTAATCGCGAATTCGCTGAGACGGCAAGGAGTTCCTGGTATCCACGATGGGCTCGCTGGACTTTCGGAAACTGATTTGAACGACGCCCTTGGGCGAATGCAGTTTTGGAATGAGGACCTGCCAATAGGTGCAGGAGATTCCGACGCCATAAAATCGGAACTGCAGATGGTGTGGGAGCATCCAAACTACACGGGGAGTGCGGGTCTAGTTTTCAAAAACCACCTTTTTAGACCAGCGCGGTTTTGGGAGGGCATCACAGGGCACTTTGATTACCAGATTGGCCGCGGCTTCAACGGCGGCATCGGCATCATCATACCCAGCCTCTCGAAGTTGCCTGGTAGGTTCCCGGGATATCTTGATTTTCGAGTGGGTTTGGCGTTGCGGGAGTTTCCCGATAGAGATTTTGACACCATCTCGTGGTCACGTTTAGCGCTCGTCTTTTCCGTGTTCTACACGAGAAGCTACCATTCGAGGTTGACCTGGTTCGTTGGGCTGACGAGCGAGTACCCACTGGAAGAACTTCCTTCCTTCGCCGACACCACAGTTGATCCTCGGAGGTTCTTGCGGCCAGGAATAGTGCTCAAGCCATACGCTTTCTTACCGGAGCCACCTCAATCGCTTCTTCCCGGTGCCATATATTGGTTGCTGGGCTCGACCGACTATTCGGTGGGAGTCGACTTACCTTTCGTAGGGCGTGGGCCCGCGTTCAATCACGCGAAGTGGGAGTTTGGCACTGGTTGTTCGTTCGATTTTTTCCACCCAGAGGGAGAGGAACTTTTTAGTTACTACGTCCGCAAGCTGAGGTGCTTCATTCCAACGCTGATCACCACACTCATTCGCCGATAAAACAGTTTGTGGGCGGGGCCGTCCGGTTTTTAGAGCTGTCCGAGGCGGTGTGCCGAAGTTCGTTCGCAGGCTCCGAACCGGTAACCGGAAATTGCCAAGCCCCGGTTCTAGGGGTATTTCGCACGGCCGCCCACCCTGGTGGACCCCAGTTCGTACCCGGTCCGACATCCACCGACCTGCCTTTGGGACAATCTAAGGCGATGAGGGGCGCCCGTTCCGCCGCGGTCGTCGCCATTTTCTTAAGGGCTGCGTGACTGGACCTTAGTCTTGACCCGAGAGAGTTTCGGGGAAACCGGATGGCCCCCGTGTCAACGGCGGTTTAGAATTGCGCATAAACGGCGGCGAAAATTGCAGACTTTGGGGATGACAAGTCCTTAGGTAGTCGCTGTTTCCTTTCTTCTTCTGGTTCTTGTTGTTTTTCCGTGTGTTTGCAAGTCTTCAGATTC
>JAJCZX010000002.1 GCA_029262195.1 Gemmatimonadota bacterium | reverse complement strand
GGCCCACGCCCGCAACCTCAAGGCGATTAGCGCGGCCAAGGTAAAGACTGATAAGATTGATTCTGAGACCCTGGCCCTGCTGCTGAAAGCTGACCTGATTCCATATGCTCACATGATCAGCCCGGAATTGAGAGCCATGCGTGATGTCATGCGCGCCCGACTCACGCTGGTAGAAAAGCGCAAGAGCGCACTGAATTCGATTCATCGTATCAACGAAGGGTCGCAATTGGCCGCGCCTGGCAAACCCAGCTGTCTAACTGATTCATATAGCGAGTCATTCGCTTGAATGGGAAGCCGGGCGCCATGCCGGGAAAGCTTCTGGGACGCTCAACTTTGAGCCACGCGGAACACTGATTCCGCGGTAGATCCCAAAACGGTGTTTGGTCGTCAATTGCCGAGCTGAAACAAACCCTGGTTGCGGCCGACGCGACTACTTCACAGAACAAACACTCAGACCGGTGAGCCAGAGCTCACCGTAAGGGACGATTACGTCTACTTGACAAAGAACTACTTAACGGAGTTAGACCGCACCCCATTCATGCAGCAAACATTTCTCGGAGCTTATCCATTGCAGTCGAAAGCGCTTGAGGCGATACGCTGCCAAGTCTCTTTACGAGCCTGGCTGAGTCGACAGTGCGAAGTTGGTCCAACACGATAAAGCCGGATTTGTTTTGAAAACGGCACTTGACCCGAAAGGGATAAGCGTGCCCCCCGGTCGTCATGGGAGCTACAATCGTTGTTGTGAGGTGATCGTTTAACTCGTCGGGAGAAACGACTAGACATGGGCGCGTCTTACGGATTTCCCTTCCTTTGGTCGGGTCTAACCCAACGAGATAAACGTCTCCTCTGCGCGGACGGCCGTCGGCTACCACGTCCACTCGGCGGTGTCGAAGTCCGTCGACGTCTCGTTGTCGAGAAGGCCTCCTTCTCCGCGATCGACCAACAATTGCGCAGCTTCACCCCAACCTCGGCGGGCAGTTGCCGGGGCCGAGATACGCAACCCTTCTTCCTCAACCTCAAGCTCGACTTCGTCGTCGAGACCGGCCTGTTCAAGCATAGGTTTGGGAATACGAATCCCTCGGGAATTGCCGATTTGAACGATCTTTGTTCTCACCAGGTTCTCCTTGTAAACGGTAATTACAATGTAGTTACCGTTTAAGGGTGAGTCAACGGCCTATTGGGAATGGCAATGTCGTGTTTAACGCCAGTGCGGCCTAACGTCTCCGCGCATATGCTGCGCCGCTACCCTCAACAACTTCTTCATCACTCTAAGCTACCTCCGTTCCTCACCATGTTTCCACCTCTAAGAACCTCGCGGCGGCGACACGCATCATGCGCTAGTTAGACGGCGGCCTAGCCACTCAATCACTGACCCACCACGGCTGAGAAAAATCAATATCTGATTCGGGAACTTTAAAGGGATGGTCGCGAACATAATATGTCCAGAAGCGTTCACGTAGCGCCGGGTCATGAATCCGAAGATTCCCATCGCGTTCGTGTTCCTCAAGGAACTGCCGGTAGGCACCAACCGGTTCGAAAGGATTGCTTTGTTGGAAGATTACCACACCACCATATTCCTCGTACAACGCTCGGCTCGTTTTCCATTGGCCGATGAACCGCCCGCAAGCGTCACGCCGAGTTCTTTCACCTAGCGTGTCCAGCGGATCTGTCGAATCCCGCAAGAAAGAAGAACAAAGAGTATCGAGTTCCTGAAACGACGGTTCAATATCGTGATCGCTTGCAAAGTCTGCGAGGAGCGATTTCCACACAATTCGAGACAGCTCTTCGCCGCGCCATCGATCTATGAGTACCGAATCGGTTTCTCCAGCTGTATTAAACTGTCGGAGCCGCTGCATTACCTCGGCGGAAGGTCCCAAATCAACAAGAGAAACGCTGGCTCCCAAAACGCTCGCAACTACACCTTCTGATGCGGGATCTGGAGAACAACTCCAAGTACCCGCCAAAAGTACTAAGGAAAGAAACGGGCCTGCCTTCATGGGGACATCTCTGCCTGCAGCCGCCTAACGTCATTGTAAATATACTGCGCCGCTATCCTCACCAGATTTTTCATACTCATAGGTTACCTCCGTCCCTCACCAACATCCATATGCAACGACCTTCAAAGGCGGCGTCAGTATCATTTGCTTGAATCTTCCAAGTAGTGCTGTGGAGTCCGACCTTTCTCAGAGACGGTCGAGTTCCCCAACAAACGCTTCCAGGAAGGTACCAAGAATCATGTACTACACCGGCATCGATCTGCACAAACGCACCTCGTACGTTACCACCCTGGATCATACAGGCAAGATCCTTACTCAGAAGGACCTGCCTAATCAACGAGCCATCATCAAACACTATTTCGCGCAATTTGAGGGGCGCCATGCGGCGGTGGTCGAGTCGATCGGCGGCTGGTACTGGTTAAGCGACACGATCGGTCATCAGGTAGATCTCAACCTGGCCCACGCCCGCAACCTCAAGGCGATTAGCGCGGCCAGAGATTCAGCGGCTACTGTGGATTCCGGGTATCGGCAAGATCAACGCCTACACAATATTCCTTGAGATTGACGGCATCGAACGCTTCCCTGATGATAAGCACTTCTTCAGTTACTGCCGTCTGGTGCCAGGAGCCAGAGAT
>JAJCZX010000001.1 GCA_029262195.1 Gemmatimonadota bacterium | reverse complement strand
GATACCTCTTGGCGCGACGATGATTGTGGGCAACACCGTAAACCTCCAGACGCGTTTGCTGGAGAACCTGGGGACGTTGACCTGGAATACCGGTAACCTGCAAATGGGGTCAGGTGCGATATTCCGCACTGGTTCGGGCGGCGTTACCAATGTGAATACTGCTATGACCATGTCGAACTTTTTTGGCGGTGCCGCTTCCACGTTGGACAACCAGGGTACCTGGAATAGCGATCCGACGACCGGCCTGGTGCGCCTCCAGAGTCCGTTCGCAAACACCGGTTCGCTGAATGTTCAGAGTGGAGTATTGGCTCTTGAAAGCTCGAGCACGATTGATGCGGCCCCCACCCTGAGTGGCGGCATTCTACGATTCGTGAGCAATACGCACACGATTGCCTCTGGCTTGTTTTTCTCCGGACCAGTTGAAATCACCAGTGCGACGTTGACCAACTCCGTAAGTGAGACGATGTCGTTCACCGACCTAACCCAGACCGGTGGGACTGTTACCGGCGCTGGGACTCTCGAAGTGCCTTCTGGCGGAACGTTCGTCTGGAATGGTGGCACTCACAGCGGTACAGGTACCACCCGCCTCCTGCAAGCGGCAACGACGACCGTGGGGAACACAGTGAATCTTCAGACCCGTTTGTTGGAGAACATCGGCGACCTCGATTGGAATTCAGGAAACCTTCAGATGGGGTCGGGTGCGATTTTCCGCAACGGCGGCGGAGCGATAGCAAACATCAACACCGCAATGACGATGTCCAATTTCTTCGGTGGGGCTGCACAATCCATTGAAAATCAGGGCGTGCTCAACATTAATCCGACCACCGGATCTGTCACTCTCAACAACCCGTTCACCAACACCGGAACGGTTGATGCGATTACGGGAACGCTCGCCCTCCCGAATACCAGCACGTTTAATGGCGGGAGCATCGCAGCGCGGAACGGGGCAACCGTGTCAAACACGGGAACGATGATCGTGGCGGCACCACTTCCGTTCAATACCACGGTCTCTGGAAATTTCACGTCGACAGGGACGATGCAGTTTGACCTTTCGGCGGTCGCGACGGTTGCACTCAACGCGGACGCAAATGCGACTGTTTCTATTTCCGGTACAGCCAACGCCAATCCTTCGTTCGCACCTAGTCCGTCGACACAGTTCACGGTGATTACGTCAAGTTCGCTTACGGGGAACTTCACGACTCCCTTTGCTGGCCCGGGTGGTTCGTGGACGAGCGCTCAGTCGGGCAACAATATCATCCTGACGAGTCCGTAGGGATTGGTTTTCGGCGACTGAATGCCAGCACTTGACCGCTACTATCGGGTTCTAGGGCTCCCTCCGGGGGCCCTGCCCGCGGACGTTAAACGTGCTTACCGAGATCTTGCTCAGGTCTGGCACCCCGATCGCTTTGGAGACAACGAGCGACTCAGGGAAAAGGCCGACAAGAATCTCACCAGGATTAATGAGGCCTACAGCAAGCTGAAAGATGTTGATCCCGGAGTTGCTCCTCCTCGCAGGATCTCCAGGCTTTCGGGAACCTACCAGGCCGTTGTCGATATGGGAGACATGTTGCGAACCAGTATTGCCGACATCGCTCGCCCTCAGGCTAGGATCGGGAACAGGGTTTTAGGGTTGGATCAAGAACATACTTCGAGTCGCCCGGCACACCGCGGCGGCAAGAGAATTCTCTTCGTGTTCGGATTTCTGGGGATGGCCGGTATCGTAGCGTGGATTTTTTTGACTTAGGCGAACCAACAAACATTTAGCGGGTACTGTTGACATGTTTCGAATGGTATCGCCCGCCACCCCTCGGCGAGTTGCGGCTACAACCTGCCTTTTGACCGCGTCGCTTGTAGGATGCTCTGACGGCGTTATTCCTGCTGTACCCCTTCCCGTAGGCGCAGAAATCGTTGCCGGTACAGGACAAACAGGAGTCGTGGGCCAGGAACTGACCAGCCCAATCGTTGTCCGTGTTATCGGGGACGACGGTCTTTCGTTTTCGGGCTCGGAGGTTTCTTTCATTCCCTTTGCGGGCGAGCCACCCAACTTAACGTCGCTGAGTTCCGGTACCGTTTCTGCAATGCTGACCGAGTCAGACGCCGCGGGTATCGCCACGACCCAGTGGACTCTCGGTGGTGCGGCAGGTGCGCAGACCCTCGCCGTGATTCTCAGGGCCATCGACGATACCGTGTTTGTTGCCGGCCGCGCTCGAGCGGCTGTTCCCGTCGAACTTTATGTGGGGAGCGGAGATGGGCAGGCTGCACCCGCGGGAACGGTTTTGTCCGAAAACCTCGAAGTGCACCTCCGCGATTCGTTCGGCAACGATACGCCGAATGTTGACGTAGCCTGGAACGTGATCGCTGGCGGCGGCTCAATCGAAAGCTCCACACCCACCGACTCCTCGGGCCTGGCCAGAGCAATCTGGCGACTCGGCCAAACCGGCCCCCAACAAGCCACCGCCACCAGCGGCCCCCGCACCGTAACATTCACCGCCCAAATCCAATAACGCTACTATCTGCATTCATCAGCGGCCCGGACGATCAGACATAAATTCAGAATTATCAGGCATGTCTGGAGTGGTTTCCCTCCTGTAACGTGAACCCCGGGTTTTGATCCAATGTTTACTGGAGGATTTATCGATGAACGTAAAGACACTACCGCTAATGATGGCTGCTGCGGGAAGCATTTTCTTGCTGGGCTTTAAGAGCGGAGCGGCTCAGGATGATGAAGAAATGGTTCTGCGCGCTCAGGATGTTCAGTTCGAACAAATCGCCCCGTTTGTAAAAATGGGTGCCGCCTGGGGCAATCGGGCCGAAGGAGAACACGGGACCTTCGGAGTTTTCCCGGGGGGTGCGTCGTCTCCCTGGCATACACATAGTGGTACTTACCACGGTGTAGTTCTCAGCGGGACTATGACGAATCCGTTCCGTGGCGAAGATGATCCACCCCAGATGACCGCCGGTTCAGCGTGGACGGTCCCGGCCGGCTCCGAGCACGTGACGGCATGTGTGTCTCAACAGCCCTGTTTGTTTTATTTCCACGCTGGCGGAGCTTTCGATTTCGCTCCGGTCGGCAACTAGGGGCTGGTCAGGACGGTAGTAACTTTGCCAACAGGTTACGGGTCTGTTCGGTCTCCGCGTCGGTGAGTTCGCTCAACGGAGGCCGGACTGGTCCGCCCCTCAAATTGACAAGGTCCATGGCCTTTTTGACTCCGGCGGGACCAAATGGGGCGACGATCTGGCGATGGAGCGTTCCAAGTTGTTTTTGACTGTCGGACGCTTCAACTATTTCGTTTGTAGCATGCAAATCGAAAACTTGCACTGCCAATCCCAAAGCGAAATTTCCCACCGCGACGATTCCTCCTGCTGCTCCCGCTGCTAGACCGTCCAACAGCGCTGCACCTGACCCCACAAGAATGCACCAGTTGGGAGCCGCTTCACGGTAGGTTCTCAGGTTGTCGATATCGCCGGAGGAGTCTTTGATTCCAATCACGTTCTCATGGCTGGCCATTGCAGCTATGAGAGACGGTGCGAAGTTCACGTGGGTGTACTTCGGCATATTGTAAAGCATTACCGGAACCGGAGAATGATCGGCTACCCGGCTGAAGTGTTCGATCAGCGATTGCTCTGATATCGCCGAGGAAAAATAGGAGGGTGCGCGTACAAGGACGATATCCGCCCCCGTCTCCGAGGCTGAGCGACAGGCTGCACGTGTTGCACTGGTTGACTCCCCTACGATCAACCATTTGTCGGCGGGAACGATGGAGCGCAATTCCCTGACTAACGATGCCACTTCTGCATCGGCGAGCAGGGGTGCCTCGCCGGTTGAACCTGCTGCGAGAACGCCGGAAGCCCCGTTGGTCAGCAGAAATTGTGAATTAGAGCGCAGGGATCCGTAATCGATGTGTCCCGTTTCGCGATCAACGGCGTTGTTGTTGGTACCAGAATCCCGGTGGGCAAACTGCCGGTCACGGGTCCAACCGCTCCTTGATAGCTTCAATCAGCTCAGCCATGAAAGCGTGGCCCGCGTGAGTCGCAGGAACCTGCCGGGTGTTTTCGCGCTCGGGAAGAGAAGGATCCAGAGACCAGGGGTAAGTCGTTTCAATCCTCATCTCGGCTTGCCGACGTTGTAGACGATCAGACCAGACTCGAATTTTTATGACGCTGTCCGGATGGGTCGCTGAGCCATGCGAAGTACTATCCCGGAGGTCGAACCACTTCGTCTCAAGGTATCCCTCCTCGGCGCTAAACTTCTGGATTACCATTCCGCGGGACACGATTTCTTCGAAAGTCGTCTGGAGCACCGTTTCCGGCTCCACTGTCAACGTATCGCTGGTCGCACGCGGGAAGGGTTGGTAAAAGGGCCTGGTACCCGCTGGATTACAACCGCCTAAGATGAAAACAAACAGTAACCATCGGCCCCAACGACGGTCAGGGTGAGACTTAATGCTCTTCGCCCGGTGCGTGAGTGTGGCCATCGTCCTCACCGGAATCGGGAACATCCATACCTTCGGCTTGAGGCGAGGCAGCCTCTTGCGGCTCGTCGTGTTCTTCGCCCGGGGCGTGGACATGTTCTCTGGTCCTGTCGGTAAGAGCCTCACGCATGACAGAAGAAGGCACTCCAACCCCCTGGCGGAACACGATAGTACCCCCTATATGAGCGACCCACATTAGACCGAAAAGGCCTACAGTTGCCGCGGTGAGGTAAAGGGGACGTTCTTTGCCCGCAAAACTACCTTTGCGGAAAATTCGCCAACCTGCCAGTGCGCCGAAGAAGATAGTGGTCACTATGGCCAGAGTCTCGTGGCGTTCGATAAATCTGTGAGTGTTTCCCCCGTGTTCGACCCACCCTTCGGCGGCCAAGCCACTTAGCACAGCTAAAGCTGCGCCACCAACTCCAACCATCAGACACCAGAACGCTGCCTGGTTTAAGGACTCTTTTTTTGTCGCGGTACCCGCCCAGTCAAACATTACTGAGGCGAAAAGAAGGGCTGCGGGCAGGTCGTTGAGAGCCGCGTGCCACTCTGCTGGAGTGTCAAAAAACATCATATACCTAACTCGTTCGGTGTTGGCGGTTTGATTGAGTAGTCGTAGAACCCTGATCCAGTTTTCTTGCCGTACATTCCGGCCAGGACCATGCGCTTTAGCAACGGTGGGGGTGCGTAGCGTGTTTCCCGATATTCGTTGAACATAATTTCGGCAATTTTGAATGTCGTATCCAGGCCCACGAAATCTAATAGAGCGAATGGGCCCATAGGATGCCCGGTGCCCAATGTCATCCCTTTGTCGATGTCCTCAATTGAGCCGACCCCTTTTTCGAGAGCCCTGATCGCGTCGATCAAATACGGTACCAGCAAAAGATTGACGATGAAACCGGAGTTGTCCTTTGCCGCGATTGTTTCTTTCCCGAGTGATCGAGCGAACTCGGTGGTTCGTTGAATGGTTTGCTCGCTGGTGGTCACGGTTTTCACAACTTCCACCAGCTTCATTAATGGAACTGGATTGAAAAAGTGGAGTCCGGCGAACCTGTCAGCCCTGGTAGTCGCTGCGGCCATCGCAGCTATGGTTAAACTCGACGTGTTACTCGCGAAGATTGTGTCTGCATCACAGAGGGAATCAAGTTGCTTCCACAACGTGTTTTTCAGTTCGAGATCTTCTGTAACCGCTTCAATTACTATGTTTGATTCACCGAGTTCTGAAACGTCGGTGGTGAATCGGAGATTGTTCAGAGCCGAGTCCCTGGCCTCAACTGTGATCTTTTCTTTTTCGACGAATTTGTCCAGAGACTTCGATATCGCCTCCAGGGCATTTTCGTTGAATTGGTCTTTAATGTCACGAACAACAGTTTGATAACCGGCCATGGCTGCGGTCTGGGCAATTCCCCTTCCCATGAGGCCGCATCCGAGGACGCCGACTTTTTCGATTTTTTTCATTTTAGTTTTTTCGAAATTATATCCGGAAGTTTTTTGATTTCGTCGACTGCCTGCAAGATCGCGCGGGAACTCTCCGACTGGCGGCTGTTGGGCATTTTGATATCGCTGTGCTCCAATTTGTCGAGAACCTGTTCGAGTCCAATTTCCACTTTTTCAGGTTCGGTTTGACGGACCCGGGTGGAAGCAAATCCGCTTGCAACGCCAACGGCCGCAGGGATGACCGCAACGACTTCGGCAAAACCGAGGGCCAACCCGATGGTCGTAACAACCCCTCCACCGGCAGCCAAAAGGCTTGAGCTCGCTATACGCTGGCGGCGCAGGTTCGAGATATTCGCAACGAGCGATACATGACAGGTTTGCTCTTCAAGTTTTGTGACTTCGGCTGTGATCTCTTCGGCCTTGGCCAGTTTGTATCCCCGACCACTTGTTCCCAGGGCCCTTTTGATAGAAGAGGCAATATCTTTCTTCGGCTCCCAGGATGTGCTGTCGCTAAACCGCCTCTTGATCGTCAGCAGCTCTACCTCGGCAAACCAGTAGCTCAACTCCCGCTCGACCTGGTGGGCATCGCGCCGGATCACCCGGTCAACAGCAACCCCCGTCGGGCCGTAGAGCCAGGGGACCAGCCCCGAAACAACGGGCTTGTTTGTACCAGACTGCACCTCGAGCATCGCCTGTCGCATCAGGTGCTTGGGTATTCCGACATCGTCTCCGAGAGAAAGAATTTCTTCTTCGGTCAGTTCGTCGCCCAGTTCTCTCTGGTCGGCCTGTAACTCGGCGGCTCGTTGAATGATCTTTTCGAGAGCCTTCCGATCGACCGACTTGCCGGGTTTGGCTGGTAAGTTCATTTCGATTTACAGCGCTTCGACAAGAACAGCTGCGCCCTGGCCTCCACCAATGCAGGCGGAACCGATTCCCCATTGTTTACCGCTTCGTTTGAGCGCGTGGAGAAGGTGCAAGGTGATTCGAGTTCCCGTGGACCCCAGCGGATGACCAATGGCAATCGCTCCCCCGTGAACGTTGGTTTTGTCTCTGTCCAGGCCGATTTCTTTTTCTACGGCAAGATACTGCGGCGCAAACGCTTCATTGACTTCAATGAGATCAATGTCATCCAGTGTCATGCCCGCCCGGTCGAGAAGTTTTGTAATAGCCGGGGCAGGGCCGATACCCATGTATTTTGGTTCGACTCCCACAACCGCCCACGCGACCAATCTCCCGATGGGCTTCAGGCCGTGAGAACTGGCAAACGTTTCCGAGGCGATCACCGTTGCAGCAGCCCCGTCACAAATCCCGGATGCATTCCCGGCGGTGACGACACCGTCTTTTTTGAAATAGGGCTTTAACTTGGCCAAACCTTCGAGGGTTGTATCGGGTCTCATGTGTTCATCCGCGGCCCAGTCCTCTGTTTCCCGAGTTTTACGGTTTTTGATTGGAATGGGGACTATCTCGTCGGCGAACACTCCGTCCTTCCAGGCCTGAGCTGCAAGTTGCTGGCTGCGCATCGCGATCTCATCAACTGCCTCGCGGTCCAGTTCATATTTGTCCGCGAGGTTCTCTGCGGTTTCCGCCATTGAGAAGCCACATTGCGGGTCCGATAACGCCTCCCATAGAGTGTCTTCAAGAGGAGCCGACGGTCCAAGTCGGAGTCCCCATCTTGCACCCCTCACCACATGCGGTGCCTGACTCATGGATTCTGATCCTCCAGCCAACACTACGGCGGACTCGTCAAGGAGAATCTGTTGGGCACCCTGAATGATGGACTCGAATCCGGATCCACAAAGCCGATTGAGTGTTACGGCGGGAGTGGATACCGGGAGTCCGGAGTTAAGGGCCACATGGCGCGCGAGATAGATCGCGTCGGCGCTGGTTTGGAGGGCGTTTCCAAATGTGCAATGATCGAAATCGGCTGCAGGTACGCCCGAGCGTTCCACCGCGTGCCGCGATGCAATCGTCCCAAGCTCTGTTGCCGAAAAATCCTTTAGCGTGCCTCCGAAAGTTCCGTAGCCGGTCCTGACACCCGATAGAAAAACAACGTTTTGGTCTTTGCCTTGAGTTTTCATTCTCAAATCGCTTCCTCGATCCAACTCGAAACTTCGGTTGTCGACAGCTTGCCGCCCAACTCTTCGGTGATGATGTCTTCGGCGAGTGCCCTGGTGACCGCCTTTTCGATTTTATCACCCGCGCCCTCAATTCCAAGGGAATCCAACATAAGGGCGCCTGTCAGGATGGCTGCCATCGGGTTGGCCACCCCTTTTCCGGTCAGCGGTGGGGCGGAACCATGTACGGGCTCAAACAACCCGGTTGATTCAGGATTCACGTTAGCGCTGGCGGCCAGCCCCATTCCCCCGACGAGTTGAGCGCCGAGGTCTGACAAAATGTCTCCGTAAAGATTGTTGGTGACGATGACCTCGAAACGCTGTGGGTCTCGGACCAGTTCCATAGCGAGCGCGTCGACGTAGCGGTGTTCTTTTTCGATGTTGGGGTATTCGGTTCCGATTTCCTCGAATATTCGTCCCCACATTCGGTGAGCAGGAATAGCATTCGATTTGTCGCTCATCGTCACCAGAGTTTTGCCGTTCTTCTCCGCCCATTCAAACGCAGCGCGGATTATTCGCGTGACCTTGGGAGCTGTGTGGACCTCTTCGGATATCTGCTCCTCCTCCGGGGTCCCGACATTGTTCGAAGATCCCCGACCGAGGTAACTCCCTTCTGTGTTTTCCCGGAAGAAGACAAAATCCAGAGGACGGGTTTGGTCGACTGTGTTCAGGGGGCACATCGGCCCGTGAAGCAATTTGCAGGGTCTAAAGTTCACGAACAGGTCCAGTCGAAAACGGAGCCCCAACAATATGTCGCGGGCATGTTCGTTCTTTTTGACGCGCGGATCTCCCAGGGCGCCCAGCAGGATTGCGTCCACGTTGTCCCGGAGGTGTTCGAAGGCCGGCTCCGGCAGTGTTTCGCCGGTTTCGAGGTAGTGTGAAGCCCCGTAGGGTTGGGGGTCCCATTTGAGAATTGCGTCGCTCAGCGAAGCCGCTTTCTCGATAACAGGTTGCGCTGCTTCTATTACCTCGGGGCCGATCCCGTCTCCCCCGATCGTTGCTATTGTGTATTGCTGTGGCATTGCTTCCCGATTATGGCCTGGCGCCGCAGGAAACGCAAAACGTCCAGGCGTCTTCCATTTCCTCGCCGCAGTTTGGGCAATTCGTCTGTGTCTGGTTGGTCCCGCAGTAAGGGCAGAAAACGACGATCCTGTCAGTTGGAAGATCTTTTCCGCAACCCAAACAGTCGATCGTGTTGTCCTGACCCCTCGGTGTGGCCGACCCGTCTTCTGGAGTTTGTGCAACTGGCGCTTCGTACACTTCTTCGTCCGGGAAGGCGTATTCTTCCTCCAACGTGGCTGCCGTGTCCAGGTCCTCGTTCGGTCCAGACGACACAATTGGTTCTTCCAACTCGATTGGCGGGGGGGGCTCTTCGATTACGGCCGCGGCTGGCTGTACGTCGTCCAATTCGAAGGGTCCAATGCCAAAAGACTTGACTGCTGGCTCCTCGTAGTCCGGTGATTCCGGTTCGGCAACCGGATCCGGTTCGGTGTCTTCAGGTTCGGGTGGAGCGAACGCCTCTCGCTGCGAAAGGATCTCGCGAACGAGGTTTGCGTTGAGAAACACTTTGGCAGCCGCGAAATCTCTTATGGCAGATGGATTCGGGTTGACCGAGTCCACTTCAGCCTTCAATTCCTCCTGAGCTTGAACCGGTTCGATCGATACGTAACCATGTGCTCCGGCCAGCAGCCGGAGGATTGCCATCTCATAGTCCTGGTTAGTGTCGAACCGCAAGGCCGATCGAAACCGACGGTAGGGGAGAAATTTCTGGTAAATCTCTGAAGCCTGCAGCGGCGAGTGGAGTTGCTCGGGATGCTCGTCGGCGACAACGTCGACCAGCTGGCGAAAGACCCTTTCTACCTCATCCATTTTCGGGTTACCTCCACTCGTCAGTCCATTTGTTGTACTCCACCGGAGTCACATCCGCCTGCGCCAGGAGTTCGATACCGCTGGGATCTCGATAAAGTTCACGGAAAAAGACGTGTGTCACTCCTGAATTGATCATCAATTTGGCGCATGACACGCAGGGGCTGTTGGTTATGAAAACCACCTTGTCTTTGATCGATCCCGATGCCTTTACAAGGGCGTTGACCTCGGAGTGGATGCAACCGCAGTTTCCAGGTACGGCTGAATCACAGTGATTCGGGAGGCCGCGGGCATTGCCGTTGTAACCGATGGCGAGCACGTTTTCTAAAGTCGCGTCGGTAACCACCGTCCCAACGCAAAGCCGCGAGCAGGTGGAGCGCTTGGCAAGCTCCTCGGCCATCCGCATGTACACCTCATACAGTGGAATCCGGTGGATATCGGCCCCGTCCCCATCGCGGAGAATGTTGAGCGGGTGGGTGTTCTGAGGAACCCCGTCCTTGAAAGATGCTTCAGCCAGTTGCTTGCTCATGGGTGTTGAAGTCCCCGTCTGCGTCATATCCGGTAAATTTGCCTTTTTTATCCTGACTTTCCAACCACTTGTTGAACCCGGACTCCACCGGTCCGCTCGAATCCGTTTGCCCTTCTGCCGCACTCACGGCTAGAAAATCAGCGTATTCGTTTTTCGCGTGCCCGGCGTGACCCCGGACCCATTTCCATATCACTCTGTGTTTCTGGTTCCAGTCGTCGAGGTCTTGCCACAACGTCAGGTTTTCTATTGGACCTGTTTTCCTTTTCCACCCTCTGCGCTTCCAACCGTGTACCCATTGTGTGATACCGTTGATCAGGTAGGTAGAGTCGGAAACATACGTGATTGTCAGGCTTTTACCCTTGGACGCCAGAAGTTTCAATACTGCAATCGCTCCGGCCAGAGCCATCTGGTTGTTTGTTGTATCTCCCGAGGAGAGGAAAAGGTCTTTTCGAACAATTTCACCCCCGGCCCGGATTTCAATCAGTGCCCCTGCGCCGCCCCGACTGGCTTCTTTGTTTTGATTACCCAGGCAACTTTCGTCGGCGTGAACCAACACAAACTTCTCAGCCAGAAACCACCTCAATTACGGGCTCCCCCGGTACGATGTTTCCAATAATGGCAGCGGCGGGCGTGTTTTCCCGCTTCAAGGCGTCCACGAGTTGTTGGGCATCTTCTGGTTGGACGGCGATCAATAGACCCCCCGAAGTCTGTGCATCGCAAGAAATAATTTGTTGAGCCTCGGTTACATCATCCGCCCAGCGAACGTAGTCAGCTGCGGCCTGTCGGTTTTTTGAGGTGCCGCCGGGCACTGTCCCCCGCTCAATTAGATCAAAAACACCATCGAACGTCGGAAAGCGGGAGACGGATATCTTTGCGCCAGCTGATTCACCAACCAGGTTCTTCAGGTGTCCCACCAGTCCGAATCCTGTCACGTCTGTGGCGGCGCTAATAGAATCTCGAACGGACTCCATGGCCGCCGCCGCTCCGGCGTTAAGAGTGGACATCGACCTGACGGCGTCACCCATATTCTCTTCTGCGATGACTTCTCTTTTCAAAGCTGTGCTCAGGATTCCCGTTCCGAGCGGTTTAGTTAGAACCAGAGCATCTCCCGGGCGAGGGTTTCCACATGTGAGAACCTTGTCGGGGTGGACCTCTCCCAGCACAACCATCCCGTACTTGGGTTCTTTGTCGTCAATAGTGTGGCCACCCACTATGAAGGCTCCGGCTTCGGCTGCTTTGTCTGCTCCGCCCTTAATTGTTTCGGCGAGCAAAGCCATCATTTCGTCTTCTCGCGGCCAGCCCACCAGATTCAGAGCAAACAGCGGTCTGGCGCCCATTGCATACACGTCGCTCAGGGCGTTTGCTGCCGCTATGGCGCCGAACGCGTATGGGTCATCCACGATGGGTGTAAAAAAATCCACAGTGGCAACTAGTGCACGTTCGTCGTTGAGCTTGTATACTGCGGCATCGTCGTGAGTACCAGCGTCAACCAGTACGCTGGGATCATTGATGCCGGGCAAATGGCGCAGAACCTGCGCCAGCTCCTGAGGAGCGAACTTACAAGCTCACCCCGCGCCGTGGGACAGAGTGGTCAACCTTATCCGGGGACGTTGGTCTCGTGGTGTTTCCGTCATAACGCATAGCAAGTTAATCAATGGAACTGGTTTCTAACGCATATCTGGCAGCGTTTCTTCTCGGAGCCCTTCACGCGCTTGAAGTCGACCACATGATCGCCGTCAACGCCTTTGTGGGGTCGGAAACCCGTGTGGGTATTGCGGCGTCTTTTGGTGCCAGGTGGGGTGTGGGCCATTCCGCGGTAGTTGTTGTGGTAGGTGGAGTCCTGGCGTGGTTTGGAGTGACTGTGCCGGAATCGGCTGTGGTCTGGGGTGAGCGCGGCGTTGGCGTGGCTCTGGTCCTTCTGGGGCTGTGGGCTTTGAAGGCGGCGGGAAAACTTCACATCCACGCTCCGGATGAACACGAGGGCCACGGGCACCTGCACCACCATTCAAAGGATGTCCCGGGGCATATCCACTCACATTTGACGAGATCTCGTGGTCGCCACAAACACATCGTTACCGCCATGGGGGCGCTTCACGGGCTGGTTGGGACCGCGCCCGTCCTGGCGTTGGTGCCTGTCACCCTCATTGCCGATTTCAGGTCGGCGATTGCCTACCTCGTTTTGTTCAGCCTGGGAACGGTTCTGTCAATGACATCATACGCTGGCCTGGCGGCAATGGCTGTGAAGGGGTTGGGAGCGTCGAGGGTCGTGATCAAGGCTGTCTCTATCGGCATCGCAGTCACGACGATCGGAGTCGGTGTGTGGTGGGTCCTGCAATCAATGTGGTAAGAAGAAAAATACCAGTGCCAGAATTGCGTACACGGCCAGCAGTTGTACGCTTTCCATCCAGTGGGTTTCTCCGTCCTGAGACATCATCGACATTATCCAAACAGAAACCGCGACAGCCACCACTTCCATCGAAGTGAACCGCAGGTCCATCGGCGTTGGGCCGATGAAGTAACTCAAAAACTCAAAAAGACCAATAGTGGAGCTACGAAAAGAGCTATTTGCAAAGAGGAGCCAACCGCGATGTTCAGGGACAGGTCGACCTTGTTGCGCATTGCCATCAACACCGCCGTCGAATGCTTGGCTGCGTTGCCGATGATGGCAACGAGAATGACACCGATGAACACTTCGGTCATGCCGAGCGCCTCAGCGGCGACCTCTACTGAAGCTACCAGCATTTCACTCATGAGCCCGACAACGGCCGCCGCAACGATTAGTACGATTAATGACCTGGGCTTTGACCAAACACCCTCGCGGTCTCCGTGGGCCGCTTCACCGGAACTGCCTTTGTAAAGGTGGGAGTGTGTTTTGAGGGCGAATAGAATCGAGAGGAGATACGTGACCATCAAGACAATGGCGATCAACAGACTCATCGTCTGTTCGTGAATCTCAAGACCTTCGCCGGCGATGGAATGGAAGATCGCCGGGATCAAAAGGGCAATGCCGCTAAGGAGCAACATCGTGGCCCCCAGGTGAGCAGCGGTTTTGTTGAAGGTTTGATGTCGGTGTTTGATCCCGCCCGCAGGGCAGCGATAGCGATGATTAGCTCCGCAGCGTTGCCAAAAGCGGCGTTGAGGATGCCCCCGAGTCCCTCTCCTGCATGGGTTGCCAGATGCTCCGTCGCGCGGCCCATGTATCCTGCCAGGGGAATGATCGCGATCGCCGACGCAACGAATACGAACATCGGGGCATGAAAAAATAGCTCGGCGCCAATGGCTATCGGGACGAAGACCAGGAGCAACGTCAGGATCTGTTCAACCGAAAAGATTTTTTTCACCATGCCGGAAAATGTATTGCCAACTGAGCGGTTCTGACCATCGGTTGCGAGAGCAAGTGAAACCGCTCGGCGAAAGGGTGGGGGATGAGGAATAGGCACTCAGGTCAACGATTGCCGCAATGGAAAATTTGCGACTAGATCTCTTGAGGGCCTCGGGCGGGCCGGGTTCGGGATTTACCGAAAACCTGGACGCCGCCCGAGAATTATCTCAGCGCATCGACGCTATGTTTGCTGTCGACGAGGATTCTATTTCCTAAGAGGTTTTGCGTTTTTTGTCCCTGGCTTTTTTGCTCTGTTTCGCCCGGGCTTTAACATCTTTCGTGGCTTTGGCCACCCTTTTCTTTGCCTTCTTGGCGGCTTTGTTGGTGGCTTTTTTTACCTTTTTTGCGGTGGCCCTGGCTTTTTTCTTCGCCTTTTTGGCTACTTCTTTAGCTGCCTTCTTTACTTTCTTGGTTTCCTTCCGGGCAGCCGCTGCCGCTTTCTTGGCGGTCTTTTTGGCGGCTTTTTTTACCTTCTTGGTCGTACGTTTTGCGGCTTTTACCGCTTTTTTCTTGGCCCTCTTCGCCGACTTCTTGGCGGTTTTTACCGCTTTTTTGACCTTTTTTTTCGTCGCTTTCTTGGTAGCCATTGCCCGATTCCTTCTCTTTTTGAGAATGCGCTGAACGCTTTTTTTACCAAAGGGTACAACTACCTATCTATATTGGGCCTCCGCCGTGCCGCGCAAGGGGTTTCTTCGTTTCACAATATGTGACTTAGATAACAATCATCCGGTGATTGTGTCGCTTGACTCCCATCCCTTTCCAGTCGTAGGTTGGCCACTATCTTATAAGGGTTAATTAATATGAGTACTTTTTGGGGATTGAGGCGGGTTTTTTGAATAAACTGAGTTTTAAAACTGCAGGCGCTACGTTAATACTTTTGGGGACCATCCTTGGCTCGGAAATCACCGAAGCCCAGACGGTGTCCCGTATAGCTGTGGCACCTTCAACTGTGCAAATTGCGATTGGAGCGCGTACCTCGGTTGTAGCAACGGCCTACGGAGCAAACGATGGTGTTGTTCCTGCCACCTTCACCTGGTCAAGCACCAACCTGTCAGTTGCCAGAGTGACCTTCGATAACACCAGCTCACTGATAGGAAACATTGAGGGAGTTGCGGCGGGTCTCGCGCAGATTGAAGTACGCGCCGGTAACGCTGTAGGCACGGTCACCGTGCAGGTCGGCGGTGCCGGTGGGGCGTCCGCCTCCGGCGGCGGTAACGTACCTCAATCGAGCGCTGGCGCGGCAGTGGAACTCAGGCTGGAGCCCCGCGAGCTTCTTTTACTACCCGGCGAGACCTTCCAGGTTGGCGCAGCCTTTTTGAACTCCAGTGGCACACCTGCAGTTCCCGAACCGGTTACGTGGGTGTCGCGTCAGTTGGCCATTGCAGACGTCGAGGCCAACGGAAATGTTACAGGACTTTCGGATGGCACGGCGATTATTCAGGCCGTTACAGACGGAGGTCTTTCCGGTCGTGTGATCGTTGAGGTACAGAGATCCGCGATTCAATTCGAAAGTGGCGATAAGGGGATGGCGCCCGGGCTGATTGATACTGCGTTCGTTGTCGTTCCCGCCCAGAATAACCGTACGGTGTCTCCCCGTTTACTCACGTGGACGTCCAGCAATCCGGCGGTAGCACGAGTTTCTCCTCTGGGAATCATTTCCTCAGAGTCTCAGGGCACAACCGAAATTGTGGCCTCTGGATTCCGGCAGGAGGTCAGGTTCAATGTGATCGTCCATCGACCGGTTTCGCTTCTGGATTGGCTTCCTTCTGCGTCGTCTCCGGTCAATGTCCCCATTCAGGGCGATGTGCTTTTTGACGTTCGAGCCCTGGATGCCAACGAAGTTCCTGTCGAAGAAGCCACGCTTGAATGGGAAGTCGGCGATACGACGATTATCGCATTTGACCCGGCGACGAAAATTGCAAGCGGTTTGAAGCTTGGCGAAACTACCCTCAAGGCCAGCGCCCCCGGACGAGGTCGGTTGGAGGTTGAGTGGACCATCAATGTGATTGAGGGTGGGGTCATGCTCAGCACCAATCGCGTTGGCCTGCGGGTTGGTGATCAGGCTACTGTCGACGCACGGTTCACCGATAATTCCGGAAACCCGCTCGGACCCGCCACCGGAATCAACTGGGCTTCAAGCGAAATTCTGGTTGCAAATGTCACCGATGATGGAACGATTGAGGGCACCGGGGCCGGAAAGGCCGTCGTCACCGGTTCGACCAACTGGGGAAGTGTAGATTCGGTCGAGGTATTCGTACAGAACGAAATCTTTGTCTCGTCCAGTCGTACCGGGACACTCGACGTGTTTTCTTTCTCACGTAACGATCCGGGCCAAATGACCCAGGTTACCAGTGACCCCGGACAGGTCACCGCAGCTTCGCTTTCTCCCGACGGGACTCGCCTCGTATACGTGTCTACCGCCAGTGGGAACAACGACATTTACGTGTCTGACGCTGACGGAGGTAATGCTGTTGTGGTGGCCGGGACCGAGTTCAACGAGGACGGCCCGGACTGGTCGTCCGACGGTAGCAGGATTGTATATCAATCCAACGAAGGCGGGCCTCCACAGGTATGGATCATGAATGCCGATGGTTCCGGTAAGACCCAACTGACGACCGAAGGAGCGAATACGTCTCCCGCGTTCTCTCCCGAAGATGTTATCGCTTTCACTGCGACCAGGGATGGTAATTACGAGATCTACCTTATGAACGCGGATGGATCGAACCAGAGAAACATCACCAATCATCCCAACCGGGAATTAAACCCGGCGTGGCTGCCCGACGGGCAGGTGGCCTTCCTGGTGGCGGGCAGCAGCATTGCCGGTGGAGTTACGCAGCAAGTATACCGCCGCGACTCGATGGGTGGGCTCTCCGCTTTGTCGCCTGACGGCTTGGCTGTTACCGATTTCGCAGTTTCCCGAGAGGGTGATTTGTTGGGTATGATCGTTTCCGAAATCACCGCCGATGGCCAGACGAACAAGCTGTTCCTGCAGCGGCTTGAAACGAATTCGGGTCCGGTTGAGATTCGGACCAATGATCCCAACGAACGATTCTTCGGGGTGTCGTTCCGCAGGTAGTATTCGACATCGCACTGTCGGCCAAACAATAGCAACCCACAGGGTCCTTAGTTATTCATGAAGGCACTAGTAATAACGGGGCACGGCGATCTGTCGTGCCTCGATGTCACTGATATACCGACTCCCAAAATCACCAAATCCACCGACGTTAGAGTCAAGGTCAAATCGGCCGCACTCAATCATCTCGACGTCCACACGCTCGGAGGGTTACCGGGTCTCTCGTTGCCTTTCCCGCACACGCTCGCTGGCGATGGAGCAGGGGTGGTAGACGAAATCGGAGATGGCGTATCGCGGGCGAAACCTGGGGATCGTGTTTTGATCAACCCTGGAGTCTCGTGCTATTACTGCGAATTCTGTCTTGCTGGCGAGCATTCGCTTTGTACCACGTACAGACTTTTAGGAGAACATCTCCCGGGTGCCGCAGCAGAGTACATTGTCGTGCCTGAACAAAACATCTATAAGATTCCCGAAACGCCAGCATCTGTTGCTAAAATCTCGTGGCACGAGGCCGCAGCCTTCGGGTTGGTGACATTGACGGCCTGGAGAATGATGATCACTCGCGCTCGGGTTCAACCTGGAGACGTGGTGCTGATCTGGGGGATAGGTGGTGGCGTTTCAAGTACGGCGGTACAGATCTCAAAACTTGCCGGGGCATTCGTTATTGCCACCTCGTCGTCCAACCAAAAACTCGAACGGGCCAAAGAATTTGGCGCCGATGTGACGCTCAACCATTCCGAAGTCGATGTTGCCAGAGAGGTGAGAGGACTTACTTCCAAACGGGGTGCTGATGTGGTCCTAGATAACGTCGGCGAAGCAACCTGGAAAAATTCTCTTCGGGCGCTCGCCAAGCAGGGACGCCTTGTTACCTGTGGCGGCACCACCGGCCCTCACGTCGTTACCGATGTCCGTCGCCTATTCTGGAATCAGTATGATATAATGGGTTCGACGATGGGTAACGCCAAAGAATTCTCCACCATAGTAAAACTCCTCGGGCAAGGCGAGCTACGTCCTGTTATCGATAGGGTTTTTCCACTTGATGAAGGCAAAGATGCCCTGGCTCGGATGATGGCTGGTGAGCAGATGGGGAAGATCGTGCTGGAGATCCAGGGAGTGCCGAATGGCGGCATACGGGATTGAGAGGAAGCTGGAAAGGCGGACCTCCTTGGAGTACCCGGAAATTACGGTGGGTTATCTTCACCTGCCGCTTGATTTCCACGCCGCTGCCGAAGGAGCGGCGCGGTCGGCAATTTGTGCGGAGAACCAGGGTCGCTTTCTACAAATCCATCGTCGTTTCTTTGAAACAAGTGGCTGGCTTGCGGATACCAATTGGGTCCGGGAGGCAGAAGCCGCGGGTGTGGCGGACCTGGAAGGTTTTGCATCGTGCCTTCAATCGGATGAGACAGACGAAAGACTGGCTCGCGATGCACGAATTGCGGAAAGCTTGGGGGCTCGAGGTACCCCAGCGATGGTGAACAAAAAGGAGTTGCATTTCGGAGTTTTAGATCGAGAGCAACTCAAACAATTCGCAAACCAATGACACGCTTTTGATGGTCAGCAGGTTTCATGCTCGGCTGCTTTTGACATTGGGTTTGCTAGTTCATGCAGTCAACTGCTCGGGACCGGAGCCAACTAAGCCGGGAAGTGTTGTTCGGGATTCTGCTGGTTCGGTTGTTCTTGAGTTTGAAGGCCCGGCTTGGTCGTCCTCCGAGGGATGGACAATTGCCTCCGAATATTTTTTGGAAATTGGAGGCGAAGACTCTGGCAAGTTGTTTGAACGGGTACGACAGATTTTTTGGTTAGGTCAGGACACGCGTTTTGTTGTCGGTGATAACGGAGCGCGCACGATCGAAATTTATGATACAACTGGGATCGCCCTGTTCTCCGCGGGTGGAGTGGGGGCCGGACCGGGTGAGTTTGAGTCGTTGGATTTTGTAGGAAAATTCCGTGGCGATTCCATCCTGGCTTATGATGGGCGTTTAGGGCGGGCGACCATTTTTGATAGCCAACTCCGATACGTCCGAACCGTTAACAATGGGACCTCCTTGGAAAGGGTCTTTTCGCGCCCTTTGGGTGTTTTCTCGGACGGGAGTGTTTTGACGTGGGGGAGGCTGACGTGGTCTGGATCTGAAACAATGGACCGGATGGTAGGGGGGGGCCGGTTCCGGCCACCACACGAATTGTCTCGCGTTGAAATCGATTTAGGAAAGACAGAGATCCTGGATACCCTCCTCCACGTCGAGGGCTTCGCTTTCGACGTTGATGGGCACCCCAATTCCATGACTCCGTTATTCGGTCGAGTTTCCATAGCGGGCGTCTTCGGTACGGGTTATTTCACGGCCGATACCGAAAAATGGGAAGTCGTTTTTTACGATTCTTCTTTGAATCCAACGACTTTTCTCCGCCGGATGGGGACAGGTCAGCCCATTGAATCGCGGCAGGTCGAAGAGTTGAAGCAGCAGAGGTCGAGAAGATTGCCCGCAAATAGGTTTGGTGATATAGCTCGCCGACAGTTGGCCCTGATGCCTATTCCCGGAGTTATGCCTGCCTTCGGGCGAGGGTTCGGATCTGGCCCAAGTCTAATCGCCGATGGCGATTTTATGTGGGTTTTAGACTACCACTATCTTGAAGGGGTACCGGAGACGTGGTCGGTATTTGAGCCTGCCCGTCGGTTCTACGGAACGGTTGAATTCCCCGGCGGTTTTACACCGATGAGCTTTTCTGACGGTTGGGTGGTGGGGGTTTGGAAAGATGAGTTCGATGTGCAACATGTTCGGGTATACGAGGTCCTAAAGTAGGTTGCCAGAGCGGCCAATGCACGAATAGCATGGCGGCATACGGGATACCGGTCCCTGGGAGGAACCATGCACCCCGCACACCGCCTAAATCGTCGCGTCGTTTGGTCTAATCTCTAACTTCCGGCTTCTAACTTTTGCTACCTTCGCCTTGAACTACTCGAAGCCGAGGGATCCGCGATTTCATATTTTTCGATCCATTGCAGGTCGTCTTCGTCCATCGAGTAGGCATAAAGCGCGCCCGGTCCGAATCCAAGTACCGTTCTTCCTTCGGGCAATCTCACTCTGCGAACTAACTCACCGGATGAGTTGAAGACGTCGAAAGGTGTCCCGTCAATCCCGTAGGATTCGTCACGTTGCACCCACAAGTCGCCTTCGCTTGAAATCCGGGCTGCTCCACGCGAGAAAGCTGGAAACACCTCAGGGAATTCAACTTCGTCTATATCAGGAGGCGGAAGCGCGACCGTGCGACTTCCACCACCACTGCCTGTGGTACGAATTGTCATTGCCGCGCCCCCGCCTCCCGAGGGTTGAGCTTGAGCCTCGGCCCAGGCCTCTTTATCAGATCGCCGAAATGGGATTGGTGTGTAGTCCGGTAGTGGTCCGACTACCTTCCCTCCATCGGCGGCAATCCACTCCACCCCATAAGGGTTAGCTCGAACGATTCCGATTCGGCCATCGGGCGCCACGGCAAATTCATCTAGCGGCCTGTATGGCGTGGGTGCGGGCATCCCGGAAACGGATCCGCCTGATCCGATGCTGATCCTGCCCATCTGCGGACGCGGCGGTATTGCGAGTGTTGCGACAGTGTCTTCAGCCCCGGATTCGAGATTCCATCTTGTGAGAGCAGTCTCGGTCGCAGGAGGTGGAGGGGTTGAGGAACCACCCCTGCTCATTGTGAAAGTGCTGCCGCCAGAGTAATAGGCATTGCCCAACTCGTCCCCGGCTCTCGGCATTTTGAATCCTGCGTCTGACATCATGGGGTAGGTATTGGAAATGCCGCCGTTTTCATCCATAACGGCGATACGGGTGTTGCCCATGTCCAGTACTGCCGAGGCGCCATCACCGATTGGAAAAATCCCCATAGGCGAGTCGTATTCTTGAGGTCCCTGGCCATTGTGGCCGAGCATTTCGTATGCTCCGGTCTCGAAATTGATCTTGTAAACAGACTTTTCCACTCGGTCAGAAACCAATAGATCTCCGGAACTGAGGGCCCTCAGGTTTCCGAGGCTTGAAAACGGTTCCGGGAAAGCGTCTGCTGCGCTAAGGCCTTCCTCCCGTGGCGTCTGGGCCACGGCGACCGTCGAAATTGTGACCGCTCCCAGAGCGGCGGCTAAGAGGACACGCATGTCGGGTGACTCCTTGATTGTAGATTTTCGCCAACTCGGCTAGCCCAAATGGCGTCGCTCGGGGCGCGGCGGTTCAGTCATCGCAAGAGGAGATGATGGAGGACCCTAAATCGTCGCAAACATGGTAGACCAAGCTCTTGTCCAGCCCAGGTGCCGCGGATTTGGGTTGTTATGCGTGTCTTTGGTACGAAACGGATTGGTGCCTCAGATACCCTACGTGAAGATCATAAAATGGATCGGAAAAATTGTTGCAATATCAGTATGTCTTTTATACATTAACCGCATACTTTGTGTATAGAAAAGTACGAGAAAAATAGAGAGTTGTGGGGTATAGCAACCGTATTGACTGTTAATGCATCTAGTGTTGTAACGACCGGTGGGGTTGGTCGGCCGATCAATGAGTCGGTTCAAATTTTCTGATTGACGAAAGAGTGTTAAAGACATGAGTTCAAAAGGTCGGATTTTTGGGTGGTTCCTGGGGGTCGTTATCGTTGGCGGGATCGGTGGGGGCATTTACTACAAGCTGAATGCGTCAGCAACCGACGCCGAAGCGGCCGAAGCCGATGGCGAGGCGGTTGATCGGCCCGAGGTGTCGGCTAGTTCCTCGTTCAATTCCACAGTGGCAAATCCGGTAGTCGGGGCAGAGGTCATTAGAGACACTCTGGTTATTTCTGTGTCGGCCGCAGCTCAGGCGGTGGCCTGGAAAGAAACTCAGGTCCTGGCCCAGGTTCCCGGCCAAATCCGAAGTCTGGGGATAACAGAAAACCAGGCAGTACGGCGAGGCCAGGCGCTACTTTCTCTCGATACCGTTGACCTGGGTCTTGAAGTTGCCAACGCCCGCGCGGGGTTGGCCACCGCTGAAGCCGATTATAAGGAACGAACGCTTTTTGATGACGCGATCGAAGACGAAACCATTCGTGTTGAGCGGGATCAGGTCGCTCGAGTGAGAAGTCAGATTGATGCGAATCAGATCCGTGTTACCCAGGCCGAACTAAATCTCGAAAGAGCTACCACGAGAGCCCCGTTTGGGGGCCGAGTTGCGGACCTCAAGGTCGCCGAAGGTGCCTGGGTTCGTCAGGGCGATGAGCTCATGACGATTGTCGATCTGGACCCAATCAAAGTCGAGGTGCAGGTTCTAGAAAGCGAAATCGGATACCTCCGCCAGGGTGGAGGGGCCAGCGTGAACTTTGCGGCGTTTCCGGGTGAGGTTTTCCTCGGCGAAATCGAGACCATTAATCCCATTATTGATGCTACCTCCCGCACAGCCAGGGTAACGGTTCTCGTGCCCAATCCCGAAGGCAGGGTGTTGCCCGGCATGTACGCTCGCGTCGCGTTGGAAGCGAGGCGATTTGCCGACCGCATTCTTGTTCCGAAATCAGCCATTCTCGAGCGAGACAGCCGCACAATGCTCTTTCTCTACGAACCGGACGGTCGCACAGGGCTGGCGAAGTGGCATTATGTAACTACCGGATTGGAAAACGACTCACTTGTCGAAATCGTAGCCAACCCCGACACCGATATGCTTGAGCCCGGTCAACAGGTTTTGACCGAAGGCCACTACAGTTTGATCCATGACGCAAACGTCAGGCTGGTGCGCAACGCGCGTGCTGAGGGCGGGAGGCCACAGTGAGCCCGGGATACCATCGTTGTAGGCGCTACGCGTATTTTGTCTCACTCTTTTTGCTGATCGCGCCGGTGGGCGCAGGCGGGGTTAGTGCTCAGGAAATTGGCGGCGCGCTGACACTCGATGATGTTCTTTCTCTTACCAGGAGACACAACCCGGCCTATCGGCGGGCTTTGACGCGGGTGAGATCAAGTGGAGCCGAAGTCCGCGCCGGTATCGGAGCGTTTTTGCCCAGCCTGAGCGGTTCTGTGAATTTCAACGGGAATTCCCAAACGACGTTCTCCGGCACCGATGACTTCGGTCGCCCCGTGGATCTTACCGATGGGAGAACCTTCAATAGCAGTTCGACCAGTCAATCACTGAGTAGTAGCATCACCCTGTTCGACGGGTTCCAAAATATCAACAACCTTCGTGCCAGCCGTTTTCGTGAGGACGCGGCCCAACTCGGAGCCGATTTCGAATTGACCAGGGTTAGGGCTGAGGTCACTAGGCGGTTCTATGATGCTATCAGAACCCAGAGGGCGGTGGCGGTGGAAGAAGAACTGCTGGCTTCCGCTCAAGAGCAACTTGACGCAACGCAAAGGCTATTTCGGGTGGGCAGCGCGAGTCAGGTCGACGTACTCGGTGCGCGAGTTGATGTCTCCAGGCAGGAGTTGGCGGTTGAACGCGCCAAAGGCGATGCGCGGCAGTCGTTGCTTCAATTGCGACAGCAAATGGGCATGGACGACGGGGATTTCTCCGTGGCCGGTGATTTCCCCGAATCGTTCGATCCTTCTTCACTCGACGTCAACGCTCTTGTAACCCGCGCTCTCAGATCGAATGCCTCAGTTGCTCAGGCCCGCGCTGACGAGAGTGCCTCCCGAAGTTCATTGAGCGCGGCCAGAGGATTGAGATTGCCAACAATTTCCGCGCGGGCTTCCTTTTCCCGGAATGCCAATCTTCAGGGTTACGATGCGTTCTTCGACCTCGGTCCACGCAACCGAAGCTGGGGGTTTGGCGTTTCAGTCGAGGTACCCATCTTCAGCCGTTTCGGTACGTCGAGACAAATCGCCCAGGCGGACGCCAATCACCTGTCGGCGCAGGAATCCTTGCGTGAGTCCGTGCAATCCACCGACCAACAGGTACGCAGCGCGCTGATAGACCTTGAGAATGCCCATCAGGGGTTGCTGCTGGAAAACCGATCGCTGGAGTTGAGCCGCGAGCAGCTTTCTCTGGCGCAGGAACAGTACAGGCTGGGTGCCCTTGGGTTCCAGCAGCTCCAACAGGTAGTCGACCGGGCGTCGCAGGCTGAACGACAGGCCCTGACTGCTGAATATCAATTTGCCGCCGCCGTCGCGACGCTCGAAGAGCGTTTAGGCGGTCGGGTTTTCGAATAGGGCGGCGCTATGTCATTATCTCGTAAAGCCATTGAGCGACCCGTTGCGGTCGCGATGTTCTTCCTGGCAGTGGGAGTACTGGGTGCTATCTCGTTTGATCGGCTGCCGATCGATCTACTTCCCGATGTTTCCTATCCCCGGTTGATCGTTTACACAACCTACTCCGGCGTTGCTCCCGCCGAAGTTGAACGATTCGTCACCGAACGAATTGAGCAACAGGTCAGTGCGGTCCCCGGGGTCGAAGACATTGAAAGCGTTTCCCGTGATGGTGTTTCCATCGTCACGCTACGGTTCCAGTGGGGCGTCGACATGGACTTCGCGGCGCTCAACGTTAGGGAGAAACTCGACAATATTCGCGACGCCCTTCCCGAGCAGGCTGATCGCCCGGCCGTTTTGCGAACCGACCCGACGTCTGATCCGATCATGGCGATCAGTGTCGCCGGCGCCAGCGATCTTTTTAGTCTCAAAGAACTAACCGAGGAGGTTTTCAAACGTCGCTTCGAACAGATCGACGGGATTGCCCAGGCTTCGGTTACCGGTGGGTTGGAGCGTGAGATCCACGTTGAAGTGAATCCTCAGCTACTCGATAGTTACAGCCTGACAATCGGCGATGTGGCCCAGGCGTTGGATGCTGCCAACCAGAGTGCGCCGGGTGGCACGATAAGGCGGGGACGCTTCCGCTATGCCCTGCGCACGATCGGCGAGTTTCAGGATGTCGAGGAGATTCGAAACGTTCCTTTGGTCCGAGCAGACGCAGCTGCGGGATCGGTGTCAGGGGTTGTGCGCTTATCCGATGTCGCCGAGGTCAACGAAGGATTTCGTGACCGGGAGTCAATGGCACGCTACAACCAGATAAACTCCATCGGGTTGCTGCTCTTCAAAGAAAGTGGCGCCAACACGGTTAAGGTTGCTGAAAGAGTTGAGGAGGTCGTCGAACAACTCGAAAGAGAGAACCCTCAGGTCCAGATTGAGATAGCAACCAACCAGGCCGAGTTTATCAGCGACGCTATTTCCAGCGTGGTCCAGGCGCTTTTGTTTGGTGGCATTCTGGCCTTTCTGGTCCTGTTCCTGTTTTTGCGCAACGCCCGCTACCCGGTTGCTATTGCGCTGGCGATTCCGATCTCGGTCATCGCCGCCTTCCCGCTGCTTGATATGGCCGGGGTTTCTCTAAACATCATGAGCCTCGGTGGTCTCGCGCTTGGCGTTGGAATGCTCGTCGACAATTCGATCGTTGTGTTGGAAAACATTTTCCGCCATACGCAATTGGGCAAAAGCCCTCGTGAAGCGGCTGCGGTCGGAGCCGAAGAGGTGCAAACAGCCATCGCTGCGTCGACCCTGACCACCATCAGCGTGTTCGGACCGATAATATACGTGGAAGGAGTCGCCGGTCAGCTCTTTGGTGCTCTTTCTTTTGCGGTGGCGTTTGCCCTGGTCGCGAGTCTCATCGTGGCCCTTACACTTTTGCCAACAATGGCTGCCCGCTGGGGTACCGACGAATCTGAAGTACCGCCGGGGTTCGTCCGGCGCGCGTTTTCCACTATAGGGAGTGCTTTCGCCTCGGTCTTTGGCGGGATCTTCCGGCGTCCGCTAGCAGCGTTTGATAGATTATTTGATCGCTTCGCCGAGTGGTATCACGGTGTATTGGTGCTTGCCCTGGACCATAGGGCTGTTGTCGTCGGGGCAGGCGCGTTGCTTCTGGCCGGTGGACTGGGAATAGGTATGACGCTCGACAGGGGAGTGCTTCCCGATGTCGATCAGGGTTCCTTCCAGGCCCGCCTTCAACTGGAACGCGGCACTCCGCTCGAAGAGACATCTGCCGCTGCTGCCCGTCTTGAGGAAGCGATCGCAGCCCGGGCCGGAGTGGACGACATGTTCACCAGAATAGGGTTGCAGGGTGCCATCGGTGGAGTTGAGGAAGAAGAAACCGGGCTGAATACAGGGACTATCGACGTACGTCTCTTACCCGGCCAGAGTACTCAGGATTTCATCAACGACCTCGAAGAGACGGTGTCCAGTTTCCCGGTGGGAGTGCTGGCGGTCGAAACCGGACAGGCTACCGCGCTGGGGAGGTTGCTCGGTGGGAGTGAGGCCGATATGGCCGTGCGAATTCGTGGAGACAATCTCAGGCAGGCGATGCAACACGCGCAATTGTTAGCCAATCGGTTAGGCGACGTTTCAGCGGTGACCAATGTCAGGCTTGCCACTGAAGAGGGCCAGCCAGAAGTACTCGTTGAGATCGACCGTGATCGTGCGGCGGCCTATGGGATCGAACCCAACCAGGTAGCTGAGGTTGTGGAGCGGTACATGAGGGGGCGCACGGCGACCGAGTTTGTAGACTTTGACCGGCGAATTCCGATTGTTGTGAGGCTTCCTATTCTCGAACGCCAATCTCTTGAGACACTCCAGTTTCTTTCGATCAACGATGTTCCGCTGAGGGAGTTGATTCGCACCTCCGAAACCGTCGGTCCGTCCGAGATCAGGCGCATGGACCAATCGCGCACAGTTACCGTGTGGGCTGATGTTTCGCAGGGTTCGCTGGATGAAGCACTGGCCGAGGTACAAGCGGTGCTAAATCAGAATCCTCCACCGCGCGGGTTGAGAGTGGACGTTGGTGGTGAGAACGAAGAGAGGGCCAAGAGCTTCAGAGAGTTGGGTTTCGCTCTTATGCTGGCGATGGTTCTTGTTTACATGATTCTGGCAGCCCAGTTCGAGTCTATGGTACATCCGTTTACCATCTTGCTCAGCGTGCCTCTTGCGATCGTGGGAGCAGCTGTGGCCCTCTGGTACGCCGGTGCCGGGCTTAACACGATGAGCTTGATCGGGATGGTGATTCTGGTTGGAATTGTCGTAAACGATGCGATCGTCAAGGTCGACTTCATCAATCAGATGCGCGCGCAAGGGTATGAACTTCGAGAGGCCATCCTCAAGGCCGGTCGCGTCAGGTTGCGCCCGATCATCATGACGACAGTCACCACTGTGCTTGGCCTGGCTCCAATGGCTCTCGGGCTGGGCAGTGGGTCTGACCTGAGGGCACCTCTGGCGATTGCGGTAATCGGTGGTCTGATCAGCGCAACAGCCCTGACCTTGATCGTCGTGCCTGTCGCGTACGATCTCATTGAACACGCTTCACAGCGTTTGCGAGCCGGCCTGGGGCTCTCCACTGACCCCGCCACGAGCGGGGTTCCCGACGGACACTTTTCGGCGAGTGACTCATGATTAGACTTTCTATCCGACGACCTGTGGCTGTAACGATGGCATATTTCGCAGTTGCTGTGCTCGGTGTGGCGGCGTGGCGGAACATTCCCATCGAATTGCTGCCGGACACCTCTCTTCCGCAGTTGACGGTTTACTCAAATTGGCCGGGCGCATCGCCCGAGGTTACCGAGGCTTTTCTCACCTCGCCGCTTGAAGCTGCGATACAGCAGGTTCGTGGCGTAAAGGAAATCAATTCCACCTCGTCAAGCTCAAGTCGTACGGGTATGGGTCGTGCCGAAATCAGCGTTCAGTTTAATCGCGGTACTGACATGGATTTTGCTCGCCTTGAACTATCTGAAAACTTGATTGTTCTCGACGATCAATTACCGGACGGCGCGTCTACTCCGATGGTAGAGCCGTATATCCCTGCTGAGTTTCGGGACCAGAACAGCCAGTTCCTGGCGTATACGGTCACGGGACCGCTTACGCTTGAGGCGCTGAGGGAGCACATCGACGACGTAATTGTCCCTGACCTATTGCAGGTAGAGGGTGTCGCCAACGTCGTGGCCCGTGGTGGTCGAGCGAGAGTTCTGGAAGTCGAACTCGACCAGGACCAACTTCAGGCGCTCGGACTCGATATCGAACAGATCAGACGACAGGTCTCTAACCTTGAGTATGTGAGCGAAGCTGGCTTGATCGACGATGCCGGTACTCTGCGGACCCTCGCCATCCGACAACGGGTGGGCTCAGCTGAAGACGTGAGACAGATGGTAATCAGCGGTGTTGGGCGACTGGTGCGACTTGATGACATCGCCGTCATCCGTGACACGTACGAGGATCCGACCTCCTATTACCGGATTGACGGTTTGCCCGCTGTGAACTTCGAAGTCGAACGGGAAAACGGGGTCAACGTTGTTGCCACCTCTGACAGGGTACAGAACAGAATTGCAGCCCTGGAAGAGGTTCACCCGGCTGGAGTTCGGCTGATACTCGACGCTGACGAGGCCGAGGACGTAAAGAAACAACTCACCGACCTCAGGACGCGTGCCCTCATTGCTGCTTTCGTGGTCTTTGCTGTTCTGCTGATATCTCTCCGGTCGGTGCCATCGGCCGCGATTGTTTTCGCCACGATTGCTTTCTCGATACTGATTGCGCTCAACCTCATTTACTTCGGCGGCCTGACTCTCAACGTTCTGACGCTGATGGGGTTGGCGATGGGTTTTGGGCTAATTGTCGACAACGCCATTGTGGTGCTGGAAAACATTTATCGTCGTCGCAAAGGTGGTGAGGAATCAGCTGTGGCTGCGGAAAAAGGTGCCAAAGAGGTTGTGCTACCGATTCTGGCCGCTACGATGACGACCCTTATCGTTTTCATCCCGTTTGTTTTTCTACAGGGTGAATTGCGGGTGTTCTACGTTCCGCTTGCGATTGTAGTTGGTATGAGCCTCCTCGCGAGCCTTTTCGTTGCCTTCTCTTTCATTCCGGCTCTGGCGTCGAGAATTCTCAAACCGTCGTCCCACGCGCTGACCGCGGAGAATCAGGCACCGCCGATTTATGTCCGTTTCTACGGAAGTCTCGTTGGATTCACGACAAGACACCCGTGGGTAACTGTCGTTCTCGCAGTCGGCGCATTTGCAGGATCGGGCTATCTATTTGATAAGAACGTGCAACGGGGAATGCTCTGGGGCGGTTTTGGCCAGTCAACATACATCGCAATCCAAATAACCCAGTCCAGCGGCTCGGAGCTTCAACAGACGGACGATCTTGTTCGGTTTTTTGAAGAAAAGTTGGGTGCTACCGCTGAGATCGAACGGTTCACAAGCCAGGTCTATCCGCAGTTCGCCGGTATTAGAGTGACGTTCCCGGATTCTCTGGAAAACACTCAGATTCCGCCTGCAGTCAAAGAACAGTTGTTGGCCTACTCGCACACCTTCGGGGGTTCCGAAGTGCGAGTTTACGGCTACGGTCCGTCCTTCTACGGCGGGGGAGGTAGTGCCCCCAATTATACGATTCAAGTTCGGGGCTACAACTACGAGGCCGTCAGGGAAATCGCCGAGGACCTGAAGGGTCGGTTGGAGCGCTTCTCGAGGGTTAGAGATGTCAATACCAACAGCGGGGGGAGTTGGTGGCGATCTGAGCGCGCGGTCGAGTATGCGATCGAGATGGACCGGGCAATGCTGGCTGCTCATAGCATCACACCGCGCGAAGTTGTGCGGCAGGTGAGGGCGTCGGTTTCAGGGCGGGACAGTCCGACAATGCTGAGGGTGGGCGGTGAAGAACTTCGTTTCGATGTGAAGTTCGACGGTCACAGACAGATGAGCGTTCTTGAGCTGGCCGAAATATTGATACCAACCAGCGATCGGACGAGCAACGTTCGGTTGGCGGATGTTGCGTCTATTGAGCCGCGCGAAGTGTTGAGTCAGATCGATAGGGCCAACCAACAATACCAACGGTCGGTAAGGTACGAGTTCCGCGGCCCGGCAAAGCTGGGCGACAGAGTTCGTGATGCTGTAATAAATTCCACGGCCTTGCCCGAGGGTTATGAAATAATCGGAAACCAGGAGTGGAGCTGGGGCCAGGAGGAGCAAAAAGCCATCTGGAATCTGCTCGGTGTTTCGCTCATTCTAGTGTTTATGGTTACCGCGGCCTTGTTTGAATCGCTGAAGCTGCCGTTTGTGGTTCTCTTGACGGTGCCGATGGCTCTGATCGGCGTATTCATGACATTCTTCTTCACCGACGCCACGTTCACGCGCGAGGCCTGGATCGGAGTGATCATGATGGGGGGTATTGTTGTCAACAATGCGATTCTGTTGGTTGACCACATCAATCAAAAGCGAAGGGCGTATGGAGCTGCCCTGGCCGATGCTATCGTGTCGGGAACGCTCGAACGGGTTAGGCCGATTTTGATGACGAGTGCGACCACAATTTTCGGATTGCTGCCTCTGGTAGTTATGAGTGAAACGGCCGATGCGAATATCTGGAACGCTCTGGGGTATTCGCTCATCGGGGGACTGACCGCGTCCACTTTCCTCGTACTCACTGTCACTCCAGCGCTCTATATGATTTCCGAAAAACGTTACGAAAGAAAAAAGGTGGCGGCAGCTGAAGCTCGGTTGAGTACAGCAACCGCCTGAGGGAAACAAAAGCATGTAGGCTGTGTATCTAGGACAGACGTCAAAGGTGAAGCACGGATCAGGCCGAAGGCGTTGTTCCAACACTCCCAGAAATCAGGGCGCTCTTCGGAGCGCCCTTTTTTCATGCCCTGAAACGGCCCAAAATGGCCCGACAAGGGTTCAAATTGCGGATGGGGTGGGCGCGGGCAAGATCAATTATCGACCCTACCCGGGTTGCGAAATTGAGGCGGCGCTGTAACTCGTTGTGCCGCAATTGGTTACAGTCTGGCCCCTGCGTTGATTTGGAGCGGTTTTCTGGGTATATTAATGGGACCTTTTTCGGGGGTCTCTGGGCCCCCGTTTTTTGTTTCTCCCAACAAAAAAAGTTTACATGACCGCACCGAATAATCGCGAGCGTATTCTATCCCGTCTCATCGTAGAAGAAATGAAAGAGTCGTTCATCGATTATTCGATGAGCGTTATTGTCCAGCGGGCTCTACCCGATGTGCGAGACGGATTGAAGCCGGTACACAGGCGAATCCTTTATGCGATGAACGAACTGGGGCTGGGTCCCACGCGTCCGTACAAGAAATCCGCTACGGTGGTTGGTGACGTCCTCGGTAAATACCATCCTCACGGCGACAGTGCGGTTTACGATTCGATGGTCCGCATGGTACAGGATTTTTCTCTTCGCTATCCACTGGTTGATGGTCAGGGGAACTTTGGGTCAGTTGATGGGGACAGGGCTGCGGCGTATCGTTATACCGAAGCAAGGCTGACGCGCCTGGCTCTGGAAATTCTCCAGGACATCGACAAAAACACAGTCGACTATGTGCCCAACTTCGACGACCGTCTTCAAGAACCCACCGTTCTTCCGTCGAAGGTTCCCAATCTTCTGGTTAACGGTTCTTCGGGTATTGCGGTTGGCATGGCCACCAATATTCCACCCCACAATCTGGTTGAGGTGGTGGCCGCAGTTAAGTACGTGGTGGATAACCCTGATTGCGAAATTTCGGATATCACGGAACATCTCAAGGGTCCCGATTTCCCCACAGCCGGTTTCATCAATGGTGCTGATGGCATCAAGGAACTCTACGAGACGGGACGGGGACGCCTGAAACTTCGAGGCAGGGTACGGGTTGAGGAGAAAGAATCTACGGGCCGCGAGACACTGGTTGTCACCGAGATTCCCTTCCAGGTGAATAAGGCACGACTAATTGAATCCATCGCCGATCTGGTCCGGGCCAAGAAGATTACTGACATCTCTGATCTCCGCGATGAATCTGACCGCGACGGGATGCGGATTGTCATCGAATTGAAACGTGACGCGATGTCGTCCGTTGTTTTAAACCAGCTTTACAAACACACCCAGCTTCAAACTACGTTCGGCGCGATAATGCTCGCACTGGTTGGTGGCGTACCTCGCATCATGAACATCAAAGAGGTATTGCAACACTTCATTGACCACCGACACGAAGTGATTACCCGTCGCGCACAGTTCGCGTTGGATCAGGCTGAAGCGCGCGAGCACATTCTCGAAGGTCTAAAGATCGCGGTCGACAACATCGACGAAGTGATCAAAATCATTCGCAAGTCGAACGACACTGAATCCGCAGCTGCTGAATTGCGGAAGCGCTTTGAACTTTCGGAGAAACAGACCGAGGCGATCCTCAATATGCGTCTCGCCCGCCTCACTGCCCTTGAAGTAGACAAGCTTGACGAAGAACTCGGCGAGGTACGTAAGACCATTAAAGAGTTGAAATCCCTTCTGGGCTCCCGGACCCAACGAATGGATCTCTTGAAGTCTGAGATTGAAGAAGTTTCATCGTCCTATGGAGATGAACGTCGCACCGAGATTGTCGCGCACCAGGGCGACCTGACCATCGAAGACCTGATCGCCCAGGAGGACATGGTGATCACCATTTCACGGTCGGGCTACATCAAGCGTATTCCTATCACGACTTACCGCCAGCAGCGAAGAGGTGGGCGCGGGCTTGCCGGCATGGGCACCAAAGAAGAAGACTGGGTTGAACACCTGTTCGTTGCCTCAACCCATGACTATGTGTTGTTCTTTACGCAGACGGGACAGGTCTACTGGCTAAAAGTCTACGATATCCCTCAGGGAGGTAGAGCGGCACGAGGCAAGCCAATTATCAACCTCATCAACATCAAGGCTGAAGAACGAATCACATCGTTCGTCAATGTTCGCGAGTTCAGCGACGACAAATTCCTGCTGTTTGCTACCAGGGCCGGCACGGTCAAGAAGACTCGTTTGTCGGCTTACGGCAATCCCCGTTCGAACGGAATCAACGCCATCAACATCGGCAAAGACGATGAATTGATTGACGTGCAGACGACCGACGGCACCAACGATGTGGTACTGGCTACCAGTTTTGGAATGTCGATTCGCTTCAACGAATCAGATGCTCGGGAGCTTGGTAGGGCGTCAGCCGGGGTACGAGGGATCAGAGTCGGCGATGGCGACTTCGTAATCGGGTTGGTGATTGTTCGACGTGAGGGGAGTCTCCTGGTGGTTAGCGAAAAAGGGCTTGGGAAGCGGTCTAACATAGCAGATTATCGCCTGCAGAAACGTGGTGGCAAGGGCATTATCACCCTGAAAAAGTCAGAAAAAACTGGTGCGATCGTCGCCTTGAAAGAAGTGCTGGAAGACGAAGAATTGATGATGGTGACTCGAAACGGGGTGATTATCAGGGTTCCGGCGTCTGGTATTCGCGTCATCGGTCGCAACACGCAGGGTGTCAGGGTCATCAGGTTAGACAAAGGTGATACACTGGTTGACGTGGCGCGCGTCGTTGAGGACGATGGCGAATCGGATCAGCCGGAAGAGGCGCCGGAGGAAACGGCTTGAAATTCAGAGAATGGTTGCGGTGAAACTCAATCATTCGTAGCTTCGCGAAGGCCCAATAACGTTTAATTCTGATCCCATTTCTATATGAGCGCAGCAGCAGCAAAAATTATTGTAGCTGATGATGATCAAGCGCTGCTTGATACCGTAGGTTGGATACTACGGGACAAGGGGTATGACGTTGTGGCGGTCAACGATGGCGAAGAAATCGAAAGCGTTCTCGACCGGGAAAGTCCGGATCTGTTGATGTTGGACATCATGATGCCCAAAGTCGACGGGCTGCAGGTTCTGGAGCGCGTAAAATCCCAGGAGCGATGGCTCGATTTGCCGGTATTGATGCTTTCGTCGATGCCTCCGGAAGATGGCACGGTAAAATCCCTGGGCCTGGGAGCCTCTGACTTTATTCCCAAGCCTTTCAGGGTTCGCGAACTTCTGGCCCGCATCGAGGCACATCTGCGAGTTTCCCGACAGTTGCGGGATGCCAGGCAAGAAGCCCGGAACCGCAACGAGCTGGTGGAGATTCTCAACGAAGTCACTGACACGCTCAAACCAGAAGAGATCTACAGTATTCTTGCGCGGCGTGTTGGGCGGGCCCTCGATATCGACAAATGCTCGATTGTTCGAGCGGAGCCAGACAGTGAAGTTGGGATTGTTGTGGCAACGTTCGACAATCCTATGCTTCGCAATCTCGAAATCCAACTTTCTCGATATCCGGAAATAAGGAAAGCCCTTTCCACCGACCGTCCCGTTCTGGTAGCGGACGTCAAAACCGATCCGCTGTATGCAGAGGTACGAGATGATTGGGAAAAACAGGGCTACGTGGTACCGACCAGATCTGCGATTGCTCTTCCTTTCTATCTCAACGGAAAACCGGCAGGTGTGTTTTTCCTCCGCACCACCGACGAGACCCCGCCGCTCACGGATGCCGATTTACGGTTCGCCGAGACGGTTATTACGGCTGCGGTTGCCTCGATCGAAAAAGGCTACGAAATCGAATCCGTGGTATCGGATCGGGAGCGATTCCAATTCTTGGCTAACACCGACGCTCTTACCGAGTGTTTGAATCGTCGGGCGATGATCGAAAAACTCCGCGACGAATTGGATCGTGCCTCACGCTACAATCATGGACTTTCGTTGCTGATGATTGATCTGGATCATTTCAAAGAGATCAATGACTCCATGGGTCACCTGGTTGGTGACGCTGTTTTGCGCGAGATGGGCGAACTACTCAGAGAGCAGGCGAGGTCTGTTGACGTCGTTGCCCGATACGGAGGTGAGGAATTCGTCATTGTGCTTCCCGACACCAACCTTGAAGGCGGAATAATATTCGCCGAGCGCCTGAGAGAACGTGTTGAAGGTTACAAGTTCTCGGAAGGTGACCAGAATGTGAACGTTACGGTGTCGGTTGGTGTGGCTGATATGGCTGAGGGCTCCGAGGTGACGGTAGATGGAATCCTCAAGCGCGCGGACGAGGCCTTGTATCGGGCGAAGGCGGACGGCAGGAACACGGTCGGCTCTTGAGCGAACGTCGTTGTCCCAGATGTGGAACGGTTTTTTCGGACGGATCTAAGTTCTGCAGGAATGATGGAAGTCCCCTTATCGAGGCCAGGGCAGCACAGGGAGGCGTATTGTCTCCCACCCCTACCCCGCCCAGCAGTAGCGGATCGAGTACTGTGGTTGGGAGAGCGATACGGAAACCCGCGGCGGATGCGATCGACCCGGCGGGAGCGTTGTCCAACGAAATCCTCGACGGGCGATACCGCATTCTCCGCAAGGTCGGTGAGGGCGGGATGGCCTATGTATACGAAGCCAGCGAGTTGAGCTCGGGCCAATCGGTAGCGGTCAAAGTTATCAGTCCGAAACTTTCCAAAGACGATACAACGGTTGAGCGGTTGCGCCGAGAAGCCGGTCTGGCGATGAGGCTCAATCACCCCTACGTGTGCTCCATTACCAGGCTGGGGCAAACGGAAGACGGTTTGATCTACGTGGTGATGCCGTTCATGAATGGCGAACTGCTGAGCGACTACGAGTTCAGGGTGGGACAAATGTCGCTCGAACTTGCGGTGCCGTTCCTTACGCAAATTTGCGCCGGTCTTCACCACGCCCATGAAATGCAAATCGTTCATCGAGATCTGAAGCCGGAGAACATCTTCGTGGTAAAAGACGGCAGCGGGGAAAAAGCTGTTGTGATGGACTTCGGATTGGCCAAAGAAAATCGCGCTGACTCCGGGCTTTCGAAACTGACCGGTACTGGCATAATCCTGGGTACTCCGGAATTTATGAGCCCGGAACAGATCAGAGGGCAAAAGCTCGATGCCCGCAGCGATGTTTACGCTCTGGGCGTGATGGCTTTTGAAATGTTCACGGCCAAACTTCCCTTCGAAGGCGACACGGCTCAGGCGCTAATGATAGCGCGCTTGAGAGGCACGCCGATTCCGTTGCGTCAGTACCGCCCGGACCTTCCCGAAGAACTGGGAAAGATTTTAGATAACTCGATGGTATCTGATCCAAACACACGCTATCAAACCGTACTGGAGTTTGCAGAAGCATTGTTACAAACCGTCCCTGCGCCTTTGGCCACCCGTCTGAGAGGTCTCCTCAGCTGAGGAATTTTCAATGAAAAAGATGTTTGCGATTCTCGGGGTCGGCGTGTTCGTCGTCCTCGCCATTCCACGCCATTCACTTCAAGCCCAAGCTCCAACCGTCGTAGTTCGCGCTGGCGTTCTAATTGACGGTACCGGTGCTGAGCCTCTACGAAACGCCATGATCGTCATCGAAGACGGCAGGATCGTTGACGTGGGCAGTGATCTTCGCGTACCTCGCGGGGCAACTCAGGTAGACCTCTCCGACTACACGGTGCTTCCTGGTTTCATTGATGCCCACACCCACCTTGTAGGTAGAGTGCTTGGAGAGCCCGGATGGGCCAATGCCTATGTCAGAGATACGCCGGCCGACCGCGCCTTACGGGGCGTAGAGCATGCTCGTCAGACCGTTGAGGCGGGTTTCACTACGGTGCGAAATGTGGGAGCCGTCGGTTTTGCCGACGTAAGTCTCCGCGATGCAATCGAAGCTGGACGGTTCCTCGGTCCCCGTATGATTACGGCCGCTCACTCCCTGGGGATTACCGGGGGGCATTGCGATACCAACGGCTACGTACCAAATCTTTTTGGCCGTGAGACGGACATTCAGGACGGTGTTGCCAACGGTCACGATGACATCGTGCGAGCGATCAGGTACCAGGTAAAATATGGCGCCGATGTGATCAAGTTTTGCGCGACCGGTGGTGTGTTGTCGGAGGGCGATTCGGTTGGCGTCCAACAGTACACGTTTGAAGAGATGCGTGCCATTGTCGAGACTTCTCACATGCTGGAGCGCAGGGTAGCTGCCCACGCCCATGGCACCGAGGGAATCAAGGTTGCACTCCGCGCTGGCGTCAATTCGATCGAGCACGGTTCTATTCTCGATGACGAAGCAATTGAACTGTTCCTGGAAACAGGAGCCTACCTCGTGCCGACATTGATGGCGGCCGAGGCCGTTACCGCGATGGTGGAGTCAGGAAACCTTACCGGTGAACGAGCCGAAAAGGCCCTCTACATATCACCCCTCATGTTCGACTCCTTCAGGCGCGCTGCGAGAGCCGGGGTGAACGTGGCCCTCGGTACTGACGCAGGGGTGATGCCGCATGGTAACAATGGCCACGAGTTTACTCTGATGGTTCGATACGGCATGGAGCCGATGCAGGCCATCGTCGCAGGCACTTCAAACGCCGCCGATCTGCTTGGCCTGGGCAACACCGTTGGATCGTTGACCGAAGGGTTTGTGGCGGATCTGGTAGCCGTGCGCGGCAATCCGCTGGAGAACATTGAGGTGCTGGAGACTGTTAGTACGGTAATGCTTGCCGGACGCGTCGTCGTGGACAATCGGGAGTAACTGGTTTCATGGAACGTTTTCCAGCTTATGATCCGCCCGAGTACGTTGATTGGCGCCCGGATCCCGACATCGTCGCAGAATTCAGGGCCAGGATTGATTACGACTCTGAGCGCCGGGCGGTAATCGATGGGCTGAGTCCCGAGGGAAAAATTGACCTGTACCGGGGCATGTTGCGAACCCGGCTTCATGATGTCATGCTAAAAAGATGGGTCAAACAGGGTGTAATTTCTAAGGCCTGGTTGGGCACAGGAGAAGAGGCCGCCACGGTTGGCCCGGTGCACGCGCTGGATCGATCCATAGACATGGTGGCACCGATGATTCGCAACGCCGGTGCATGCTGTGAAATGGGTATGTCGATCGCGGACATGCTGAGGGGCTACCTCGGCACCGCGGACTCGCCGTCCAAAGGCAGGGATGGCCACGTGGGAAGTTTCGCGCACCGTGTGCTTCAACCGGTGTCGAACATCGGAAACATTCCGCCGGTCACCGTTGGTCTGGCGCTCGCGATGAAGATGAGGAAAGAACCGGCGGTGGCTTTGACCTGGATTGGAGACGGGTCGGTCAAGTCGGGCCCGATACATGAAGCGCTCAACATGGCTGCCGTCATGCGGCTTCCAGTGATTTTCATTCTTCAGAACAATCAGGTTGCTCTTGGCACCCGTACTTCTCGCACCCACCGGCCGGGCGATTTCAGCGAGTTCCATCACGCATACGGCATGGTAGGGCGTGGGTTTGGAGGCAACAATGTTCTGGATGCATACGCTGCGACAAAAATTGCTCGGGACGTTTGTGTTGCCGGTGAGGGGCCGGTCTTATTGACGACTGATACTTTCCGGATGGGTGGCCACGCGACGCACGACGAAGCAGAAGCGCGAGCAATTTTCACGCAGGAAGAATATGACTACTGGGGAAAACGTGATCCGATAGGGGTCTACGAGGAGTACTTGAAAGGCTCCGGGGTTGAACCGTCTATCCTTGCGGACGTGGAGACGGAAGTTGTCGAGGAAGTCGATCGCTCTGGAGATGAAGCGCTTGAGAGCAAGAAAAACAACCTGCCCGACCCCGAAACTGCGCTGGCCGGCGTATTCGCCGATTCTTAATGAAAGGGGGAGTGGTTAGCTCCCCCTTTTGCATAACGGATCTTACTGGAAAAGAGCCATGATGGCCGTATAGGTCGGGCCTACCACGGTGAAAACCAAAACGATCAGCAAGACTGGCGGGACCAGGAACTTGATGATGAATCCCCATGCTGCTCGTGCGCCTGGCTTGTCGAAACCCTGTGCTAGTTCAGCATCCGCTTGCGGGAGCAACTTCCACCCGATCAAAACAGTGGTCAAAAATCCACCGAGGATGAGCAGAAAGTTTCCGATCAGTTGATCAGCTGCCCCCAGGATATTGGTATCCAGAGCTGATGGAATCCCCAGTAACGCGATAGCGACGCCCAGCATGATTGCCGCTTTCTTTCTGGGCATGCCGTTGTCGACCAACGCTGTCACTCCAACTTCGAGCAGGGAAATTGCGGAAGACAGCGCTCCGAAAAACAGCATGACGAAGAACGCGACCGTGATGATAGCTCCCACGTTGCCCATTTCCTGGAACGCGGCCGGGAGTGAGATAAACAGGGTCCCGATCGCTGACGCGCCAACCTGTTCCTGTAGTCCGAACGTGAAGATGATTGGAAAAACGACCAGGCCGGCGACAAATGCCACACCGAAATCAGCCATGGAAATAATGGTCGCTTCCTGAGCCAAATTTTCTTTAGTCTTCAGATATGAGGCGTAGGTCATCAACGCTCCCATTCCCAGACTCAGTGAGAAAAAGGCCTGTCCCAGAGCACTTCCGATGATTGCGGGGGTGATAGCGCTGAAGTCAGGGTTGAGGTAGAACGAGTAGGCTTCGCCCGAGCCACCGAGTGTCGCAGCCCAGAGGGCAAGGCCGATAAGGATAAGGAACAGGAACGGCATCAGAATCAGCGAGGCGCGCTCCAGTCCCTTTTTGATTCCACCCACGACGATACTTATGGTCATGGCCATGAACACGAGGTGACCTATCACAGACCACTTACCAACGGAGATGGCTCCGAAATATGCTCCGGTGTCGGTGGGCACCGCCTGTCTGGCCGCATCGATAACGAGACGGATCGTCCATCCCGCGATCACCGAGTAATACGAAAGAATTCCGATTCCGCAAAAAACGAACAGCCAGCCCAATGGCGCCCACATATCTCCGCCCAGGCGTTTGATCGCTCTTGCCGGGGATTCTTGCGCAAGCCGCCCGATGACCATTTCGGAGGTCATGACCGGAATTCCGATCAGGGCGACGAAGAGCACGTACATAAAGACGAACGCAGCTCCACCGCCCTCTGCCGCGGTGTAAGAGAAGCGCCACATGTTACCCAGACCAACTGCTGAGCCGACTGCTGCCAGGATGAAGCCTACTCTACTGCCCCATTCATCCCTGTTGCTATTTGTGTTTGCGTCCATCAAAACTCCCGAAATGGAAAATTGCCTATACTTTAAGCCCTCGAACGCTATTGTCTAGTGTTATCGCCAAGATCGAGGAAGCATCCTAGGGGGTACTACATGTTTTTGACGTTGGTTCCGTTACTGGCACTCGGCCAGGTTCAGCTTGATGCCACGGTCGATCAGGTCCGGCCGCAACAAAACATCCTTGCCTACGATATCTCGGTGTCCGTTCCTGACATCGGATCGTCGATAGTGGCAACGGCCGAGGTTGAGTACGAGGTAGTTTCAGGGTCTGGCCCGTTGATCCTTGATTTTGATTCCGCTTTTTTGATCGACTCAATTGTCGGACAGGACGGGCGGCGCTACACCGCTACTGTATCCGCTTCTCTCCTATCTATTCCCCACTGGGGTAATAGGGGAGACACACTTTCGGTTTCCGTTTTCTATCGCGGGTCCCCGGTTAATGGACTGTTTATTCAAAACAATGTCCATGGAAACCGGACCGCGTTTGCCGATAATTGGCCGGATCGAGCGCATTACTGGTTTCCCTCCGAAGACCACCCGGCGGACAAGGCGTTTGCAACCTTTTCCGTTGAAGTGCCATCGGGCTGGAGTGCAATTGCAAACGGGGAGCTAATTTCGACCGAAAGGCTGGACTCGGGTAGGTCGATTTGGAATTGGCAGACAAAGCGTCAAATCTCTTCATACAACATGGTCATTGGCGCGGGCCGGATGGCGATTACGCAAATGGGTATGGTTGAAGGGGCTCCACAGTCGGTTTGGATGTTTCCGGAGGATTCAGCTGCCGCAGTCGATGGCCCGTTCAAAAGAGTGACCGATATAGCCGCACGCTATACCGAGCTGGTAGGACCGTTTCCGTTTGCCAAGCTCGCGCACGTTGAATCTTCCACCCGGTTTGGAGGTATGGAAAACGCATCCGCTATTTTTTACAGTGAAGGTGGCATTTCATCAGGGAGGATGAGCGAAGGAACAGTCGCCCACGAAATAGCCCACCAGTGGTTTGGCGATGCGGTAACTGAACAGGATTGGCACCACCTCTGGCTGTCAGAAGGATTTGCGAGCTACTTCGGTCCCCTTTACTACGAGTTGGTAGGGGAGGACGAAACGTTCAAAGCCGCGATGGTCAATGCCCGCCAGACCTATATGGCGTCGGACGACATCAACCGGCCGGTAATCGACGTTGAGCAGGACTCACTCTTCCTCCTCCTCAATCGAAATAATTATCAGAAAGGCGCCTGGGTTCTGCGGATGTTGCGGCAGGAAATCGGTGATCAGGCCTTCTTTGACGGGGTTCGGGAGTACTACCAGACCTTTCGGGATTCAGTCGCCCTGTCCAGTGACCTGCAGGCAATCATGGAGGATCACGCTGGTCGTGGGCTGGAGGTGTTTTTCAGGCAATGGCTGCTGCAGCCCGGTTATCCCAAACTGGAAGTGTCCTGGGATGAAACCGACGGAGAAGTGACGGTGGTCGTGGCTCAGGTCCAGCCGCAAGCCTGGGGACTCTTCGATTTTGAGCTTTCGTTCGACATGGTTTCGTCAGGACGAAGGAGTCGTCATTCGATGCGGGTGGATGCGCAGATGGTGAGGGCCAGCTTTGACATAAGCTCTACCGTAGAATCCGTTGATTGGGATCCTGACGACATGCTGATTGTGGAGGTGGTCGAGAACTAGGTGGGGTTAGCGGCTATGGCCGCCCAGGCTGCTGAGATGATGTCATCTGCCGTGGTCTCGTCATGAGTCCAGTCGGAGTCGGCCACCTTTTCGAGTAACAGAGAGATCAACTGGAGCCAGACATCGCTCCACATCTCGACAGAACCGCGTTTCACCTGTCCTGCGGATTTGCCGGTAGCCAGGACGCGTTCGATGTCGCCCTTGAACTCCTTGAAGGCGGCTTTGCTACTGTGATCGAGCAATTTGCGGGGCGGCCGCACAAACACCAGGCGAACGACAGCCGGGTCGTTGGCGGCCACTGTACTCCACTCTCTGGCCACACTCTCCAGCGTTTCTTTGCAGCCCGCCGCTGCATCTGATGTTCGGATTGTTTGTTGGAACCGCCTGACTGCTGCCTGATAGATGCTGTTCAGCAGTTGTTCTTTGCTTTTGAAATGGCGGTATATGGTGCCCTCAGCGACGCCGGCGCGTGCAGCTATCTGGGGAGTGGTGCTTTCGTGGTAACCGATCGTGGTGAAAAGATCGAGAGCCCCTCGCACCAATCTATCCCGGGTGCCTTCAGGGTCACGCTTTCGCTTTTTATGGGGTTCGGTCGGTGGTGTGTGAGTCATTGCTCACAATTATATACCGTAAACAGCTTTTTGGTAGCGCCCGTTTTGGCCGGATTTTGCCCATTCCACGATTGCTGTCAACTACCTATTTTTCCGCTCCGCCTTAAAACGTAATTTCAGATTGGAAACTCTATAGATGAAGATGCTCGTTCTTGGTGCTGGCCTTCAGGGCAAGGCCTGTGCTTTCGACCTCCTGAGTCACACCGATGTCGATGTCACCATCGCGGACTGTGCCGATGTAGACCTCCCGGATTACCTCTCCGATTTTGGCGGGCGACTCACAGTTACCAAGCTTGATGTTCGTGACGAGGCCGCTGTACTTGCAACGATGACAGGACACGCGGCGGTCATGAGCGCCATCCCTTATTATTTCAATTTGGAGATGGCCCGCCTGGCCGTCGAAGCCGGTGCCCATTTTTGCGACCTGGGTGGTAACACCGAAATCGTGAATGACCAGATGAAGTTGCGCGATGCTGCGGTAGCGAAAGGTGTCTGCATTACACCCGACTGCGGCCTGGCACCCGGCATGGTGAACATCCTTGCAGCAGAGGCGATCGAACGTTTGGATACGGCTAAGTCGGTGAAGATGCTGGTGGGTGGTCTACCGCAACATCCGGTGCCGCCGCTTAACTATCAGATCGTGTATTCGCTTGAAGGTGCTCTTGACTACTATACGACGCTTTCGTGGATTGTGAGGGACGGTAAGCCGCTTGAGATCGAAGCCCTATCCGAGATAGAGCCGATTGAATTCGAGGCACCTTTGGGAACACTCGAAGCGTTTCACACCGCCGGTGGCCTGTCCACGATGCCCTGGGATTTTGAGGGACGCGTCGATTCCATGGAGTACAAAACGCTTCGCTACCCCGGGCACGCTGAGATAATGCGCAACATCAGGGAACTCGGCCTTCTTTCGATGGACCCGATTGATGTCAAAGGACAGCAGGTGGTGCCGCGCGATGCGTTTATCGCCGCAGTCGATCCGATCTTGAACAAACCTGATTTGCCTGACCTCGTTGCGTTGAGGGTGATTGGCACGGGGACCAAAGACGGTGTTGATGCCGAGGTGGTGTTTGATCTGGTGGATCGCAGGGATACCGAGCGCCCGATTTCAGCGATGATGAGGGTAACCGGTTATTCTCTTGCTATTACGGGCTACATGCAGGCCACCGGAGTCATAGATAAAAAGGGCGTGTTCACATCGGCGCAATGCACTCCATACGGCCCGTACGTGGCGGCGTTGTGGGAGCGCGGCATCAACATCAAGGAGAAGTGACGTGGCGGACCTGGATTTCAAGCAGCTCTGGAACGACGCGCTCAGTTACGATCAGTACGTCGAAGAGTCGCAAAAAAATTGTGCGATGTGGACGGGCAAATACCGGACCGCCAGAATTCCTGATTGGGCTTACGAGAAAGCCTGCGCGACAGGGCCTGACATCAGCTTCCTTGTGATTGCCGAAGATTGGTGTGGCGATGCAACCAACACCATTCCAGTTTTGGCTCGGATGGGTCACGAGGCCGAGTGCATGGAAGTGCGCATCCTCCGGAGGGACGAGCACCCCGAGGTCATGGATAGATATCTTACCAACGGGTCCCGCTCAATTCCAATCGTTATTGCTCTGGATTCCAACTTCGAAGAGAAGGGTCACTGGGGACCCCGCCCCACCGAGCTTCAGGCCTGGGTGATGGAGCACAAAGACACGATGGAAACGGATGAGCGTTATAAGCACGTCCGGACATGGTATGCGCGGGACAAAGGCGAGACGACGCTTCGCGAGGTGTTGGGGCTTTTTGAGGGGTGAAGGGGTGAAGAGGTGAAGGGGTGGGCGGAGTTCTTGTAGATTTTTCTTGCAAATTAGAAATTATTTTCTATATCGCAAGAATGTTGGAGCGCAAAAGCAGCCAGGCTGATCAGGCAACGTCTCGCGGATTATCCGGCGGTTGCGATCACAGGTCCGCGCCAATGCGGTAAGACGACCCTGGCCAGATCGCTAAAGAAGGCTCTTTACTTCGATCTTGAAAAGGAAGCAGACCGCCTGCGTCTCGACCTTGAATGGGATCAAGTGGTCAGTGGCACGAAGCTGTTGATTCTCGACGAGGCGCATACTTGGCCCGAGGTCTTTCCGAGGCTTTCGTGGAGCCATTGATGCCGATAGGAGCCGTACCGGACGTTTCCTTCTGTTGGGATCGGTATCTCCGTCATTGATGGTCCAGGTTTCTGAGTCGCTTGCCGGGCAAAAGATTACCTCGCACTACCGGCTCAGCGTGACCTGCCCTCCTGGGGGTTTCCTGCCAAGCCACGCACGACTGACCGGTTAATGCGCATGCTAGCCGCGGTTCACGGACAGATTTGGAATGCGTCACAAATAGCCTCAAGCATGGGGCTGTCCTACCAGACCATCAATACCTATTTGGATTATCTCGAAGGTGCATTCCTCTTGCGACGTCTGCCTCCATTTTTGCCGAACATTCGCAAAAGATTGGTGAAGAGTCCAAAAGTATACTGGCGGGATAGCGGTCTTCTCCATGCGCTGTTGAACGTGGGTGACGAAAGGACGCTGCTGGCCCGCCCCTGGGTTGGTGCCAGTTGGGAAGGGTACGTGATCGAGCAATTGCTTGCCGCAGTTGCCAGCAGCGGAAAGGGGTGTGACGCATGCAGATTTGCGCATATGGGGTCGTTAAACCTGCCTTCTCACCCGCTCATTTTACCCGCCCGTTAGTGTGCCATGGAACACTAATGTGTGCCAGTGGCACATGCTTCTGATTCAAGTCAATTCGTTAACCCGTTGTTTTTTAATGACTTAGCTCTACTTCAAGTCTGGCACACTAACTGCCTTGTTCACCTCCAGTGAATTCTTGGAAACTTCATCTGGAGTGGTGAACGATGTTGCGTATCGGACGGTTGGTAATCGGATTAGTGGTTGCTGTTTTCTTTCTAACGCTTCCTGGTGCAATGAGTGCCCAGGAGGTTCAGGGACTGGGGGTTGGGGGAGTTGAGGCGGCCCGCGCCGGAGGTGGGGGCGGCTGCGAGGTTGAATGCGAAGATACGATTGCTCCTGAAATAGAGCTGATAACACCTGCATCAAGCACCGACGAGCAGTACCCGTTGTTGGAGGTCGCATACTGTGACAACGCGACTCTTAACACCAATACGCGCTGGATAAAAGTAAACGGCGTAACCAAGACCTCCAGTTTCACGTTCCAGCACGGCAACAGCGGGTCGATGGAATGTTTCCAGACCAAGGGAAAAGACGCGACTACCTCTGTGGCTCTAAACGTTGGTTCGAACACTGTCCAGGTATACATGTGCGACACGTCGGGTAACTGCACGACCAGCATGTTTTACGTAACCCGTACGGGAGTACCGACGGTAGCGATCAACAGCCCCTCGACGGCTATTAACACCAGGACCCCGATTGTCCACGTGGAATTCGACCCCGCCAATACGGGCAGTCAAAACGAGATAAACGAAAACAGTGTGAGCGTTACCTGGGGTGGCGTCAATGTGACCGGTCAGGGGCGTTTCAATAAGCGCCTTTTCGAATGGGAGGTCAGTGAGGCGTTGCGTTTGAATCCGGGCTCTGCCAAAACGTTGAGCGTAACTGTGTGCAATAGCGCCTCACCAGCAGAGTGTACGACGAAAACCAGATCGGTGACACTTCAGAGCGGCAATAATTCTGTAATATCGGTAACGGTGAATCCGTTTGAATCACTGGGAAGGCTTTCGGGAGCGTCGCTGGGACCATTTGGAATTCAGGGGACAGAAGTAGTTACCGCGGCATCGACGCCAGCGTATGTCTCGATGAATTCTCCGCGCACAGCGGGTTTGACTTATTCGTCGCGACAGAGTTATCCGAGAGCCGTTGTGAACGCGACGATTGAATTCCCGATAGGGACCAAACCGTCCAGTCTCAACGTCCGCCTGTTGGACGGTGGTGTGGTGAAAGACCAATTCACGCAGTCGAATCCCAATTGCGGAACGTCTGCGACCACCCTTTGCTGGGTCTCCCTCCAGTTGCCCTATGCCACGACAAGTTATCCAACCCCAACTCGAAAATGGCTGAAGATCGAGTCCAAGGCTACTTACGGAAGCACCGTATACACATCTGTCGATTCCATGGAAGTAGTAATGGTTGACCGACGCACTACCCCCTACGGATCAGGCTGGTGGCCCACAGGAGTGATGCAGCTTGTGACTTCTGGAGATGACGCAATCATCGTTGGGTCTGACGGCACCGCAACAGTGTTCCGTGGCAATGACGGCCAGTATTTATCGCCACCGGGCAATTACAACGTGCTTTCGAAGAGTGGCTCCAACTGGTTGCTGACGTTTCCCGAGGGTGGCGGGTCGGTGACGTTCAATTCGAATGGCAGCCAAACTAACATCACCGATTCGAGAAACAACCAGACAACGATCTCGTACTCCCATGTGCCCACACGCGTCAATCAAATCACGGATCCGGTGGGCAAGAAGTTCACGTTCAATTACACGGGCGACAGGATAACGAACATCACTGGCCCCGGAGGACGTCAAACTCTTTTTTCGGTCAATAGCTCCAACCGCACCATGACCAGCGTTTCGCCTCCCAACCCTTCTGGCCAAAACCTCACAACCACCTATGGATGGAACTACACCCATTCGACCTACAAAAGTGCATTGCTTGTTTGGCTTCAAAACTCCACTGGATCTGGGTCACGGACGAGGCTGAGTTACAACGCTGCGCTGTTTCCGGATTCAGTAAACTCCCCTGCAGTCAATAATGAACTTGGAGTTCTCGACAGTGTGACCGGCCAGTACTATGCACGCGAGCTGAAGGGCGACGGAGCTGCGATATCAATGGCGAATGCCTACGCCGAGTCTCGGGATGGGTTAAATAATTGGGCCAGGTCCACGCTTGATCGATTCGGGAGTCCGACAAAAGTTTGGGACGCAGTGGGTACAGTTTCGCGAGCTACGTACAACCAGATTGGTCAGGTGCTTAGCTCCGAAGGCAAGCAAGGGGACTCGACCCGCGTGTACACCGAGTACGACTCACAGGGGCGACGCCTGCGCAGCCGCAAATACAACAACGTGCAGAGCCCTGTATTAATCACGATGGACAGCGTTGCCTATACCGGCAATTCGCGAAGACCAACCAGGGTGTACGACTACCTGGGAAACTGGACGGCGTTCACCTACCAGAATGGGCAGGTGACGAGGACGGTGACTTCTTTTAACGACACTACGTGGACGGCATACGAAGCAAACGGGCAGGTAGACAGTACGTACAGCAATCGTAGTGATGTTTCGACCAGTTATTCCTATGACGCAGTCTGGAAGAACACCTCTGCGGTAACGCCCTCAAGCGGGTACCCGACTTACACGTCGTATGACAGCTATGGTCGTGCGAATGAGACCAAATCGAAAATTTCCGTATCGGAGTCCACGGGTGGGACAACTCAGATACAGTGGCGCAGAAGAGTGACGTTCCTGAACGTCGTAGGAGGAGTGGACAGTGTTAGGGTTCAACGAACCAACAATTGTAATGACCCATGTGGCACTCCTTCGTGGCCCACTCTGCCGGATACGATAAGAACCGCTACAACTACAAACACATTTGATTCGTTGGGCCGAGTGGTATCGACGGACCACCCTGGTGGTGGGGCAGAAAGCGAGACTCGCACCGATTATGACGTGCTTGGACGGGTTACGAAACACTGGCCGGCGGGCTACAGCCTGACTCACACTTATCCGTCAGAAGAGTTCAAATACGACGTTGCGGGTCGCCTTCGATTCCAAACAACGCTTCGAGGCCACACGTTTGAAACGAGGTACGACTCCAGGGGGAGGGTGACCAAACGAGTTCTCGGGTCGGAGTACACCTACGACTACTCCTACGGCGGACCCAACTATGAATTGGATTCAATAGGTGTCGCATCTGGGTTTCGGGATGAGGTGGGAGGATCGCACCTGAACCTGGCTTGGGTTTACAACAAATCAGGAAGCCTCGATTCTGATACTGTGTTTACGAGCAGCACGAAGGCCTGGAGCAACACTCACTCCTATGATACCTATCAAAGGCCGACTCAAGTTGCGTCCAAGCGCAACACCCACGTGTTGCCCACTAATCAGTTGAGGTATCACGCGGTCCGAGGGACGATGGACACACTCATTTCCGATCAGGTGGGGCGCATCGCCTATGGTCGAGACAGTGAAAATCGACTCAGGGGACCGTGGATAGACGGTAGTTGGACGGATTTCTCACGCACTCAGCGTTGGAGGGATGACGGCAGCCTATGGGAGATTGATAACGATCAGGGGTATGAGGTCGGACGCTGGGGCAGCGACGAGGAAATCGTCATCGACTCACTTGTCCCTGAATGGACTGAGAAGCACGGTTCAGGTGCCAGCCAGATTGTCATGGCGGATTCCATGGCCTACGACGGATGGCAACGGCTTACCCGTCTTGACCAAAGAACGGGGAGTTCACACGCGATTCAAAATTTCACATATGACAACATCGGTAACCTTAGCATCGACGGCTCGTGGACGTTCAACGGCCGGAATCAAATCACATCGACCAACAGCCCGAATTGCTCGTCGTTTGATTACGATGACGCAGGTAATATGACAAAGCGGGTGTGCGTTGGTGTCACCTGGGACTACGACTACGACGTGCTGAACCAATTGGTTGAAGTTAAGAAAAACGGAGCGGTGATTGCTGAATACACCTACAACCCGCTAGGGAACAGGGTCGCTGAAAAGGTCAACGGTACGATCCGGCGCTTCGTTTGGAGGAGTGGCCATTTGCTCTACGAGGTCAACGACGGTGGCTCGTTGCGCCGTGAGTATACATGGGGAGTGGGGCAGAACGATCTCGTCGCGGTGCGGAACTGGGTAGTCAGCGGTGATACGTACTATGTCGTACAGGACCGGATGCGTTCGGTGCGTGGATTGGTGAAAAGAAACGGCACCTGGGCCATGTCCCTGCGCTACCGAGCCTACGGCGAACAATCCGATTCAACCGGCAGCGTGTCCTTCCCGCTGAGATTCAGATGGCAGGGTGCCATGTACGACGAGGCCACGGGCCTCTATTATATGAATGCCCGCTACTACGACCCACAACTGGGGCGTTTCCTCACAGAGGACCCCATTGGGCGGGCCGGTGGTAGTAATCTGTATGCGTTTGTTGGAGGGGATCCGATGAGTAGGAGAGATCCGAGTGGCACCGATTGGAGCTTTGATGCTCAGAATGATGCCGCTCACAGAAATGCGGCGATTCTATCGGGAGGGATTCCCGACTTTGATCCGACGAATTCCTTTGGGGGTTGGGGACAAAGTTTCATCGATGCGCTTGTGGAATATTATGAGGGTGATGGATTCGGATGGAACGGATTCTTTGGCGGTGGTGGCGGAAGCAGCGGTTGGTTGCGTGCTTTTGGGCGGCAGGTCCAAAACTCACGAGTTTATCCTGGTGCGTATGTTGCCTGTCGGCCAGTTGGATCTGAGCCTGTTAGCCATTGTGGATTGGCGACCGTCCACCGGACTCGTTCAAGGTCCAGGGCGACCGCAGACCTCTTTGACTACACAATCGAGTTGCTAAATGTTGAAGGCATCAATGTGATAGACGAAATTCCGGCGGGGCAGTTGAACGCGGGGCTTTACGAGTTCGTGCGGGTCTCCAACCATCAACCCTTTGATTGGCCGCAGATTTCCCACGGAGAGTACGCACGCCTGGTTGAGATTGGCGCCCGAAATGTAAGGGGAGGGTGGGCCGGTTATGGCTACAATTTGGCGGATTCGAACCGGTTCGTGTCCAATATTCTTTCAATCACTGGCGGTTGGGTGCTTGGTGAACAGGTGAGCCCTTCAATTTGGGCTCCTGGGATTTGCGCCTTCCCGCTATCCTGTGCGTATCCTTGAGGAAAGCCGTGAAGAAGATTGTTGCTAACCTGAAACGCGTGTTCTCGATCGAAGCGACGACTGCCAAGCGCATCGTTTTTGCTGGGATCGTTGGGTTCTCGATTTGGCCCTCGCCCTCGGTCGGATTCCTATTAGCGCAAACCGAAAACTCATCGTCTTGTTTGCAGGCAGGAAGGCCGATTCTGACCTTTGGTTTTGATCCAAGCGATCAAGCAGCGGTAATCTCCAATATCGGCGGGGAAAACTCGCAGGTCCAAGAACCTCTTTTTGAAGCCCGCGGCGCCGCGTGGGCGCCTATCGGACGACGGATTGCGTTAGTATCCACCGATTATAGGTCGCTGGGTATCATGCGGTACGGAAACCTGCCCAGTTGGCTCATGAGTCTGGACAATGGCAACCGTTTTTTGCCGCGGCTTTCCTGGTCCCCTAAGGCCGATCGGATTGCGGTGGTCGTTGCCGATGCTTCCGAGCGTCGCTGGCGCCCGTCGGCCATTTACATTGTTGATACCCTTGGGATGGTAACACAGCGACATAGGTTACCTACCGGGAGCGCCCAGGGCTTTCGCTTGGCTCATCCTGAAAGCGTTTCTTGGTCCCCGGACGGGTCCGAACTCCTAGTCCTATGGGAGGGAGCCTGGGTAATTGGGGTTCAGACTGGAAACACCCGACAGATCGCTGAATCACCTGTCGTGGCCGAGTGGCTACCTTCCGGTGGCATCGCATACTTTGAAAAGTACGGTATGAATATTCCCTCGACGCGCCAGTTGGGTCCGCTATTCCAAGTCGAAGCACGGCGGAGGCAGGGACGCCTCATCGCAAGTCGGGAAGAATTGATTGCGGCGGGGATTCGAAAATTTTCTTGGCTCAAGTTTGCAACTATGCAGCTTTCGCCATCCGGCGCATTCCTTGCCATAGCCTCCGGTACGGGCGGTGGATCCCCGGCGATTCGGGTTTATGACTTGAGCGACAAAGAGCCGATCGATGTTCATCGACCGTCAATGATCGTTCCGGTTCCTCACGTAGTCGCGGAACTTCAGTGGAATCCGAGCGAAAACTGCATTGCTGCGGCCCTAGTTCGGAACGATGGACAAGTTGTTTTCGGGACCGTCAGCCGGCAATCAGGACGCTGGAATGGCATTTTGGGTGTCGGCAGTCGGTTTGAAGGTGCACGGATCGAACTACTTGGGCACTACAATTTGATCAGTTGGTGAATTCTCCGGATTCTGAAACGGGACGAGTCGAACGAGCGAGATGAGAAACGTCATGGTGGGCATTGGCGGTGCCCGGCTTATGTGCCGCCTCGGGCGAGGATTCCGTCGGGGGGTCGTTTGGGCAGAGACCCGGCAACTCGGTGATGTCGTCTGGTTTGCCTCTGGACAATAATGCCCGCCGCGGGCCCGAGGGTTTTTTGCAAAGGTCTTGGAGCCCGGAACCGATTCCAGTGTTCGACAAAGACGAATTACATGATTTCGGAATCATGCAAGAACGTTGGTTGTTTGCGGAGCGGATGGCCTTGTCCCCCAGCGGGAGGCGATTGATGCTGGTAAGTGGATCCGTGACTTGTGATGAAATGGTTAGGGTCTATGATGTTGACGAAACAACATTTCCGGATCTCGCCCATCCCATTAGCGAAATCATCGCAAGGGGCGTTCATCATGGCGCCAGTCACCATGGTGGCAGCGGGGCTGGAAGTCGGAGCCTTGACCGGCCACCTTAAGGGTTCTTTTACTGGCGCCAGCCAGGATCAGGCGGGCCCGTTCGAGGCCGCTCACCGCGGTACGATTTTCCTCGATGAAATGGATCTGCCACATCTGCCGTTCAGGCTGCTTTGCGCGGTACCGTTCGCGCGTGAGGAAATTCGAAGTTGGTTAAACGAGCATTTGTTTCATTCAGAAACATCCACTTCCAAATCCTTGTACTCGCAGTAATTTGAAAATGTCGATGCTTGTCTGAAATTTTCCGATATCGACAAACAGGGCGCCACCTGGAGAGAACCGATCTTGTCGGTTCCAGTGTTAACGTGATTTGGTCGGGAGGGATGGGTGCTATACAGTCGATTGGTGGGGTCGTCTAAGTCGATCCAAAAAATTAGAGAAGAAGTTGACGCGGTCGGTCGAGTACCGTGGCCGGTTCGTATTGAAGGACCAACCGGTGTAGGCAAGGGATTGGTCGCGCGCCTCATTCACGAGGCCTCGGCCCGCAAAGGGGCGTTCATCGTGGCTCCGGTGACAATGGTTGCTGCCGGGTTGGAAGTTGGGGCGTTGACGGGTCACGTCAAAGGTGCTTTTACGGGTGCCAGTCAGGATCAAGCGGGCCCGTTCGAGGCCGCGCACCGCGGAACCCTGTTCCTCGACGAGATCGGATCTGCCACATCTGCGGTCCAGGCTGCTCTACTCCACCTCCTCGAAGACAAGGAAGTTCGTCGTGTGGGTGAGTCCCGTTCTCGGCAAGTTGACGTGAGGGTGGTGACTGCGACTAACTGTGATCTCAATCGGGAAGTCCTTGAGGGTCGTTTTCGAGGGGACTTGCTGCAACGCCTCGGCTCGCTGACCATCTCGATTCCTCCACTGTGCAAACGGACCGCAGATATTCCCGATTTGGTCGAGCATTTTGTTGAGTCGAAGCAAAACGAGTGCGGTTTTGAGTGCGCGACTGTCGACGATGCCGCAATGGATGCGATGATGGCCTATCCTTGGCCCGGCAACGTGCGTGAATTGGAAAGAGCGGTGGAGCACCTCTTTACGTTTGGTCGGTTGCCGGACCGGGTAAGTCGGGGGGCCTCCCATTGGACTGAGCGGGTGCCGGGCGTGATGGAGCGAAACGGCGGGAACAAATCAGCGTCATCGCGGGAGCTGGGGGTTAGTCGTAAAACTCTGCATCGTTTTCTCAAGAAAACATCAGTTGCTTAAGATAACTGGGTAGGATACACCCGGGGAGTGTGCAGGTAACACTTTTTGACTTATCTGTCCGACGAACGGGCCCTTGCAGATCGTCGTGATTCTGCGGTTTGCGAGGAGTTCTCCTGTTCTCTCCAACGTGGCACGTTCCTTCCCTGTGGGTTCCGGTATGCGTGATGGAGACACCGGAATGGAAAACCAGGACCCGCTCAAATGTCAGTTGACCTTGCCCGAGGTTTTCACGCGGGAGTATCTGCTCAATTACAAGATTCTTCCGCTTGGAGTTGAATCGGGCACGGTTCGGGTCGCTGCCTTCGGTGACCCGGACGTTCAGGCGCTGGATGATGTGGCTCTGGTCTTTGATGCGCAGGTGGAATTGGTTGATGCGCCTGAGCACTCCCTCAAAGAGGCTATCCAACGCGCCATCGATGCTCGGCAGTCTGTTGTTGAAATGGTTGGGGAGGTAAACGGGCACGGGTTGTATGACGCTGAAGACGTGTCGCTTTCGGATGTAAAAGACCTGGCCAATCAGCCTCCCGTCGTGCGGTACGTGTCGATGACCATTCGGGATGCTCATGCCGCTGGAGCCAGCGACATTCATCTCGAAGCTGACCAGAACGGCCCCCGGGTGAGGTTTCGGGTCGATGGAGTGTTAGCAGAATCCGATGCGCCGCCGCTGTCGATGTATCGTGCGGTTGTGTCCCGCATCAAGCTGCTGGCCGACCTTGATATCGCCGAAAAAAGGATTCCCCAGGACGGACGCATCCGTGTCCGACTTGAGGACCGGGAACTGGATCTGCGAATCTCGACGATGCCATCGCTGCACGGCGAAGGTGTTGTGATGCGCCTCCTCGATCATGGAGGTCGTCCGGTCGAACTGGAAGAGTTGGGCATGAACCCGGAGGTACTGGATTCCTTTGCCGCATTGGTGCGAAAGCCAAACGGCATAATTCTGGTTACCGGTCCCACCGGCAGTGGTAAAACAACATCGCTCTATTCGGCCCTGGCTTTGCGGGACACCACGAAGGAAAAGGTCATCACGGTCGAAGACCCTGTGGAGTTCCAATTACCCGGAATTAACCAGGTGCCGGTCAATGTAAAGGCGGGTCTCGATTTCTCTACGGTGCTGCGAAGTGTCCTGCGGCATGACCCGGACGTAGTAATGGTGGGTGAAATGCGGGATTCGGAAACCGCGGATATAGCGATCCGCGCTGCCATGACCGGGCACCTCGTTTTTTCCACTCTTCACACAAACGATGCTGTCAGCGTGATCCCACGATTGATGGACCTGCGAGTGGAAGACTATCTGGTTGCGTCGACGCTTGAAGGGGTTCTCGCTCAGAGGCTTGTGCGACAAATCTGTTCCGAATGCTGTACCGGCTATTCACCAGACCCGCAAACCGTTGCCCTCCTGGCAGGCAAGCCTGTCGGAGCCGCGGAGCTTTTGAAAGGAAAGGGGTGCGGTGCCTGTCGAGGCACGGGGTACCGGGGGCGCACGGGGATATTTGAGTTTCTGGTTGTCGACGAAGAGATGAAGGAAGCCCTGGCTCGTCATCCCACCCGGGCTGAGCTTCGGAGTCTGTCGGTGGGCAAAGGGATGAGGACTTTGCGCGACGATGGTTGGGCCAAGGTGCAGGCAGGAGTGACGACGATTGAGGAGGTGATGCGTGTTACGATCGACTAGAGGTTTCACTCTCATCGAAATGATCGTGGTGCTGTTGGTGATTTCGGTTCTCGCTGGACTCGTGGGCCCTGCGGTCTTCAAAAATGTGGGCGACGCAAACTCGGGTGCTGCGCGGGCCCAGATCGAACTCCTGGGTCTGGCACTGGACTCGTACCGTCTGGACAATGGCAATTACCCCACTACGGCGCAAGGTCTATCGGCCCTCTGGGAAGAGCCGACCGTTGACCCGCGTCCGCGCCGTTGGCGCGGCCCTTACACCAGAAAACCAATCCCGACTGATCCGTGGGGTAGAGCTTATGTGTACGAGAGTCCTGGTCAACAAAACCCACGTGCGTACGACCTATCCACATTGGGTAGAGATGGTGCTTCAGGGGGCGAAGGCGAAGACGTTGATGTCAGGTCTTGGGAGTCGGACCGGTGACCGATTTCCTTTACGAATTCGCCGAGCCCAACGGTGTGATCAAGAAAGGCAAACTGTCGGCAGCTTCCGAAGGCGATGCTCTCAGCCTGCTTCAGTCTCGTAATATCTGGGCGACGAAACTTAAAGCTGTCCCAGTTTCACAGGCCCGCCGTTTTTCCCTGAAGGATGGAGCGCTGTTTTTCAGAGGCCTGTCAAATCTGCTTGAAGCTGGTATTCCGCTGGATAGAGCATTGTCGATGGTCAGTGTTAGTGACCGGCATGCTGGTACCGTGGAGCGAATCAAGACGGGTGTCCGAGAGGGTATGGCGCTCGGTGCTGCGTTAGACGCAGTTGATGTGTTTCCTCCGATGATTATCGGGCTTGTACGGGCGGGAGAAAGTACTGGTCTGGCGCGGGCAGTTTCCAACGCAGCGGATCAACTTGAACAGGACGATGAATTAAACTCCGAAATTGTATCGGCAATGGCCTATCCCGCCGTGCTGGTAGCCGTTGGTCTTACAGCGGTTCTGGTTCTGGTAGTAGGGGTGTTGCCGCGCTTTGTGATGCTGTTCGATGGGATTGAATTGCCGCCAGCAACGGCTGCTCTGGTGAGTCTTTCGAGTTTTGTTCAGCATTCGTGGCCGTGGCTATTGGTAGGGGCCGGACTCTCCGGTGTGTTCCTCGGCCGCTGGCTGAACAGCTCCCAGGGGCACGCAGCCTTACTTCAGTTTCCAGTACTCGGACGGCTGAGATTGTCGTTTGCTACTGCGCGGGCGTCCGCTGCGCTGGGAGCATTGTTGGAAACGGGCGCTCCGATGTTGTCGTCGATTGAAACATCCTCGCGAGCCGCAGGGGACAGAGAGATCGCGAGCCGTCTCTTGCGAGCTGCAGAAAAAGTTCGCGTTGGACACCGGTTGGCCGAATCGCTGAAGTCAGAGGGGGCTTTAACGTCTCAGGCCATCCAGTTGATAGCGGCTGGTGAAGAATCAGGGCGGCTACCGACTTTGTTGAGCCACGCAAGTACCCTCGCCCGCAGTGAGGGCCGTCGTACGCTGCAAACGCTAATCAAGCTTATTGAGCCGTCGTTGATTGTGGGTTTTGGCGGAGTCGTTGGTTTTGTCGCGCTGGCATTGCTTCAGGCCGTCTACGGTATCAGGTCGGGTCTACTATGAACCAATCCGGCTTCACCCTGGTCGAACTGACAGTGGTGCTTGTCATCATGTCTGCACTCTTTATGGTTGTCGGGCTTTCGGTTACGTCAATCGAGAATGGAGACCGGTCGGAGCTTCGACAGGCGCTTGCGATAGCACGAGACAGCTCAATCGAACACGAAATACCGGTGCAGGTTTCGAGCGCCTACGGTTCGTTGACCTTCTTCCCGGATGGATCAGCCTCCGGGGTTCTCGTGAGCGATTCCATCCGCGTCACAGTCGATGAGTGGACGGGAAGGACGTCCCTTGAATAGCGCATCGGGTTTCTCGCTTCTGGAAGTACTGGTTGCGCTGGCCATTCTGGGGTCGGTTGGCCTGGCATTGATTGATGTTTCCGCTCAGACGATACGACTGGAAACGCAGGTCATAGAAGAAGAAAGATCGGCCAGGGATGCTGACCGACTTTTGTCAGCCTACACTCTGCTAAACCGGCGCGACCTCGAACTCCGGCGCGGCAATACCGCGGTGGGAGAATATAAGGTGCAGGTGCAACGGGTGGGGCTGGATGTATTCAGGATCTCCGTGGGGCGGGCAGGCACGGCTTCACTTTCGACGGTGATATACCGGGGCAGGGGGGAAGATGCGGGATCGTAGCGGTTTCACTCTGGTTGAAGTTATGGTCGCGATGGTGTTGCTGGTAATGGTTGGAACTCTGGCACACCAGACTCTGGGAGCAGTGACCGATGGAGTGCAGCGGGCTGAGAATGCTGCACTGGAGAACGATCGGCTGGGCAATAGGTATGCCTGGATGGTTGGTGTGGTGGGGAGCGTCGTTGTAGGATCGTCGCCCAATCGAGGGTTTGCCGGTGTGAACGGCGAAACCGGTGGTGTTGAATCAGACTACCTTGATTTCTTCTCGCGGGGCCGTTTTTCACGAGGAGTCACGCTCGTACAAATAGGACGGCGCGGTGCGGAGCTGGTAGCTGTGGTCACCCCGATCGAGGGCAGCCGTCCCGACACGCTGGTCGTTGCCGATTCAATCGTGGCCTTTGGTGCTGATTATCTATTGGACTACGGAGCCGATTCTCGTTGGGTCTCCGAGTGGGTTTCACCAGTGTCTGCGCCCGTTGCTCTGCGGCTGCGATATCTGTTTCAGTCAGGTCAGGCGGACACGCTCCTTTTGCACATGGGGATTCGCGGATGAATCGCCGTGGCGTGGCCCTGGTGGTGGTACTCTGGGTGGTGGCCGTTGCGGGCACCCTGGTAGTCACCGGGTTAGGGACTGCCAGGCGCGGTATTGCCACATCCTCCTACCGGCTTAGCGGGATACGCGCTAGATGGGCGGGGGACGCCTGTCTGGCAGTTGGTCGAGCAACGCTCGAAGCAGCTCTCTCGGATGACAGGTATTCGTTGTGGCAGGACCTGGGCGCTCTCTCCGCGGAGCTGGACACGCTGCGTTTGGATACGGGTGTCGGCTGTTTACTGAAAATCAAGCCGGCTGACTCCGCCCGGCTTGATCTCAATACGGCTTCCAGAGAACAACTACTCACACTCCCTGGTTTTGATGATGAGATTGTTGAACTTCTCATCGCAATCCGGAGAATAGACAACCTCCAGCAACTACTGAATCGCTTGCCGGCACCAAAAAAAGATTCGGTCATGACTCGCTACGCTGAACTCTCTTCTCGGGTGCAGTTTCAACCGTCGAAGGTACGGGCGGTTGGCGTTGGGATCGTGAATCAGAAGGCTATCCCGGCAGTCGCCGAAGATTGGGTGCGTTCGGGCAGCCGGATTGCCATCGTGGGACGTGAGTTGTTCTGATGCGGCTCGGGATTTCGATGTCGAAGGGTGCGTTGACCGCGGTGGCCGTTGACGGGAAGAAACCGATCTGGGCGGGGTCGTACTCTTTCGACGACGACGCTGATTTGTCCGCTGCAATGTCGGAGTTGTCCAATGAACTCCCTCGACATCCTTCGGCCGTTGGGTTGGCTGTTGAGTCGGATCTTTGCCAGGTAAGGGTCCTTAACGATGTGCCTCCCGTGAAGAGCAAAGATCTCGGTCGCCTAATATCAACGCAGTCCCCCAGGTGGTTCTTGAAAAACGGCGACCCGTTGATCGCGGTGGCGAGTCGTAGCAGATCGGGGCAGGTGTTCGCAGCAGCGATCGGTTCCAAATTTTTGGCCAGTGTGACGGGGGCTGTTGTCACTGCCGGGTTGGGAGTCCCTAGAGTGTCCCCTGCGACTCACGTAGTTGGTACTGCAGTGGACGATGGTGAGTGGGTAAGAACTGTGGGAGCATTCTTTGAAACCGTTGAAGTTTCAGAGGCTTCAGTTTTAAGTATTCGACGGGGTCCTCAAAACGGTGCGCGACAATTTGTGCCCAGGGACTTCGAGGGCTTTGGCGCGGGCGGGGACGGCGAGGGGGCCGCGATTGCATGGGCAGTCGCGATCCAGCGTTCCGATCTGGTTTTCGAATCACCAGATGATCGGGCCCTTCGTGATAAAGTGCATCGCAGGCGAATTGTTGCTGCCATTGTGGTGGCTGTCGGATTATGGCTTGGAGCCATCGCACTCTATGGAATCCGCCTCAACAACGTGCGCGACGACGCAACAAACCGCCTCACCGAGCTGCAACCGGAAATTTCTGAAGTTTTGCGCCTCCAGTCGGATGTCGATCGAGCTGACCAGGCGCTGGACACCATGGCGGATGCCATCGCGGCGCGATCTGATGATGTCGTATTGCTGGGTTTGCTGACCGAGTCGCTGTCGGACTCGGTTCACCTTGTGTCGATCCGACGATCCGGTGCAAACGTCACCGTGGCTGGTGTTGCGCCGAGTGCAGCGGCGGTGGTCGCGTTGCTAGAGAGATTCCCTCGGTTCGAATTACCAAAATTGGTTGGCCCGGTCACACGGGAGGTCACCGCAACGGGGGTTCTGGAGCGGTTTGGGCTCACGTTTCTTTGGAGATCCGATCATGACTGAGAGGGAGCGTAAATCGGTTTTAATTGGAGCGGTGGTGATTGCGCTCGGGTTGGGTGTGCGAGGTGTGCCCGTACTCACCGATAAATATCGACAACTTCGGACCGATGTTGATCAATCCCAGGCTTTACTCGCTCGCGCCGAGGCGCTTGTAGGTGCGGAACAATCGCTACGAGATGGGTTGAGCGTGCGGGCTTCTGACATCGTTGCATTGGCTCCTTTGCTGATTGGTTCTGGTTCCCGAGCCGAAGGCGTGGCCGCAATAGGTGCAAGCCTTCAGGGTTGGGCGGCAAGTTACGGTGTTACGGTCGCCAGGCTTGAATCGGCTCGCGATAGCAGTGCGAGTGGTTTTACCCGTTTGAGTGTTGACATGGAAATGGAGAGCGACCTGGAAGGGCTTCTGCTTTTTATCGCCCATGTCGAGAGAGACGGCAGGCTCCTGTCATTAGAGGAGTTGAGTGTTGAAAACTCCGGAGGGGAGGGGGACGGTACGGCAGTGCTTCGTTCCAACTTGCGGGTCAGTGGCTGGATTATGGGAGGAGAAGGCATATGAAAGTGTTTTATGGATACCTCGTTTCCGGAGTGATGCTGGTTAGTGGGGCGGGAGCATTGTGGACGGTTGCGAGAATGCGATTTCCAGTGCCGAACGCTTCGGCGACAACGATTTCCGCCCCGGCCAATGCGTCGGTCGGAACGAAGCCGTCGGTAGACCTGGAGCCCCTGCTTCAGAGGAATCTTTTCCATCCCGGGCGGACTCCCATTTTGCCAAGATCCTTGAACTCTCCCGGTGGTTTCCAACGAACAGGTGAAGTGCAGTTGGTTGGATTGGTGCAGGGCGAAAAACCAATAGCTCTGGTAAGGGGGCTATCGGGGAATCCGAATCAAACTGCGCTGTTGGCGCTTAAAGAACAGATTGCCGGAGTTACTCTGCTGGCCGTATTCGGCGACTCAGCGGTTTTTGAAGTTGACTCTGATACAGTTACCGTCGGGCTGGTGAAAGATGAATAGGATTGGTTTTGGACTGGCGCTCGGGGCAATTGTCGCTTCCACGCCTCTAGTGGCGCAGCAGGATTCAGTTGTGGTGCGTTTCGAAGACGTTGAGTTACGGGCTGTATTCCAGGGGTTGGGTAGATACCTGGATCGTCCGCTTCTGGTGGGCAACGTACCGGGCACCCGCGTAACGCTCGACTCACCCACTCCCATGGCCCAGAGTTCAATTGCTGGTTTGATACGAGGTCTCGCTGAGACACATGATCTTGAGTTCGTGGCCGATAGCGCGTTCTATCGGGTTCGGCAGATAGATGATTCGAGGAGAGGTCGCGATCAAGGCACGGCTGAACCTGATTCCCAGCCCATAATGGAGATGAACGTCTTGAAGCTCAGTCACGCCCGAGCCTCCGCCATCGCTTCCACAGTAGGCCAACTTTACGGGGTGGTGGGAGGAGGGGGGAGTGCGGGGTTCTCGGATGGCACCCTGAGCGACGAACTGAGACGCAACAACGTCTCTCCGAACGACACTCCCGACCAATCTGCGCCCATCAGCGGCCCAGCATCAGCGTCAATCAGCGGCCCCGTGAACATAGTCCCCGACGAAATGACAAACTCTCTATTGGTTAGGTCGACTGCCCGGGACTTTGAGCTAATCAAGCAGGCGGTGGAGCAATTGGATGTACGACCCCTTCAGGTTTTGGTGCAGGTAATGATTGTCGAGATGAGGAAGAGCAGCGGGTTCAACCTGGGCGTCGACGGTACGTTCGGCGGGGTGTCGATCGATAACGGTGACGGCGAGTTGTCGGGCTCTTTGCTCGGAGGCGGAGGACTGGGCGATTTTGCGCTGCAGGTGATGAAGCTCGGTTCGTTCGACCTTGATGGAATTCTATCGACATCGGTTGCCAGCGGTGATGCGCGGATTCTTTCCAGACCCGTGCTGCTGGCCGCCAACAACCACGAAGCCAGAATCCTTGTGGGAAGCCAGCGACCGTTTGTGCAGGTGAGCCGGAGTCTCCCGACCGACTCTCCCACCCGTGACCAGGTCGTTCAATACAGAGATGTGGGTACCCGACTGACGGTGCTGCCTACAATCAACGCCGATGGTTACGTCTCTCTCTTGATCCGCCAGGAAGTAAACGCGGCTACCGCCGAAACTCAGTTCGATGCCCCGGTTATTTCAACGAGGGAAACTGAAACGGTGGTGTTGGTGCGTAACGAGCAAACTGTTGTGTTAGGCGGCCTGAAGGAAATGCAACGGGAGATAACGAAAAGTGGGATTCCGATCCTATCGCAAATCCCTCTTGTGGGTGGGCTGTTTGGGTCCGAAAGAACGACCGAGACCGAAACCGAACTTTTCTTCTTCATTACACCCACGATTCTGGACGACGACGAAATAACTCAGGAAGTTTCTGAACGCATGCGTGACGATGCACTACAATCTGTGGAGGGATTATGGGTGGACGATACACGGTGAAGGAACCACTGACACTACCAGGAATGGTTGGGGTGCATCCCCGGATGCGAGAGCTTTACCACCTGGTGCATCGGGCGGCCCGCGCCGATGTACCGGTACTTGTTGTCGGAGAAACTGGTACTGGTAAGGAACTGGTTGCCCGATCACTGCATGATCTAAGCGACGCTCGGAGCGGTGAATTTGTAGACATAAATTGTGCGGCTTTTTCTGATGGGATGTTTGAGGGAGAATTGTTCGGGTGGAAAAAGGGTGCCTTCACTGGATCAGTCGGCGATCGCAAAGGACTTGTTGCCGCTGCCAACGGCGGGACGCTTTTTCTCGACGAAATCTGCTCGATGCCACTGCATCTACAGGCCAAACTTTTGAGGGTTATTGAGGACCGTCTCTTTCGCCCGCTCGGTGCTTCAAGTAAGAGTCGGTCCGACTTCAGGGTTGTCGCTGCGGCCTCAATGTCTCCCGGGCAAATGTTGGCCGAGGGTCGGATCAGGCCTGATCTGTTGTATCGCCTTGGTGTGATCACGATTGAAGTCCCCCCCCTTCGGGAACGCGGAACCGACATTAATCGCCTTGCCGAGTGGTTCGCCAGCCAAACTTTCTCCGGATCAGAAATGTGTCGGTGCCTGGTTGAAAAATTCAAAAAGTATTCGTGGCCGGGCAACGTCCGGGAGCTCAAAGCAGTGATTCAGAGGCTTTCGGTGACGGTTGATGAAGAGAAGATCTGCGCCCACCACCTCGACTTCCCAAGGGTGGAGGATGGGGATCTGGAGACGGTGTTGGAGCAGGTCAGGTGGGATGTTGGTAGGGCGGCGAGACAGTTAGGTGTGAGTCGCAGCACGCTTTACCGCCGGATGAGGGAATTGCGAATAAGGCGGCCGCAGATGGCGGGGGGCGGAGTTGCTGATTGATTTCGGATGATTCTGGTCTGTCTGTGTGTCAATGAGATTGTCACCGTGAGTCATGGCACACCGTCCCGAAGGATGTGGCTTCTCGTAAGTTGTTGTGGTGTAGGGTGTTAGCTTTATTTTGATTTTGGCACATTAACTGCTTTATGCCACTCCAGTGAAATCTTGGAAACTTCATCTGGAGTGGTGAACGATGTTGCGTATCGAACGGTTGGTTATCGGATTAGTGGTTGCGGTTTTCTTTTTTGCTTTTGGTGGCGAGGCTTTCGCGCAGGACAATGGCCAGGGGAGGGGCACTGGTGGCGGAGTGCAGGCGGCGGGGGCAGGAGGTGGATGTGAAGCCTTCGCTTTTGGAGGTGAAACGGCTGCGGTCGGTGGAGGTGGGTGCGGGGGTGACATCATCCCTCCGGATATTATCCTATTGAGCCCAAGCCAGGTGTATGCCCAATATGCCGAGGTCAAGATCGGT